>JBQCHG010000065.1:0-53337 GCA_051954935.1 Rhodanobacteraceae bacterium
TTCGAACAGATTCCCCTGCGCGAATACGCCGAGCGCGCGTACCTCGACTATTCGATGTACGTGGTGCTGGACCGTGCCCTGCCCTTCATCGGCGATGGGCTCAAGCCCGTGCAGCGCCGCATCATCTACGCGATGAGCGAACTCGGCCTTGCCGCCACCGCCAAACCGAAGAAGTCCGCGCGCACCGTCGGCGATGTGATCGGCAAGTTCCATCCGCACGGCGATTCGGCGTGTTATGAGGCGATGGTGCTCATGGCACAGCCGTTCTCGTACCGCTATCCGTTGATCGACGGCCAGGGCAATTTCGGTTCCCCAGACGATCCCAAGTCGTTCGCGGCGATGCGCTACACCGAGTCGCGGCTGACGCCGATCGCCGAGGTCCTGCTGGGCGAACTCGCGCACGGCACGGTGGATTGGGTGGCGAACTTCGACGGCACGCTGCAGGAACCGTCCTGGTTGCCGGCGCGCCTGCCTCACGTGCTGTTGAACGGCTCCACCGGCATTGCCGTCGGCATGGCGACCGACATTCCGCCGCACAACCTGCGCGAGGTCGCGAGCGCGTGCATCCACCTGCTGGACGAACCCGATGCGAGCGTGGCTGCGCTGTGTGAGCACGTGCGCGGACCGGATTTCCCGACCGAGGCCGAAGTGATCACGCCGCGCGACGAGCTGATCTCGATGTACGCCACCGGAACGGGTTCGGTGCGCTGCCGCGCCGTCTACCGGGAAGAGAACGGCAACGTGGTGCTGACCGCGTTGCCGCACCAGGTTTCTCCGGCGAAGGTGATCGAGCAGATCGCCTCGCAGATGCGCGCCAAGAAACTGCCGATGCTGGAGGACCTGCGCGACGAATCCGACCACGAGAACCCGGTGCGGCTGGTGCTGATCCCGCGCAGCAATCGCGTGGATACCGACGCGATGATGCAACACCTGTTCGCGACAACCGATCTGGAAAAGAGCTTCCGCGTCAACCTCAACATGATCGGCCTGGACGGCCGCCCGCAGGTCAAGACGCTCAAGCAGATCCTGGAGGAGTGGCTGCGCTTCCGCACCGACACGGTGACGCGCCGGCTGCAGCATCGCCTCGGCAAGGTCGAGCGCCGGCTGCACCTGCTGGAAGGCCTGCGCATCGCCTTCCTCAACCTGGACGAAGTGATCCGGATCGTGCGCGCGGAGGACGAGCCGAAGCCGGTGCTGATCAGGCGCTTCAAGCTGAGCGAGGAGCAGGCAGACTACATCCTCGAGACGCGCCTGCGGCAACTGGCGCGGCTGGAGGAGATGAAGATCAACGCCGAGCGCGACGAACTGGAAGAAGAGCGCGCCAAGATCGAGGTCACGCTCAAGTCGAAGCAGCGCCTCAGGACGCTGATCAAGCAGGAACTTAAAGCCGATGCGGACAAGTACGGCGACGCGCGCCGCTCGCCGCTGGTCGCGCGTGCCGCGGCGCAGGCGCTGGCCGAGAGCGAACTGGTCGTGTCCGAACCGGTGACCGTCGTGCTGAGCGCCAAGGGCTGGGCTCGCGCGGCCAAGGGCCACGACATCGAGGCGCGCGAATTGTCCTATCGCGAAGGCGACGAATACCTCGCCGCCGCGCGCGGCAAGAGTGCGCAGCAGGTCGCGTTCCTGGATTCCACCGGCCGCAGCTATTCGACGCCCGCGCATACGCTGCCTTCGGCGCGAGGCAATGGCGAGCCGCTGACCGGGCGCTTCACGCCATCACCGGGTTCGCGCTTCGATGCGCTGGCAATCGGCGAGAACGACACGCGGCTGGTGCTGGCCAGCGATGCGGGCTACGGCTTCGTCACGCGCTTCGAGGCGCTGCTCGCCAACAAGAAGGCCGGCAAGCAGGTGATCAACATGGACGAGGGCGCACGGGTGCTCGCACCCGCCTACGTCGCGGACCCTGCGCGCGACCGCGTCGTGGTGGTCACGACCGAAGGCCATCTGCTGATGTTCTCGATCGCGGATCTTCCGGAACTCGACCGCGGACGCGGCAACAAGCTGATCGATATCCCGAAAGCGAAACTGCAATCGGGCGAGGAACGCGTGGCGGGCATCGCGACGGTCAGCGAGGGCAAGGGCGAAGTGACGCTCCATGCCGGCGCGCGCAAGCTGATCCTGAAGTGGTCGGACCTGGTTGAATACGGCGGCAGTCGCGCCCAGCGCGGCGGCCTGTTGCCCAGGGGGCTGCGACGGGTGGAGCGGATCGAAACGACGGCTTGAGGAGCATATGTCGTCATCCCGGCCACGGTTTGACCGGGACCCAATCGCAGGGATGCGAAGATATCGCCACCGGATTCCGGCCTTCGCCGGAATGACGATTACCTTGGGGCCCCCTGCAAGGACTCGAACGCATGCGCTGGCTCGGCCGAATCTTCGTCACGCTGTTGCTGCTGATCGCGATCGCGGCACTGGTCGCGTGGCTGCTGCTGGCCGGCAGCCGGCCGCAACTGGATGGCACGATCGCCCTGCGCGGCCTGTCCGCGCCGGTTTCGATCACCCGCGACGCGCGCGGCACGCCGACGATCGAAGCACGCAACCGCGCGGATGCGGCCTACGCGCTCGGTTTCCTGCATGGGCAGGAGCGCTTCTTCCAGATGGATCTCTTGCGCCGCGTGGCCGCCGGCGAACTGTCGGAACTGGTCGGCAAGGCGGCACTGGAGGTGGACGAGAGCCATCGCATCCACCGCTTCCGCGCGCTGGCGGAAGCCGAACTGATGCAGTTGCCGGCCGCGCAACGCATCGTGCTGGATGCCTACACGCAGGGCGTCAATGCGGGATTGCAGTCGCTGGACGTGCGCCCGTGGGAATACCTTCTGTTGCGTGCCACGCCGCAGAAATGGCGCGACGAGGATTCGCTGCTGGCAATCGACGCCATGTTCCTCGACCTCAACCAGCAGGGCGAGAACAAGCGCGAACTGAATTTCGCCCGGCTGCGCGACGCGCTGCCCAGGCCAGTCGCCGACTTCCTGCTTGCGCCCGATCCGCAATGGCAGGCGCCGCTGCGCGGCAGCCCAACGCGACCCGCGCCGATGCCGGGCGCGGATGTCCTTGACCTGCGCAAGGTCCCGATCGGCGAAAAGGAGGTCGCGCAAGGCGTGGCCGCGATCCTCGCCGCCGCCCGGCACGACAGCGGCATCGGCAGCAACGGCTTCGCGGTGGGCGGTGCGCTCACCGGCGCCGGAGCCTTGCTGGCAAACGATCCCCATCTCGGCCTGCGCGTGCCGGATATCTGGTATCGCGCGCGGATGCGCTGGCCCGATCCGGTCATGCCTTCGCAGACGCTGGATCTCAATGGCGTCACTCTGCCCGGCGCGCCGGCGCTGGTGATCGGCAGCAACGGCCACATCGCCTGGGGTTTCACCAATTCCGAAGGTGACTGGATGGACTGGGTGCGGGTGACCCGCGATCCCAAGGACCCCTCGCGCTACAAGACCGCGGACGGCTGGGCGACCATCCAGCGCCACGATGAAGTCATCCGCGTGCACGGCGCGCCGGATCACCACCTCAACGTCGAGGACACGATATGGGGCCCGATCGTGGCGAAGGACGTGGACGGCACTCCGCTGGCGCTGGCGTGGATCGCGCAGATGCCGCGCGCACTGAATCTCAACCTGGTGAAGCTGGAAAGCGCGCGCAGCGTGCAGGATGCGCTCGGCTGGGCGCCGCTGATCGGCATCCCGCCGCAGAACCTCGTCGTCGCCGATTCGCATGGCAACATCGGCTGGAGCATCGCCGGCAGCGCGATTCCGCTGCGCGAAGGTTTCGATCCTTCGCTTCCGGCGGACTGGAGCAAGCCGAATACCGGCTGGATCGGTTTCGCCTCACCCTCGCAGGATCCGCACATCCTCAATCCCGGCAACAACCGGATCTGGACGGCCAACCAGCGGCTTGTGGACGGCGATGCACTGAAACTCCTGGGCGACGGCGGTTACGACCAGGGTGCGCGCGCGCAACAGATCCGCAATGATCTCCTCGCTCGCGAACATTTCGTCGCCGGCGACATGTTGAACGTGCAGCTCGACAATCGCGCGCTGTTCCTCGCGCGATGGCAAAAGCTGCTGCTGGATGTGATCGCGACTTGCGATCCCGGATCATCGAACGCCCCCGTGCCGGCCGGGACGAGTGCCTCCTGCGCGCAGCTGCTCGCGCTGAAGCCGTACGTCGAAAATTGGCAGGCCCGGGCCGCATCGGACAGCGTCGGCTACCGCGTCGTGCGCGCCTTCCACAGCCGCGTCCGCAAGGACGCCCTGGCACCCTTCGCCGCGCTGGCAAAGAAAAAGAGCAAGGATTTCGAATGGCCCTCCGCCGAACTCGGCGAATACGCGGTATGGGCGATGGTGACGCAGAAGCCGGCGTGGCTACTCGATCCGCAATACAAGGACTGGAGCGCGCTGCTGCTGCACAGCGCGACGGAAGTCGCCGATGAGCTTGCGAAAATCCCGGGGCCGCTCACGGGCAAGACCTGGGGCGCGTACAACACCGCGCGCATCGATCATCCGCTGGCCGTCGCCCTGCCCGGCTGGCTGGCGAAGTTCATCGACATGCCGGCCGACCCGCTGCCGGGGGATCGCGACATGCCGCGCGTGCTGCATCCTGATTTCGGCGCCTCGATGCGGCTGGACGTTTCGCCCGGTGACGAGACCCACGGCATCCTCGAAATGCCGGCAGGCCAGGCGGACAACCCGTTGACCCCGTACTTCGGCGCCGGTCACGAGGACTGGGTGCACGGCGCGCCCACGCCGCTGCTGCCCGGTCCCGCGAAATACCGGATGACTCTGGTGCCTTCGACCCACTGAACGCGCCGAACCCGTGGCCGGGAACCTTTGGCCCGGCTGCTGCATCGGATGGGTGTTGAAGGGGGTCGTGTATGTCCCAGGCACTCGCCATCGATTACGCCACGCTCGACGATGCCGAACTGGTCGCGCACGCGCGGCGCGGCCATCGCGAGGCATTCCGCCAGATCATGCGGCGCGGCAACCAGCGCCTGTTCCGGGTCGCGCGCGGCGTGCTCAACGACGATGCGGAAGCCGAGGACGCGGTGCAGGAAGCCTGGACACTGGCCTTCGCCAAGCTCGACACGTTTCGCGGCGAAGCGAGCCTGCTGACCTGGATGACCCGCGTCGTGCTCAACGAATGCTACGGCCGGCTGCGCAGGCGGCGGCCCACCGTCGATATCGAACAGATCGAAGCTGCACAACAATACGGCGACGGACGCATCCTCATGTTCCCCACCCGCTATGGCAGCGAAGATCCGGTTGCCGACGCCAGCCGCGCGCAGATGCGTGCGCTGATCGAGCGCGCGATCGATGCGCTGCCCGAACCGTTCCGCGTGGTATTCGTGATGCGCGAGATCGAGGAATGCAGCATCGAGGAAACCGCCTCCGCGCTGGAGATCCGTGCCGAGACGGTGAAGACGCGCCTGCACCGCGCGCGCCGGCTGCTGCGCAGCGCTTTGCACGACAACCTGGCAAGTGCATTGAACGACGCGTTTCCATTCCTGGGCCCGCGCTGCGACCGCATGACCGAAGCGGTGCTGACGCGGCTGCCCCTTCCGATTCGGGACGAACGGGGAGAAGCGCCATGAGGCTGGCCGCGCCTGTCAAGGCACCGCAACTGACCTTGAATGATATCGAGGGCAAGCCGGTCGCCATCGGCGGCGGTGACCGGCGCACGCTGCTGTGCTTCTTCCGCGACGCCGCCTGCCCGTTCTGTAACTTCCGCATCTACGAACTCACCCACAACCACGCCAGCCTGTCCGCGCTCGGGCTGGACAGCGTGGCTGTGTTCACCTCCACGCCCGAGGAAGTGCGCCGCTTCGTTGGGCGCAAGCCGCGGCCGTTCCGCGTGATTGCCGACCCTACCTCCACCGCGCACCAAACCTACGGCATCGAGCGTTCGTTCTGGCGCAAGTGGAAAGGCGTGTTCACGCGCGTGCCGACCCTGCTCAAGGGCTTGCGCATCGTCGGCTTCGCCGGCCTCAATACCACCAATCTGATGCCGGCCGATTTCCTGATAGACGAGCAGGGCTACATCGTCGAGGCCTATTACGGCAGCGATGCCGGCGACCGCATCCCGTTCGAACGCGTGGAGCTGTTCCTGGCGAAGGGACTGCTGAAACGCGCGCAGGCCGCCACCGCGGCAGCGTGAGTCGAGCGTTGCCTGCAGTCTGGGCCGCAAGCCCGGCATCAAGACACCAACCGTCGCGAGGAGCGTGTCGGCTCGGCCTCAGGCCGTCCGTCAGCCACCGATATCCCGCACTTCGGCGTCCGCGAAAGCAGTGGCTTCCCCTACATCGCGCCATGCAGCCAGCTCGTTGGCCCTCTCCCGGTCCTTGGCTTCAAGCAGCTTGTAGGCATCCGCGCCCAACAACAGTCGAAGAGGCGGGCGCGCGGCTTCCACGATTCGGATCATCGCCAGCGCGGCCTTGCGCGGATCGCCCAGTTGCTTGCCGCTGTTGCCATACAGGTACTCACGGATCGGTTCAACGACCGGCCGATAGTCCTCGATGATCGTTTCCGGCCGCATGTTGGAGTCGCCGGCGAACTCGGTGCGAAACGCGCCGGGCTCCACCAGCGTGACGCGAATGCCCAATGGCGCAACCTCGTCCCGCAACGCTTCCGAAAATCCCTCGAGTGCGAACTTGGCGGCGCCATACAGCGAGAACCCGCCGATGTTCACGCGCCCGCCGATGCTGGAAATGTTGAGAATGTGACCATTCCGCTGTTTGCGCATAACAGGCAGTACGGCGCGCGTCATCTCGATGGCACCGAAGAAGTTGACTTCCATCGCCTTGCGGATTTGCGCGGAGGAGAATTCCTCCGCCGCGCCCAGACTGCCTTGGCCCGCATTGTTCACGAGCACGTCAATGCGACCGAAGCGCTCCATGGCCGCTTCCAGGGCCGACCGTCGTTCCCCTTCACTGGTCACGTCGAGGCGAGCGGCGAGGGCTCGCTCCTCATGGCGGGCAACGAGATCGGAGATGGCATCCGGCTTGCGCGCCGTGAGGACGGCGCAATCTCCCCTTTCGAGAACCGCCTCGGCAAGCGCGCGCCCGAAGCCGCTGCTGGTGCCGGTGATCAGATAGACCTTGCTCATTCGCTTTCCTTGTCAGGCCTGCAAGCGTTTTGCGATTTCCAGATACAACCGCGGAAGCCGATCCAGCTCTTCCACTGCCACGCACTCATCCACCTTGTGGATGCTGGCGTTCACCGGCCCGAGCTCGACGACTTCCGCGCCGAGCGGGGCGATGAAGCGACCGTCGGATGTTCCACCACCGGTGCTCTGCTCCGGCTCGATGCCGCACAGCTCGCGGCACACCGCGACCACGGTTTCGCGCAGGCGTCCGCCAGTGGGCGACAGGAAAGGTTCGCCGGAGAGGTTCCACTCCACTTCGTAATCCAGTCTGTGTTTCTGCAGGATCGCCTCGGTGCGCTCGCGCAGGCTCTCCGCGCTGCTCGCGGTACTGAAGCGGAAATTGAAATGCGCGACCAGCGATCCCGGGATCACGTTGAGCGCGCCGGTGCCGGCGTTGAGGTTGGAAACCTGGAACGAGGTCGGCGGGAAATCATCATTGCCATCGTCCCAGCGCGTCGCGGCGAGTTCGGCCAGCGCAGGCGCGGCCATGTGGATCGGATTGCGCGCAAGCTGCGGATAGGCGACATGCCCCTGCACGCCGCGCACTGTGAGCGCGCCGGAAAGCGAGCCCCGTCGGCCGACACGGATCAGGTCCCCGAGCTTCTCCTTCGAGGACGGCTCGCCGGCCACGCACCAGTCGATGCGCTGGCCGGTTTCGCGGAAATGCTGTGCGACCCGGCGCACGCCATCGAGGTTGGTCGGGCCTTCTTCATCGGACGTGACCAGCAGCGCGATCGTGCCGGGGTGATCCGGGTGTGCAGCGGCGAACTGCTCCAGCGCGATCGTCATCGCCGCAACGCCGGATTTCATGTCGGCCGCGCCGCGGCCGTATAGGTAAGGAGTGCGGCCAAAACCACCACCCATGGTCAAGAGCTCCGCGGCCGCTTTTTGATCTCCGCGATCAGGACGATCGCAAAAATCCCGAATCGTCGGCTCGAACGGCGGCGAGCTCCAGCTTTCTTCCGGCCCGGTCGGCACCACGTCGGTGTGGCCGAGGAACACCAATACCGGCCCACCCTGCCCGTGCGTGGCCCAGAGGTTATCCACTTCACCGAAGCGCAGGTGTTCGCAACGGAAGCCCGCGCGCCGCAAACGCTGCGCGATCAGTTGCTGACAGCCTGCGTCGTACGGCGTCAGCGAACGGCGGCGGATCAGTTCGCAGGTGAGATCGAGGACTTCGGACACGGCCACGCTCGGCAATTCACGGCCGGCGCAGCATAGCAATCAGTGACCGATGATGCCGCCCAGCCACGCGCCCACGCCCCAGGTGATCGCCGCCGCGGATGCGGTGATCGCGAATTGCCGCACGATCGAGAACAGCACGCCGCGACCGGTGAACAGCGCCGAGCCCACCGCGATCAAGGCCAGTCCCACGGCAGTGCAAAGGATGCTCGCGATGAAGGCTTCGCGGCCGCCAAGGAAGAAATAAGGCGCCACCGGAAATGCGGCGCCGAAGGCGAACAGGCAGAACGAGGAAATCGCCGCGCCCCACGCCGAGCCGCCGAGTTCACCCGGGTCCACGCCGAGTTCCTCACGCACCAGGGTGTCCAGCACCGCGCTCGGCGATTCGGCGAGGTGACCTGCCAGATGCCTCGCCTCGCTGCGGCTCATGCCCTTGTCGCGATAGATGTTGGCCACGTGGCGCTCGCCCTCCTCCGGCGCGGTGGCGAGGCGTTCGGCGCGCTCCCTGATCTGCGCCTGGTAGAACTCGCGCGAGCTGTTGACCGACAGCCATTCGCCCAGCGACATCGAACACGCGCCCGCCACCAGCCCCGCCAGTCCGGCCAGCAGCACCGCACGATTGCCGCTGCCCGCACCGGCCATGCCCATCACCAGACTGACATTGGAAACGAGCCCGTCGTTGGCGCCCAGCACCGATGCACGCAGCGTGTTGCCGCTGCCGGCGCGGCGGCGGTGGTCGCGTCCTGCGCGCGGCTGCGCGGGCAGCAGGTTTTCGCCGTCGTTGCCGCGGTCCACCGGTGCTCCAGCGCGATCGGCGTGTTCCAGCCGGACCACCGTCGGCATCACGAAATCGGTGCCGAACACGCGCGCGAGCCGCGCGAGCACGCGCACGCGCAATCGCGGCCGCGAAACCGGCACGGTCGCGCCGAGTTCGCGCAGGCGCGCTTCCCAGAATGCCGCGTTCGCCTGTTCGCCTTCGGCGATGCGCCGGTACACGCGCTTGAGCTGGGGCTCGCGCGCAAGCTCCGCCAGGCGCGCATACAGCGCGGCGTTGTCGCGCTCCAGACCCAGGTTCCTGCGATAGTGGCGGATGCGGCGGTCGCTCATCCGCGCGGGAACAGCTTCTTGAAGCCGTTGTCACTGAAGCCGACGTGCACGCCGCCGTCGTCGAGCACGATGACCGGACGGCGGATCAGCGCGGGATATTCCTTCAGCAGCAGCGTCCACTCGGGGTCGCTCTGCGGATTCTTCCGCTGCGGCAGCAGATTGCGCCAGGTCGTGGACGATTTGTTGATCAGCTTTTCCCAACCGCCGAGTTCTCGCGCCCACCCTTTCAACGTGGCCGCCGGAACCGGATCGGCGCGGTAGTCCACGAACGCGTACGCCACGCCGAAACGATCCAGCCAGTTGCGTGCCTTGCGGCAGGTATCGCAAGTGGGCAGGCCGTAGAGGGTGGCGCTCATTCGCCGCCCCGCAACAGTTCATTGATGCTCGTCTTGGAACGCGTCTTCTCGTCCACTCGCTTCACGATCACCGCCGCATACAGGCTGTGCGAGCCATCCGCCGCAGGTAGCGAACCCGCGACCACCACGCTGCCGGCCGGCACGCGGCCGTAGGAGATCGTCTTCGTCGCGCGGTCGTAGATGCGCGTGGACTGGCCGAGGAACACGCCCATGCCGATCACGCTGCCGCGCCCCACGATTACACCTTCCACCACCTCGGAGCGGGCGCCGATGAAGCAGTCATCCTCGATGATCGTCGGGTTGGCCTGCAGCGGCTCCAGCACGCCACCGATGCCGACGCCGCCCGAAAGGTGCACGCGCGCGCCGATCTGCGCGCAGGAACCGACCGTGGCCCAAGTGTCCACCATCGTGCCCTCGCCCACCCAGGCTCCGATGTTGACGTAGCTGGGCATCAGCACCGCGTTGCGCGCGATGTGCGCGCCGCGCCGCACCAGCGCGCCGGGCACGATGCGCGCCCCGGTGGTGACCAGCTCGGATTCACCGGACCCGGCGAAGCGCAGCGGCACCTTGTCAAAAGCTCCCATCGCGCCGCCATGCATCTCTCGGGCGGCATTCACGCGGAAATACAGCAATACCGCCTTCTTGATCCATCCATGCACACGCCAGCCGCCTTCATGCGGTTCGGCCACGCGCAGTGCGCCGCACTCCAGTCCATCGAGTACGCGCTCCAGTTGCGGACGCAGGTGCGCGACGTGCGCACCGTCGAGCGAGTCGCGCTGTTCCCAGGCGCTTTCGATTTCGGCTTCACACCCGTCATGCCCGTACATGGCTGCTCCCCAGTTCGTCGGTGTCTCCACCCAGATGTCGATGCAGTGCCGATTGCAACCTGTCCCGCAGAAGCGGCGGCAAAGGCAAGTCGCGGCGATCGGTCACTTCGAAGAAATCCTCGACGCGCTCGCCGAAGGTCGCGATGCGCGCATCATGCACGCGCACCCCGCTGTCGAGGAAGGCCTGCGCGACCTGCGCAAGCAGACCGGGGCGATCGGTGCACACCAGCGCGAGGCGCGTGCGCGATTGTTCGGGCGCATCCTGGAATTCGATCTGCGGCGCACGCTGGAAATGTTTCAGCCTGCGGGCCAGCCCGCGCCGTGGCGGTTGCGCGGGCTTGGCGTTCGGCGCCAGCGCGCGCAGCAGCGAAGCGCGCAAGTCGCGCGCGCGTTCGCCGTTGAGCGGCGCCAGACTCTCGGCGTCCAGCACGGTGAATGCATCCAGCGCGCGGCCGCTGCGCGTGGCCAGCACGCGCGCTTCCATCACGCTGCAACGGGCGCGATCGAGCGTTGCGACCACGGACGCGAACACGCCGTCGCGATCCGGCGCGCAAACGAACACCTCGGTGCCGCCGCGCGGGGAACTCGGATGCACCACCACGACCAGCGGCTGATCCGGCGAGTCCAGCAATGCGGCGGCCTGCCATGCGATCTGTGCATCGGGCTGACGCAGGAAGGCGTGGTCGGGGAAATCATCCAGCAGCCTTTGCACCGCGTCCGCATCGAAGCCCTGCTCGCGCAAAAGCGCGGCGACGCGCTCGCGCGAAGCGCGCATGCGCGTATCGGCCTGCGCCGGACGTGCCAGTTCACGGCGCAGCACGAACCGTGCGGCGACGTACAGATCCGCCAGCAACCGGTCCTTCCACGAATTCCACAGCTTCGGGCTGGTGCCCGCGATATCGGCGATCGTCAGCAGATAAAGGTGGTCGAGCCGCTCCCAGTCGCCGACCTGCACCGCGAACGCGTGCACCACTTCGGCGTCGCTGATGTCCTGCCGCTGCGCGGTCACGCTCATCATCAAATGCCAGCGCACCAGCCAAGCGACCGATTCGGTGTCGTCCTCGGACAAGCCCAGTCTGGCGCAGAACGCGCGCGCTTCCGCTTCGCCCAGTTCCGAATGATCGCCGCCGCGGCCCTTGGCGATGTCATGGAACAGCGCCGCGAGCAGCAGCAGTTCCGGCTTGTCCAGCCGCGCGTACGCCTCGCACGCCAGCGGGAATTCCGCGCGCGCGGAAGGCTCCGCGAAGCGCGCGACATTGCGCAGCACCCGCAGCGTGTGCTCGTCCACCGTGTAGATGTGGAACAGGTCGTACTGCATGCGCCCGACCACGCGCGCGAACGCGGGCAGGATCGCCGCGAGCACGCCATGGCGGTTCATCGCTTCGAGCGCGCGCACCGCGCCGGCGCCACGCCGCAACAGCGCGAGGAAGGCCGAAAGCGCGCGCGGGTCGTCGCCGAGCGACTCGTGTGCTGCCAGCGCCTGTCCCAGCGCGCGCATGGTCGCGGCGGAAAAGCCGCGCAGTTGCGGATGATCGAGCAGGCACGCGAACGCGGCGACGATGGCGGAAGGCTCGCGCGCGAACAGGCGCTCGTCACGCAGCGCCAGGCGCGTGCCGCGCGCAGCGAAAAGTCCATCCAGCGGCTGCGGCGTGGGCAGCGGATGCAGGTACTCTTCGAAGCGTTCCAGCAATTGCGACAGCAGGCGCTCGACCATGCCTGCCGCGCGGTAGAAGGCCTGCATGAACTGCTCGACCGCGAGATTGCGGCCGTCGTCCGCGTAGCCCAGTCGCGCGGCCAACGCACGCTGCCAGTCGAACAGCAGTTTTTCCTCGGCGCGACCGGCTTCCAGGTGCAGCGCGTAACGCGCGTGTTGCAGCACGCGCTCGGCCTCGAGCAACGCGTCGCGCTCGCTCGCATCCAGCAACCGCTTCGCGACCAGCGCGTCCAGGTCGGGCGCATCGGCCACGCGCGTACCGAGCCAGCGGATCAGGTCGAGGCCGCGCAAGCCGCCGGGGCCGTCCTTCAGATTCGGCTCGAGATTGTGGGTGGTGTCGTCGTGCCTGGCATGACGCGCATCGCGATCGGCGCGCTTGGCCTCCAGGAAAATGTCGGCCGGCCACAGCGTCGGATCGGCCACCAGCGCGCACAGTTGGGCTTCGAACGCCTGCGCGCCGGCGATCCGCCGTGCATCGAGCAGGCTGGTGAACACGCTGACATCTTCCGCCGCGATCTCGCGGCACTGTGCCAGCGTGCGCACGGCGTGGCCGGGTTTCAGGCCGATGTCCCACAGGCAACCGAACAGTGCTTCCAGCGCGCGCGTGATGTTCGCAGCCGTGGATTCCGCGGCCAGCACCAGCAGGTCCACGTCCGAATGCGGAAATAATGCGCCGCGGCCGAAACCGCCCACCGCAAACAACGCGGCATCCGAGCTCTCGCCCAGGTACGCGGTCCAGGCATGCGCAAGCACGCGCTCGACCAGTTGCGCGCGCGAATGCGCCAGCGCGGCGGCTTGCGCACCGGTGCGAAACGCCGAGGCCAGCGCGCGATCGTGATCGCCCAGCAGTTGCCGCAACGCCGTTCGCGCCTCCGGCGACACGCCCGCGCGCGGCAGCGCGGGCGGGAGGCGGGGAAGTGGCGGGACTTGGACGGGCAAGCCGATCACTTGCGAAGAGTCAAAAGGCGGGGGTCAAAAGTCAACATCGTGGATGTTGCGGACCCGTAGAACGGCTTGAGACCGTCGCGAGCGAAGGCAGCTTGCGTGAGCCGGAGCGCAGCAGGTCTCAGGCCCTTCTACTCAGCATCCGGCCATGGAGTAAGGATCTCGAACCCGTCATCGGTGACCGCGATGGTGTGCTCCCACTGCGCGGACAAGGAATGATCCTTGGTCACCACCGTCCAGCCGTCGGGCAGCACTTTCGCGTTGGGCTTCCCGGCGTTGATCATCGGCTCGACCGTGAACACCATGCCCTTCTCGATCTTCATGCCGGTACCGGGCCTGCCGTAGTGCAATACCTGCGGGTCTTCGTGATAGATGCGGCCGATACCGTGGCCGCAGTAATCCTTCACCACCGAAAAGCCCGCCTTTTCCGCGTGCTGCTGGATCGCATGCCCGACGTCGCCCAGCGTGGCGCCGGGGCGCACTTGCCGGATGCCCAGCATCATCGCTTCCCGGGCGGTGTCCACCAGCCGCCTAGCGAGCACGGAAGGCTTGCCGGCGAAATACATGCGCGAGGTATCGCCATGCCAGCCATCCTTGATCACGGTGACATCGATATTGACGATGTCGCCGTCCTTCAACACTTTGCCCGGGCTCGGGATGCCATGGCAGATCACGTGGTTGACCGAGGTGCACAGGGTTTTCGGAAAGCCGCGGTAGCCGACATTGGCCGGGATCGCCTTCTGCACATTGACGATGTGGTCGTGCGCGATGCGATCCAGCTCCTCGGTGGTGACGCCGGGCTTGACGTGCTCGGCCATCAGCGCGAGCACTTCGGCCGCAAGCCGGCCGGCTTCGCGCATCTTCTCGATGTCCTGCGGGGATTTGATGGTGACGGGCATCGCGCGTCCGGGTAAAGCCGCATCTTGCAGCGGCGGGTCACGGCATGGTTTCAAATGAATTGAGCCGCGCCGCGCAGCGGCGTCGGCTCGAATGAGTGTCCTCATTATCCCCGATCGGCGCTCGCGAAGCCATGCGCCTTGTGGAGAATGTCCGACAGATGCTAGACTTCCGAGGCTTGGCTTATGCCAACCCGGCCCACGCCGGGCGTCACCGGCGAATACACACGCAGGTAGTGAACCGGCACCGGGGTCCTTCGCGAGAGGGTCGTTGCCGCGGGACCTGCGGAAGCCCAACCCCGGAATCCGCACCACCCGCGCGAAACGCGGTTTCCGCCATGGCGGAACGGGTTCCCCATCAGGAATGAAAGTCATGCCCCAAGTCACCATGCGCCAGATGCTGGAAGCCGGCGTCCATTTCGGCCACCAGACGCGTTACTGGAACCCCAAGATGGCGCCGTACATCTTCGGCGCGCGCGGCAAAATCCACATCATCAACCTCGAGAAGACCCTGCCGCTCTTCTCGGACGCCATGAATTACCTGTCGGGCCTCGCCCAGAAGCGCGGCACGGTGCTGTTCGTCGGTACCAAGCGCTCGGCGCGCGATGCGGTCGGCGAGGAAGCCGCGCGTTGCGGCATGCCATACGTCAATGCGCGCTGGCTCGGCGGCATGCTCACCAACTTCCGTACGGTCAAGCAGTCGGTCGCGCGCCTGAAGGAACTCGAGGCGATGGAAACCGACGGCAGCTTCGACAAGCTGGTCAAGCACGAAGTGCTGGCCCTGCGCCGCGAGCGCGAGAAGCTGGAGAAGTCGCTGGGCGGCATCAAGGACATGGGCCGCCTGCCCGACGCGCTGTTCGTGATCGACATCGGCCACGAGGACATCGCGGTCAAGGAAGCCAAGAAGCTCGGCATTCCGGTCGTGGCGGTGGTGGACACCAACTACGACCCTGCCCTGGTGGACTACGCGATTCCGGGCAACGACGACGCGATCCGCGCGGTGCAGTTGTACGTGCGCGCCGCCGCCGATGCCATCCTGGAAGGCAAGGCCGCCGCTCCGGCCGCCGCGCGTGGTGACGCGAACGAGTTCGTCGAGCTGGATGCCGAAGGCAATCCGGTGGCGCGCGTGGATCGCGAGCGCGATGACCGCCGCGGCAAGGGCGCTCCGCGCGGCCGCAACAACGCAGGCCGCAAGCCGGCGCCGCAGCAGCGCCGCGCCGCCGCCCCGGCCCGCCAGGAAGAATCCGACGAGGACGAGGCGGAAGCCTCGGAGTAACCGGCAGCTTGCCCTCTCTCTCCGGGAGAAGGCAGCTCGAAGGGCCGGACGAAGGTGGTTCTTCGCGTTGAATAATTCCACGCGAGGCTCAATCTCTCGTTCGACCCGAACGCTCACCCTGCCCCTCTCCCGACAGGAGAGGGGTTCACCGCATCCCTGCGGTGCTTCGAACAAGCAAAGGTAGAAAGCTATGGAAATCACCGCCGCGATGGTCAAGGAACTGCGCGAGCGCTCCGGCGCCGGCATGATGGAGTGCAAGAAGGCGCTCACCGAGAACGCCGGCAACCTGGATTCTTCGATCGAGTGGCTGCGCAAGCAGGGCCTCGCCAAGGCAGACAAGAAGGCCAGCCGCGTCGCCGCCGAAGGCCGCATCGCCCTCGCCCAGCGCCCGGGCAAGGCCGCGCTGGTCGAGGTCAACTCCGAAACCGATTTCGTCGCCAAGGACGAGAACTTCACCAAGTTCGCGCAGGAAGCCGCGCAGACCGCTTTGAACGATGGCGTGAAGGACATCGAGAGCCTGAAGGCTGCCAAGACCTCCTACGGCCCGAGCGTCGAGGAAGGCCGCCAGTGGCTGGTCACCAAGGTCGGCGAGAACGTGCAGTTGCGCCGCATGGTCGCGATCGAGAGCGCGCGCAACATCGGCGCCTACGTGCACGGCGGCCGCATCGGCGTGCTCGTCGAGATGGAAGGCGGCAACGCCGAACTCGCTCGCGGCGTCGCCATGCACATCGCTGCGATGAACCCGCCGTACATCTCGCCCGAGCACGTGCCGGCCGAGTTTGTCGCCAAGGAAAAGGAAATCGCGCTGGCGCAGATGTCCGACAAGGACAAGCAGAAGCCGGCCGAGATCCAGGAGAAGATGATCTCCGGCAAGATCCGCAAGACGCTCGCGGAAATGTCGCTCACCGGGCAGCCGTACGTGATGGACACCAACACCTCCGTCGGCGACGTGCTGGCGAAGGAGAAGGCCAAGGTGCTCTCCTTCCACCGGTTGGTGGTCGGCGAAGGCATCGAGAAAGTGGTCGAAGACTACGCGGCGGAAGTGATGAAGCAGGCTGGCCTCGCCTGAAAATCCTTCACGTCGGATGGAAATGAAAAAGCCGCGGGGAACCGCGGCTTTTTTGTTGCCTGAACAACAGATGTCACCAAACACCCCGTGGTGATCCGGAATCCGCGTCTTCTCGGGTTACGCTGAAAGCAGATTCGGAAGTTCTGCCTTCGGCAGCCCCGGAACGAGGGGAGGTGCGCTCTTCGATTCCCGGCTCCCGCAACAAGCTACAATCTTCCCGTTTGCCCACCCACTGGAGATCCGCCGCATGGCCGCCAAGCCCAAGTACCAGCGCATCCTGCTGAAACTCTCCGGCGAGGCGCTGATGGGCAGTCTGGATTACGGCATCGATCCGCAGGTGATCGGCAGCCTGGCCGAGGAAATCCTGGAAGTGCGCGCGGCCGGCGTGCAGATCGGAGTGGTGATCGGCGGCGGCAACATCTTTCGCGGAGCGGGACTTGCTGCCGCGGGCATGGATCGCGTCACCGGCGACCACATGGGCATGCTCGCCACGGTGATGAACGCGCTGGCGATGCAGGACGCCTTGGAGAAGCGCGGCGGCTTCGCGCGGGTGATGAGCGCGATCTCGATCCACGACGTCTGCGAGGATTTCATCCGCCGCCGCGCAGTGCGCCACATCGAGAAGGGCCGCATCGTGCTGTTCGCCGCCGGCACCGGAAACCCGTTCTTCACCACCGATTCCGCCGCCGCGCTGCGCGCGATCGAGGTGGGTGCCGATCTGCTGCTGAAGGCGACCAAGGTGGACGGCGTCTACAACGCCGATCCGAAGAAGAAGAAGGACGCCAAGCGCTTCGAGCACGTCAGCTACGACGAAGTGATCGCCCGCAACCTGCAGGTGATGGACACCGCCGCTATTGCCCTCTGCCGCGACAACCGCATCCCGCTGCGCATCTATGACATGACCCGGTCGGGCAACCTGATGCGGATCATGAAGGGCGAAGCCGTCGGCACGCTGGTGGACGCGGGCTGATCTCCGG
The DNA here is from genome assembly GCA_051954935.1 of Rhodanobacteraceae bacterium. GTDB lineage: Bacteria > Pseudomonadota > Gammaproteobacteria > Xanthomonadales > Rhodanobacteraceae > 66-474. The sequence continues at coordinate 17,487 of JBQCHG010000065.1, forward strand.
CGCCGGCCGGCTCCATGCAGGAGCCGGCCGGCGCGAAACGCGGTCTTTCCATCCGGCGGCAAGAGTTCCGTGTCGCAGGCACGCCCCCACAAGCGTGTCTCGCGGGCGATCTGCCGGCTATACTTCCGGATCGTACTTTGAAGGCCCTCGTCCATGCTCAACGACATCAAGAAGGATGCCCAGGCCCGCATGGGCAAAAGCGTCGAATCCCTGCGCCACGAGCTGTCGCACCTGCGTACCGGCCGCGCAAGCACGGCGCTGGTGGAAGGCATCAAGGTCAATTACTACGGTTCGGAAGTGCCGCTGAACCAGGTCGCCGGAGTCGCGGTGACGGATGCGCGCACGCTCACCATCACGCCTTATGAAAAGCAGATGGTCGGCGTGGTCGAGAAGGCGATCCTCGCTTCCGACATCGGCATCACCCCGAACACGGCGGGCACAACGATCCGCCTGAACCTGCCGCCGCTCACCGAGGAGCGCCGCAAGGAGCTGGCGAAGCACGTCGGTCACGAGGGCGAGAATGCCAAGGTGGCGATCCGCAACATCCGCCGCGACGCGATGCAGCACGTGAAGGACCTGCTCAAAGACAAGAAGATCACCGAGGACGAGGAGCGCCGCGCCGAGGACGAGGTGCAGAAGCTCACCGACAAGTTCATCAAGGACGTGGATGGCGTGGTGAAGGCGAAGGAAGACGAATTGCTCGCGCTCTGACCGCGCAACCTCGACGCACCATGATCGCCAAAGCCGCCCCCCGCCAGCCCCGCCACATCGCCATCGTGATGGACGGCAACGGTCGCTGGGCACGCCGGCGCGGTCAGCCGCGCAGCTTCGGGCATCGCGCCGGTCAAAAGGCAGTGCGCGAGGCGGTGGAGTTCTGCCTGCGCAGCAAGGTCGAGGCGCTCACGCTGTTCGCGTTCTCCTCGGAGAACTGGAAGCGGCCGGACGAGGAAGTCGGCGCGCTGATGGAACTGTTCCTGCGCGCGCTGGACCGCGAGGTGGACGAGCTGCACAGCAACGAAGTTCGCGTGCGCTTCATCGGCGGACTTTCGGTTTTCAACGAGGCGCTGCGCTCGCGCATGCTGGCCGCGATGGAGAAGACCCGCGGTAACAATGCGCTGGTGCTGAACGTCTGCGTCAATTACGGCGGACGCTGGGACATCACGCAGGCGGCGCGCAACGCGGCGCTTGCGGCACAGCGCGGCGAGCTCAGCGTGGATGCGATGGACGAATCCTCGCTCGCACCGTTCTTCTGCCTTTCCGACCTGCCGCCGGTCGACCTCTTCATCCGGACCGGCGGCGAACATCGCATCAGCAATTTCCTGCTCTGGCAGATCGCCTACGCCGAGCTGTATTTCACCGACACGCTTTGGCCCGATGTGGACCAGGCGGAACTGGCGCGGGCGCTCGACGACTACGCCAACCGCGAGCGACGCTTCGGCCGCACCGGCGCGCAGATCGCGCAAGCTTCCTGACCCGTGGACCTGCCCACATGCTGAAACAGCGCGTGCTGACCGCCCTCGTGCTCGCGCCGTTGATCGTGGCGCTGGTCCTCCTCACCAATACGCCGGTTTTTGCCGTGCTGCTGGCTGTGATCTTCCTTGCCGGCCTGTGGGAATGGACGCGGATGTCGGGCATGCGCAATCGTCCTCTTCGCGGGTGCCTGCTGCTGGGCTACGCGGTAGTGATGGCGGTGCTGTGGCCGGTGGTGCGTTCGCAGTGGTGGTGGCTGCCGGCACTGGTCGGATTCGCCTGGTGGCTGCTCGCTTTCGCGTGGTTGCGCCATATCAGTTTCGGGGCTTCGCCCACGCGCGCGCACACCGCGCTGAAATTGCTGGCCGGCTTGCTGGTCGTGGTACCGGCGTGGTGTGCGGTGGTCGCGCTGCACGGCGCACACGTGACCTATTCACCACCACACGCGCCATGGTGGGTGATTTTCTTCGCCGGCATCGTGGTCGCCGGCGACATCGGCGCGTACTTCGCCGGCACGCGATTCGGCGGGCGCAAACTTGCTCCTTCGATCAGCCCGGGCAAGACCTGGGCCGGCGTTTACGGCGCTCTTGCCTGCTCGGCCGTGGTCGGCCTGGCCGGTGGCTGGATCGCCCACGCACCGGCAGGCCTGCTGGTCGGCGTGATCGCGCTTGCGCTGGTGACCGTCGTGTTCTCGATCGTGGGCGACCTTTTCGAGAGCCTGATCAAACGCCACGCCGGCGTGAAGGATTCCGGCGCATTGTTTCCCGGACATGGCGGATTGTTCGACCGCATGGACAGCCTTGTCGCCGCATTGCCGGTATTCGTGCTGGGCAAGGCGCTGCTGGGCTTATGAGGGACGTCGCCCTTTTCGGCGCCACCGGTTCGATCGGAACCAGCGCGCTGGACGTGATCGCGCGCCATCCGGATCGTTTCCGCGCGAGCGTGCTTTCCGCCAACCGCAACGTCGAAGCGCTCGCGGAACTCTGCGTGCGCCACCAGCCGGATCTCGCGATCATCGCCGATGCCTCGCTGGAGGGCGCCCTGGTCGCCGCGTTGAAGGCTCGCGGGCTGCGCACGCAAGCGGCAGCCGGCGAGCATGCACTGGAGCAGGCCGCCGCGGGCTCGTATTGCGATGTCGTTTTGGCAGCGATCGTCGGCGCGGCCGGCTTGCGCTCGACGCTCGCTTCCGCGCGCGCAGGCAAGCGTCTGCTGCTCGCAAACAAGGAAGCCGCAGTGATGGCGGGCTCTTTGCTGCGCGCGGCGCTCGCTCAAGGCGGCGGCGAACTGATCCCGGTGGACTCGGAACACAATGCGCTGTTCCAGTGCCTGCCCGATTCGCACGAGGAGCTTCCCCATCGCGGCGGCGTGCGCAAGCTGTGGCTGACCGCATCCGGCGGCCCGTTCCGCGGCCGCACGCGCGAGCAGCTCGCCGATGTCACGCCCGACCAGGCCTGCGCGCATCCCAACTGGCGCATGGGTCGCAAGATCTCGGTGGATTCGGCGACGCTGATGAACAAGGGCCTGGAAGTGATCGAGGCCCAGGTGTTGTTCGGAGTGGAAGCGGAAGCGATCGAAGTGGTCGTGCATCCGCAGAGCATGGTGCACTCGCTGGTCGAATACGTGGACGGCTCGTTCCTCGCGCAACTGGGGCAGCCGGACATGCGCACCGCGATCGCCCATGCGCTGGCGTGGCCCGAACGCATCGAGGCCGGCGTGGCGCGGCTCGATCCGCGCATGCTCAACTTGAATTTCGAATCGCCGGACGAGGAAACCTTCCGCTGCCTCGTGCTCGCGAAGCAGGCCATGCACGCGGGCGGCGACGCACCGGCGCTGCTGAACGCGGCCAACGAGGTCGCGGTGGCGGCATTCCTCGATGGTGCCCTGCCGTTTCTGGGCATCGCCCAGGTGATCGAAACGGTATTGAATGAACTGCCGCCGCAACCCGTGGTCAATCTCGAAACCCTGCTGGCGCGCGATTTAACGGCGCGTTCGGTTGCGCAACGTATGATCGGCGAAGGCAGATTCTGAAGCACGCAATGGGTCAACTCTCCAACATCGCCGGCTCGCTGTGGTGGATGATCGTCACCCTCGGATTGCTGGTGACCTTCCACGAATTCGGACATTTCGTCGTGGCGCGCGCCTGCGGGGTGAAGGTGCTGCGCTTCTCGGTCGGCTTCGGCCGCGCCCTGTGGTCGCGGACGTCGAAAAGCGGCACCGAATACATGGTCGCGATGATCCCGCTGGGCGGCTATGTCAAGATGCTGGACGCGCGCGAGGGAGACGTTCCGGCCGAAGAAAGCGCCCAGGAATTCACCGGCAAGCCGGTGTGGCAGCGCATCGCCATCGTGCTGGCGGGTCCGGTGTTCAACCTGATTTTCGCCGTGGCGGTGTTCTGGGCGATGCTGGTGATCGGCAAGCCCGACTACCAGCCGCTGATCGGGCAGACGACCGGACTGGCCGCGGAAGCGGGCCTGCACCGTGGCGATCGCATCCTGAGCGTCGGCGACCAGAAGATCACCAACTGGACCGATCTGGGTCTCGCGCTGGCCGATGCCGGGCAGTCGCACAAGGCCACGCCGCTGCGCGTGCGCACGCCCGAGGGCGTCACACAGACGCACGTGCTGCATTTCGAGAAGCTGCCGCCGAAGCTGGGTGAGGGCGCGCTGATCGAGCGCACCGGACTGAGCCCCGAGCAGCAGGCGATTCCGCCCGTGATCGGAAAGCTGGAACCGGGCAGCGGGGCGAGTGCCGCCGGGCTGAAGCCGGGGGATCGCGTGCTCTCCATCAACGGTACGCCGATCAGCGACTGGCGCGACCTCTCCGATGCGGTGCACGCGCAGGCCAAGGCTGATCGTCCGCTGGCGGTGCGTCTGCAACGCGGTGGCGGCACGCTCACGCTGGACGTGCAACCGCACCAGACCACGTTGCCGGACGGCACTCGCGAATTCGCCATCGGCGTCTATCCGCAGCCGGTGCAGGTGCGTTACGACACCGTCCAGAGGCGGGGGCCGCTGGCGGCGATCCCTGCGGCCTTCGGCCAGACCTGGGATCTCACCGCACGCACGGTGGCGATGCTCGGACAAATGGTGACGGGCTCGGCTTCGTTGAAGAACATCTCCGGTCCGATCTCGATCGCGCAGTACGCCAACGATTCTGCGGAAATGGGGCCGGCCTGGTTCCTGTATTTCCTCGGCATCGTGTCGCTGAGCCTCGGCATCATGAATCTGCTGCCGATCCCGATCCTGGACGGCGGCCACCTGCTCTATTACGTGATCGAACTGGTGAAGGGCAGCCCGCTTTCCGAACGCGCGATGATGGCCGGGCAGTATGTCGGCATGGCGCTGCTGATGGGGCTGATGAGCCTGGCGTTCTACAACGATATCCTGCGCGTGGCGTCCTCCTGACCCGAGGATCCACGCCGGATTTTCGGACAGCCGGGATGGCTGCCCTTTACGCGCAGGGAAGCGAAAAAACGCGAACTGTGGCAGGATGCGCGCTTTCGCAAACCCACCCTCGGGTGGTTTGAAAGCTCGCGCAGGATGCCGGGCGCGACAGCTTTCAAACCGCTCTTTACCGGACCCGACGATGAAACGAATCGCCGCTTTGATCCTGCTTGCCGGTCTCGCCGCGCAGGCCCACGCCTTCGAGCCCTTCACCGTCAAGGACATCCGCGTGGAGGGGTTGCAGCGCATCGCCGCGGGCACGGTGTTCAGTTATCTGCCGGTGGAAATCGGCCAGACCATGGACGATGCCAAGGCCGCACAGGCAATTCGCGCGCTCTTCAAGACCGGCTTCTTCAGCGACGTGGAACTGGAGCGCCAGGGCGACATCCTGGTGGTGAAGGTCGCCGAGCGCCCTTCGATCTCCTCGCTCACCATCCATGGCAACAAAGACATCAAGACCGACCAGTTGACGAAGGGCCTGAGCGATGCGGGTCTCTCGGCCGGCAATACCTTCGACCGGCAGACACTGGATCAGGTCAGGCAGGAACTGATTCGCCAGTACAACAATCGCGGCAAGTACAACGTCACCATCGACCCGCACGTGACCCGGCTGGACCGCAATCGCGTGGCGATCGACATCGAGATCCACGAAGGCAAGGCCGCGACGATCCAGGAGATCAATATCGTCGGCAACCAGGCCTATACCGACAAGCAGATCCTGGACAACTGGGAATCCGGCACGCCGAACTGGCTGTCCTGGTATTCCAACAACGACCAGTACTCGCGCGAGAAACTTGGGGGAGACCTGGAGAAACTCTCCTCGTACTACCTGGATCGCGGTTACGCCGACTTCTCGGTGGATTCGGCGCAAGTCACGATCAGCCCGAACAAGCAGAGCATCTACATCGCCGCTGCCATCAAGGAAGGCGACGTCTACTCCATCTCGGACATTCACTTGCTCGGCGACCTGATCCTGCCGGAGCAATCGCTGCGCAACCTGCTGCGCATCAAGGCCGGCGAGACCTTCAACCGGCACAGCATCGAGTTGTCCTCGGACGCGATCACCAGCGTGCTCGCCAATATCGGCTATGCCTTCGCCAAGGTCACGCCGGTGCCGAAGATAGACAAGGAGCACAAGACCGTCGACCTGACCTTCTACGTCGAACCGGGTCAGCGCGTGTACGTGCGCCGCATCAATTTCAAGGGCAACACCCGCACCGAGGACGAGGTGCTGCGCCGCGAGATGCGCCAGTTCGAAGGCGCGTGGTATTCGCAGGCCGCGATCGACCGCTCCAAGGTGCGATTGCAGCGACTCGGCTATTTCAGCAGCGTCAAGGTGGACACCGCCAAGGTGCCGGGCTCTCCCGATGAGGTCGACTTGAACGTCAGCGTGGTCGAGGAATCCTCGGGAAGCCTGGTCTTCGGCGTGGGTTATTCGCAGGTCTCGGGCATCATCCTGAGCACTTCGGTCGCGGAGAACAACTTCCTCGGCACCGGCGACAAGGTTTCGGCCTCGTTCGAGAAGAGCTCGTTCCTGAAGCAGTATCAGCTGTCCTATCTCAATCCCTACCTCACCGACAGCGGCATCAGCCTGGGCTACAACCTGAGTTACCTCGAGTTGAACCAGCAGCAGGAGAACATCGCGAGCTACCTGTCCAACGACGCGTCGTTCTCGACAACCTTGGGCCTGCCGATCACCGAAACCAATTCGATCAACGTGGGGCTGGGCTACAGCAAAAACCAGCTCGAGCTGATCCCCGGCTTCACGCCGCAGATCTTCTTTGACCAGGTCGACCAGATCGGCCACCGGACGATACGCACCCCCACGCTGAACGTGTCGTGGGCCCATGACACGCTGAACAAGTACTTCAAACCGACGCGTGGCGGCATCCAGACTTTCGGTGCCGAAGTCGCGCTGCCGGGTGCCACGGTGCAGTACTACAAGTTGTCCGCGACCACCCGCGACTATTTCGAACTGCCCAAGGGCTTTGTCGGGATGGTCAGTGGCGTGCTCGGCTATGGCGGAACTTACGGCAACAGCGGCAACCTCTCGGTGCCGTTTGCCGACAGCAGCGGCCAGATCCGCAACCTCTCCTTCCCGTTCTTCGAGAATTTCTACGCCGGCGGCGTGCGCGACGTGCGCGGCTTCCAGGACAACACCCTGGGTCCACGAATCTGTTCAGGCGACATTGTCAACGGCGTGCCCGCCACCTCGGCCATCGCGGTAAACGGCCATTGTCCAACCGGCTCGTTCTACAACCCGCAGCCGCTCGGTGGCGCGTTCAAGGTGCTCGGCACCGCCGAACTGCGACTGCCGTTCTTCAAGGACAACGACAAAGCCGCGTTGTCGCTGTTCACCGATGTCGGCAACGTGTTCACCAGTTACCAGGATTTCAAGGCCAGTGATCTGCGCGCGTCGGCGGGTATTTCGCTGCAGTGGCAAGCGCCGGTCGGCCCGATCGTGATCAACCTGGCGTTCCCGGTGCGTGACAAACCGGAAGACAAGCCGTTCGAGGAGCACCTGCAGTTTGCGTTCGGCACCACCTTCTAGGAATCTTCGCAAAGCTGCTGGCTCGGCATCTTGCGCGCCGGCGGTGCTCGGATCAGGGCCGGTACATGGATGTACCGCTTTGGGCCCAAGGAATGCTCATGTACTGACATGTACACTCCGCTTCCTGCGCTCCGGCGACGCGCGACCTGCCTTCGCTCGCGACGCTTTGCGGAGATTTCCCGGAGCCAAGAATTTTGAGCAAGGCAACGCCTGCGTACCGAATTCATGAGCTCGCGCAGCGCTTCAACCTCGAGTTGCGCGGCGACGGCAGCGCGTCCGTGCGCGGGGTGGGAACCCTCGCCGCCGCGGGACCGGATCATCTCGCCTTTCTTGCCAATCCGCGCTACGCCTCCGCGCTCGCGAGCACGCGCGCGGGCGTGGTCGTGCTGCGCGCCGAACATGCCGGAGGCTGCCCGGTGCCGGCGCTGATCGCGGCCGATCCGTATCTCGCCTACGCCAGGATCGCCGCGCTGTTCGAGCACGTCCCCGCCGCGCAGCCGGGCATCCACCCCAGCGCCGTGGTCGAATCCGGCGCGCGGATCGCCGCGAGCGCGAGTATCGGACCGTTCTGCGCGATTGCGGCCGATGCGGTGATCGAGGATGGCGCGGTGCTCGGGCCACACTGCATGATCGGCGAGGAGTGTGTGGTTGGCGCGCAGTCGCGGCTGGTCGCGCGGGTGACGCTGGTCGCGCGGGTCAGGCTTGGCAAGCGTGTGCTGGTCCATCCCGGCGCGGTGCTGGGTGCGGACGGCTTCGGTATCGCCAACGATCGCGGACAGTGGGTGAAGGTGCCGCAACTCGGCGGCGTGCGCGTGGGCGATGACTGCGAGATCGGTGCCAACACCACGATCGACCGTGGCGCGCTGGAAGACACCGTGCTGGAGGAAGACGTGCGGCTGGACAACCAGATCCAGATCGCGCACAACGTGGTGATCGGTGCACACACCGCAATGGCCGGCTGTTCGGCGGTCGCGGGCAGCGCCAGGATCGGCTGCCACTGCCTGATCGGCGGCGGTGCCGGCGTGCTCGGGCATCTGAGCATCGCCGATCGCGTTACCATCACCGCCATGACCCTGGTCACGCATTCGATCGATACGCCCGGCGAATATTCTTCGGGCGTGCCGCTGCAGGAAAACCGGCACTGGCGCAGGAATGCCGCCCGGTTCAAACATCTGGATGAACTCGCGCGGCGGGTGGCCGCGCTGGAAAAGGAAAAGAAATGAGCCCAGCCGCTGCACCGGTTGCACTCCCCGTGGATGCCGAGCGCATTGCCGCGCTCCTGCCCCATCGCTATCCGTTCCTGCTGGTGGATCGCGTGATCGAGCTGGACCCGGGGAAGTGCATCACTGCGCTGAAGAACGTCACGACCAACGAACCTTTTTTCCAGGGCCACTTCCCCGGCCATCCGGTGATGCCCGGAGTGCTGATCGTGGAGGCGCTGGCGCAAGCTTCCGGGCTGCTGATCGGGCTTTCCGACAGCGGCGTGCAAAACGGGGACAAGTTGTTCTATCTGGCCAAGGTGGACAACGCGCGCTTCAATCGGCCGGTCGTGCCGGGCGACCAGTTGCGGCTGGAAGTGCAGCTGAAGCGGCTGATCCGTGGCATGGGCATCTTCACCGCACGCGCGCTGGTGGACAGGCAGGAGGTCGCCAGCTGCGAGCTGATGTGCGCGGAACGCAGCGCGTGAAGGCACACCCCACCGCCATCATCGATCCGCGCGCGCGGGTAGCCGATGACGTGAGCATCGGCGCCTACAGCGTGATCGGCGCAGAGGTCGAGATCGGCGCGGGCTCCACAGTCGGCAGCCACACCACGATCGAGGGGCCGACCCGGATCGGCCGCGACAACCACATCGGTTCGCATGCGGCGATCGGCGGCGATCCACAGGACAAGAAGTTCCACGGCGAGCGCACCGAACTCGTCATCGGCAACGGCAATACCATCCGCGAGTTCGTGACGCTCAACCGGGGCACCGGCGAAGGCGGTGGCGTCACCCGCATCGGCGACGACAACTGGATCATGGCGTATGTGCACGTCGCCCACGACTGCGCCGTCGGCAATCATATCGTGCTTGCCAACAACTCCACCCTCGCCGGCCACGTCGAGGTCGGCGACCATGTGGTGCTGGGCGGGTTTTCCGGCGTGCACCAGTTCTGCAAGATCGGCGCGCACGCGTTCGCGGCGATGTACGCGGCGATCAATCGCGACGTGCCACCGTTCGTCTACGCCGCCGGCCAGTTCGCGGTGCCGCGCGGCGTCAACGCCGAAGGCCTGAAGCGGCGCGGCTTTTCGGCCGAACGCATCGCGGCGATCAAGCGCGCCTACCGGACGCTCTACATGTCCGGCAAGACGCTCGCCGAGGCCCGCGCGGAGCTCGAAGAGCAGGCGCGCGCCAGCGAAGACGTGCGCGCATTCGTCGAGTTTATGGATCGCAGCGAGCGCGCGCTGGTGCGTTAGGGCCTCCGCAAAGGCGCTGCGCTCGGCATCTCGGCCGCTGGCGGTGCTCGGAATGCTCATGTACTGACGTGTACACTTGCTTCCTGCGCTCCGGCGTAAGCATCTGCCTTCGCTCGCTACGCTTTGCAGCGATCCCTCATACGTTGCCGCAACCGCCGCATCACCCTTGGTGATGGGCCAATTCCGAACCGTCCGTTACGATGGAGAGGAGAACCTGGCCTCCGGTCGGGAGTGGCAGGCGGGTCCTCGCCCGCGCGGCGGGCGGGTGCGGGGGCTTGGCCAATGTGGCCGCGAACCCGCGCAACGCGCCCGAAGTCTATCAGTTTATTCAGGATTTTTCCAATGCCGGCGGCAACTTCGGGCAATCCCTTCACGGGCGTTCAAACTCTGACTCTCGGTCCCGAGCGCGACGGGCAACGCGTGGACAACTGTCTGGCTGCCCTGCTGAAGGGGGTGCCGCGCAGCATGATCTATCGTCTGCTGCGCACCGGCCAGGTGCGGGTGAACGGCAAACGCGCCAAACCCGATACCCGCCTGAGCGCGGGCGATCTGCTGCGGATCCCGCCGGTACGGGTGGCCGAGCGCGAGGAATCCGGGGCGCCGCCGCAGGCGATGCTGAAGCAGGTGGCGGATTCGGTGATTTTCGAAGACCGCGATTTCCTGGCCATGGACAAGCCGCCCGGCGTCGCCAGCCACGGCGGCAGTGGCGTGAGTTTCGGCGCGATCGAACTGCTACGCGCGGTGCGTCCGCGCGATCACCTTGAACTAGTGCACCGCCTGGATCGCGATACCTCGGGCGTGCTGCTGTTCGCGCGCACGCGAGCCGGCCTGACCGGTGTGCAGGCGCTGATCCGGGAGGGCGCGGCCAAGAAGCAGTACCTGTGCCTGATGACCGGCACGCTCAAGCGTGCGAAGTTCGACGTCAACGCGCCATTACGCAAGTCGGTGCTTTCCGGTGGCGAGCGCATGGTACGCGTGGACGAGGAGGGCAAGCCGGCGCTCACCTTTTTCCGCGAGATCGAGCGTTATCGCGGTGCCAGCCTGGTCGAAGCCACGCTCGATACCGGCCGCACCCACCAGATTCGCGTGCACGCCGCGCACGCCGGGCATCCGCTGGCGGGCGATCCGAAATACGGCGATCGCGAAGCCAACAGGCGCTTCCGCGATCTGGGGTTGAAGCGGCTTTTCCTGCACGCTGCTCGATTCGAGTTCGAGCTGGGCGAGCGCGCCTACAGCATCTCGGCGCCGCTGCCGGAGGATTTGAAACAGGTACTGGACAAGCTCTTGTAGGAGCGCGCCTGCGCGCGACAAGGTTCAAGAAGGCAGGGCACGGATCAGAGCATCTTTCAGCGCTCTTATCCGCGTCATTCTTCCGCGATCTGCTCCACTTTGGCTGCGCAGATGAAATCGTTCATGGACAACCCGCCCACATCGTGCGTGGACCAGCGCAGGAGACAACGGTTGTAACCGGCCTCGAGATCCGGATGGTGATCCTGCCTGTTCGCCATCCAGCCAACCGCGTTGATGAAACCGAGCGTTTCGTGGAAGTCCTTGAACTTGAAAGCCTTGCCGATCGCCTTGCCGCCATCGGCCAGTTCCCAGCCAGGCAGGGCGGTGAGGAGTTCCCTGGCTTTCGCCTGATCCAGCGCCCGTTCGCCCTTGCGCGGCTGGCAACGTTGCGAAGCGAGTTTGTTGCGATCCATGGCCATTTCTCCCGGCAGAAGGCGATCAGTATGGCGTGCGCTTGGGCGTGCCTTCAATTCAGACTAGAATGGTGCTGATTAATACACCACCTGCACCTCCATGATCCAGATCAGCGAAACCGCGCAAACCCATTTTCGGAAACTCATTGCAGGGCAGGGCGGGGATCAACTTGGCATCCGCCTGCGCGCGCGCAATCCGGGCTCGCCTGCGGCCGATTGCGAGCTGGAGTTCTGCGAGCCCGGCGAACGCAGCGGCGATGACTGGGTCATCGAATGCGCGGGTTTCAATCTCTACGTGGATTCGGCCAGCGCGCCGTGGCTGGATGGCGCGCAGATCGACTACAAGGCCACGCCGACCGGCGGCGAACTGGGCATCGACGCACCGAAACTGCGCGGCCATGCGCCCGATGCGGATGCCTCGCTCGCGATCCGCGTGCAGTACCTGCTGGACGCGGAAATCAATCCGAAGCTGGCTTCGCACGGCGGGCGCGTGCGACTGGAATCGGTGAGCGCCGACAACGAAGTGGTGTTGCGTTTCGGCGGCGGCTGCCAAGGCTGCGGCATGGCCGATGTCACCCTGAAGCAGGGCGTGGAGAAAACCCTGCGCGCGCATTTCCCGGAGATCACCGCCGTACGTGATGCCACCGATCACGGCGCCGGACATTCACCGTACTACAAGGGGCACGAAGGCAAGAGCGCGGTGGGGTAAGAGCGGGCGTTCTGCGCGACGGCAGTCAAACATGCGGCGCTCGGCAACCGCACCAGGGGCGGTTGCCTGCGAATGGCAATGTTCTACAGCTTTTTGAGCCGGTTCAATTGCCGCCCTGCACCTTGCCGTGCAGGTCGCTCAGCGTGCCCGGCAGCGACGAGTAGTACGCGGCGACGTTGTCGATGTCCTGCTCGCTCAGCGGCGCGGCCATGCCGACCATGATCGCGTTCTTGCGCTGGCCATCCTTGTACTCGTGCAGCGCCTGCACGATGTAGTCCTCGTATTGACCCGCCAGTCGCGGATACTGGCCGTCAGCGGTCTGGGTTCCATCCAGGCCGTGGCAGGCCGCGCATACCGCCTGTGCCTTCTGCTTGCCCGCGGCGGCGTCACCGGATGCGGAGGCGGCGCTGCTCGCAAGCACGGCGGCAAGCGCGAACAGGGAAATGGTCAGGAAACGCTGCTGCATGACTCGATCCTTCCGGTGATTATTTCTTGCCGAAGCTGGACAGGTACGCCGCGATGTCGGCGATGTCCTGGTCGGACAGGCTGTCGGCCTGCGCCATCATGGTCGGGTGCGTGCGGTCGCCGCTCTGGTACTCGTGCAGCGCGTTGATCAGGTACTGCTCGTTCTGGCCGGCGATGCGCGGCACGTGGTAATTCGGATACGCATTTTCGTAACCGGGAATGCCGTGGCAACCGTGGCAGGTGTAGACCTTGGCCTTGCCGGCTTCGGGATTGCCTGTGAGGGTGGCGGCATGCAGCGCGAGCGGCGCGCTGGCCAGTGCGACAACAAGGACGGCCGACAGCGATCGAATCATTTCTCGCATCCCCACTCGCGCAGTACGCGCTCACAAAGCGCGAAGTATAGCGTGCGGGTATACGTGCAGGAAGCGTGACTCGTGGCGCGTGACTTGCGGCCCGTGACGCTTGGGCCGCGGCGTTCCAGCATGCGCGCGCAAGGAACTTACCTCGATGCGCGGGATCAATTGCTCCATTCCGCGCGAGTGCAGCCGATGCGCTGCAGGACTCCAAACAAGTACGCAACCCGTTTTGCTGCTCCGGCATCCGAGGGATGCCGGCGCTTGCCTGCCGATTGATTTGGTGTTATACATAACTACAACACCACACCCGTATTCAACCCGGACCAGCGATCGCCGCCATGAAAGGACTTGTGTTTTGCCCGTCGCCGTTGCGTTTCGTGCTGATCTCCACGTTGGGTCTGCTGCTTGCCGCCTGCGGCAGCGGTGGCCCGCAGTCGGACGCGAGCGCCAGCCAGAGCAGTGTGCCGGTGGAAGTCGCCGCCGCCACGCACGCGTCGATCAGCGCCAGTTATTCAGGTACCGCCGCGCTGGAAGCCGAGCATGAGGCCGACGTGGTGGCCAAGGCTTCCGGGGTGTTGCTCAAGCTTTACGTCGAAGAAGGGCAACACGTCGAGGCCGGCCAGTTGCTGGCGCAGATCGATCCGTCCAGCGCAGCCAACCAGCTCGCCCAGAGCGAAGCGCAGCTGAAGAAGGCGCAGGCAACGTACGAGCGCGCGGCGAAAGCCATCAAGCAGCAATTGATTCCGAAGCAGGAATACGACGGCGACTTGTACGACATGCAGGCCCAGGTGGCGGCGACCAGGAGCGCGCAGTTGCAATTGTCGTGGACTCGCATCACCGCGCCGATCTCCGGCGTGATCTCGAAGCGCATGGTGAAACAGGGCAACCTGGTGCAGGCGAACCAGGCGATCTTCCACATCGTGGACATGAATCCGCTGACCGCCACCTTGAACGTGCCCGAGCGCGAGATCGGCACGCTGAAGGCCGGCCAGCCGGTGAAGCTCAACGTGGATGCGCTGCCCGGAAAGCAATTCGCCGGGAGTATCGAGCGCATCGCGCCCGTGGTGGACGCCACCAGCGGCACCTTCCGCGTGACCTGTCTGTTCGACAACACCAAGGCGGGCAACGAGATCCTGCGACCGGGCATGTTCGGACGCGTAGACATCGTCTACGACCAGCGTCGGGACGCGTTGGTGATCCCGCGCAGCGCGCTGATGGATGAGGATGGCGAGACCGCGGTGTTCGAGGTCGAGCAGGGCAAGGCCAAGCCGAAGCCGGTGGACAGGAAGGTCAAGCCGAAGCCCGGCGACGCGGTCGCGGCCGAGCCTGCCAAGCCAGCGCAACCGGTGCTGGTCGCCAAACGCCGCACGGTGCAGATCGGCTACGCGGACGGCGACCGTGTCCAGATCGTCAGCGGCTTGAAGCCCGGCGATCGCGTGATCACGCTCGGCCGCGATGCGGTGCGTGACGGCAGCGAGGTGCAAGTGCTCGCGCCGAGCACCGTCAACGCCAATACAACCGCAACGGCCGCGGAGTAAAGCCATGTCCCTCCCGGAGCTGGCCACGCGCCGGCGCGTCACCATCGGGATGGTGACGCTGACCTTCGTACTGTTCGGGCTGATCGGCCTGTCCGACCTGAAGGTGAACCTGCTGCCGGATCTTTCCTACCCGACGCTCACCGTGCGTACCGATTATCCGGGCGCCGCACCCGCGGAAATCGAGAACCTGGTTTCGGAGCCGGTCGAGGAAGCGGTCGGGGTGGTGAAAAACGTCAAGCGCGTGCATTCGATCTCGCGCACCGGCGAATCCGACGTGATCCTCGAATTCGCCTGGGGCACGGACATGGACATGGCCGCGCTGGACGTGCGCGACAAGCTCGACACCCTGCAGTTGCCGCTGGAAGCCCAGAAGCCGCTGCTGCTGCGCTTCAATCCCTCCACCGATCCGATCGTGCGGATCGGCCTGTCTTCGAAGGACGCCAGCGATGCCGATCCTGCGGCATTGAAACGGCTGCGCCGTTTCGCCGACAACGAATTGAAGAAGCGCCTCGAGCCGGTTGCCGGCGTCGCGGCGGTCAAGGTCGGCGGCGGTCTGGAAGACGAAGTGGAAGTCGCGGTGGACCAGCACAAGCTGGCCCAGCTCGGCATCGACATCAATACGGTGATCACGCGGCTCAAGAACGAGAACGTCAATATCTCCGGCGGCAGCATCGACCAGGGTACGCAGCGCTATCTCGTACGCACGCTCAACCAGTTCACCGACTTGCAGCAGATGCGCGACATGCTGATCAAGGTGGACAGCAACGGCGTGCCGATCCGCTTGAAGGACGTCGCGCAGGTGTATCAGGGTTACAAGGAACGCGACGGCGTGATCCGCGTGGACGGCCACGAGGCGATCGAGCTCGCGGTCTACAAGCAGGGCGACGCCAATACCGTGAGCGTGGCGCAGGCCGTGCACGCGGAACTGGACAAGCTGGGCGAGAGCCTGCCCGCGGGTGCCAAGCTCACGGTGCTGGACGACCAGTCCACCTTCATCCGCGAGGCCCTTTCGGACGTGCGCAACGACGCGCTGCTCGGCGGCGTGCTCGCGATCCTGGTGATTTTCTTCTTCCTGCAGCACGCGCGCAGCACCTTCATCGTCTCGCTGTCGCTGCCCGTATCGCTGATCACCACCTTCTTCCTGATGGACCGCTTCGGCCTGTCGCTGAACGTGATGTCGCTGGGTGGCCTGGCGCTCGCCACCGGCATGGTGGTGGACGACTCGATCGTGGTGCTGGAAAACATCGCGCGCAAGCGCGAGGCCGGGATGGGCATCGTGGAAGCTGCGGTGGCCGGCGCCTCCGAAGTCGGCATGGCGGTCACCGCGTCCACGCTCACGACGGTTGCGGTGTTCCTGCCGCTGGTGTTCGTGCAGGGCATTGCCGGGCAGTTGTTCCGGGACCAGGCGCTCACCGTCACTTTCGCGATGCTGATCTCCCTGATCGTGGCGATGACGCTGATCCCGATGCTGGCCTCGCTGCACGGGCGCGCGCCGCTGGCCTACAAGGAAGAGCTCGAAGAGAAGCAAACGCGTAGTCGCCTCGGCGTGCTGCCCCGTGCAGTCGCGTGGGGCGGTTTCGGAGTCGCGTGCCTGATCGGTGGCGTGGTCGGTAGCGCGCTGCGCTTCGTCGGCAAGGGCGTGATGATTCCCTACGAACGCGCCGCCGCGTTCTATCACCGCGCACTGCCGAAGGCGTTGATCCATCCCTGGCGCGTGCTGGGCTTCGCGGTCGTCACATTCGCGATCGCGCTGGCGCTGGTGCCGACACTCGGCCTCGACCTGATTCCGCAGCTCGCGCAGGACCGCTTCGAGATGACTGCCGCGCTGCCGCCGGGCACGCCGCTGGCGCAGACCGATGCGCTGGTGCGCGAGATTTCGCAGCGGCACGCGCACGATCCGGATGTCGCTTCGATTTATGGCGTGGCTGGTGTGGGCACGCGACTGGATGCCAATCCGACCGAGTCCGGCGAAAACATCGCGCGGATGACGATCACCCTGGAGCCCGATGCGGGCAAGGGCGCGGAAGCGGCGGAGATTCAGCGGCTGCGCAACACACTCGCGCTGCATCCGTCGGTTCAGGCCAAGTTCTCTCGGCCGGAGCTGTTTTCGTCCGCAGCGCCCTTGGAGGTGGAATTGCGCGGCTACGACCTGGACGCGCTGACCGTCGCCGGCCGCAAGCTCGCCGCGCTGATGCGCGATTCGGGCCACTTCACCGATATCAAGTCCACGGTCGCCGGCGGTTATCCCGAAATCGCGATCCGCTTCGATGCCGATCGTGCCGCCGCCTTGGGGCTGACG
Organism: Rhodanobacteraceae bacterium; assembly: GCA_051954935.1. Taxonomy (GTDB): domain Bacteria; phylum Pseudomonadota; class Gammaproteobacteria; order Xanthomonadales; family Rhodanobacteraceae; genus 66-474. The sequence goes on from JBQCHG010000065.1 coordinate 34,478, forward strand.
ACACGCGACATCGCCGACCGCATCGTGCGCAAGGTGAAAGGCGAGGTCGCCACGCGCTACGACTTCCACGACCGCAAGATCGACGTGCTGGTGCGCGCGCAGGAAAGCGATCGCGACAGCGTGGATGCGATCCGCAACCTGATCGTCGGCTACGTGTCGCCGAATGCCGCATCGAACAGCATGAATGCGACGCAGGACGGCGCGAGCAACAGCGGCCTGGCGGCAACCGGCAATTCCGCAGGCACGGCGAACACGGGAAGCAAGCTCGCCGACACTCCATCGCCGGGTCTGGACACGCCGGTGCGGTTGTCGTCCGTGGCCGATGTCGTCGCGACGGAAGGGCCGTCGGAAATCAACCGCATTGGCCAGGAGCGCGTGGCCATCGTTTCGGCCGGCGTGGCGCATGGCGACCTCGGCAGCGCGATTAAGGAAGTGCGCGCCATTGTCGCTGCGCATCCATTGGCGGCGGGCGTAACCGTGCAAATCGGCGGCCAGAGCGCGGATCTTTCCGATTCGGTGCGTTCGATGCTGTTCGCGCTCGGCCTGGCGATCTTCATGGTGTACCTCGTGATGGCCTCGCAGTTCGAATCGCTGCTGCACCCGTTCGTGATCATGTTCTCGGTGCCGCTGGCGATGGTCGGAGCGGTGCTGGCACTGAAGCTGACCGGCTCGACGCTGTCGGTAGTCGTGTTCATCGGCCTGATCATGCTGGTCGGCATCGTGGTCAAGAACGCGATCATCCTGATCGACCGCGTCAACCAGTTGCGCGAGGAAGGCCTGCCGAAACGCGAGGCGATCTGCCAGGCCGCCGAATCGCGCCTGCGTCCGATCTCCATGACCACGCTGGCGACCTTGCTCGGCTTCCTGCCGCTGGCTATCGGTCTCGGCGCGGGCGCGGAAGTGCGTTCGCCGATGGCGATCACGGTGATGGGCGGCCTCGCGGTATCCACGCTGCTGACCCTGATCGTGATCCCGGTGGTCTACGACCTCGCCGATCGCCGTGCGGATGCGTGGTACGTCGCGCGCGGCGAGCGCCGTCACGCGAAGATTGCGGCGCGGCATGGGGATCCGGCGGCGGACGAGCAGCCCGCATGAACCTCGCCGAGCTCAGCCTCAAGCGGCCGGTCACGGCGGTGATGTTCTTCGTCGTGCTGGTGGTGATCGGCCTGATCGCAGCATTCCGCCTGCCCATGGAATATTTCCCGGCGATCGACGTGCCGTTCCTGATGGTGGACATGCCCTACGTCGGTTCCACGCCGTCGGAAGTCGAGCGCACCATCACGCGCCCGGTCGAGGACGCGCTTTCCGCGCTGCCGGGCATCCAGAAGATGCAGTCCACCTCGCGTGCCGACGGCGCGCAGTTGTTCCTGCAGTTCAAGTGGGGCGAGAACGTCGCGGTGAAGGCGGTGCAGGCGCGCGAGAAGATCGACGCGATCCGCGCCGACCTGCCGTCCGACCTGCAGCGCTACACGGTGCAGAAATTCTCCACGTCCGACCAGCCCATTCTGCAATTGCGCATCGCTTCCAGCCGCAACCTGTCGAATGCCTACGCACTGCTGGATCGCGTATTGAAGCGTCCCATCGAGCGCATTCCCGGCGTGGCGCGCGTGGACATCAACGGCGTGCAGGCGCCGGAATTGCAGATCGAGCTTTCCGCTGAACGGCTGGCCGCGCACAACATCAGCCTGAACCAGCTTTACCAGCGGATGAAGCAGGCCAACTTCTCGCTGTCGGCGGGCGAGGTGAGTGATGGCGGCAAGCGCTGGCGCGTGCAGCCGGAGGGACAGTGGCGCGACCTGGACGACGTGCGTTCGCTGCCGGTGAATGCGCAGGGTTTGAAGCTGGGCGACATCGCCACGGTCACGTTGCAACCGGCGAAGATGGATTTCGCGCGCGACCTGAACGGTCGCCCCGCGATCGGCGTGGACATCTACAAGGAGCGCAATGCCAACCTGGTGCAGGTGGGCTCCGCGGTGACGAAGTACGTGGACAGCGTACGCGACGATCCGCAGATGCACGGCATCAACGTGTATGCGCTGCAGGATTCGGCCGAGGGCGTGACCTCTTCGCTGCGCGAACTGGCGGAGGCCGGTGCGATCGGCGTGCTGCTGTCGGTGCTGGTGCTGTATTTCTTCCTGCGCGACTGGCCGTCCACGCTGATGGTGTCGCTGGCGATCCCGGTGTGCTTCGTGATCACGCTGGGCTGCATGTATTTCTTCGGCATCAGTCTCAACGTGCTCTCGATGATGGGCCTGCTGCTCGCGGTGGGCATGCTGGTGGACAACGCGGTCGTGGTGGTGGAAAGCATCTACCAGTACCGCGAGAAACACCCGGACAAGCCGTGGTACTGCGCGGTCGCCGGCACGCAGGCGGTCGGGATCGCGATCGCCGCCGGCACGCTGACTTCCGTGATCGTGTTCCTGCCCAACGTGTTCGGCGAGAAGAATGACATCAGCATCTTCCTGACCCAGGTGGCAATCACCATGGCGATCGCGCACATCGCCTCGTGGCTGGTAGCGGTGAGCCTGGTGCCGATGCTGTCGTCGAAACTGCCGCCACCGAAATTCCTCAACCGCAAGACCCTGATCACCCGCCTGCGCGGCCGCTATGCGCGGGTGGTGGCGTGGACGCTCGCGCACCGCCGCTGGAGCATGGCCGGTGTGTTCGCCCTGATGGTGCTGAGCTTCTGGCCGATGACGCACATGAAGGTTGACATGTTCGCGCAGTCGGAATCGCGGCAACTGTTCCTGAGCTGGCATCTCAACGGTCAGTACCGGTTGCCGCAGCTCGCCGTGGCCGTCCACAAGATCGACGGTTGGCTGCTGGCGCACAAGAAGGAACTCGAAATCAAGTCGGTCTACACCTATTACAGCGAGACGCAGGGCACCAGCACGACCATCATGCTGGCCGAAGGCCGCGACGCGCATCGCAGCTCCGCGGAAATCATGGAAGACATCCGCAAGGGTCTGCCGAAGATCGCGATCGGTTCGGTGGATTTCAACCAGCAGAACAACGGCAGCGCGCCCGTCGAGGTTTCCCTGCGCGGCGATTCCACTGCGCAACTGGAACAGCTTTCGAACACGCTGGTGCCGGTGCTTGCAAGATTGCCGAGCTTGCGCGACGTGCACACGGCCGAGCGCGGCGGCGATCGTGAAGTGGCGGTGCACGTGGACCGCGTGCGCGCCAAGCAGTACGGTTTCGACGCCCAGCAGGTCGGCGACTATGTGGCCATCGCGCTGCGCGGCATGCCGCTGTCCGAATATCGCCAGGGCGATCGCGAGGTACCGGTGTGGCTGCGTTTCGCCAACTCCGATACCGCCAGCCTGGACGATCTTTCCGATTACCAGTTGCGCCGCGACGATGGCACGCAGATCCCGCTGCTCTCGATGGTGAGGGTGGAAACGCGCCCGGTCGCGACCTCGATCGATCGCACCAACCGCCAGACAACGGTGACTATCCAGGCCAATCTCGCCGACGGCAAGACCACCGAGGACGCACGCAAGGAAATCAGCAACGTGATGAAGGCGGTCACGCTACCGCCGGGCTATCACTGGGCATTCGGCGACAATTTCGACAACGCGCAGCAAGCCGGCAACCAGATGGCGTTCAACATGCTGATCGCCCTGGTGCTGGTGTACGTGGTGATGTGCTGCATGTTCGAGTCGTTGATCTTCCCGGCGGCGATCCTCACCACCTTCGTCTTCTCGGTATTGGGCGTGTTCTGGCTGTTCTGGGTCAGCGGCACCACGTTTTCGATCATGGCCGCGATCGGCATCCTGATCCTGATGGGCGTGGTGGTGAGCAACGGCATTGTGATGATCGTGCACATCAACACGCTGCGGCACGAGGGCATAGCGCGCACGCAGGCGCTGATCGCCGGCGCGTCCGAACGCCTGCGCCCGATCCTGATGACGATGGGCACCGCGATCCTGGGCATGCTGCCGCTGTGCCTCACCGATGCTCAGATCGGCGGCAACGGTCCGCCGTATTCGCCGATGGCGCGCGCGATCGCCGGCGGCCTGCTGTTCTCCACCATCGTCACGCTGCTGGCGCTGCCGGTGATCTATGCGTTGCTGGACGACGCGCGCATGGCGATGCGGCGTGTCGTGCGCGACGCGAAGGCGGGCAGGGTGCGGCGGCCGCGCGCCGGGATCGGACAGGTACCCGCGCTCGGCGCGGCGCTGGTTTCGGAGGTCGCGAAGTAAGCGGGTCCGATTTGAGTACGACTCTTCGATGCCTCAATACCAAGATGCAGAATCAGTAGTCGCCTCAAAACAACCGCGTAAAAATCCTGATCCCGGCGAGATACTCCCCGGCGATTGTGCCGAGATTGGTCAGCATGAATACGAGCAGGGTGCGCGCGACGCGGTTGCGCCACCAGCCGGAGGCGTGCAGCAAATCATCGCGAAGCGACTGGAAATCCGCCACGCGGGGCTTGCGCAGCCAGGCTTCGACCATGCCGGCGAACACGCCGGATGAGAGCCCGGGCGGACGGACCGGCTTCAGCGGGCCCATGATCGCGGCAGTGAGGATCGAGAGCGGATGCCCGCCGGCGATCGCGGCGCCGAGCGCGCTCAACACGCCGGTGTAGATCGCCCAGTCGCGCAGCGCGGCCCAGCCCATCGCCGGACTGCGGTAGAAGATGATCCCGATCGCGACGAAGATCGCGGCCATCACCGCGATCGCGAACCATTTGGGCCAGCGCGGCGAAGGCAGCTTCGCGTTGAGCGGCTCCAGCAGCGCGCGCGGCGGCGCGGATTGTTCACCGAGTTCGCGTTGCAATCCTGCGAGATGGCCCGCGCCGATCACGACCAGCACGCGCTTGATCGTCGGCGCGCGGGCGGATTCTTCGCGCAGGCGCGCGGCCATGAAGGTGTCGCGCTCGCCGATCAGTGCGTTGTAGAGCGGCGTGGATTTGCGCGCGAATTCGCCGAACGCGCTTTCCAGGATGTCGCCCTGTTTCAGCTTTTCGATTTCTTCCTCGCCGATTTCCTCGCGCGCGAAGAGGCTGCCGAACAGGCCGGCCATGATCCCCATGCGATCGCGGAAGCGCACGCCGCGATAGGCATGATTGAGAGTGATCCCGATTTCGCGGTCGATGAGCCATAGCGGCCGGCTGCGTTCGGTCGCGCCATCCATCGCCGCGCGCATTTCCGCGCCGGGTTCGATGCCGTACTGCTCGGCGATGCGGCGCTGGAACGAAGAAAGCGCCAGTGACGCGAACACCATCCCGGCCTTGCCGGTGCGGATCACCTGGAACAGGTCCATCTTCGCCAGCGCTTCGGGATCGCGCATGCCCGCTGCGCGCGATTCACACAGCTCCACCGCGATCGCATCGAAATTTTCGCGTTCGGCCAATGCGCGCACGGCCGCGACGGATGCACGCGACACGTGCGCGGTGCCGAGCACCACGTATTCCACGCCGTTGCGTTCGACGCGCGCGAGCGGCTGTTGGTGAAGCGGGTCGTCGTGCTGCGAATCGGGTTGCGCGTTCAATTCTGAATGAGCCATCTTGGTTCCGTTCGTCCTGAGCGTAGGCCCCGCAGGGGCCGAAGTCGAAGGACATTGAAGTTTCGACGCCGCTCGCTGCGCGAGCTACGCTCAACGCGAACGGAAGCTTTTGGTACGGTGAGGGTTTTCAGTCCCTGAAACGTTTGAGCAGATCGCCATAGGCATCTATGCGGCGGTCGCGCAGGAACGGCCAGATGCGGCGCACGTTCTCGCTGCGCGCCATGTCCAGCTCGGTGATCATCAGTTCGCGTTGATCGCTGGGGGCTTGCGCCAGGATTTCGCCCTGCGGACCGGCGACGAAACTGGAGCCCCAGAATTGCAGGCCGCGCCCGCCGTCCGGTGATTCCTCGAAGCCGATCCGGTTGCATGCGGCCAATGGCACGCCGTTGGCGACAGCGTGCCCGCGTTGCACGGTGATCCACGCTTCGCGCTGGCGTGCTTTTTCCTCCTCCGTGTCCGCTGGATCCCAGCCGATCGCGGTCGGGTACAGCAGGATTTCCGCGCCCGCCAGCGTCATCAGGCGCGCGGCTTCCGGATACCACTGGTCCCAGCACACCAGCACGCCGAGCTTGCCGAGCGAAGTGGGGATCGGGTTGAAGCCGAGGTCGCCGGGCGTGAAGTAGAACTTTTCGTAGTAGGCCGGATCGTCGGGGATGTGCATCTTGCGATATACGCCGGCGATCTGCGCGGAACGGTCGAACACCACCGCGGTGTTGTGATAAAGCCCGGCGGCGCGACGCTCGAACAGCGATGCGACCACGACCAGCTTCAGTTCTTCGGCGAGCTTGCCGATGCGTTCTGTGGAAGCACCGGGGATGGATTCGCCGCGATCGAATTCGCCCACGTCCTCGTGCTGGCAGAAGTACGGGCCGTTGTGCAGTTCCTGCAGCAGCACCAGTTGCGCGCCGGCTTGCGCCGCCTCGCGCAGGCCTGCCTCGATCGCGTCGAGGTTGGCTTCGCGGCTGCCGCGGTTGCGCTCCTGCAAGAGGCCTAATTTGAGGGTCCTGAGTGTCATCTGCGCAGTTTAGCGCGTCGGGCCAACACGCCTTCGGGCAATTGCATCGTCACGCAATGCAGGCTGCCGTTCTGCCAGATCAGCGGGCGGCAGGGGATCTGGACCACCTCGCGGCCCGGATGCGCAGCTGCAATGATCCGTGCTGCGGCCGCGTCGGCGGGGTCGCCGTAGGCGGGCACCAGCACGCCGCCGTTGACGATCAGGTAATTGGCATACGACGCCGCGAGCCGACGCCCTTCATCCACGATGGGCTTGGCCCACGGAAGCGCGTGGAGGGCGTAAGGCCTGCCTTCCGCCGTGCGCAGGGCGGCGAGTTCCTCGCGCATGGCTGCGAGTTCCTCGAAATGGGGGTCGGCGGGATCGTCGCAAGCCTGGAACACGATCGCGTCGTCCGGTGCGAAGCGCGCCAGCGTGTCTATGTGTGCGTCGGTGTCGTCGCCCTGTAGGTAGCCGCGATCCAGCCACAGCACGCGCTGCGCGCCGAGCGATTCGCGCAATTGTTGCGCCATCTCCTCACTCGACTGTTCCGGATGGCGCTGGTGCAGGCAGCGCCAGGTGGTGAGGATCGTGCCGTGGCCGTCCGACTCGATCGCGCCGCCTTCCAGCGCCCAGTCGTAGCGCGCGTGGCCGGTGCCGGCACGGAATACGTCGCGTTGCAGGAGGCCGGCGATCAGCGCGTCGTCGCGCGAGCCCTCGAACTTGCCGCCCCAGCCGGTGAACTGGAAATCCGCCAGGGTGAATTCGCTGCCGCAAGACAGAGTCACCGGGCCTGAATCACGCAGCCAGGTATCGTCGTAGGGAATTTCGATGAAACCGATCCGCGCGAGATCCGCGCCGACCGAACCCAGCAGGCTGGCTGCGCGTTCGCGCACGGCTGCATCGGGCACGCACACCAGCGCATGCTCGAACCGCGCGATCGCGGTCACGAGGGCGACGTAGCTGGATTCGGCCGCGAGCAGGCGCGGCCCCCAGTCGGTATCGGAATGCGGCCACGCGAGCAGCACCGCCGCCTGCGGTTCCCACTCCGCAGGCAGTCGAAACTTGGCCGCGGTCATTTGTTCAGTGGGTGCCCGTGTCAGGCGTCGTGATCACGCTATGGATCACGTGATTGCGCTCGAAATACACGATGTAATTGCTGTATTCCCAGCGATGGATCGGCGGGTGCTTGGGTGAGTCACCGCCGCGGGTGTCGAGCTTGTGCTCCGGCGCACCGTACTGGCGCTCCACCTGGGTCATGGTCATGCCACGCTGCGGCAGGTTCATGTTCTGCTCCTGCGCTACCTTTGTACGGATGCTTTCCGCACGTGCGGGCGAGGGCATCAGGAACGGAGCGGTGGCGAGGCACAGCGCGGCAACGAGCAGGGAACGGGTGATGCGTTTCATGGCATGACTCCCCAGGCGCATTCGGCGCCGACCGGTGTGTTTTAACAGAAGCCAGAGCGGCATTCCATGATCCGGCCGACACTCATTCAGCAACAAAAAAGGCCGCGCTGGGCGGCCTTTTCGAGTGTTGCGGCGATCCGCTCAGCGCTGCCGCGCCTTGAAACGCGGGTTCGACTTGCAGATCACGAACACCTTGCCGCGACGGCGCACGACCTTGCAGTCGCGATGCCGCTGTTTCGCGGACTTCAGGGACGAAAGCACTTTCACGGTAGGCTCCTCGGATTGAAAAGTGCAGCCTAAGAGCCGCCATCCATGGCAAAGAGCTCCGTGGCTGCTTTTTGATCTTCGCGCTCAGGGATGAACGCACAAGACCGGGCAAGGACAAGCGGGAAAGTGTAGCGCCGGCAAGGGCTTGTGGCAAGCGTGACAGGGCATCCACGGCCCGGGCGTATGCTTGGCGGTTTCCATGGCTCGAATCGGAGGACGGATCGTGGCAGACGGCAACCCCACTCTCGATCAGCAATGCATCAACACGATCCGGTTCCTGTCGGTGGACATGGTCCAGAAGGCCGACAGCGGCCATCCCGGCATGCCACTCGGCGCCGCGCCGATGGGCTACGTGCTGTGGACGAAATTCCTGAAGTTCAATCCGGCCAACCCGAGCTGGGCGGACCGCGACCGCTTCGTGCTCTCGGCCGGGCATGGTTCGGCGCTTCTCTACAGCCTGCTGTACCTCACCGGCTACGACGTTTCGCTGGACGACATCAAGCAGTTCCGCCAGTGGGGCAGCAAATGTCCGGGGCATCCGGAACGCGGCCACACGCCGGGCGTGGAAGTCACCACCGGCCCGCTGGGGCAAGGCTTCGCCAACGCGGTCGGCATGGCCATGGCGGAAGCGCAGCTCGCCGCCCGCTACAACCGCGACGGCCACAAGATCGTAGATCACTACACCTACGCGATCGCCAGCGATGGCGACCTGATGGAAGGCGTGGCCTCGGAAGCCGCCTCGCTGGCCGGGCATCTGAAACTCGGCAAGTTGATCGTGCTGTACGACGACAACTACGTGACGCTGGCCGCCGGCACCGACATCACCTTCACCGAGGATCGGGCGGCGCGCTTCAAGGCCTACGGATGGCACGTGCAGACGATCGCCGACGGCAATGACACCGCCGCGATCGAAACGGCCATCAAGAAGGCCAAGCGGCAAACCCAGAAGCCGTCATTGATCCTGGTGCGTACGCACATAGGTTACGGTTCGCCCGAACAGGACAGCTACAAGGCGCATGGCTCGCCGCTGGGCGAGAAGGATGTCGCCGCGACCAAGCGCAACCTGGGCTGGCCCGAGCAGCCGCCGTTCCTGGTTCCGGACGACGCGCTTGCACATTTCCGCGAAGCGCAGGAGCGCGGCAAGCGCGCCGAGAGCGCGTGGAAGCGGCGCTGGAACAAATACGCGAAGGAGTTCCCCGATCTCGCCGAGGAGCTGCATCGTTCATTGCGTGGGGAATTGCCCGACGGCTGGGATGCGGCTATTCCGGAATTCCCGGCCGACGCCAAGGGCATGGCCACGCGCGTGGCCGGCGGCAAAGTGCTGAGTGCGATCGCGCCGAAATTGCCGGCACTGTCGGGCGGTTCGGCGGACCTGGATCCATCCACCCACACGGCGGTGAAGGGCCTGGGTGTGTTTTCGCCCGGCAAGGAACCGGACGAGCAGGGCGTGGACACCGGCGAGACATGGAGCTTCGCCGGTCGCAACCTCCACTTCGGCGTGCGCGAGCACGCGATGGGGGCGATCGCCAACGGCATGGCCGCGCACGGCGGCTTCATCCCGTACACCGCGACTTTCCTGATCTTCTCCGATTACATGCGCCCGCCGATGCGGCTGGCCGCGCTCACTGAATCGCATGTGGTGTTCGTGTTCACCCACGATTCGATCGCGCTGGGCGAGGACGGCCCGACCCATCAGCCGGTGGAGCAACTCGCCAACCTGCGCGCGGTGCCACGTGTGGTTGTGATCCGTCCGGGCGATGCGAACGAGACCGCGGTCGCATGGCGCGTGGCGATTGAAACCGGCCAGCGGCCGATCGTGCTGGCGCTGTCACGCCAGAACGTGCCGACCCTGGATCGCACGCAGTACGCGAGCGCGGAGGGTGTGCGTCATGGCGCTTACGTGCTGAAGGATTGCGAGGGCGAACCGCAACTCATCCTGATCGGGACCGGCGCGGAAACCGGGTTGGTCGTGCAGGCGGCAGAAAAGCTGTCGGGCGAAGGTTTGCGCGTGCGCGTGGTCTCGATGCCGAGCTGGGAATTGTTTGAAGCGCAGGACCAGTCGTATCGCGACTCGGTGTTCCCTCCCAACGTGCATGCGCGTCTGGCGGTGGAAGCCGGCTCACCGCAGGGCTGGGAGCGCTGGGTAGGTCAGCGCGGTGATGTGCTGGGCGTCGAACGCTTCGGCGCCTCGGCACCCGGTGGCGAGATGCTGAAGCAGTACGGCTTCACCGTGGAGAACGTCGTGGCAAGGGCGAAGGCGTTGTTGAAAGGCAATGCGTAGCGTGCGCTCTGCGCACGATTAAACGCCTTTGTGCAAAACCATCTCCAGCACGAACTTCGATCCGAAGAAGGCGAACACCAGCACGATCATCCCGAGCAGGGTGAGGTTCACCGCGCGGGTGCCGCGCCAGCCTGAAACGGCGCGGCCGATCAGCAGCACACCGAACACGATCCAGGCGATCACCGACAACGCGGTCTTCTGCACCAGGTCCTGCGCGAACAGGTTGTGCACGAACAGCACGCCCGATAGCAGCGCCAGCGTCAGTAGTACGAAACCGGCGGCGATCAGGCGGAACATCAGGGTTTCGGTGAGCGTCAGTGGCGGCAGCACGCGCGCCCAGCCGCCGAACTGACGCGCGCGCAACGCACGCTCCTGCATGGCAAGCAGCACGGCCAGCAGGGCGGCGATGGACAGCACGCCGAAGGCGATCAGCGCCAGCGTCACGTGCAGCTTGATCTGCCAGTCGAGCGCGATCGGCATCGTGGGCGGAGCCAGGAACTCATCTATCGCCAGCAACAGCGCGGCCAGCGGGAACACGATCACACCCAGGGCGGCCACCACGGGGCGGGCCAGGTTCACCGCCAGCGTAAGCGCTGCGATCACCGCCGCAACCAGCGATAGCGCCGCGAAGAAGTGCAAGTCCAGCGCGCCGCGATGCGCGAGCAGCAGCGCGGCGAAGTGCAGCATCACCGCGAAGGTGCCGGTGAGCAGGGCGATCCGTCGCGGTGCGCTGCCTTCGTGCAGCAACGGTCGCGCCAGCGCACCGGCCGCGGCCAGATAGAGCGCCACGGCGAACAGGGCGATCAGGTCTACGGTCAGGGCATGTGCCGGCATCGCGCGAGTGTCGCACATGAAACGGCCGGTCGGGGAGGGCTTGCCGCTCGGGCTTGCCTGCGGGGCGCCTTGGGACGGAGGGCGGAACGCTTGCCTTCACCCAGTTATCTGACTAAAGTCAGGTAATGAACCAACCAGACGTACAATTGGTCCGCGCCTTCAATCGCGCCATTACGCAGCGACTTGGCGTGCTGAATGAAAAATATCTCGGGCGTGATCGCCCCTACGTGGAATCGCGACTGTTGTTCGAGATCGGCTCGAAGGGAGCGACGGTTCGGGAGCTACGCGAGCGGCTCGGCATGGATTCCGGCTTCCTGAGCCGGTTGTTGCGTGCGCTCGAGCGCAAGGGACTGGCCACCACGCGGCGCAATGCCGCCGACGGAAGGGTGAAGATCGTCTCCCTTTCGCGTGCCGGCCTATCGGAATTGCGCAGGATCAACATGCGTTCCGATGAGCTTGCGCGCTCCATGCTGTCGCCGCTGGGCGGCGAACAAGCAGGGCGTCTTCTGAAAGCGATGGCGGAAGTCGAGCGGCTCTTGCACGCATCGAGCGTCGAGATCGCCCGGGAGGATCCCGGGAGTGCCGATGCGGAACGCTGCCTCGAACGGTACTTTGCGGAGATTGACGCGCGTTTTGCCGGCGGGTTCGATCGCGCCCGCGGCGGGGCGTCCGAAATCCGGGATTTCGTTCCGCCCCGGGGTTGTCTGTTGCTGGCGCGGCTGCATGGGGAGCCGGTGGGCTGCGGTGCCCTGAGGACAATCGAGCCTCGCGTCGCGGAAATAAAGCGCATGTGGATTTCCCCGGAAGTAAGGGGGCTCGGCGTCGGCCGCAGGCTCCTGGCCGAACTGGAACGCTCAGCCAGACGACGCAGGATGCGGGCGATCCGCCTCGACACCAATGAATCGCTCGCCGAAGCCCTAAGTCTTTATCGGTCGGCAGGCTATCGCGAGATCGGCCGGTTCAACGACAACCCCTACGCGCATCACTGGTTCGAGAAGGTCCTGGACTGATTTCCGCGAAGGCGCGCCCTGACGTGCGCCGCTATAATCGGGCGTTTCGCACCATCGCGGCACAACCATGTTCGAATCCCTGAGCCAACGCCTCTCCGCCACCGTCCAGCGCCTCGCCGGGCGCGGTCGCCTGACCGAGGAAAACATCCGCGAGTCCCTGCGCGAGGTGCGCATCGCGCTGCTGGAGGCCGACGTCGCGCTGCCGGTGGTGCAGGCGCTCGTCGAGCGCATCAAGGTGCGCGCGATCGGCCAGGAAGTGATGAAGTCGCTGACGCCCGGCCAGGCGTTGATCAAGGTCGTGCGCGACGAGCTGACCGCAGTGATGGGCAGTGCCAACAGCGATCTCGATCTCTCGGCCACTCCGCCTGCGGTGGTGCTGATGGCAGGCCTGCAGGGCGCGGGCAAGACCACCACGGTGGCGAAGCTCGCGCGCTATCTCGCCGAGCGTCGCAAGAAAAAGGTGATGGTGGTCAGTTGCGACGTGTATCGCCCGGCCGCGATTGAGCAGTTGCAGACGCTTGCCGCGCAGGTCGGCGCGGGTTTCGTTCCGTCCGCGAGCGGGCAGGATCCGGTCGCGATCGCGCGCAATGCGGTGGATGCGGCGAAACGCGAAATCGCCGACGTGCTGATCGTGGATACCGCCGGCCGCCTGCACATCGACACGGAGATGATGGACGAGATCAAGGCGCTGCACGGTGCCTTGCGTCCCGTCGAGACGCTGTTCGTGGTGGACTCGATGACCGGCCAGGATGCGGCTAATACCGCCAAGGCTTTTGCCGAAGCGCTGCCGCTCACGGGCGTGGTCCTCACCAAGACCGACGGCGATGCGCGCGGCGGCGCGGCGCTGTCGGTGCGCTATGTCACCGGCCGGCCGATCAAGTTCCTCGGCGCGGGCGAGAAGCCGGACGCGCTGGAACCGTTCCATCCCGACCGCGTCGCCACGCGCATCCTCGGCATGGGCGACGTGCTGTCGCTGATAGAGGACGTGCAGAACAAGGCCGACGCGGACAAGGCGGCCAAGCTCGCGGCCAAGGTCGCCAAAGGCAAAAAGTTCGATATGAACGACATGCGCGACCAGCTCGAGCAGATGCTCAACATGGGCGGCTTGGCCGGATTGATGGAGAAGTTGCCCGGTGTGTCCTCGCTGCCGGAGAACGTGAAATCGAAGGTCAACGACAAGGAAGTCAAGCGGATGATGGCGATCATCGGCTCCATGACCAAGAAGGAGCGTCGTCATCCCGACTTGCTGAACGGTTCGCGGCGTGCGCGCGTGGCGCGCGGTTCTGGCACCCAGCCGGCCGAGGTCAACCGCCTGCTGAAGCAGTACACCCAGATGGAAAAGATGATGTCCAAGTTCGCCCGCGGCGGCATGAAAGGCCTGATGCGGCAGATGTCGGGGGCGATGAAAGGGATGGGTGGGCGAGGATTTCCGGGGTAAGTAAAAGCGGGAACGGGCCCAACCCCCTGATTCGGCCCTAGCTTTTCGCCCCGGTTCCGCTACAATTGCCGGTTTCCCGCGCCCTTGCGGCCCTTCCGGCCGATCGTTCCGGGCGAACTTTCAGAGTGAGAAGAGCATGGTAAAGATTCGTCTTGCGCGCGCAGGCGCCAAGGGCCGGCCGTTCTACCACGTGGTGGTGACCGACGAGCGCAACGCCCGCGACGGCCGCAACATCGCGCGTCTGGGTTATTTCAACCCGGGTGCTTCCGGTCCTGACAAGCGTCTGGAGCTGGACATCGCCAAGATCCAGGAATGGGTCGGCAAGGGCGCGCAGTGCTCGGACAAGGTGCAGCTGCTGGTGAAGGAAGCCGGCAAGCAGGCTGCGGCGTAAAACCATGAATGCGGTGACGGACGGGCGGCGGGTGCTGCTCGGACGCATCGTCGGGGTGTACGGCGTACGCGGCGAGGTGAAGATCGAATCCTTCACCGAACCGCGTTTGCGCATCTTCGATTACCAACCCTGGTTGCTGGAACGCAATGCGGGCGTGGTCGAGGAGGTCCGCGACGTTCGCGGACGCGCGCAGGGCAAGGGCGTGATCGCGGCGATCAGTGGCATCGGTGATCGTGATCATGCGGCGAGCCTGATCGGTGCGAACATTTTCGTCGCGCGCACGGCGTTGCCGCCGGCGGCGGAAGGCGAGGTCTACCAGAGCGATCTGGAAGGTCTCGAAGTGGTGAACCTCGCAGGCGTTTCGCTCGGCAGGGTCAGCCACCTGTTCGAGACCGGTGCGAACCCGGTGCTGGTGGCGCGGCATGAAGACGGTCGCGAGCACCTGATCCCGTACGTGCCGGAGGTGTACGTGCAATCGGTCGACCTGGATGCGAAGCGCATCGTGGTGGACTGGGATCCGGATTTTTGAGTGGCGATCATGCGCATTGATGTCGTCACTTTGTTTCCCGACTTCGTGCAGGAATTCATGAAGGTCGGGGTGGTGGGCAGGGCGCAGCAGCGTGGCCTGTTGCAGGTGGAAACCTGGAACCCGCGCGAGTACGCGACCGATGCCTACCGCAGCGTGGACGATCGCACCTGCGGCGGCGGTCCCGGCATGGTGATGATGATCGATCCGCTGCGCGCTGCATTGCGGGCCGCGCGCGGTGCGGCATCAGAGTCGACGCGAGCGATTTTCTTCAGCCCGCAGGGAGCGCGGCTGACGCAGGGCAGGGTCGGGCAACTGGCAAAGATGCCGCGGCTGATCCTGTTGTGCGGCCGCTACGAAGGCGTCGACGAGCGCTTGCTGGCGGCGGAAGTGGATGAAGAGCTGTCACTGGGCGATTATGTGCTGTCCGGCGGCGAACTGGCGGCGGCGGTGCTGATCGACGCGGTCGGCAGGTTGCAGGAAGGCGCGCTGAACGACGCGCAATCGGCACAGCAGGATTCGTTCTCGGACGGCCTGCTGGACTGCCCGCACTACACGCGCCCGGTGGCGCATGAGCTGGGCGAGGTCCCCGCGGTGCTGCAATCCGGTGATCACGCGGCGATCCGCCGCTGGCGCAGGAAGCAGTCGCTGGGGCGGACCTGGCTGCGGCGGCCTGACCTGCTGGCGCGCTGCGAGTTGGACGGCGAATCGAGGAAATTGCTGGAAGAGTTTCGAAGGGAATATCAGCTCGCGACCAAGGACAACGAAGAGAGTTGAAGAGTGCAGTCATGGACGACCGCTTTTCGATTCCCGCGATCACGGATGATCGCAAAAGACATGGTCGCTCTTTTCTTCATGGACGATCGCAGGGATGACCTGCTGTGGCCAGGAAGCCCGAATCAACCCAACCCGCGCGGCGGTGAATGCGCGCATCATTGAATTACGGACGGTGGCACCATGAACAAAGTGATTGAACAATTCGAAGCCGCGCAGATGGGCCGCAAGCTGCCCGAGTTCAGCCCCGGCGATACCGTGGTCGTCAACGTCAAGGTGAAGGAAGGCAACCGCGAGCGCGTACAGGCTTTCGAAGGCATCGTGATTGCCAAGCGCAGCCGCGGCCTGCATTCGGCCTTCACCGTGCGCAAGATGTCGCACGGCACCGGCGTGGAGCGGGTGTTCCAGGCGCACAGCACCGCGATCGATTCCGTGCAGGTCAAGCGCAAGGGCAAGGTCCGCGGCGCCAAGCTGTATTACCTGCGCGGCCTGGAAGGCAAGGCCGCCCGCATCAAGGAAGACATCGCCGCGCGCGGTACCACTTCCGCTGAATAAGCGGTCGCAACTCGGTCAGAACGAAGCCGCGCGGGGCGACCCGCGCGGCTTTGCTTTTGATCGCCGCCAAAGTAACCCGCGCCGTGGGACGGCGCGGAAAAAGACATGGGTGTCGTGCCACCGGAATGGCGATCAGATGGCGGAATCGCCTTCCGTCCCAACCGACTTGTCGCCCAGCAGCCTGCGCACAACCACGTAGAAGACCGGCACCAGCAGCAGGCCAAGCGCGGTGGCGCCGATCATGCCGCCCATCACGCCGGTACCGATCGCGTGCCGGCTGTTGGCGCCGGCGCCGGTGGAAACGGCCAGCGGCAGCACGCCAAGGATGAAGGCGATCGAGGTCATCAGGATCGGGCGCAGGCGGATGCGGCAGGCTTCCAGCGTGGCCTTCAGCAGGCCCATGCCCTGCTTCTGCATGTCCACGGCGAACGCCACGATCAGGATTGCGTTCTTCGCCGACAAGCCGATGATCGCGATCAGGCCGATCTTGAAATATACGTCGTCCTGCAGGCCGCGGATGCTCGTGAGCGCGGCCGCGCCGAGCACACCCAGCGGCACCACGAGCATCACCGCAACCGGTACCGACCAGCTCTCATAAAGAGCGGCGAGGCACAGGAACACCACGATCAGCGACAAGCCGAACAGCATCGGTGCCTGTGCGCCGGAGATGATTTCCTGCAGCGACTGTCCTGACCATTCGTAGCCGATGCCGCTGGGCAGGTACTTCGCCACCAGCTCCTGCATCGCGGCGATCGCATCACCCGAGCTGTAGCCAGGCGCGGCGGAGCCGGTGAGTGCGATCGAACCGGAGCCGTTGTAGCGATCCAGTTCCGGAGCCGCCAGCGTCCATTTCGTGGATACGACACTGGAGAGCGGCACCATCGCGCCGCTGGATGAGCGCGTGTAGAAATCGCCGATGTCGGAAGGATTCATGCGATAGGGCGCATCCGCCTGCATCTCCACGCGCAGCACGCGGCCCTGGTAATAAAAGTCGTTGGCGTAGACCGGTGACAGCATCAACTGGATCGCGTTGTACACATCGCTGACCGACAGGCCCATGGATTGCGCCTGGACGCGATCCACATGCATGTCCACGGTCGGCGCATCTTCAAGTCCGTTGGTCCGCACATTCTGCAGGCGCTTGTCGTTGCGGGCGGCGGCAATGAGTTTGTCGCGCGCGGCGACCAGCGCGTCATGGCCGAGTCCGGACCGGTCCTCCAACTCGAAATCGAAGCCGGCGAACTGGCCGAGGCCGCGAATCACCGGCCGATTGATCGCGACCACCTGCGCGTCGCGGATCTTGGCGAACTGGTGGTTGAAGTCATCGATGATCTGCTTGGCGTCGTGCTTGCGCTCGCTCCAGTCCTTGAGGTGGATGAAGGCCATGCCGACGTTATCGCCGCTGCCGACATAGCTGAAACCGCCGACGGTGAAAGCATTGGCGACGTCGGGATCCTTCGTCACAATTTGTTCGACCTGGCGCATCACCGCCGAAGTGCGGTCCATGGTCGCGCCGGGTGGCAATTGCACGGTCGCCATCACCTCGCCCTGGTCCTCTTCCGGCACGAAGCTGGAGGGCAGGTGCCATAGCAACGCGATGGCGACCAGCACCGCGACGCCGTAGCCCAGCATCCAGCGCGGCGTATGGTGAACCGCCTTGCCCAGGCGCGAGATGTAGTGGCGCGCGAAGCTCTCGTAACCGTTGTTGAACTTGCGCAGGAACCAGTTGGTGTGTTCGTGCTCCGGACGCAACAGGCTGGCGCACAGCGCTGGAGTGAAGGACAAAGCCATCAACGCCGAAAGCCCCATCGAAACGGCGATCGTCATCGCGAACTGCTTGTAGATCGCGCCGACGCTGCCGGGCATCAGCGCGGCGGGGATGAACACCGAGGCCAGCACCGTTGTGACCGCAACCACCGCACCGGTGATCTGCTGCATGCCTTTGCGGGTGGCTTCCTTGGGCGGCAGGCCCTCCTCGCGCATGATGCGCTCGACGTTTTCCACCACCACGATCGCGTCGTCCACCACGATGCCGATCGCCAGCACCAGCCCGAACAGGCTGAGCACGTTGATCGAGAAGCCGACTGCGTACATGCCGATGAACGCGCCGGTCAGCGCGACCGGCACCACCAGTGTCGGGATCAGCGTGGCGCGCAGGTTCTGCAGGAACAGCAACATCACGATGAACACCAGCACGATCGCCTCGCCCAGCGTTTTCACCACTTCGCTGATCGAGACTTTCACGAAGCCGGTGGTGTCCACCGGCACCGACCAGCTCACGCCCGGGGGAAAATTCTTCGCGAGCTGCTGCATCTTTGCATTGACCGCATCGGCCACGGTAAGCGCGTTCGCACCGGGCAGCAGAGAGATCGCGAAGGCCGAAACCGGCTTGCCGTTGATGCGCGAGAAGTTGCCGTAGTTGTACGAGCCCATCTCCACGCGTGCGACATCGCCGAGCCGGACCACGCTGCCGTCGGGATTGGCGCGCAGGATGATGTTGCGGAACTGCTCGGGGTTCGTGAAGCTCGATTCGGCCGAAACGGTGGCGGTAATGCCCTGGCCCGGAACGGTCGGAGAGGCGCCCACCGCGCCGGCCGCGAACATCACGTTCTGTCCGCGCACCGCGCTCAATGCGTCGCTCGCGGTCAGTCCGTAGCCCTGCAGCTTCAGCGGATCCAGCCATATCCGCATCGCATACTCGGAGCCGAACTGGTTGACCGAGCCCACGCCGTCAACGCGCGAGATGGGATCGATGATCTGCGCCGCGATCAGGTTGCCCAAGGCCGCAGGACTCATGCTGCCGTCGCTGGACTGCAGCGCGATAACTTCCAAAAAGCCGGTGCTGGATTTGCGCACCGTGACGCCGAGGTTGTTC
>JBQCHG010000066.1:0-59701 GCA_051954935.1 Rhodanobacteraceae bacterium
AGGTGGATGGTTGCAACCGCGCCGCGTGCCACGGCTACTCCAAGCGTCCGATGTAAGACTCCGGCGCGTAGTTCTCGAACTTGGTGTACTGGCCAAGAAAAGTGAGCTTGACCGTGTCGATCGGACCGTTGCGCTGCTTGCCGATGATGATCTCGGCGATGCCCTTGTTCGCCGTTTCCTTGTCGTACACCTCGTCGCGGTAGATGAACAGGATCAGGTCGGCATCCTGCTCGATCGCGCCGGACTCGCGCAGGTCGCTCATCACCGGCCGCTTGTCGTTGCGCTGTTCCAGCGCGCGGTTCAACTGCGACAGCGCGATCACCGGCACCTTCAGCTCCTTGGCGAGAGCCTTCAGGCTGCGCGAGATTTCTGAAATTTCGGTGGCGCGGTTCTCCTTATTGCCGGGCACCTGCATCAGTTGCAGGTAATCAATCACCACCATGCCCAGGCCGTGCTCGCGCGCCATGCGTCGCGCGCGTGAACGCAACTCGCCCGGCGACAGTGCCGGCGTGTCGTCGATGAAGATCTTCGATTCGGAAAGCAGCGCGGTGGCCTGGGTGACGCGCGGCCAGTCCTCCTCGGCCAGGTCGCCGGTGCGCAGGTGCTGCTGGTTGATGCGGCCCAGGGACGAGATCAGGCGGAACGCAAGCTGCGAGGCCGACATTTCCATCGAGAAGATCAGCACGCCTTTCTTGGCGCGCAGCGCGGCGCTCTCGGCGAGGTTCAGCGCGAACGCGGTCTTGCCCATGGAGGGACGCGCCGCAACGATCACCAGATCCTCCGGCTGCAAACCTGCCGTGAGGTTGTCGAGGTCGGCGAAACCCGTGGGGAGGCCGGTGATCTGGCCGCGATTGGCGTAGCGCTGCTGCAGCAACTGCATCGCGTCGCGCAGGGCTTCCCGCATCGGGGCGTACTGCTTGCGCCCGCGTGCCCCAGCTTCGGCGATCTGGAACACCCGCTGCTCGGCGGTTTCGACGATTTCCGGCGTGGGCCGGCCATCCGGGTTGAAGCCATCGCCGGCGATCTCGGTACCCGCCTCGATCAACTGCCGCAGGATGGACTTGTCGCGGACGATGTCGGCGTAGGCGGCGATGTTGGCGGCGCTGGGCGTGGCGTTGGCCAGTTCCACCAGGTAGGCCGCACCGCCGACGCTGTCGGAAAGATTGTTGCGCTCGAACCACTCGCCCAGCGTGACCGCATCGCACGGATGGCCGCGCGAGGACAGGTCACCAATGGCGCGGAAAATCAGCTTGTGCTCGCGGCGGTAGAAATCCTCCTCGCGCACGCGGTCGGCGACCTTGTCCCATGCCTCCGGCACCAGCATCAGGCCACCCAGCACGGACTGCTCCGCCTCGATCGAATGCGGAGGCACGCGCAGCGTGTCCACGCGCGCGGCAGGTTTGCGGTCGGGCAGGACGGCGCTCATTCCCCTGGATCAACTCGGTGCGACGACAGATCCGAATCTTCAACAATCGCATCTCATCTGTCGAGACAATAAAGCTGTGCACAACTTGTGTGTTGCTTGTGAGCGGATGGCCAGCTCAATTGCAGGCCATGGATGGCCGTGTCGAAGTGAGCTCGGCGCCGTCGCATGACGCCGAGCATCGCAGCCGGGCGCGCGGGAAAGGCGCGACTGTTTGAGCACAGGGACGTGCGAGTTCGCGCCGGCGCGCGTTCGGCGAGAAGCGCAGGGCAGTCGAGCCAACCGGATGTTGGCGAGACCGTCATGCCGGTGCCAAATGGCTTTGGTTACTTTCCCCGAAAGGAAAGTAACCCGCGCCGTGGGACGGCGCGGAAAAGACATGGATGTCGGATAGCAAAGACACTGGATCCCGGCTTTCGCCGGGATGACGAGCCATACAAAACGGGCGCCTTTCGGCGCCCGTTCGATACACAAGCTGCAAGCACCTTGCCGCGCAGTTCCGCGGCGGCGCAGTCACTCTTCCGCGATCACCTTGACCTTCACGGTGCCCTGCACGTCCGCGTGCAGCGCGACGTGGACTTCGTACTCGCCGATGTTGCGCAGCGGGCCTTCGCCCAGAATCACTTCGCTCTTCTCGAGCTCCAGACCCTGCGCGCTGAAGGCGTCCGCGATTTCGCGCGGACCGACCGAGCCGTACAGCTTGCCTTCCGGGCTGGCATTGGCCTTGATCGTGGTCTCGGCACCTTCGAACTTGGAAGCGCGAGCCTGCGCCGCGGCGAGCAGTTCGTTGGACTTGGCCTCGTACTCGGCGCGGCGCTTCTCGAACTCCGCGACGTTTGCAGCAGTGGCTGGTACGGCCTTGCCGCGCGGCACAAGGTAATTGCGGCCATAACCGGGCTTGACCCTGACCTTGTCGCCGAGGCCGCCCAGGTTCTTCACTTTCTCAAGCAGGATGAGTTCCATCGTTGTCTCCGATTCGTTAGCGCCGGACTTGCGACGCAGCCAAAGGACGGTTGTCCGAAAGGTTGAAAGCCCGACGCGGATTTCCCTCATCCGCCCTTCGGGCACCTTCTCCCGCAAGCGGGAGAAGGAAAGGCTCAAACAAAATGGTTATCGCTGTACGGCAGCAGTGCCAGGAAACGCGCGCGATTCACCGCATCGGCGAGCTGGCGCTGGTAGCGCGCCTTGGTGCCGGTGATGCGGCTGGGCACGATCTTGCCGGTCTCGGTGATGTACTGGCGCAGGACGTTGAGGTCCTTGTAGTCGATCTGCTTCACGCCTTCGGCGGTGAAGCGGCAGAATTTCTTGCGGCGGAAGAATTTGGACATGATGTTCTCTCCGGATCAGGCTCAGGCGGCTTCTTCGCGATCGTCGAAGCCTTCGTCGTCGCGACGGCGCGGGGACTTCTCGTCCTTGTCCTTGGCCTTCATGATCGGCGAGGGTTCGGTCTCGGCGGCGTCCATCTTCATCACCAGATGGCGCAGCACCGCATCGTTGAAGCGGAAGCCGGAGACCAGTTCGTCGAGCGCCTTGGGACCGCACTCGATGTTCATCAGCGCGTAATGCGCCTTGGCCAGATGCTGGATGGGATAGGCGAGCTGGCGGCGGCCCCAGTCCTCGATGCGGTGGATCTTGCCGCCATCGGCCTCGACCAGCGCCTTGTAGCGCTCGATCATGCCGGGCACCTGCTCGCTCTGGTCCGGATGGACCAGGAATACGACTTCATAGTGACGCATTGTGTTTTCCTCTCGGGTGTCGCCGGTTGTCGATGACAATCAGCGGGGCAGCCTCCCGACCAGCGCGCAGCGCGTGCACCGGCGGTGAGGCAAGGGTCTTCGCCCGCACGAATCGCGGACGAAAGAGGCGGAATTCTACGGGTAACCCGCTGAAGCTGCAACCGCTTCAGGCCGGCTCGTCCACCGTGAAGCTCTCCCCGCAGCCGCATTCGCCGGTGGCGTTGGGGTTGTGGAAGACGAAGGCTGCGTTCAGCCCCTCGCGGGCGTAGTCGATGCGGGTGCCGTCCACGAATGGAAGGGATTTGGCATCCACCACCACGCAGACGCCGTCCAGTTCGAACACGCGATCGTCCTCGGCCACACGGTCGGTGAGTTCAACGGTGTAGCCGAAGCCCGAGCAGCCGGTCTTCCTGATGCCGAAGCGCACGCCGGCGGAGCCGGGATGCCTGGCAATGAAATCGCGCATGCGCGCGGCGGCGGTTTCGGTGAGCTGGATGGCCATGGGGTGATTGTACTGCGCGTGGCACGGCGCTTCGCTATCATCGCCGGTTCGCATCGAGATGCGTGCGCAACGGCGGAGTTTCAAGATGGCGGGCGGCGAGACGATCACGGTCAAACAGGCGCTGGCAGGCACAGGCGAAGGCACGACGGTCACGGTGCGCGGCTGGGTGCGCACGCGGCGCGATTCCAAGGCCGGCCTGTCGTTCGTGAATCTGAGCGATGGCTCCTGCTTCGACACGCTGCAGGTCGTCGCGCCGGCCACGCTGTCGAACTACACGAACGAGGTGCAACGCATGACCGCCGGCGCCGCGATCGCCGCGACCGGCACGCTGGTGCGCTCGCAGGGCAAGGGCCAGGCGTTCGAGATGCAGGCCGATGCGATCGAGGTGCTGGGTTTCGTGGACGATCCGGAGACCTACCCGATCCAGCCCAAGCAGCACTCGCCGGAATTCCTGCGTGAAGTGGCGCACCTGCGTCCGCGCACCAATCTGTTCGGCGCGATCTCGCGCGTGCGCCACACCATGATGACGGCGATCCATCGCCACCTGACGAGCGAAGGCTTCTTCTGGGTCAACACGCCGATCATCACCACGTCCGACGCGGAAGGCGCGGGAGACATGTTCCGCGTCTCCACGCTGGACCTCGCCAACCTGCCGCGCAACGAGGCGGGCGCTGTTGATTTCCGCAAGGATTTCTTCGCGCGCGAGGCATTCCTCACCGTGTCCGGCCAGTTGAACGTCGAGGCCTACTGCCTGGCGTTGAGCAAGGTCTACACCTTCGGTCCGACCTTCCGCGCCGAGAATTCCAACACGCCGCGGCACCTGGCCGAGTTCTGGATGATCGAACCGGAGATCGCATTCGCCGATCTCGCCGCCGATGCCGATTGCGCGGAGAAATTCCTCAAGGCGATCTTCAAGGCCGTGCTCGAGGAGCGCGCCGACGACATGGCGTTCTTCGCCGAGCGCGTGCAGAAGGATGCGATCACACGGCTGGAAAGATTCATTGCCGCGCCGTTCGAGCGGATCGACTACACCGACGCTATCGGAATCCTGAAGAAGTCCGGGCAGAAATTCGAGTTCCCGGTCGAATGGGGCGTGGACCTCCAGACCGAGCACGAGCGCTACCTCGCGGAACAGCACGTGGGACGGCCGGTGGTGGTGATGAACTACCCCGAAAAAATCAAGGCGTTCTACATGCGTTTGAACGATGATGAGAGGACGGTGGCGGCGATGGACGTTCTGGCACCGGGAATCGGCG
Source organism: Rhodanobacteraceae bacterium (assembly GCA_051954935.1). Taxonomy (GTDB): domain Bacteria; phylum Pseudomonadota; class Gammaproteobacteria; order Xanthomonadales; family Rhodanobacteraceae; genus 66-474. The sequence goes on from JBQCHG010000066.1 coordinate 4,918, forward strand.
AGATCATCGGCGGCTCGCAACGCGAAGAACGTCTCGATTACCTGGACCGGCGCATGGCACAGTTCGGGCTCGATCCCGCGCACTACCAGTGGTACCGCGACCTGCGCCGCTACGGCACCGTCCCGCACGCCGGTTTCGGACTTGGATTCGAGCGCCTGCTGGTATACGTATGCGGGTTGTCCAACATCCGTGATGCGATTCCGTATCCGCGCGCACCGGGGCACGCGGAGTTCTGACCAGATCGAGGTTCGTGGTGCTTCGCGTTGTTGCCATCGGTTTTGCATTGACCTTCGCGATGCTGCTCGATGCGTGTGCGCACGCACCCCTCACGGCTTCCGCGCCGCCGCCGTCGCGTGATGATGCGATCAAGCAATTGCAGGCGGACGCGCCCTGCTGCAAGAACTGGAGCGAACTGCCGTTCCATCACGCCCTGCCCAGGGAGCCGCATGATTACGCGTTCGAGGCGTCCAGTCCCGTCGCCGAGCTGGATGGCCAGCCCACCCATTTCCTTGCGTTCGTGTTGCCCGCCTGGCGGGAGCCCTACCGCGTGCTGTTCCGCGCACGTCCTTCAGCGCGGCATCTGGGCTCCAGTTACCTGTTCGCGCCCACCGCGACCCTGCTGGACGCGAAGTTCCAGCCGCTGCGCAGCGAGGACGTGAAGCTGTGCGAATACATCGGGTGGCGGCCCGGCCTGTCAGGCGCGTTCGGCAGCTTCACGGTGGACGACGCCCGTGCGAAGTACCTGGTGATCACCACTTCCGCCGCGCAACTGAAGGACAGTACCTACTGGGAACAGTCGCCAGCCGGCTTCACCTCCGACGTTTCCGCTCCGCCCTCCAGCAGCGGCAGTTTCGCCATTCCCCACGGACCGGACGGCGAGCTGACAGTGGGCGAGTTGACGCATTCGTATCGCAGCGCGGTGGACAATGCGATCTGCGCCAAACCCAAGCAAGGCACGCTACTGAAGTAACTGCGACAATTCGCCGGTCTGGTTTCCGGAGAGTTCACATGGATCTCGATCTGACCGGCCGCCACGCGCTGGTGTGCGGTGCGTCGCAGGGCATCGGCCGCGCCTGCGCGATGGAGCTTGCGCAACTGGGCGCGGACGTCACCCTGCTTGCGCGGCGCGAGGACGTGTTGCGGCTGCTGGCGAACGAGCTTCCGCGGACGCATTCGGCGCAAAAGCATGGCTTCATCGTGGCCGACAGCGGGGATACCGAACGCCTGCGCGCGCAAGCCGAAGCGCTGGCCGCTGGCTCACCGGTGCATGTCCTGATCAACAATTCCGGCGGGCCGCCGCCCGGTCCGGTGCTGGGCGCGACGCCCGAGGCATTCCTGGATGCGTATCGCAAGCACCTGCTCGCCAACCATGTGCTGGCCGAAGCGGTGGTTCCCGGCATGCGCGGCGACGGCTACGGCCGCATCGTCAACATCATCTCGACCTCGGTGAAGGAACCGATCCGCGGCCTCGGCGTATCCAACACCACGCGCTGGGCGGTGGCGAGCTGGGCCAAAACGCTGGCCACCGAGCTCGCGCCCTTCGGCATCACCGTCAACAACGTGCTGCCGGGCTCCACGCACACGCCGCGCATCGAGCAGATCGTCGCGGCGAACGCGCAGAAATCCGGACGCGACCGGGCCGACGTGCAGCGCGCGATGGAACAGGAAGTGCCGATGCAGCGCTTCGCCGATCCTTCGGAGATCGCCGCCGCAGTGGCGTTCCTCGCCTCACCGGCGGCGGGCTATATCACCGGCATCAACCTGCCGGTGGATGGCGGCCGGACGAGATCGTTGTAGAACGCGGCGCGGCGCACACAGGCGCTCCTGCGCAGGTAAGCTTGCAGGGTGGAATACACCCTCGCCAACCTGATCGACGGCGAATTGCGCGAACCGTGCACGGGCGCGTATCTGGATGTGCTCGAGCCCGCGACGGGCAAGGCCTATGCGCGTTGCCCGGATTCGGACCGGCGCGATGTCGAGCTGGCCGTGGAGGCGGCGCAACGCGCGGCGCCGGCGTGGGCGGCGCTTCCGCACGGCGAACGCGCGCGTCATCTGCACCGGCTGGCAGACGCGATCGAAGCGAAACTCGACCAGCTCGCGCGCGAGGAATCCCGCGACAGCGGCAAGCCGGTAAAACTCGCACGCAGCGTGGACATCCCGCGCAGCGTGGCGAACCTGCGCTTCTTCGCCGAAGCGATCACGCAATGGTCGAGCGAAGCGCACGTGGATGCGCGCGCACTCAACTACACGCTGCGCCAGCCGCTCGGCGTGGTCGGCTGCGTTTCGCCCTGGAACCTGCCGCTATACCTGTTCACCTGGAAGATCGCTCCGGCGCTTGCCGCCGGCAACGCGGTGGTGGCGAAACCGTCCGAGATCACGCCGTTCACCGCATTCCGCCTGTCGGAACTTGCGGTGGAATGCGGACTGCCGGCGGGCGTGCTGAACGTTGTGCAAGGCACCGGCCCTTCCGTAGGCGGGGCGATCGTGGAGCATCCGCGGGTCAAGGCGGTGTCGTTCACCGGTTCGACACGCACCGGGGCCGCCATCGCGGAAGCGGCCGCCAAGTCGTTCAAGAAAATCTCTCTGGAGATGGGCGGCAAGAATCCGGCTATCGTGTTCGCCGATGCCGAACTGAGCGATGCCAACCTCGACACGATCGTGCGCTCGGGATTCTCGAACCAGGGCGAGATCTGCCTGTGCGGTTCGCGGCTTCTGGTACAAGGTTCGATCTATGACGAGTTCAGGCAACGTTATCTTGCAAGAGCGAAGGCGCTGCGAGTTGGCGACCCGGAGGACGAGCGCAGCGATCTCGGCGCGCTGGTTTCGAACGCGCATTTCGACAAGGTGACGACCTGCATCGAGCGTGCGATCGCCGAGGGCGGGCGCGTGCTCGCCGGTGGCGAAGCGGTGAAGCTGGATGGTCGTTGCGCGGACGGCTGGTTCGTGGCGCCGACCGTAATCGACGGCCTGCCGCAGCAATGCACGACCAATCGCGAGGAGATCTTCGGCCCGGTGGTCACGCTCATTCCATTCGAGGACGAGGATCAGGCGCTCGCGATCGCCAACGACACGGAGTATGGTCTGGCGGCTTCTTTGTGGACTACAAACCTGGATCGCGCGCAGCGCATGGCCGAGCGGCTGGAATTCGGGATCGTATGGGTCAACTGCTGGATGCTGCGCGACCTGCGTACGCCGTTCGGCGGCGTGAAACATTCCGGCATGGGCCGTGAAGGCGGCGCGGATGCGCTGCGGTTCTTCACGGAACCGAAAAATATCTGCATTGCACGTTGAGGGCGCCATGACGTCACCGAAGGACCTGCTCGAGAACAACCGCCAATGGTCGGAAGCGATCCGCGCGCGCGATCCGCAATTCTTCTCGCGGCTCTCGCGTCAGCAGGCACCGAAGTTCCTGTGGATCGGCTGCTCGGATTCGCGGGTTCCGGCCAACCAGATCATCGGCGTGGACCCGGGCGAGGTGTTCGTCCACCGCAACATCGCCAACGTGGTGGTGCACGCCGATCTCAACTGCCTGTCGGTGATGCAGTTCGCCGTGGACGTGCTGAAAGTCGAGCACATCATGGTGGTCGGCCATTACGGCTGCGGCGGCGTGCACGCCGTGCTGCAGGATCAGCGCATCGGCCTGGCCGACAACTGGTTGCGGCATGTCGGGGACGTGATGCAGAAACACGAGGAGGCGCTGATCGCGCTGGACTTGCCCGGCGCCCGCCACGCGCGGCTGTGCGAATTGAACGTGATCGAGCAGGTGTTCAATGTCTGCCAGACCACGGTGGTGCAGGACGCCTGGCACCGGGGCCAGCCGCTGGCGGTACACGGCTGGTGTTACGGGCTTTCCGACGGGCGCATCCGCGATCTGGGCATGGACGTCTCGCGGCCGGCCGATCTGCTGCCCATCTACGAGCGCACCCTGGAACATCTGATCGCCGCCCCCGCGACGACGTGAACCATTTCACGCGCATCGAATCAAAGGCTTCGCCGCACGCGTAGATTGCCGATATCTTCCGCACGACGGAGAACACCGATGCTTCCACGCGCCCTGTGTCTGGTTTCGTTGTTCTGCCTGCTCTGCGCCGGCGGCGCCCGCGCGCAGATGGAGTCCGCTTCCGGGGTTTCCCCCGCGCAGATCGCGGCGGTGGAGAAATCCGAAGCCATCATGCAGCGTGCGCAGCAGCGCAAGGGGCTGCTCGCGCAGTACCAGGTGATGCGCCACGCCTATGCCGAGGACGCCAATTCGACGTTCCGGGCGATCTTCGGGCAATACCTTTCCTGGTACCAGACCTTCATCGGCGATGATCAGGACGCCTTGCGGAGCTTCTCCATTCGCGAAACCGCGCTGCCGAACGACAACCTCTCGCCGCTGGTTCAGCCGGGCTGGCATGCGGTGCCCGCCCTGACCTATCTCCCGCAACTGGCGAAGAGTTATCGCGCCGTGTTCCTCAACGAGGCCCACAACGTGCCGCTGACGCGCTCGCTGACCGTGCAGTTGCTGAAGCAGTTGCGTGCAGAAGGTTTCAACTATTTCGCGGCGGAAACGCTGTACCACACGGATACCGCCCTGCAGAAGCGCGGCTATCCCGTGGCGACCAGCGGTTTCTATACCCGCGAGCCGATTTACGCGGAAATGGTGCGCACCGCGCTCAAGCTCGGCTACAAGGTGGTGGCCTACGAAGCCGATGACGATCACACCGGGGATGCGCGCGAGGCGCAGCAGGCGCAAAACCTTTATCGCATCCTGAAGAACGATCCGAATGCAAAGCTGGTGGTCAACGCCGGTTACGCGCACATCCAGGAGGAAGGAAAGTTCCTCGGCGCGCAGTCCATGGCCGAGCATTTCCGGAAAATCAGCGGCATGGATCCGCTCACCGTCGAACAGACGATGTTGATCCCGCACGGAAGCAGCTTCATAGACCACCCCTATTACACTGCGATCGTCCAGTCGCTCCAGCCCGAACAGCCGATCGTGTTCATCAATGCACAAGGCAAGCCGTGGTCGCTGCGCCCCGGCTACGATGTCAGCGTGATCTTTCCTGAGACAAGGGTGCGCGATGGTCGCCCGACGTGGCTCACGCTGGGCCACCTGCGGGTGCCGTGGTACGTGGAGGGCAGCTTGTGCAAGGATGTTTTCCCCTGCCTCGTCGAGGCGCGTTACGCCGATGAAGGCAATGACGCAATCCCGGCCGACCGCCTGGTGCTCGACACAATCCCGCTGATGCTCGTGGGCGACATCAAGGTGACCACCAGCAACTCCTCGATTCCCACTGGCGAGTTGTACCTGCGCCCGGGAGCTTATCGCCTGAGCGCGGTGGACGAGAACGGGCGCGTGCTCTACAACAGCACCATCAACGTGAACGCGGCTGCCGCGACTACCGCGGGTTCTGCGCAAAGCGGACAAGTTCCTTCCCCCTGTACCGCGCAACCTGCGGCGGCATCATCGGGCGGCGCGCGATCCTGCGCAGCCATGACGAGCAGACGATGACCGAAGCAATTCGCACCGAAACCGCACCCGCGCCGGTCGGCGCGTATCCGCACGCACGACGCGTGGGCGACCTGCTGTTCCTCTCCGGCATCGGCCCTCGCGTGCCGGGCAGCGATGCGATCCCCGGCAATGTCCACAATCCCCTCGGCACGCTGGTCGGGCACGACATCGTCGCGCAGACCCGGCAGGTGTTTGCCAATGTGCGGGCGGTGCTGGAGGCTTCCGGTGCGCACTGGGAGGACCTGGTGGACGTCACCGTGTTCCTCACCGACATGGAAGGGGACTTCAAGCTCTACAACACAATCTGGGGCGAATACTTTTCCGATCCCGCCACCGCGCCGTGCCGCACCACGCTGGGCATCACCGCGCTGCCGACGCCGATCGCGATCGAATTGAAGTGCGTGGCTCGCGTGCGTTCGTGACTCGCGCAGCGAAGTGCGGGATCACCCGCCGAGGCACTCCTGCAACAACGCTCCGATCACGCGCTGCACATTCGCCGCGCGCTCGGGCCGGTATTCGAAGCTGTCCTCGTCCATGTAGGTGCACTGCGCCAGTTCCAGTTGCACCGCCTCGATTTTCTCCGAAGGCCTGCCGTAATGGCGCGTGATATGGCCGCCCTTGAAGCGTCCGTTCACGACGTGGCTGTAGATGCTGGTTGCCGGGCTTGCGAGGCGATCCAGCACCTTCAAGAGGCGCTCCTGCAGGGCCGGCGAGCAACTCGCGCCATTGGCGGTGCCTAGATTGAAATCCGGCAACTGGCCGTCGAAGAACATCGGCACGCGGCTGCGGATCGAGTGGCCGTCCCAAAGCACTACGCGGCCATGCGCTTCGAGCAGGCGCCGCAATTCCTGCTGCAAGGCCGTGTGATAAGGGCGCCAATACGTCTCAACGCGCGCCGCGATTTCTTCCGTGTCTGGCTCCGCGCCAGGTCGATAAATCGGATCGCTGCCGAAGGTATTGAACGGCACCAGGCCGGTCTCGCTGCGGCCCGGATACAACGCGTGCCCGTCCGGCGGACGATTGAGGTCCACCAGGTAACGCGACCAGCGCGGCGCGATCACCGAGGCGCCCATTTCCTTCGCGAAGGCGTACAACAGTCCGACATGCCAGTCGGTATCCGGCACGCGCAGCGCCTGCGGCGACATGCGCGCGGCGATCCCGTCGGGAATGGCCGTGCCGTCGTGCGGCAGGCTGACCAGCAGCGGCGCGCTGCCGCGGTGCAGAGTGAAGTGTTCCATGAGGGCCACAGTGTAAGGGTTCAGGGCAGGAGGACGAACTCTTCCGACGAAGTCGGATGAATCGCCACCGTGCGCAGGAAATCCGTTCGTGTCGCGCCCATCCGCAACGCCACCGCGAAGCCTTGCAGCATCTCGTCCAGGCCCAGGCCGATACCGTGCAGGCCGACAATGCGTTCGGTTTCGCCCACCGTGACCATCTTCATGAGCGTGCGTCGCTCGCGGCCCGCCAGCATGTGCAGCATCGGCACGAACGCGGCCATGTGCACGTGCACCGTCTCGCCATATTGCGCGCGCGCCTGCGTTTCCGACATGCCGACGCTGGCGACCGGGGGATGCGAGAACACCACGCTGGGGATGTTTTCATAATCCAGGCGCGAACCGTCCTGACCCCCGAACAGCCGCTCCGCCAACGCGCGACCCGCTGCGATCGCGACCGGCGTCAGTGCACGCTTGCCGTTGACGTCACCCAGCCCGTACACGCCTTCGACATTGGTGTTCTCGAAGGGGTCGGTTGCAACATGGCCGTCTTCGCCGAGCGCGATCCCGGCAACGTGCAGCTGCAGGGATTCCACATTCGGCACGCGGCCGACCGCCCAGATGATCTGGTCGTAGGGACCGTGGCGCGCGTGGTCGGCGCAATCCAGCCACAACTCGCCGCGCTCGCGCACGGCACCCCGCACCGCGCAGCGGCCGTGCTGGGCGATCCCGTCCTCGAGCATCGCCGCGCCCAGCGCATCGCCCAATTCCGGATCGAAGTGCGAGAGCAGGCGGCTGCGCGAAAACAGTTCGACTTTCGCACCCAGCGCGTTCAGCACACCGGCCAGCTCCACCGCGATGTAACCACCGCCGATGATCCCCACGCGGCGCGGGCACCCGCGCAATGCGAAGAAGCCATCCGAATCGATGCCGAGCGCCACGCCCGGCAGGTCGAGCTGGCGCGGACGCGAGCCGGTGGCGATCGCGATATGCGGTGCGCCGTAACGCGCGCCATCGGCCAGCAGCGTGTGCGCGTCCACGAAATGCGCGTAGGCCGGAATCACGCGCACGCCGTACTCTTCCAGACGCCTTGCGTAACCGTGCCGCGCACGTTCGACATACGCTTGGCGGCGCGCGATGAACGCCGGCCAATCGAGCGTTCCCGGCGTGTTGTCGAACCCGATTTCGGCCGCGAGCCTCTGCGCCTGCGCCAGTTCCGCGGCCCACCACATCGCCTTCTTCGGAACGCAGCCGCGGTTGACGCAGGTGCCGCCCAGCTCGTGCGGCTCGAACAGCGTAACCCTGGCACCATGACGCGCCGAGCGGATCGCCAGCGCCAAACCCGCCGATCCGCCGCCGATCACCAGCAGGTCGGAGCGGGTGTCGGTGGCTGCCATGCTCACAATCCGAACCGCGATGGCGCGAACGGCGCGGGATCAATCGCCGTCCGGATGCCCGCAACCTGCGCAGCGATCAGTTCGCCGGTCGCCGCGCTCATGCTGACACCGAGCATGCCGTGCCCGGTAGCGAGCAACAGGTTGCTCCAGCGCGTGCTCGGACCGATCAGCGGCACCTCGTCCACGCACATCGGCCGCCAGCCCCACCATTCTTCCTGGAGCTGATCACCGAAGGGCGCGTGCAGATACGCCCGCGCGCCGCGCCGCAGCGCGTCCAGGCGAGTGCGATTGAGCGTAGTGTCGTAGCCGGAGAACTCCATCGTGCTGCCGAGACGGAAACCCGATGCCCATGCGGTGACGCACACGCCCGCTTCGCGCAGGACCAGCGCGGTGCGCGGGCACGGATCGGGTCGCGAGGTAGTGATGGAATAACCCTTTCCGGGCTGCATCGGCAATCGCATGCCGAGCTGGCGCGCGACGCGCGGCGACCATGCGCCGAGCGCGAACACGATCCGCTCGCCGGCGAAGGTGCCGCGCGAAGTGCGCACCGCGTTGATCCTGCCGTTCGCGCAATCGAAGCCTTCGATTTGCGCTTCGGTTTCAATCACGCCGCCTCGCTCGAACACGCGCCGCGCTAGCCCCGCGACCCATTTGTCCGGGCGCAGCTGTGCATCGTCCGGATGCCGCACCCCGCCGACCACGCCCGGTTTCAGCGCGGGCTCCATCGCGAGCACGGCTTGCGCATCCAGCACTTCCGCCGTGAGCCCCAGCTCGTGCAGCCATTCCACGTCGGCGCGCTCGGCCTGCAGCACGCGCGCTTCGCGAAAGGCATACAGCGTTCCATGCCTGGCGTAATCGCAATCGATGCCCTCTTCCGCCAGCCACTGCGGCAGCAGCGCGTGCGAGCGCTGCAGGATCGCGCAACGCGCAAGCGCGGAGTGTCGCGCCAGATCCGTCCGGCAGCGTCGGGCAAATGCCAGCAGCCAGCGCCAGCGCTCCGGATCCGGACGCGGATTGATGTAAAGCGGCGCATCGCGCTTCGCCATCCAGCGCAGCGCCTTCCAGCGCACGCCCGGCACGGACAGCGGAATGGCGTGGCTGGGTGTCAGCGTGCCGCAGTTGCCGTGCGAGGCGCCATGGCCGGGTGCGGCCTGTTCCAGCACGCGCACCGAGGCGCCCGCACGCCGCAGCGCCAGCGCGCAGGCCAGCCCGATCACGCCGCCACCGAGGATCAGCACGTCATCTTTGGGGGAATTCATCGCGGAAGTGTAACGATTTGCGTCTCCGGAGTACCGTTTCGAGAGCTTGGCACCATTCCTGCACGAGTTGGGGCAACAGCAGGAGTCCCGTCATGAACCCGACCCAGCGTGCACTGACCGTATCCGAAATCTTGCTGATGTTGCGAGCGCCCGGCGCCGGCTGGCTGGCTACCCTGATTTCGGCGCTGGACGAGGCCCGCCGTGATCCGGACTTCGATGTCCGCCACGGTGAGGCGCTGGCCCAACTGGTCCTCGCGCAGGACGTGCCCGCAGCGGTCGCGGATGCCGCGCGCCGGCGCACCGCCGCCTTCGAGATCGAACTGGAACTGGCGGCAAGCGCGCAGCGTCAGGCCGGCGTGGCTTGAGCTTCTGGCGCACTGCAACATTCCAGCCCCTCCGATCTTCCGGCCGTCGGTACAGTGGACGTGACCGGCCCCTTGGGCTACCTTCGCGGCGTATTCACGATTTCGTCGCGATGAATTCACGCCCGCGCCCGGATTCAAATTTCCCGCCCTGCGCCGCTTCAAGTGCGCTGAGCGCGTGCTCGCGTGACATTGCCCGCGTATCGAAGGAACCTGAGCGTTGATCGGCGCGCAGCGCCGGCTGCTGCGTTCCATCGCGCCAGCGCTTGCGCTGATCCTCGGTGCTTGTGCCACCACCCCGCCGCCCGTTCCAACACCATCGGTGCGGGTCGCCAACGACGTGCTGTTCCATGCCATCGGACTGGTCGGCACGCCCTATCGGTGGGGCGGCAACACACCCGAAAGCGGGTTCGATTGCAGCGGGCTCGTGGACTACGTGTTCCGCACTTCGGCGGGCGTGGTGCTGCCGCGTCACTCGGGCGATATCGCCGATGTGGACGCGCCGAGGGTGGGTCTGGATCAACTGCAGCCCGGCGACCTGCTGTTCTTCGGAAGCCATCGCCGGGTCAGCCACGTGGCAATCTATGTCGGCCAGGGTCGCTTCGTGCACGCGCCCAACACCGGCGGTACGGTGCGTCTGGACAAACTGGATGGGGAGTACTGGCGCGAGCATTTCCTGTACGCCAAGCGCGTGCTGGAACGTGCGTCGGGCAATGAGGCGGCGATGGCGTCGAACTAGCGCCGCCGGTTTGGCAAGAACCACTCGGATTTCATCATGCGCAATTTCCTCGTTCTGCTGGGCCGCATCGGCCTCGCCCAGATTTTCCTCTACTCCGGACTGCAGAAACTCGCGGGCTACGACGCCGCTGCAGCCTACATGGTCGCGCACAACCTGCCGCCGGGACTGTTGCCGCTGGTGATCTTCGCGGAGCTGGGCGGCGGGCTTGCGATCCTGTTCGGGTTCCTGACGCGCCTCGCATCGATAGGGTTGTTCGTGTTCACCCTGCTCGCCGCGGCGCTCTTCCACGACAACTTCGCCGATCCGACGCAGTTGATCAATTTCCAGAAGAACATCGCGATTGCCGGCGGTTTCCTGGTATTGGCGACGTTCGGGCCGGGCACGATCGCGCTGGATGCGATGTGGCGGCGGCGACGCAGGCAGCGGAACAAGCTGAGCTTTTAATCCGACGTGCGAAGGGCTTGCCGCCGCCGGCAAGCCGGTTCCGGCATTCCGGCGTCAATGTCCGTGACCGCCCTCGCCATGCGCGTGGCCGTGTTCGAGTTCTTCCGGCGTCGGCGCGCGCACGCCGGTGATCTCGATATCGAAGTGCAGGGTCTTGCCAGCCAGCGGATGGTTATGGTCCACGTCGATCGCGCTCATGCCGATCTTGTGCACCGTGACCAGGCGCTGCCCGCCATCGCGCGTCTGCAGCACGGTCTGCATGCCGGGCTTCAGCTTGTCGGCGTGCTGGAAGTATTTCTTCGGCACGCGCTGGATCATGCCTTCGCGACGCTCGCCATAGCCTTGTTCCGGCGGGATTTCCACGTCGAAGCGATCGCCGGCTTCGCGACCTTCCAGTGCATTCTCCACGCCCGGCACCAACTGGTGATAACCGAGCAGCGTGACCAGCGGCGCGCCGCGTTCGCGCGAGCTGTCCAACGGCTCCGGATTGCCCGCTTCGCTGACGACGTAATGGAAACTCACCACCGTGTTCTTCGCGGCTTTCATGATCGCGTTCCTGCCAGGCAAACGCGCATGCTAGCGATGCGCATGGCGCGCGTCATGCGAAATCTCCTGATCCGTCAGGTGATCTGCCGCCGGACCGGCCCGCTCGGAACCAGTTCCCGGTGCGCACCATCGCGGTTGCCGAATGCGACGCCGCGCGATTCCGGTCCGAACCCCGCCAGCAGCGCCAGCACGATCGCCACGCCGCCGATCCACACGCTCTGTGCGAAGGCGAAGTCGCCGCCACGGGTAGCGGCAAGCCAGGCAAGGATGGTCCCGGTCCCGGCGGCGATCAGGTTGCCGAGCTGATAGGCGAAGCCCGGCAGCGTGCCACGAACATCGTCCGGCGAGAGCTCGTTCAAGTAACTGGGCACCACGCCCCACGCGCCTTGTACCGCGACCTGGATCAGGAACGCGCCGATGCCGAGCAGGACGATCGAACCGCCGTAGGTCCACAGCGGAATCACCGGCAATGCCAGTAGCGCCGCGATCACCATTGCGCGGCGTCGACCGATCTTTTCCGACCATGCCCCGAAGGCCAGCCCACCGACCAGTGCGCCGAGATTCAGCACAATCGTGAGGATGCTGACCAGATGCGTGTCGAAATGCTTCTGGCTCTTCAGGAACGTCGGGTACACGTCCTGCGAGCCATGGCTGAACATGTTGAACGCCGCCATCAGCAGCATCAGGTACACGAACAGGCCCCAGTGGCCGCGCATCGCCGTCCGCACGTCGCGCCTTGTACCGCTGCGCAGGCGCTGCTCGAATACCGGCGATTCCGGCACCTTGCTGCGGATGTAAAGCACCAGCAGCGCGGGCGCGGCGCCCAGCACGAACATGCCGCGCCAGCCTATGCTGTTGAACAGCAGGCCGTAAAGCAGTGCGCCGATCAAGTAGCCGCATGGATAGCCGCTCTGCAGCAACCCGGAGACGATGCCGCGCGATTTCGGCGGGATGGATTCCATGGCGAGCGAAGCGCCGATGCCCCACTCGCCGCCCATGGCGATTCCGAACAGCGCGCGCAGGACCAGCAGCACGATCAATGACGGGGCGAATGCGCAGGCCAGTTCCAGCACCGAATACAGGACCACGTCCAGCATCAGCACCGGCCGCCTGCCGAAACGATCGGCCAGGCGTCCGAAAATCAACGCGCCGAGCGGACGGAACGCGAGCGTCAGCAGCAGCGCGAAGGTGACTTCGGTGATGCCGACATGGAAGCTGCGCGCGACTTCGGGGATCACCAGCACCAGCAGGAAATAGTCGAACGCATCCAGCGTCCAGCCGAGGAAACTCGCCGCCACGGTGTGGCGCTGGGTGGAATCGAGTTCGCGCAGCGCAGCGAGCGTGCCCATCTTCAATGCTCCTTGCCGGCCGGCGCGTAACGCAGGTCGTCCAGCAACGGCGTGCGCGGGCGCTGGATGACCAGCATCGGATTCCCGGCCACGCGATGGCAGCCGGTGCACGCGGCGGAAAGGTCGTCGTAAGCCTTGGCGAATCTCGCCCTGTCGTGTGTGCCGATCGCGTCCATCAGGTTCTTCAGCGGCGTATCCAACATGGCCGGCATCACCTCGGAGAGTTTCTGCGGCTGCAGCTCGGCGGCATCGCCGTTGGCCTCGATGATGCCCTGTACCGCCTCGCCCATCTCGCCGGCCATGTAATAGGCAAGATTCCAGTTGCCCGCCTCGCCGGCCCACCACAGCCGGTCGTGGCGCAGCTCCAGCAGCAACATTTGCTGGCCGAGTTCCGGTCGCGCCTGTTTCTCGAGCTCGGCCACGCGCTGCTCCAGCGCACGGATTCGTGCATCGGGCGAAGGCTGCGGCGGCGGCGCGGCCCGTGCGATGCCTATGGCGAGCACCATTCCCGATGCGAAGATGGCAAATCGCGCACCCTTCATCCGCTTCTCCCGTCCACGCCGATCCACCGATCTAAACATCGCCACGGCGAGGGTGCAATCCCATCCTCACGGCTGGTGGCGGCCTCAGCGGATACAATCTGCAAGATGGCGATCGTGATTCCCGTGGCGGCATTGCTGGTGCTCCTCGCCCTGGCATGCCTGCTTGCGCTGCACGTTCGCGCGCGGGCAAGGATGGATCCGGAAACGCTTGCCGACCGCATCGATGCCCTGTTGCCGCAGACCCAGTGTACGCGTTGCGGCTATTCCGGGTGCCGACCGTATGCTGAAGCGATCGCGCGCAACGATGCGCAGATCAATCGCTGCCCACCGGGCGGAGATGCCGGTGTACGCGCGCTCGCCGTGCTCACCGGACGATCCGTGCTGCCGCTCGATCCGGAATGCGGCAGCGAATCGCCGCCGCAGGTCGCCTTCATCGACGAAGATGTATGTATCGGCTGCACCAAGTGCATCCAGGCCTGTCCGGTGGATGCCATCGTCGGGACCTCCAAGCTGATGCACACGGTGATCCCGCAACTGTGCACCGGTTGCGAACTGTGCATCCCGCCCTGCCCGGTGGATTGCATCGACATGCTGCCGGCGCGCGATGAGGCCTCGCAACTGTCCCGTGCCGCATGAGGAATCCGCTGTCCCGCTGGTACGTGCGGCTCATCCTGTGGCTGATCGCGATCGGGATCTTCTGCGTGTGGTGGCCCGCTTGGGAAATGCCGCACTTCATCATCGAGCCGCAGAACCGCGCCAAGGCATTCCTCCAGCTCGCCCTGTTTCACGGCTCGTGGCTGCTGTTCCCGGCGATGCTGGAAGCGGCCCTGATCCTGCGGGATCGCGTGCGCAGGCGGCACTGGCGGCGGGCCGCCGGCGCAGCACTGGTCCTGCTGTTCGCGCTGGTCGGCGCCTGGGCGCGCTTCGTCGAGCCGAATGTCCTCATCGTGCGCACCACGGTCGTGCCGGCCCCCGTGGACCTCAATATCGCCCTGGTCGCCGACGTCCACGTCGGCCTGTTCACGCGACCGGACAAGCTGCGCCAGATGGTGGACCGGCTGAATGCGATGCACGTGGACCTGGTGCTGTTCGCGGGCGACCTCACCTACGATCCGCCGCGCGACCTGCGCGCCGCACTGGCGCCGTTGCGCAAACTCAACAAGCCGATGTACGCCGTGCTCGGCAACCACGACGTGCAACTGCCCGGACCGCCGCTGCAGGCCAGGATCCACGCGGCGCTCGCGGGTGCACCGATAACGTTCATCGAGCACCGCGTGCTGGATTTCCCGCGCTTTCGCCTCGCCGGCCTGCACGACTACTGGACCGCACTGGACGATGCGGATTTCCTGCGCAAACTGCCGAACGACAAACCACTGCTGATCCTCATGCACCAGCCGCACACGTTGCGCAAACTGCGCGGCGTGCAATTCGCGCTGGCGATGGCCGGACATACCCACGGCGGGCAAGTCGCGCTGCCGTGGATCACCGCCCACGTGTTCAAGTCCGTCCGCGACGAGACCTACATTGACGGGCTTTATCACACCCCGCAGGGCGAACTGTTCGTCACCAGCGGGGTGGGAATTACCGGCACGCCGGTGCGGCTCGACTGTCCTTCCCGAATCGACCTGCTGGAGCTGCGCCGCTCGGCGGCGCCGGCCGGGTCCACGCACTAGAATCCCGCCGATGGTGTTTTCCTCCTTCACGTCCTGGCTGCGCAGCCGCGGCGACGCGCTGGTGAGTCGCTGGGCCGCAGCCGTCCAGCGTCGCCGCATGCAGCGCGCCCGGGCGCAACTGCCCTCGCATGCGCGCGAAAAGGCGGCGTTCTGGCGCGCGCGTTACCTCGCCCGCAATGCGCGCCTGCAGCGGGAGCGCGAGGCGCGCGAGCTGCGCCGCGGTCCGCGTGCCTCGCCCGCGGACGGTTTGCCCGCGACCCAGGACATCAGCAAGGCCGACGTGCTGGCGGCGATCGCGCGCAGTCGCGCGAACCGCCAAGCGCGTCAAAAAGCTGCGCATGGGCAGCAAGGGGAGAGACGATGAAGCGCGCCGACATCGCCGAGCTGTTCCGCCGCCTGCGCGAACTCGATCCGAATCCCACCACCGAGCTGAAGTACCGCACGCCGTTCGAACTGCTGGTCGCAGTGATCCTCTCGGCGCAGGCCACCGACGCCGGCGTCAACAAGGCCACCGCGAAACTCTTTCCCGTTGCGAACACGCCACAGCAGATCATCGATCTCGGCGAAACGGGGCTGAAGCGATACATCTCCACGATCGGCCTCTACAACAGCAAGGCGAAGAACATCCTCGCCACCTGCGCGCTGCTGATCGAGCGCCACCACGGCGAAGTGCCGCGCACGCGCGAGGAGCTGGAAGCGTTGCCGGGCGTGGGACGCAAGACTGCCAACGTGATCCTCAACACCGTATTCGGCGAGGCGACGATCGCGGTGGACACGCACATCTTCCGCGTCTGCAACCGCACAGGACTCGCTCCGGGAAAGAACGTGCGCGAAGTGGAAGACAAGCTCACGCGCGTGGTGCCCGGGGAATACCGCCTCGGGGCGCATCATTGGTTGATCCTGCACGGGCGTTACACCTGCATCGCGCGCAAACCGAAGTGCCCGCAGTGTCCGATCCGGGACCTGTGCGCGTACAAGTTCAAGACCGAGCCGGCTTGAATACCGCGCGTGTTGTCGCAACCGTCACGCGCAGACGCTGAATTTCGCGTCAATCAGCAGCAGCCATCCTAATCAGGGGTTAATCCGGGCCTTCCTAAAATTGTCGCTGACCTTGGAAAGGCGGTCGTCCCGATCGCCGAATGGACACCCGCCATGCGGCGGCATGCATACGGAGGAGAATTTATGCAAACCAGGAAACTCACGATCGCACTGGGCGCGCTCATCGCCGGCGCAGCTTTCGGTCCCGCGGCGCTGGCCTGGAACGGCGCCACGAAAACCGGGCAGATGGATCAGCAGGTCCAGCAGATGGATGCCAACCACGACGGCCAGGTTTCCCAGAGCGAATACGACAATTACTGGAAACAGCAATTCCAGACCGCCGATACCAATCACGACGGCAAGCTGAGCAAGCAGGAATGCAGGACCGCGTCGGAGAATCTCAATGGCGGCCGCGCGGTCAGTCAGGCCAGCTTCGACCGGATGTGGCGGTCGGCCGACACCAATCACGATGGCTCGCTCTCGCAGAGTGAAGATCTGGCCTACCACAACAAGATGTTCCATCAGGCCGATACCAACAATGACGGTCGGCTGAGCAAGGCCGAAGTTCGCAACGCGGTACAGCACCACGACGAAAGCCTCGCCTCGCTGTGAGGCGACGACCCTCGGTCGGACGCGGCGGGCCACCCGGTCCGCCGTTTTTTTGCGCCTGCAGCTTCGGATCTCGGTGCGAGCGGAGCGCGCTGCATCACCACGCTGGCAGCGCCAAGCTTCTCAGCGGAACAGCTTCCGGTCTGATTCGACTGCTATGCTGGCGCGATGACTGACGAACAATCCCGTGAGCCCCGCATGGCTGCGCGTTTCCGCGGTTTCCTGCCGGTGGTGGTGGACGTGGAAACCGGTGGCTTCGATCCGGAACGCGACGCACTGCTGGAGATCGCGGTGGTATGCATCCGCATGGAGCCCGATGGGCTGGTGCACCCGGAGCCTTACGTGTCCACACACGTGCAGGCCTTCCCCGGTGCCAATATCGAGCCGAAGTCCCTGGAAATCACCGGCATCGATCCGGATCA
The DNA here is from genome assembly GCA_051954935.1 of Rhodanobacteraceae bacterium. Taxonomy (GTDB): domain Bacteria; phylum Pseudomonadota; class Gammaproteobacteria; order Xanthomonadales; family Rhodanobacteraceae; genus 66-474. The sequence goes on from JBQCHG010000066.1 coordinate 22,006, forward strand.
TCCGTTCCGCGCGGCGCTGCCGGAACGCGAAGCGCTGGAGCACGTGTTCAAGCCCGTGCGCACTGCAATGAAGAGTGCCGGCTGCCAGCGCGCGATCCTGGTCGGCCACAACGCGGCCTTCGATCTTTCATTCCTCAACGCCGCGGTCCGCCGCAGCGGGCACAAGCGCAACCCGTTCCACCCGTTCTCGTGTTTCGATACCGCCACGCTGGGGGGGTTGGCCTATGGGCAAACGGTGTTGTCGCGCGCGGTGCAGGCGGCGGGCTTCGAATGGAATCCCAACGAAGCGCATTCGGCGGTCTACGACGCCGAGCGGACTGCCGCGCTGTTCTGCGCGATCGTCAATCGCTGGAAGTATCTGGAGGACTGCGAAAAGGAACGCGTGGGTCTGCCCGACAGCACAGGCATGCTCTGATCGCGCTCACGTGCACGGACACGAAGGGAATCCCTGTCCTGACGCGTACGTTCCTGTTGATCATGGAAAGAAGGGTGCAGATTGCGGCGACGGTGTCGCCTTACCCGTTCCACCCCAGTGCGCGCAGGCCCAACACCAGGCCCCACGCGATCAAGGCCGTGATCGGCAACGTCAGGATCCACGCCCAGACCATGCGCTCGACCACCGTCCAGCGGATCGCGTTGAAGCGCTTGGCCGCGCCCACGCCCATGATCGCAGCCGACACGTTGTGCGTCGTGGACACCGGAAAACCGAATATGGAAGCGGTGATGATCACCGCGGCGGAACTGGTCTCCGCGGCAAAACCGTTGATCGGATGCAGCTTCACCATCTTGTGGCCGAGCGTCTTGATGATCCGCCAGCCGCCGCCTGCGGTGCCGGCTGCCATCACCAGCGCGCACAGCACCTTCACCCAGACCGGAATCGGAAAATTCTCCACCGTGCCCGGAATGCGCAGGAAGGACAGCCAGGCCGGGAGCGCATCCAGCTGGTGAGCAGCAGTGGCGCTGGCCAGCGCGAGGGCGATGATGCCCATGGTCTTCTGTGCGTCGTTCATGCCGTGCGATACGCCCATTGCCGCTGCAGAGAGCAGCTGCGCCTTGCCGAAAAGAGCGTTCACGAAAGGCGTGCGGCCAAAGCGGCGCAGCCAGCCCTGGCGATTGGCAAACCACGCAAACAGCCAGAACAGCGCGCCCATGACCAGGATCCCGAGCAGGAACCCGATGACCGGAGAAGTCACCATAGGCACGACCACTTTCGGGATCACGCCCTTGCCCTGCCACCAGTGGGCGCCCCCTTCGCTCCAGATCACCGCATTGAAGCTGCCGTGCGCCGCCGCGATCGCCGCACCGCAGAGGCCGCCGATCAGCGCGTGCGAGGACGAGGACGGCAGGCCCAGCCACCAGGTAATCAGGTTCCAGATGATCGCGCCCAGCAGTGCGCAGATCAGCAATTCGGCCCCGATATTGACCACGCCGGCATCAACCAGGCCCGCGGCGATGGTCTTCGCCACCGCGGTACCGATCAGGGCGCCGATCAGGTTGGTCACCGCGGCCAGCAGCACCGCCTGGCCCGGGGTCAGCACCTTGGTCGCGACCACCGTCGCGATGGAGTTGGCGGTGTCGTGGAACCCGTTGATGTAGGTGAACACCAACGCGATCACGACAACGATGATGAGGAGGCCGAGGGTCATGCGGGGGCGAGGATCGAAGACGGGTGGCGGGGACGCATGGCCGCCGTCCTCATGAATGCTTCAACACGATCGAATAAATGACGTTGCCGACGTCGCGGCAACGGTCGATCGCCTTCTCCATCAACTCGAACAGGTCCTTGGCCAGCACCACCTTGATCGGATCGCCATCCGCCGTGTAGAGGCTGCGATAGGCCTCGAGCAACATGCGATCGGCTTCGGATTCGATCGCCTGCAGCCGGTCCTGCAGCGCGCGCATGCGGTCAATGCGCAAGCCGTTGCGCAGTTCGCCGACCATCTCGGCAAGCACCTCGGTGGCGCGCATCAGCAACACCGCGCGCGAGGCGAAATCCACCCCTTCCAGCCTGGAAGGCATGATCGCGTAACGCTCGGCGAATTTCTCGATGGTCTTGGGAATGCGATACAGCGCCGAAGACATCGCCTCGATGTCCTCGCGGTCCAGCGCGGTGACGAAGGTGTTGACCAGTGCCAGGCTGATCTGTGCCGCGAGCTGCTTCTCGCGCCGGCGCGCGGCGCGGAAGCTGTCCAGGATCATCGCCTCGCCGCGGTGCTCCAGCAACTTCTGCAGGGCACTGGCTCCATCGCGCGCGGCCTCGGCGCTGGCCTCCAGCAGATCGTAGAACTTGTCGCCCTTGCCGAACATCGTTTGCAGCGAAAACATGACAGGCTCCTGACAATGCCGGCGCAGAATATTTCCGGAATATTACACGAGCGTGACATTGGCCAGCAGCAGCCTTGACCCGCGGGCTTGCTACACTCGACGCATGGACGTCCCCACGCACGCCCGGCCTTCCGATCGCACATGCTGACCGAGCTGGGTCTGGTCCTGCTGCTGGCGCTGTGCAATGCGTTCTTCGCATTGTCCGAGATCGCCCTGATCGCCTCCCGCAAGGTGCGCCTGAAACACATGGCGCGCTCCAGCGCGCAGGCGCAGATCGCCTTGCGGCTGGCCGAACATCCGGAACGCTTCCTCTCGACCGTGCAGGTCGGGATCACCCTGATCACGCTGATCACCGGCGCCGCCACCGGCAACGCAGTGAGCGAACGCATCCGTGTATGGCTGCTGCAACTGGGCCTGCACGGCGTGGTGCCTTATTCGACCATCGTCGGCCTGATCATCGGCTTCATCATCGTCACCACCATCAATATCGTGGTCGGCGAACTGGTGCCCAAGCGCGCCGCACTGACCGGCCCCGAGCGCATCGCCTGCGTGGTCGCAACGCCGATGCTGGTGCTCTCGTGGGTCACCGCGCCGTTCGTGTGGGTGCTGAACCGGTTGAGCGGGCTGGTGCTCGCCATCCTGCGGCTCAACCGCGCGCGTCGCGAGAAAGTGACGGAAGAGGAAATCCGGCTGCTGGTCGCGGAGGGCGCGGAGCAAGGCGTGCTCGATCCCGACGAGCGCAACATGGTCAATCGCGTGCTGCGGCTGGGCGACCGCACGGTGGACAGCGTGATGACGCCGCGCCCGCGCATCGCCTGGCTGGATGCCACTGCACCGCTCGCGGAAAACCTGGCGGTGTTGCGCACCACTCCGTTCTCGCGCTATCCGGTCTATCGCGAGAACGAGGACGAGGTGCTGGGCGTGCTGGAAGTGAAGCGCCTGCTGCGCGGCGCGTCCCTGGAAACGCGATTGCCGGAACTGTTCAGGCGTCTCGCCAAGCCGCTGTTCGTGCCCGGCACCGCACGTGCACTGGACCTGCTGGAAGAATTCCGCGACGCGCAGACGCAGATCGCGCTGGTGGTGGACGAATACGGCGGCATCGAGGGACTGGTCACGCTGAACGATCTGCTGAGCGCGGTAGTCGGGCGCGCCACACCGGCGGAAGGCGAAGCGCCGCGCAACGCGCCGGTGGTGCGCCGCGACGACGGCAGTCTGCTGGTGGACGGCTCGCTTTCCACCGACGACCTGCGCGAATTGCTGCAACACCTCGAGCTGCCCAACCAGGAAGAAAACGATTACCGCACCGTGGCCGGCATGATGATGGCCGCCTTCGGCCACATCCCCGAAGCCGGCGAACATTTCGAGTGGCGCGGCTTGCGCTTCGAGGTAATGGACCTCGATGGCGCGCGCATCGACAAGGTGCTGATCGCACCGGTCGCCGAAGGCAACGAAGACGAGGCGGAGATGGGGGGCGGTTAGAGAGCGAAGGGATCAGGGGCGAGTAGCGAGGGTGCTCCGCTCCGGCAATTTCGCGAGCCGTTGCTCTTCCGAACACTCGTGCACCTGCCTCATTCTTCGATCTCGGCGCCTCGCCACTCACCCTCGGTTCTCCCCCGCGATTCGCGCCATCCTCTCCGCATCCGCGAGGATCCCGTGCAGCACGCGCAGTTCGCGGGCATCGGGTTGCGCGCGCTGGAACAACCGGCGCAGGCGCAGTTCGATCGTGGTGGCCGAACGACCCTTGTGGAAATCGATCGCGTGCAAAGTGCGGAACAGGTGGGAGAAGAACTCCTCCATGTCCGCGGCGGGGGACGGCGGATCGCGCGACTCGACCTGTCCGGCCGCGCCTGACGGATCGCTTTCCAGCATCGCCATGCGCATTTCGTAGGCCATCACCTGGACGGCCTGCGCGAGATTGAGCGAGGAGAAGTCCTCCACGCTCGGGATGCGCACCATCGCGTGGCAGCGTATCAGCTCGTCATTGTCCAGGCCGGATTGCTCGTTGCCGAACAGCAGCGCGACCTGCGTGTCGCCTTTCAATTCAGTCGCGATTTGCGCAGCCGCTTCATGCGGTGCGAGTTCCGGCAGCGGAATCCCACGCCGGCGCGCGCTCAACCCGTACACGCGCGTGCAATCCGCGACCGCATTCGGCACATCCTCGAAGACGACCACCTTCGCCAGCACATCGTCCGCGCCAGCGGCCATGGCAAGCACTTTCGGGTCGGGATAACGATGCGGCGCCACCAGCAGCAATCGGTCGAATCCCATGGTGCGGATCGCGCGCGCCGCCGAGCCGATGTTGCCCGGATGCGAGGTGCGCGCGAGGACGAAACGGAGATTTGCGGAAGCGGGCGGCATCGATTTGGCGGTGAGCGGTGAGCGGTGAGCGGTGAGCGGTGAGCGGTGAGCGGTGAGCGGTGAGCGGTGAGCGGGAAAGCATAACAACACTCGTCATTCCGGGGCCGCCGCAGCTTCATCGCGGCGGAACCACGGAGCTCTTGGCCAGGGATGGCTGGCTTGCCATCGCACCCCCTGCAAAGCAGATCCGGACCCCATTCCCGAAGCGCGGGCCGCCCCGGAATGACATCCGTTGTGTTTCCCTGCTCGCTGCTTCCTGCACACCGGTCCCTGCTAAACTAGCCGTTCGCCGCCTCGAGCGGCGCGTTCTTTTCACCTCGGAAATCCAGTCATGGCCCGACCCGCCGTCACCGTCGCGGTGCGCGCTGCGCGCGCCGCAGGCAATGTCATCCTGCGCTACATGAATCGGGTCGGCAGCCTGGTCGTGACCGAAAAGCAGCATCTGGATTTCGCCAGCGAGGTGGACCGGCAGGCCGAAGCGGAGATCGTGCGCGAACTGAAACGCGCCTATCCCGACAATGCGATCCTCGGCGAGGAATCGGGTGCCTCCGGCAAGAGCAACGCGCGCTTCACCTGGGTAATCGACCCGCTGGATGGCACCCACAATTACCTGCGCGGCATCCCGCAGTTCGCCGTCTCGATCGCGCAACTGGATCGGGGCGAACCGGTGCATGCGGTGATCTTCGACCCGCTGCGCGACGAGATCTTCACCGCCAGCAAGGGCGACGGAGCATTTCTCAACGATCGTCGCATCCGCGTCGGCAAGCGCGAGAGCCTGGACGGATCATTGATCGCCACCGGCTTTCCGTATCGCCAGCGCGCGCACCTGGATGCGCAACTTGACATGACGCGCGTGCTGCTGGGCAAGGCCGAAGACCTGCGCCGCGCCGGTTCCGCGGCGCTGGACCTGGCCTGGACCGCGAACGGACGCCTGGACGGTTATTTCGAGATCGGACTGAAGCCCTGGGACATGGCCGCCGGCGTGTTGCTGGTGCGCGAGGCCGGGGGGCGCTATTGCGATTTCGCCGGGCGCGACGGCATGCCGGCTTCCGGCAACATCGTCGCGGGGAACCACCACATCGTTGCGCAGATGGTGGAAGCGATCGAGCCGGTGTTGCCGCCGGCGTTGCTGAAAGCCTGATCGCGCATCTCAGCGGAACAGGATCCGCCGGGGCTTGATGGGAAACTTGCCGCGCCAGTATTGCAGCAGCACGTAACCGCCCAGCGCGCCCCCCAGGTGCGCGAAATGCGCCACGCCCGCCTGCGTGCCGGTCACGCCGAGAAACAACTCCAGCAGCATGTAACCGATCACCGCCAGCCACGCCGGCAGCGGGATCGGCAGGATCAGCGCGATGATCTTGGCGTGCGGATACAACACGCCGAACGCCAGCAGCAGGCCGAAGATCGCGCCCGACGCGCCCAGCGTCGGATAGAAACCGCCGGTGAAGAAATGCACCACGGCCAGGTGCGCCAGGGCCGCGATCACGGCGCAGAACACGTAGTAAAAAATGAAGTGCCGCGCGCCGAACAGGCTTTCGATCGGCGCGCCGAACATGTATAGCGCCAGCATGTTGAAGCCGATGTGCGCCCAGCCGCCGTGCAGGAAGGCGTAGGTGATCAGCTGCCATGCCTGGAACCCGACGGTCACCGGCGTCCCGTCCGAATAGAAGGTCTGCTGCGCGGGACCGAGCGGCCAGAGCGCGGCATGGGCGACCAGCCACTCCTGCCCGCCCGCGAGCATGACCAGGAAGATCGCGACGTTGGCGATCAGCAGCGACAGCGTGACGGGGGGTAGGTTGAAGCGCATCGCAATCCTTCAGATCAGCTGCTTGAAGAACACCGCCTGCCGCTTGTTTTCCGCATAGCCTTCGCGCAGGTAGAAACGGTGTGCGCGTTCGCGGATCACGTTCGAATTCACGCGCATTCTCGACAAGCCTCGTTCGCGCGCCCACGCTTCGCAGGCGCGCAACAGCGCAGCACCCACGCCCCTGCCGCGCGAGGCCTCATCCACGACCAGATCGGCGAGATGGGCCTTCGGTTCGTCCACCATGCTGTATTCGGCATGCACGTGGGCGGTGCCGGCGATCTTTCCCCCGGCCTCTTCCGCAACGAGCACCAGCCCCACTCCGTGTGCCCCGATTTGACGCAGACGACGGACGATCGCTTCCGCATCCGCCGGATAGCCGAGCTGCGCCGACAGGCACGCCAGCGCTTCGGCCTCTGCCGGACTAGCCTCGCGGATGCGGATCGCAACGCTCACGTCAGCGATTTCGCGCTCGCCTTGCAGTGTTCGGCCACGACTTTCGCCACCACCATCGAGACGCGCTTGCCGGTGGGGATGTGCAGGAATTCGTTCGGCCCGTGCGCATTGGAGTGCGGTCCCAGCACGCCGGTGATCAGGAACTGCGCCTTCGGGAATTTCTCGCCGAGCATGCCCATGAACGGGATGCTGCCACCCTCGCCCATGTACACCGGCGGTGCGCCGAAGGCATCCTGCGAAGCCTGCGCCACTGCCTTCTCCAGCCAAGGCGACAAGGCCGGTGCATTCCAGCCGCTGGAAGCCTTCTCCAGTTTCAGTTCGACCTTGCAGCCATAGGGCGGATCGCTTTCCATGAGATTCTTCAGGAATTCGCCAGCACGCGCACCATCCAGTGTCGGCGGCAGGCGCAGCGACAGTTTCACCGCGGTGGACGGGCGCAACACATTGCCGGCACTGCGCAAAGGCGGCAGGCCATCCGCGCCGGTGATCGCGAGCTGCGGGCGCCAGGTGCGATTCAATACCAGCTCGGCGAGATCGTCCGCGACGGGCCTCATGCCGGGCAGGAAGGGAAACTTGTCGTAGATCGCAGTAGCCAGCACGCCTGCGCACAACTTCGCCTGCTCGGCGCGCTGTGCCGGAATTTCGACGTACAGTTCGCTCGGCTTGATCGCACCGGTGCCCGAGTCTTCCAGCCGCGACAGCAGATCGCGCAGGATGCGGAAGCTGTCGGGCACCACGCCCGAGGCATCGCCCGAATGCACGCCCTCGCTCAGCACGCTGACGGTGAGATTGCCGCCGGTCAGGCCGCGCAGCGAAGTGGTCAGCCACAACTGGTCGTAGTTGCCGCAACCGGAGTCCAGGCATACGACCAGCGAAGGCTGGCCGATCCTCCCGGCGAGGTGATCCACGTAATGCGGCAGGTCGTAGCTGCCTGATTCCTCGCAGGCCTCGATCATGATCACGCAGCGCGCGTGCGGGACCTTCTGCTCGCGCAGTGCCAACAGCGCGGAAAGGGATCCGAAGATCGCATAGCCGTCGTCGGCGCCGCCGCGTCCGAACAGCTTGTCGCCTTCTCGCACCGGCGTCCACGGACCCAGGCCTTCGTTCCAGCCGGTCATCTCCGGTTGTTTGTCGAGATGCCCGTAGAGCAGCACGCAATCGTCTGCGCGCGCCTCGTTGCCGAACGCCGGCACGTCGATGAAGATCAGCGGTGTGCGGCCTTCGAGGCGCACCACCTCCAGCGTGGATCCCGGCAAAGCCACGAGCTTGGCGCGCGCCCAGGTCTCCATCAGCCCGACCGCATCGTCCATGTAGCCGTGCTCGACCCACTGCGGATCGAACAGCGGCGACTTGTTGGGGATGCGGATGTACTCGGTGATCTGCGGCACGACCTCCTCGTCCCAGATGCCGCCGACGAAGGATGCGAGCTTGCTGGCGTCCATGAGCCTCTCCGCTGACACAAGACCGCTCAGTGTAGCAGCGCAGCCGTTTCGAGCCGTTCTTGTCGGAAATCCCCGACAGCCAGTGCAGCCGGGACGTACGCCTCAACTGGCTTCGGCTGGCAGACCCGCCTCTGGATCCGCTCCATGCTGTTGTCACGCGATGTCGCGGGAAACTCTGAAGAAGTGTCGGGATGCAAGCTGCCGAGCGCAGCAGCTTGTTCGGAGTTCCCAGAGCGGCACGTGCCTTCACTACCCAAAGGAGACCGTCATGATCCGCAACATCCTTGCCGCACTCGTGCTTGCGCTGGCCTGCGCCCTGCCCGCCTTCGCCGCCACGCCGGTGGACATCAACCATGCTGACGCCGCCACGATCGCCAATTCGCTGGACGGCATCGGCCTGAGCAAGGCCAGCGCCATCGTCGCCTGGCGCAACGCCCACGGCCCGTTCAAGTCGGTGGATGACCTGCGTCAGGTCAAAGGCATCGGCGACAAGACGCTGGCGCACAACCGCGATGCGATCCGCTTCTCCGGCGGCAGTGCGGTGTCGGAGAATGCCAAGCCCGCGAAGCCGGCGAAAGCCGCGCACCCGCACAAGCGGTAAGCCAATGTTCCGGGAAGGCGGCGCGCGCTACACTCGCGCGCCGTCTCTTCCGGAGTATCGCTCGTGATCCTGCCGCGTTATCGCATCGGTGCATCCACCATTCCGGGCGCGGGACTCGGCTTGTTCGTGGAGGAACCGGTGCCGCGCGGACGCGTGGTGATCGCACCGGACGGCATCGGCGGCACTTACAGCTTTGAGGACCTGCAGGCCGATCCCGAGCTGGCCGCGCAACTGCACACCTCGGTGCGCTGGTTCGAGGATCGCTACACGCTTTCGCCGGAATGGCCGGACGAGTGTTACGTCAACCACGATTTCGAGCCCAATGGCCTGTGGCACCTCGGCTTCATATTCGCCGCGCGCAACCTTGCCGCGGACGAAGAGCTGACGATCGACTACCGCCACCTGCTCGCACCCGGGCAGGAGGAAACCTTTCGCGATACGCGCACCGGCCAGCCCATCATCGGAATGAGCTGGCGCGAGAGCCTGTTGGCGACCAGCCGCGCACTCGCCAAGCTGCTGGCTTAGAAAAATCCCGCAAGCTGCTGCACGCCGGCATGCCGCACGTCGGCACCCCATGTACCGACGTGTACACTCCGGTGCCTGCTCCCGCGCGCGGTCCGCCTTCGTCCGCAACCGATTCGCCCATGGCACAGTTCTTCCTCAAGACCCTGATCTCCGCGCTGCTGATCGCGGGCGCGTCCGAACTCGGCAAACGCTCCAGCGTGGCCGGCGCGGTGCTGGTGTCACTGCCCCTGACTTCGCTGCTGGCGATGGTGTGGCTGTGGCACGACACCCGCGATCCGGCGCGACTGGCAAGCTTTTCGATGGACATCCTCTGGCTGGTGATCCCATCGCTGGCCTTGTTCGTGGTCCTGGCCTGGCTGCTGCGTGCAGGCTGGAATTTCTGGCTCAGCCTCGCCATTGCGATTGCCGCCACGCTGATCGCCTACGCGGCCAGCCTGCTGGTACTCGGGCGGCTGAAATGAGCGACACGCAAACCCTGTTGCCGCTGCCGGCCAAGTCACGCCACGTCGAGTCCTGGGCCAATGGCTTGGGGCAAACCGCCGTGATCCTGCGCGAACCGGACGGCAGCGACTGGCGGATACGGATCAGCATCGCGCAGGTCGAACGTGACGGGCCGTTTTCGGAACTGCCGGACACGCAACGCTTGCTGGTGCCGCTGGATGCGGCCATGGAACTGCGTTTCCCGGATGGACGCGCGCAACGAGCCAACCGCTTCGGCGTGCTGCGCTTTGCCGGTGCGCCGGCTGCGTTCGGCATCCTGCCGGAAGGCGCGACCCGTGACTTCAACCTGATGCTGCGCGACGGGGCGCACGGCGAACTTTTCGCGCGCACGCTGGTGGGCCCCATGGTGCTGCCGGCCGAACCCGGCGCGCGCTGGCTGGTGTACCTGCATCGCGGCGGCGCATCCGTGTCAGTGGGCGAAGCTGTTCTGCAGCTTGCCGCCGAAGATGCCGCGCTGCTGAGCTTCCAGACCGGGGCGCGCGAACGCGCGGTGATCGAGGGTGCTGGCGAACTGGTCCTCGCAAAGCTCCAGGCCGCCGGCAGCAGGTAGCCCGGGATCGGGTAGCCTCCGACCCGTAGAATCGGTATCCGGCGGCGGCGAGGTAGTAGGCTCTTCCTGTTTTCCCCATTCCCGATTCCGATGCCATGCGTGTCCTTGTAGTGGAAGACGATGCGGCGATTGCCGACGCGGTGTGCGACGCACTGAAGCGTGCCGGTCACACCGTGGACCATCTCGCCGATGGGCGCCAGGCCCTGAACGCACTGCGGGAACACGCCTTCGGGCTGGTGGTGCTGGATCTCGGCCTGCCCGGCGCGGAGGGCGGCGAGATCCTGCGCAAGCTTCGCGCCGACACCGACCCGGTGCCTGTGCTGGTGATCACCGCGCGCGATGAACTGGATCAGCGCGTGCGCGCACTCGACCTGGGCGCGGACGATTATCTGGTCAAACCGTTCGCACTGGCGGAATTCGACGCACGTGTGCGTGCGTTGCTGCGCCGGCGCGCATCGCAAGGCGTCCCCGCCTTGCGGATCGGCAGACTGTCGGTGGATCTGGCCGGACGGCGCGCACTGCTTGACGGTGCGGCGCTGGAACTCACCGCGCGCGAATTCGGCCTGCTCGAGGCTCTGTTGCTGCGACGCAGCCGCGTCACCAGCCGCGAGCAATTGATCGAGACGCTGTGCAAGTGGGACGAGACGCTGTCCGACAACGGCCTGGACATCGCGGTATACCGCTTGCGCCGCAAGCTCGCCGGCAGCGGCGTGCAACTGCGCACGGTGCGCGGGCTGGGTTATCTGCTGGAGGAAAGCGATGCGCAGCCCTAGCCTGAAGCGACGCTTGCTGCTGCTGGTCGGCCTGCCCCTCTGCGCGGTGCTGGTCTGCGGCGCGGCGGTCACCTATGGGCTCGCACTGTATTACGCCAATCGCGTCTACGATCGTTGGCTGCTGGACTCCGTACGTGCGCTCGGCCAACTGGTGAACAGCAATGCCGGACGCAGCGAACTATCCGACCAGGCTCGCATCCTGCTGCAATACGACTCCTTCGATCGCGTGATTTACGCGGTGCGCAGCACGCATTACGGGTTGCTGTCCGGCGATCCCGGCCTGCCGCAACCACCCGCCCGCCAGCCAGGCCCGGAACCGATCTTCACCAGTTTCACCCTGGGCAATCACACCATGCGCATGGTCTCGGTCTTGATCCCCAATGCCGATGCACCAAACGACACGCTGGTGATTTCCGCCGCCGAGACGATGCGCAAGCGGCACCTGCTGGCGCGCGAACTGCTGGGAGCGACGGTGCCGATCGAGTTTGCGCTGATCCTGCTGGCGATGGGTCTGGTTTGGCTGGGCGTGAATCGCGGGCTGCGCGTGCTCGATCCGCTGGCGCGCGAACTGCGCCTGCGCCACGCCGGCGACCTGTCGCCACTGAAAGCAGGTGGCGTGCCGCTGGAAGTGCAACCGCTGGTGGCGACCATCGATGCGCTGCTCGGTCGCGTGGATCGCATGCTCGCACAGCAGCAGCGTTTCATTGCCGATGCCGCACACCAGTTGCGCACGCCGCTGGCCGGCCTGCGGCTGCAGGCCGAGCGCGCGCTGGCGGACCCTCGTCCGGAATCGGTGCGCGAAGCGTTGGCGCACGTCGAGCGGTTGTCTGCCGGCACCGCACGCGCGGCCGGGCAACTGCTGGCACTGGCGCGTGCGCAGGCCCCGGACGAAGTGGTGGGCGCGATCACACCGCTGGACCTGGCCGTGCTGGTGCGCGACGAAGTGGCGGCGCGGGTGCCAATGGCCCTCGCGCAGCACGCCGATCTGGGCTACAGCGGACCGGCGAGTGGCATCCGTGTCGCGGGCGACGCATTGCTGCTGCGCGAAATGCTCGGCAACCTCCTGGACAACGCGCTGCGTTATGGCCGCCGTGATGGCGAGGTCACCGTTTCACTGGAGTCCGGCTCCCATATCGGCGTGGTGCTGGCTGTCAGCGATGATGGCGTCGGCGTTCCGGAGCACCTCTGGCCGCGGCTGGGCGAACGCTTCTTCCGCGTGGATGGCGATCGCCGCGACGGCAGCGGTCTGGGGCTGGCGATCGTCCGGGAAATCGCCGAGCGCCACGGCGCTATCGTGGATTTCGGCCCGGGCCTGTACGGCCGCGGCCTGCGCGTGGAAGTGCGGTTTCCGCCGGTGATGTGACCCGGCTAGCGATCGTCGCGCGTGTAGATCCCGCCATTCTCCACGCGCACGGGAAAAGTCGCGATCGGCATGACTGCCGGCGGTGCGGTCACCGCGCCATCGCGCAGGTCGAAACGCGCGCCGTGACGCGGGCATTCGACCTCGAAACCATGCAGCTCTCCACCGGCCAGTTCGCCACCGTCGTGCGTGCACGTGTCCTCGATCGCGTAGTACTCGCCATCGATGTTGTACACCGCGATCGACGTGTCGCCATCCCACGCAACCTGGAATTCGCCGGGCAACAATTCGGAAACGGCGCAGACGCGGACCCAGTCGGTCATGCCTCGCCCTCGAGCGATTTCACCAACCACTCGAAACGCAAGTCGTCGCGCTTTGGAATGCCGAAGCGTTCATCGCCATACGGGAACGGCTTGTACTCGCCGGTGCGCCGATAACCCCGCCGCTCGTACCAGGCGATCAGAGATTCGCGGATGTCTATCACGCTCATCCGCATCTGCCTGCAATGCCATTCCTCGCGCGCGATGCGTTCGGCTTCCGCCAGCAGCGCGCGGCCGATACCCCCGTTCTGCAGGTTCGGACGCACCGAGAACATGCCGAAGTACCCATCGCCGCCCGGCTGTCTTTCGACCAGGCAGGAGGCCAGCAATTTGCCATCGCGTTCGGCCAGCACGATGCGCGCGTCCTCGCGCGCGACCAGCGCGGACACATCGGCGGCATCTGTGCGCTGCCCGTCCAGGAAATCCGCTTCGGTAGTCCAGCCTGTACGGCTGACTTCGCCGCGATAGGCCGATTCGGTCAGCGCGACCACCGCTTCCACATCCGCGGAATTGGCGCGGCGAAACGTCAACGCGCTTTCGGTCGTTGTCACACTCATCAGCTTACCCCAGCAGTTTGCGCACGCGCGCGATCGCCGCGACCAGCGCATCAATTTCCTGCGTAGTGTTCCAGAACGCCAGCGATGCGCGCGCGGTGGCTGGAACGCCATAGAACTGCATCAGCGGATGCGCGCAGTGGTGACCGGAACGTACGGCGATGCCTTCCTGGTCCAGCAGGGTGGCGAGATCATGGGCGTGCGCGCCCTCGACCAGGAACGAGATCACGGCAGCCTTCTCGCGCGCGGTGCCGATGATGCGCAGCCCCGGCACGCGCTCAAGCGCCTGCGTGGCGTAGTCGAGCAGCTCGCGTTCGCGCGCGGCGATATTGGCCATGCCGAGGTTCTGGAGATAATCCACCGCCGCGCCCAGGCCCGCGAAGCCTGCGATGTTGGGCGTGCCCGCCTCGAACCTGTGCGGCGGGTCGGCGAAGGTGGTGCCGGAGAATTTCACCTCGCGGATCATCTCGCCACCACCGAAGAACGGCGGCATGGCGGCCAGATGCTCTCGCTTCGCCCACAGCGCGCCGGTGCCGGTCGGACCACACATCTTGTGGCCGGTCACGCAATAGAAGTCGCAGCCGATGGAGGCGACATCCAAGGGCAGGTGTGGCGCGGCCTGCGAGCCGTCAACCAGCAGCGGGATGCCACGCTTGCGGCACTCGCGCGCCAGTTCCTTCACCGGATTGATGGTGCCGAGCACATTGGAGACGTGCGTGACGCAGGCAAGCTTCACTTCATCGGTCAGCGCCTCCACGAACTTCTCGAAGATCAGCTCGCCGCTCTCGGTGATCGGCGCCACTTTCAGATGCGCACCGGCGCGGCCGCAGACCAGTTGCCACGGCACGATGTTGGCGTGGTGCTCCATCGTGGTGACCAGGATCGCGTTGCCTTCATTCAGCCGTGGCAAGGCGTAGCTGTAGGCGACCAGGTTGGTCGCCATCGTGGTGCCGGAAGTCAGCACGACTTCATCACGATGCGTGGCGCCGATGAACGCGGCGAGCTTGTTGCGCGCGCCTTCGTACAGCGCGGTGGACTCACTGCCGAGCTGGTGCACGGCGCGGGAGACGTTGGCATTGGACTCGCGATAGAACCGATCCACCGCTTCGATCACGGGCGCGGGCTTCTGCGAAGTATTGGCGCTGTCCAGATAGACCAGCGGCTTGCCGTGCACATTGCGCGCGAGCAGCGGAAACTCGGCGCGGAGGCGTTGCCAGTCGATCTGCTTTCCCCCGGCGGAATGAGCTATTTCGATGCGGGCGCTCATGTTTCAGCCTCGCGCGGCAGATGCGCCAGCAGCAGCGCGTCGCAATGTTCACGCAACGCCTGCGGTTCGAAATCGCCGAGCGCCGCCGCGCAGAACGCACGCACCAGCAACATGCGCGCCGTTTCCGCCGGCACGCCACGCGAGCGCAGGTAGAACAGCGCGCGCTCATCCAGTTGGCCGACCGTCGCGCCGTGCGCCGCCTTGACCTCGTCGGCATGGATCTCCAGCGCCGGACGCGTATCGACCTCGGCATCGGGCGACAGCAGCAGATTCTTGTTGGACAGCTGCGCGCCGGAACCGTCCGCACCGGGATGCACGGTGATCGCGCCATGGAACACGCCGCGTGCGCGGCCATCCGCCACACCGCGCCAGAGCGAATTGCTCGCGGTATCGCGACCTCGATGCTCGATCAGCAATTCGGTATCCGCGTGCTGGCGCCCGCGCAGCGCGAAGGCGCCGCGGGTGGTCACGCGCGAGCGATCACCGTCCAGCGCGATACGCAGTTCGTGACGCGCCAGGGCGCCGCCCAGCTCCAGCGCGTGCAGCGTCGCGCGCGCGCCTTCATGCAGGCGCAATTCACCGCGGCGGAGCAGGGTTACACCGTTGGCCGAATCCTGGACGACCAGCAGGTCCAGCTGCGCGCCTTCGCGCAGAACCATTTCGCTGGACACGTTCGAAAAATGCGCGTGCTCGCCGGCTGCCGCGTGGTGTTCGATCAGCTTGAGATGGGCACCCGCACCGAGCTCGATCAGGCTGCGCGCGTGCCAGGCGACATCACCTCCGGCCGGTGCGCCCAGGTGCACCAGATGAACCGGCAATTCGATGCGCGCGCCGTCGGCCACCTCCAGCACGACCCCGTCCGTTGCCAGCGCCAGGTTCAACGCGGCGAACGCGTCGCGGGATTCGCGATCGTGCCGCGACAACGCGAAACGCAGCGGTTCGGGTTGTTCGGCCAGGGCGCGCGACAGCGGCCGCAAGCTCAAGCCTTTCGGCAAGTTTTCCAGTCGCGAGAGATCGGCACGGAAGACGCCATTGACGAATACCAGCCGCGGCCCGGCAACACCCGGCAACGCGACGACGCTTTCGTCAATCGTGCGCGCGGCAGCGGTTTCATCGCGCGAGATATAGCTGCGCCGTTCCATCGCGCGCAGCGCGGTGTACTTCCACAACTCGTTGCGCGTGTTCGGCAATCCCGCGGTCACGAAGACCTGCATCGCCTCGCGCCGTGCCGCGTCCAGCCATCCGATGCCGCTCGCCGGCAATGCCGCCGCGCGCATGGACTCGACGAAGGGCGCGACCGCAGCGCTCACGCCGAGGCCTCGGCTGGCTTGCGCTCGCGCACCCAGGCGTAGCCGTGCGCTTCCAGCTCTTGCGCGAGTTGCGCGCCACCGCTTTCGACGATGCGGCCGTCCGCGAGCACGTGCACGAAATCCGGCACGATGTAATCCAGCAGCCGCTGGTAATGCGTGATCACCAGGAATGCACGCTTGGGGTCGCGCAGCGCGTTCACGCCTTCGGCGACCTGCTTCAGTGCGTCGATGTCCAGGCCCGAATCGGTTTCATCCAGGATCGCGAGCTTCGGTTCCAGCACGGCCATCTGGAAGATCTCGTTGCGTTTCTTCTCGCCGCCGCTGAAGCCCTCGTTGACCGCGCGATTGAGCAGCTCCGGCGACAACTGCATGACTTTGAGCTTCTCGCGGACGACGCCCAGGAACTCTCTCGAATCCAACTCCGCCTCGCCGCGGGCCTTGCGCTGCGCATTCAACGCCGCGCGCAGAAAATAAGTGTTATTGACCCCGGGAATCTCGACCGGATACTGGAACGCGAGGAACACGCCCGCCGCGGCGCGCGCCTCCGGCTCAAGTTGCAGCAGGTCGCTTCCGTTGTAGGTGACGGAACCGTCGGTCACCTCGTAGCCACCGCGACCGGCCAGTACGTTGCCCAGCGTGGACTTGCCCGCGCCGTTCGGGCCCATGATCGCGTGCACCTCGCCGGGCTTCACTTCAAGCGAGAGGCCTTTCAGGATTTCGCGTCCGGCGACGCGGACGTGGAGATTGTCTATTTTCAGCATGTCCATTCTTCGTAGCGTGCGCTCCGCGCACGACGTGATTGCGCGCTAGCCAATCGCACCTTCGAGCGACACTTCCAGCAGCTTCTTCGCTTCCACCGCGAACTCCATCGGCAACTCGCGGAAGACCTGCTTGCAGAATCCGTCCACGATCAGCGAGACCGCGTCCTCCTCGGCAATGCCACGCGAGCGGCAATAGAACATCTGCTCATCGGAGATCTTGGACGTGGTCGCCTCGTGCTCGACGATCGCGCTGGGGTCCTTCACTTCCATGTACGGGAAGGTGTGCGCGCCGCACTTCTTGCCGATCAGCAGCGAGTCGCATTGCGTGTGGTTGCGCGCGTTGGTCGCGCCTTTCTCGATCTTCACCAGCCCGCGGTAGCTGTTCTGGCCATGACCGGCGCTGATGCCCTTCGAGACGATCTTGCTGCGCGTGTCGCGGCCGATGTGGATCATCTTGGTGCCCGTGTCGGCCTGCTGGCGGTGATGCGTCAGCGCCACCGAATTGAATTCGCCGACACTGCGATCGCCGCGCAGGATGCAGCTCGGATATTTCCAGGTGATCGCGGAACCGGTTTCCACCTGGGTCCAGGAAATGCGCGAATCGTCGCCGCGGCAGTCGCCGCGCTTGGTCACGAAGTTGTAGATGCCGCCGATGCCATTCTCGTCGCCCGGATACCAGTTCTGCACGGTCGAATACTTGATGCTGGCGCGCTCCAGCGCGACCAGCTCGACGACCGCCGCGTGCAACTGGTTCTCGTCGCGCATCGGTGCGGTGCAGCCTTCGAGGTATGAAACCGAAGCACCCTCTTCGGCAATGATCAGCGTGCGCTCGAACTGGCCGGTGTGGCCGGCATTGATGCGGAAGTACGTGCTCAATTCCATCGGGCAGCGCACTCCTTTGGGGATGAACACGAACGAGCCGTCGGAGAACACGGCCGAGTTCAGCGCTGCGAAGAAGTTGTCGCGCTGCGGGACCACAGATCCCAGGTATTGCCTCACCAGTTCCGGATGCTCGCGGATCGCCTCGCTCATCGAGCAGAAGATCACGCCGGCATCGGCCAGCTCCTTGCGGAAAGTGGTACCGACCGATACCGAATCGAAGACCGCGTCCACCGCCACGCCTGCGAGTTTGGCCCGCTCGTGAAGCGGCACGCCCAGCTTGTCGTAGGTCTCCAGCAGTTTCGGATCCACTTCCGCCAGCGACTTCGGCTGCTTTTTCGGCGCGGCGTAGTAGCTGATCGTCTGGAAATCGATCGGACCGATATTCAACTTCGCCCAGTGCGGCGGCGCCATCGTCAGCCAGTGGCGATACGCGGCAAGTCGCCACTCGGTCATCCACTCCGGCTCCTGCTTACGCGCGGAGAGCGCGCGGATGACGTCCTCGTTCAGCCCGGGCGGCAGCGAATCGGTTTCGATGTCGGTGACGAAGCCGGCGCTGTAGCGGCGGTTGAGCAGTTGCTGGAGATCGTTGCGCTCGGTCGCCATGGCATCATGCTCCCGCGCGCCGTGTCCGGCGTGGCTGAGTGGCCGGGCGCAGCATGTCGGCGAGGCTGACCGCGCGCAGCGCGGCATTCACCGCGCCGCCAACGCCCTGCCAGCCGCTCGACACGTTGCAATGCGCCTCGCGTTCGCAACCGGCGTGGCCGGCGCAGCATTCGGTGAGACCGATCGGCCCGTCCAGCGCCTCGACGATCTCGGCCAGCGTGATCGCGCGCGGCGAACGCGCCAGCTTGTAGCCGCCGGCCGCGCCGCGGAAGGATTCCACCAGGCCGGCGTGCGCAAGCTGCTTCAAAAGCTTGCTGACAGTCGGCAATTCAAGCTTCGTTTCCTCCGCGATCTGCGCAGCCGAAAGCACCGCCTCGTCATGACGCGCAAGGCAGGTCATCACCACGGAAGCGTAGTCGGCGAGTCGGCTGACGCGGAGCACGGCGGAACCTCTAAAAAGGTACCAAAATGGTACGATTTCGCGGCTTCGCGGTCAAATTGAAAAGTGCTCAGCGCCACCCCGAGCTGATCGGATACCGCCGCTCGCGGCCGAACGCGCAGGTCGACACACGCGGACCGGGCGCGGCCTGCCTGCGCTTGAACTCATTGGTCAGCACCATGCGCACAACGCGATGCACCATCTCGGCATCGAAGCCGGCCGCGATGATCTCCGGCTGGGACTGCGCGCGCTCGATGTAGCGCGCCAGGATGCCGTCGAGCATGTCGTACGGCGGCAGCAAGTCCTGGTCGGTCTGGTCGGGGCGCAGTTCCGCCGAGGGCGGCCGTTCGATGACGGCGGGCGGGATGACCGGTCCTTGCGTGTTGCGCCATTGCGCGAGCCGGTACACCTGCGTCTTGTAGACGTCCTTCAATGGCGCATACGCGCCGCACATGTCCCCGTAAAGGGTCGCGTAACCCACCGCCATCTCGCTCTTGTTGCCGGTGGTCAGCAGCAGCGCGCCGGTTTCGTTGGACAGCGCCATCAGCAACACGCCCCGGCTGCGCGATTGCAGGTTCTGGGCGGCGAGATCGCACGGGCCATTCGGCGCGACAGGAGCGACCGTGGCGGTAAACGCGTCCACGGCTGCCTCGATCGGCAGATCGAAATAACGCACCCCAAGCGCATGCGCCTGCGCGTGCGCCTCCCGCAATGACAATCCGGAGGTGTAGCGCGACGGCAGCATGACCGCGGTCACATGCTCCGCGCCCAGCGCATCCACCGCGGTTGCCAGCGTCAGCGCCGAATCAATGCCGCCGGACAGGCCGAGCAGGACATCCTTGAAGCCGTTCTTGCGCACGTAATCGCGCACCCCACGCACCAGGCCCGCGTAGAGGATTGCCTCCTCGCTCTCGTGCTTGCGCGTAGGCCAGTCCAGCGCGCGCAGGGTGCGCGTTGTCGTATCGAATTCGGCGAACAACAGGTGTTCCCCGAAAGGCGGTGCCCGTGCGATCACTTCGCCGTTGGCGGCTACCAGCAGCGATGCGCCGTCGAACAGCAGGTCGTCCTGCCCACCGATCACGTTGACGTAGGCGATCGGCAGGCCGTTCTCCGTCGCGCGTTGCGCCAGCAGCGCTTCGCGCGTGGCAGCCTGGCGCGTGTCGTAAGGCGAGGCGTTGATGACCAGCAGCATCTCCGCGCCGTTCGCCGCCGCTTTCGCGGCGGGCTCGGCTTCCCAGATGTCTTCGCAGATCAGCAGGCCGACGCTCACGCCGTCGCAATCGAACACCAGCGTGTCGCGTCCATGCCGGAACCAGCGCTTTTCGTCGAAGACGGTGTAATTCGGCAGCGCCTGCTTGTGGTAGGTGGCCGCGATCGCGTGATCGACCATGACGCTGGCAGCGTTGTAGACCTCGCCGATCGCATGCGGATGGCCGACTACCGCGGTAACGCCATCGATCGCTTCAGCCAGCGACGCGAGTTCGCTTTCGCAAGCCGCAAGGAACCCCGGGCGCAACAGCAGGTCTTCCGCCGGATAGCCGCACAGCGATTGCTCGGGAAACGCGATCAGGGCCGCGCCGCGCGCCCTCGCTTCGTCCGCCAGTTCACGCATGCGCGTCGCATTCGCCGCCACCGCACCGACCGGGAAATCGTATTGCGCGAGGGCGAAGCGAAGGGTCATGCTTTTCGATCTCCACAAAGAAGCGAGGCCGCGGTCAACGCGGCCTCACATTCTAAATCCAGCACCGCTCGTCAACCTTTCATCTTCGCTGCCAGCGTCTTGCCAAGGTCCGCCGGCGATTTCACCGTGGTGACACCGGCCTTCTCCAGGGCGGCGAACTTGGCTGCCGCCGTGCCCTTGCCGCCCGAGATGATCGCGCCGGCGTGACCCATGCGCTTGCCGGCCGGGGCCGAAGCGCCGGCGATGAACGCGACCACCGGCTTGGTGACGTTTTCGGCGATGAAATCTGCCGCCTCTTCTTCCGCGCTGCCGCCGATCTCGCCGACCATGATGATGCCTTGGGTTTGCGGATCGTTCTGGAACAGGCGCAGGCAATCGATGAAGTTCAAGCCGTTGATCGGATCGCCGCCGATGCCGATGCAGGTGCTCTGGCCGAGGCCCGCTTGCGTGGTCTGGAACACCGCTTCGTAGGTGAGCGTGCCCGAGCGCGAGACGATGCCGACCGAGCCCGGCTTGTGGATGTGGCCGGGCATGATGCCGATCTTGCACTCGCCCGGCGTGATGATGCCGGGGCAGTTCGGGCCGATCAGCACGGTATCGGGATACTGCTTCAGCACGTTCTTGACGCGCAGCATGTCCAGCACCGGGATGCCTTCGGTAATCGTGACAATCACGCGCACACCCGCCGCGGCGGCTTCCAGGATCGCGTCGGCCGCGAACGGCGGCGGCACGAAGATCATGGATGCATCCGCCCCGGTGTCGTCCACCGCGTCCTGCACGGTGTCGTAAACCGGCAGGCCGATGTGCTCGCTGCCGCCCTTGCCCGGCGTCACACCGCCGACGAGTTTGGTGCCGTAATCGAGCGCCTGTTCGGAATGGAACGTGCCCTGCTGGCCGGTGAAGCCCTGGCAGATGACCTTGGTGTTCTTGTTGACGAGAACGGACATTTCGTTCGATTCCTTCTTAAGCAGCTTTCGCCGCAGCGACTGCCTTGGTCGCCGCGTCGTTCAGATCATCGGCCGGCGTGATCTTCAGGCCGGAGCTTGCGAGCAGCGCGCGACCCTGCTCCACGTTGGTGCCCTGCAGTCGCACGACAACCGGAATGGTAAGGCCGACTTCCTTCACGGCGGCGATGATGCCTTCCGCTATCAGGTCGCAACGCACGATGCCGCCGAAGATGTTGACCAGGATCGCGCGCACCTTGTCGGAGGACAGGATCAGCTTGAACGCCTCGGTCACGCGCTCCTTGGTCGCGCCGCCGCCGACGTCCAGGAAGTTGGCGGGTTCGCCGCCGGCCAGCTTGATCACGTCCATCGTCGCCATGGCGAGGCCGGCGCCGTTGACCATGCAGCCGATCGAGCCGTCCATGGTCACGTAGTTCAGGTGATTGGCCGCGGCCTCCGCCTCGGCATGGTCTTCCTGCGACACGTCGCGCATGGCGACGAGCTTGGGATGGCGGAACTCGGCGTTGTCGTCGGAGTTGACCTTGCCGTCCAGCGCCATCAGGTCACCGGATTTCACGATCGCCAGCGGATTCAATTCGATCAGCGAGAGATCCTTCTCGTTGAACAGCTTGTACATGCCCAGCATGATCTTGGTGAGCTGATTGACCTGCTTGGCATTCAGGCCCATCGCGAACCCGAGCTGGCGGCACTGGTACGGCTGCAGGCCCTGCACGAAATCCACGACCACGGTGTGGATGTCATCGGGCGTTTCGCGCGCGACCTGCTCGATATCCACGCCGCCGCGCGCCGAGGCGATGAAGGCGACGGCTTTCGCGCCGCGATCCACCAGCATCGAGAGGTACAGCTCCTTGGCGATGTCGTTGGCATCGGTGACCAGCACCAGGTTCACCGGCAGCGCGCGGCCGCCGGACTGGTAGGTTTCCATGTCCCTGCCGAGCATGCCGGCCGCGGCCGCCTTCACCTCGTCGAGCGACTTGCAGAACTTCACGCCGCCGGCCTTGCCGCGCCCGCCCGCGTGGATCTGCGCCTTCACCATCCATTGCTCGCCGCCCAGTGCGCGCGCCGCCTCGACCGCCGCATCCGGTGTGTCGGCGACCTTGCCCGGGGGAACCGCAATGCCGTACTCGGCGAACAGTTGCTTGGCCTGATACTCGTGGAAGTTCATGGAGACTCTGCTCTTGTGAGAAGTGCGGCCATGGATGGACGCTTTTGATCTTCGCGCTGAGGGACCAGCGCAAACAAAACCCGGCTATTTTCGCGTCAAGCGCGCCGCAAGTCCAATCGCCCTGCGATCGCCGCTGCAAAAATGCGTAACGGCCCTTGTGCGCGAACCGCGCGCACACGATCATCGCGCCGTGTCCACCCTCCTCCATCCCGGCCTGAGCCAGCAGGCGCCCTCGGCGGGCGAAATCGTCCGCCGCGAACTGTACGTCCTGAACCTCTTCCGCGTGCTGCAGGCGCTGGTGTACGTGGCGCTGTCCTTCAGCGAACTGGCGGTGGACTGGCTGCAGGTGCGCGCCCCCACCTCGGCGCGATTGACGGCCGCGGTCTATCTGCTGTTCGCATTGCTGGCGCTTCTGCGCACCCGGCAGATGCCGCGCCGGTTGTCGGCAAGCGTCAGCGCCTGCCTCGGCGTGGACGTTGTGGCCGCCCTGATGGCCGCGCTGATGATGCCCGCGGCGCACACCGGCATCGCGGCGATGCTGGTGATCAACGTCGGCGCCTGTGCCTTGCTGCTGCCGCCGCGACTGGCCGGCCTGTTCGCCGCGCTGGCGGCATTGGCGATGCTCGGGCAGGCGCTGGCGAGCAGTGGCGATCCCGGGCGCGACCTGCTGGAGTCCGGGCTGTTCGGGCTGGCGTATTTCGCCACAGCCGCGCTGTGCTACGCGCTCGGCAAGCAGATGCGCGCGAGCGAGGCGCTGGCCGAGCGGCGCGGGCTCGATCTCGCCAACTTGAGCCAGGTCAACGAGCTGATCATCCGCCGCATGAAGACCGGCGTGCTGCTGGTGGACGAGGCCAACCACATCCACCAGATCAACGAGTCGGCCTGGACGCTGCTCGGCAATCCGGCGCTGGACAAGCGCAACCTCGGCGAGGTGGCGCCGGAATTGTCCCGTCGGCTTTATCACTGGCGCGCCACCAACAAGGTGGACACCAGCGCCGTCGCACTGGCCGAAGGCGTGCCGGAAGTGGTCCCGCGTTTCACGCGGCTGGCCGCCAACGACGACTCGCACGTGCTGATTTTCCTGGACGACACCTCGCTGGTGTCGCGCCGCGCGGAGCAGTTGACGCTCACCACTCTGGGCCGGCTGTCCGCCTCGATCGCGCACGAGATCCGCAACCCGCTTGCGGCGATCCGTTACTCCGCACAACTCCTGGCGGAATCGCGAGAGCTGCCGGATTCCGACCAGCGCATGGTCGAGATCATCAACAATCACTGCGGGCGCCTGAACGAGATCATCGAGAACATCCTGCAGTTGTCGAGGCGCGAGCGCTCGCGGCCCGAGGCACTGGACCTGAACGCCTGGGTGCTGACCTTCGTTGACGAATACAAGGAAGCCAACGATCTCGGCGGCGACAGCCTGCGCGCGCTGCTGTACCCGCATGCGGTCGAGGCGGTCGCCGACCCGCAGCACCTGCAGCAGGTCGTATGGAATCTGGTGCAGAACGCGGTCCGCTATGGCCGCATGCCCGATGAACCGGCGCGCGTGATGATCGTGGCGCGGCTGGCCAGCGACGACGGCCCGCCGCTGATCGAGGTGATTGACCGCGGTCCCGGCATCCCGCCCAAGGTCGCCGCCCAGATTTTCGAACCGTTCTTCACCACCCACGAATACGGCACCGGTTTGGGGCTGTACCTCGCACGCCAGATGTGCGAGGCCAACCAGGCCGGCCTCGAGTACGTGCCGGTGGCCGGTGGCGGCAGCTGCTTCCGCATTACCCTGACCGCGCCGGTACGACTGCCGGTGGGCAGCGAAGCCTGAGGAGAACCTCTGCTCTTGGCCGCCTTTGATCTGCGACAACCCGCAACCGTCAACTGGCCGGCAGTTCGTGCGCCCGGCGCTTTCCCCTGCGGCCGTACCGCGCTACCCTCGTAACCATAAATTTCCTTGGGGGTTTTCGGGGTCCAATGGGCAGCAAGCAGACCGTTCTGGTCGTTGATGACGAGCGCGACATTCGCGAGTTGTTGAGCATCACGCTCGGGCGCATGGACCTCAACGTGGACGCGGCCGCCAATCTGGCGGAAGCCAAGCGCATGCTGGCCGAGCAGGCCTACGACCTGTGCTTCACAGACATGCGCCTGCCCGACGGCACCGGCCAGGAACTCATCGAGCTGATCGCACGCGAGTATCCGGATACTCCGGTGGCGATGATCACGGCCTACGGCAACGTCGAGGCTGCGGTGGACGCATTGAAGGCCGGCGCGTTCGACTTTGTCTCCAAGCCGGTGGACATCAACATGTTGCGCCGGATGGTGCAGACCGCGTTGCGACTGGCTCAGGAGAAGCATGGCGAAGTCGCCATGCCGCAGGGTCGCCTGATCGGCGATTCGCAGGCGATCCTGGAAGTACGCGCACGCATAGACAAGCTCTCGCGCAGCCAGGCGCCCGTGTACATCAGCGGCGAATCCGGCGTGGGCAAGGAACTGGTCGCGCGATTGATCCATGAGCAGGGTCCGCGCGCGAGCGGTCCTTTCGTTCCTGTGAACTGCGGTGCGATCCCGTCCGAACTGATGGAAAGCGAATTCTTCGGCCACAAGAAAGGATCATTCACCGGCGCGCACGCCGACAAGGATGGCCTGTTCCAGGCCGCCAACGGCGGCACTCTTTTCCTTGATGAAGTCGCGGAACTCCCGCTGCACATGCAGGTGAAGCTGCTGCGCGTGATCCAGGAAAAAGCGGTGCGTCCGATCGGAGGCCGCGGCGAAGTGGCCGTGGACGTGCGCATCCTGTCGGCCACCCACAAGGATCTGGCACGGCTTACGCAACTGGGCCAGTTCCGCCAGGACCTGTTCTACCGCATCAACGTGATCGAATTGCGCGTGCCGCCGCTGCGTGAACGCCGCCACGACGTGCCGAAGCTCGCGGTCCGCATCCTCGACAGGCTGGCCGAACAATCCGGCATGAGCGCGCCGCGGCTCAAACCCGACGCACTGGCCGCGCTCACCGAATACGATTTCCCCGGAAACGTGCGCGAACTGGAGAACATCCTCGAACGTGCGGTCGCGTTGTGCGAGCACGGCGTGATCGAGGTCGGCGACCTGATGCTGAATCCGTCCCGGCGCGCGCGTGACGAGGAAGAGGATTACGACGAGGACGATGACGAATTGATGGGCAGCGACGGTGTCGCGCTGGACGATTACATCTCCAATGTCGAGCGAGAGGCGATCCTCAAGGCACTGAAGGAAACCCGCTATAACAAGACCGCCGCAGCCAGGAAGCTCGGCATCACCTTCCGCGCATTGCGGTACAAGCTGAAGAAGCTGGCGATCGACTGATTCGGTACCGGGAATCCGGAAGTCGAAATCGGATGTCCCGCCTCGCTCCTCACTGGTACACGCTCATCGAATAGGGCCGGGCTTGCGGGCTCGTGCCCCACTCGCGATTCGGCTGCGCGGCCATCACGAAATGCAGTTCGCCGCCGGCCATGATCTCGTCGTGGCCGATCCACACGCGGTCCAGCGGCTCGCCGTCGAGCGAGACGCTGCCGACATAGGGATGCGCATCGTCCAGATGATCGGCAACGACGGTGAACGTCTTGCCGTTCGGAAGATGCAGCACGGCGCGACGCACGAACGGGCGTCCGATCACGTACTGGTTGCTGGCCGGCGCCACCGGGTAGAAACCCAGCGCGGCGAAGAGGTACCACGCCGACATCTGGCCGAGGTCGTCATTGCCGGCGAGGCCTGAAGGCGTCGGCGCATACTGACTGTCCATGATCTGCTTCAGCCGTTGCTGCGTCTTCCACGGTGCGCCGGCGTAGTCGTACAGATACGCGATGTGGTGGCTGGGCTCGTTGCCGTGCGCGTACCAGCCGATCAGTCCCGAAACATCCTCAAGCGTGGCGAACACCTTCGGATCGATCTTCGCATCGAAGACTTCATCGAGTTTGGCCGCCAGCTTGTCATCTCCGCCCAACTCATTGATCAAGCCTGCGACGTCCTGCGGCTCGTACCACGAGTACTGCCACGAATTGCCTTCGGTGAAACCGCTGCCCTCGCCTGCGCGCGCCGGATCGAACGGCGCGCGGAATTGTCCATCGCTCGACTTCGGTCGTGCGAAGCCAACCGACGGATCGAACACGTTTCGCCAGTTGCCGGCGCGCTTTTGGAATTGCGTGGCGATGTCGTCCTTGCCCATCGCTTTCGCCATCCGCGCGATGGTCCAGTCGTCGAACGCATATTCCAGCGTCTTCGAAACCGATTCCGGTTCGTGATCCTCGGGCACATAGCCCAGTTTCATGTAATCGCGCAGGTCGCCATACGGCGCGTAGGTTGCGCTGGCGACCATTGCCTTGAGCGCCGCATCGGCGTCGAAGCCGCGGATGCCTTTCATGTACGCATCCGCGATGATCGGCACGGCGTGGTAACCGATCATGCACCACGTCTCCAGACCCTGGTACGCCCACACCGGCAGGATGCCGAACGGGCTCGCCTGCTGCGCAGCCACCAGCGACTGCACGAAGTCGTCCACGCGTCTCTGTGGCTGGACCAATGTCATCAATGGCTGCTGCGCGCGATAGACGTCCCACAGCGACCAGGTCGAATAGAAGGTGAAGCCTTTCGCGGTGTGGACCTGGTGATCCGGCCCGCGGTATTCGCCATTCACGTCCATCGCCAGGTTGGGTGCGATCAGCGCGTGGTACAGCGCGGTGTAGAAATTCGTGCGCACGTCCGGCGCGGCATCCACGTCGATCGCGGACAGTGCATCGGTCCACGCCTCACGCGCCGCCACGCGCTGCGCATTGAAATCCCAGCCCCTGCCGTCGGCATCCAGATTGGCGACCGCGTTGGCTTCGCTCACTGTCGAGATCGCCACTTTCACCAGCAACGGCGACTTCAACTTGCCGAACTCGAACACGCCTTCGAGCTGCTTTCCGGCGACCGCGTCGTGGCCGGCCGGATCCGGACCCGGCCCTTTGAAGCCCTTGTACGGAATATCGGTCTCGCGATTCACCAGTTGGTGCGTGACCATCGGCTGCGAAAAGCGGATCGCGAAATACAGTTGCCGCCCCGGCGCCCAGCCGCGCGTCTCGCGATAGCCGGTCACCGTGCCGCCATCGCGCACGCGCAACCGCGCCCACAGCACCTTGCCCGGGTAGTCGTAAATGCTGGGGCGAAGGTCCAGCAGCACGTGCGCGTCCTGCCCGCGCGGGAAGGTATAGCGGTGCCAGCCGACGCGTGCGTTCGCGGTCAGCTCCACGCGCACCTTCGAATCCTGCAAGGTCACCGCGTAGTAACCCGGCTGCGCGATTTCGGTCTGATGACTGAAACGCGAGCGGTAACCGCTGCCCGGCAGGTCCGGATCGCCCGGATCGAGTTGCGGCTTGCCCGTGCCGGGCATCAGCAGCACGTCACCCAGGTCCGAGTGGCCGCTGCCGGAAAAATGCGTGTGCGAAAAGCCGAGGATGCTGTGGTCGTCGTAGCGATAGCCGGCCGCCCACTTGTAGGCGTGGTGGAAATCCGGCATCGCGGTGTCCGGACTCAACTGGATCATGCCGAACGGCACCGTGGCTCCGGGAAAGGTGTGGCCATCGCCGCCGGTGCCGATCAGCGGATTCACCGCGCTCCAGTTCGAGCCGGTCGCCGCGCGGGTTGCGGGTGCGGCGAAACACAAGGCCAGCAGCACATAGAAGCCTCCGCGCAATCCGCGCGCAATGCATACCCTCGTTTCCATGACTTGCGACCTCTTTGCGGTTGACCGGGCTGTGGCAAGCTAGCACGCTGCTGCGCCCCGCCGCAGTGCCATCGGTTTGCCGCTGTATCCATCCGCGCAGCCTTGCGCGAGGGGAAACGAATGATCGCACCAGCACTTCCGCCCGCCATTGGAAATGGCGCGCGCGCCCCCGCCAGCCAACGTACCGCCCTGGCCGTCGTCACCACGATCTTCTTCATGTGGGGATTCATCACGGTCCTGAACGACGTGCTGATCCCGCACCTGAAGTCGGTGTTCACGCTCGACTACGCGCAGGTGATGCTGGTGCAGTTCATCTTCTTCGGCGCCTACTTCGTGATGTCGCTGCCTTCCGGCAAGGTGGTCTCGCGGATCGGCTACAGGCTCTCGATCATTGCCGGCCTGTGCGTCACCGGCGTCGGCGCGCTGCTGTTCATCCCCGCCGCGCAGGCGCAATCATACGCGCTGTTCCTGTTCGCCTTCTTCGTGCTGGCCAGCGGCATCACCCTGCTGCAGGTCGCGGCCAATCCGTACGTGAGCATGCTGGGCGAGCCGCGGCTCGCCTCCAGCCGTCTCAATCTCGCGCAGGCACTGAACTCGCTGGGCACCACGCTGGCGCCCAAACTCGGGGGTTTGCTGATCCTTTCGACCGCAGTGCTGGGCGCGGTGGAACTTGCCAAGCTGTCGCCCACGCAGCAGGCCGCCTATCGCCTGCAACAGGCGCAGATGGTGCAGGGACCGTACCTCGGCATCGCGCTGGTGCTGTTCGCGCTGGCGGTCGTGGTCTGGCTGTTCCATCTGCCGCCGGTGGTCAACACCCGCGAAGCGGACGATGCGCATCATCGTTTTGCGGACGCGCTGAAGCACCGGCGCGTGTGGTTCGGCATGGCCGCGATCTTCGTCTATGTCGGCGCGGAGGTTTCGATCGGCAGCTTCATGATCAACTACCTCTCGCTGCCGCAGATCGGCGCGATCAGCGAGGCGCGCGCGGCCGGATTCGTCTCGCTGTACTGGGGTGGCGCGATGGTGGGGCGCTTCATCGGCTCGGCTCTGCTGACGCGCGTGGACACGCGGCGCCTGCTCGCCACGTTCGCGACCGTCGCCGGCCTGCTGGTGCTGACCACCATGCTGACGCGCGGCCACGTCGCAATGTGGAGCGTGATCGCGATCGGGCTGTTCAACTCGGTGATGTTCCCCAACATCTTCACGCTGGGCATCGAGAAGTTCGGCGCGCTCACCGGCAAGGTGTCGAGCCTGCTGGTGATGGCGATCGTCGGCGGCGCGGTGATTCCGCTGCTGCAGGGCGTGCTGGCCGACCACATCGGCGTGCAGCACGCGTTCGTGCTGCCGCTGGCCTGCTACTGCTACATCGTGTTCTATGGTTTGCGCGGCTCGCGCGTACCGGAGGCGCTCGCAGTCGAGGGAGAAGCCCGTGCGTGAGCCGATTCGCACCGTGTTGATCGCCGCCTCGCTGTTCGCGTTGTCGACCGCAACCACGGAAGCCGCGCCGCCTGCGCCCGCCGCGGAAGTGAATCCGCTGATCGGCAGCCGCAACGGCGGCAATACCTTTCCCGGCGCATCGCTGCCGTTCGGCATGTTGCAGTGGAGCCCGGAGAACACGAAGGGGCAGCACGACCGCACCGCCGCGCCCGGCGGCTATCAATATGACGCCACGCGCATCCGCGGCTTCAGCCTGACGCATCTTTCCGGCACCGGCTGCGCCGGCGCCAGCGGCGACATCCCGTTCATGCCTGTCACGATCCCGGTCACCAGTTCGCCCGCATCGGATGCCGACGACAGCCGCTACGCCAGCGACTTCTCGCACGCGAACGAACACGCCGCGCCCGGCGATTACCGCGTGCACCTGGCGAACGGCGTTGCGGTCGAGCTGGGCGCTGCGCTGCGCAGCGGCATCGCGCAATTCGTGTTCCCCGCCGGCAAGCCCGCCAACCTGCTGGTGCGCACTTCGGATTCCGAAGTCGGCAGCAGCGATGCGCGGATCCATATCGACCGCGCGGCGCGCACGATCACCGGTTCGGTGACCAGCGGCAATTTCTGTGGTTATCTCTCCAGGGCAGATCGGCGCAGCTACTACACGCTGTATTTCGTCGCGCAATTCGACCAGCCGTTCACCTCGACCGGCACCTGGCACGACGGTGTGACGCAGGCGAATACCGCGTCCGGGCGCGGTGGTACCGGTTATGGCGACAAGCGGTTCCTTCCACTCGGCACCGGCTCTGGCGGTTGGGTGGGCTTCGATGCAAGCCACGGCGCGACGGTGAATGTGCGCGTGGGGATTTCGTACGTCAGCCTCGCCAACGCGCGGACCAATCTTGATGCGGAGATTCCGCCCGGCACTTCGCTGGCGCAGGTGCGCGATCGCGCGAACCAGGCGTGGAACGATGCGCTGGGCCGCATCAAGATCACCGGCGGCACTCCCGACCAGCGCACCGTGTTCTATACCGCGCTGTATCACACGCTGCTGCAGCCGACGATCTTCAGCGACGAGAATGGTGAGTACCGCGGCTTCGACCAGAAGATCCATCGCGTCGAGGGCACGCGGAAAAACCAGTACGCCAACTTCTCCGGCTGGGACGTGTATCGATCGCAACTGCAACTGCTGACCTGGCTCTACCCCAAGGTCGGCAGCGACGTCGCGCAATCGCTCTATAACCAGGCGCAGCAGAATCACGGCGAGTGGGATCGCTGGACGCACGCTTCCGGCGCGACGCACGTGATGAGCGGCGACCCCTCGGTGCCGGCGCTGGCCGACATCTACGCCTTTGGCGGCCGCGATTTCGATTTGCGCGGCGCCTACGCATCGCTCAAGCACGCGGCCACTGTGCCGACCGCGAATGACCTGAGCGATGAAGGTTGCGCGGTCGAATGCATCGGGCAGCGCCCTTCGCTCGATCAGTG
This sequence comes from Rhodanobacteraceae bacterium, assembly GCA_051954935.1. Classification (GTDB taxonomy): domain Bacteria; phylum Pseudomonadota; class Gammaproteobacteria; order Xanthomonadales; family Rhodanobacteraceae; genus 66-474. Next base: position 53,295 of record JBQCHG010000066.1, read on the forward strand.
GCTGGCCTTGCATTACATCGCGACGAAATCGCACGCCTGGGGCGGTGCGGCCGAGACACTGGAGGATGCGACCGCCGATTTCGCATTGTCCGAACTGGCGCGGGTCGCCGGCGATCGGGCCGGGCGCGATGAGTTCCTCACCCGTGCCGGCTACTGGCGGAATCTCTACAACCCGCGCGCGACGCCGCAGGCGGGCTACATCCAGAACCGCAATGCGGATGGCACCTGGCCGGCGTTCAAGCCGGAGAGCGACGACGGCTTCGTGGAAGCGAGCGCAGCGGTGTACCTGTGGATGGTGCCGTTCGACGTGCACGGCCTGTTCGACACGCTCGGTGGCAGGGAGAAGGCGACGGCGCGACTGGACGCGTTCTTCCATGACCCGGATGAAAGCTGGGCGCTGACCAAGGCCGGCCCGCTGCACGCCGAACTCGACAACGAACCGTCCATCGAAACGCCTTGGTTGTACGACTTCGCCGGCCAGCCGTGGAAGACGCAGAAAGCCGTGCGCGTCGCCGTTGACGGCCTGTGGAAGGACGCGCCGGACGGCATCCCGGGCAACGACGACCTCGGCGAGATGTCCTCGTGGCTGGTATGGGCCGCGCTCGGCATGTATCCGGAAATCCCCGGTCGCGCCGAACTGGTGCTGGGCAGCCCGCTGTTTCCCAAGGCGGTGATCCATCGCGAAGGCGGCGACGTGGTGATCGAGGCGCCTGATGCAAATGACGCGAACCTGTACGTGCAATCGCTGATATTGGATGGAAGGCCGCACGACCAACCCTGGCTGCCGGCTTCGTTCACCGAACACGGCGGGCATCTGCGCTTCACGCTCGGCCCGCAACCGGACACGCACTGGGGCAACGATCCGGCCAATGCACCACCTTCGTTCCCGCCGCCGGAGCCGCATCCATGAAAGAGCCCGCTCGCCGCGTGATCGTCCTGCTGATGGCGCTGACGTTCGGCACCGCAGCCGCTGCCGCTCATCCCGCAACGGCAAATTCCTCGTCGGTGGACTCCGCCGCCATGGCCGCGCGGGTGAAAACCGAATTCCTGCACGCCTGGAACAACTACAAGCGCTATGCCTGGGGCCACGACGAACTGAAGCCGCTCAGCAGGACGCCGCACGACTGGTACGGCCAGTCACTCCTGATGACGCCGGTGGATGCGCTGGACACGCTGGTGCTGATGGGCCTGAAAAAGGATGCCGACGAGGATCGCGCTCTGATCGATGCGAAGCTCGATTTCGACAAGGACATCTACGTCAAGAATTTCGAGATCACCATCCGCCTGCTCGGCGGCCTGCTTTCCGGTTATCAGCTCACCGGCGATCCGGTGCTGCTGCACAAGGCCGAAGACCTCGGCAGGCGCCTGCTGCCGGTGTTCGATTCGCCCACCGGATTGCCTTACGTCTACGTGAACCTGAAGACCGGCAAGACGCGCGGCACCGATTCCAATCCCGCCGAGACCGGCACGCTGCTGCTGGAATTCGGCACTCTGTCGAAACTCACCGGCAATCCGGTGTTCTACGCCAAGGCCAAACGTGCGCTGGTGGAAACCTGGAAGCGCACCTCGAAGATCGGGCTGGTCGGCGTGGGCCTGAATGTCGAGACCGGCAAGTGGACCGATACCGACGCCAGCATCAGCGGCGGCATCGACAGCTATTACGAATATCTCTGGAAGTGCTGGCGGCTGTTCGGCGACAAGGATTGCCTGAGGATGTGGAAGGCGAGCATCCCGGCGGTGAACAAGTATCTCGCCGACGAAGTGCGTGGCGAACTCTGGTACGGCCACGCAGACATGAACACCGGCAAGCGCACCGCGACCGAGTACGGCGCGCTGGATGCATTCTTCCCTGCGTTGCTGGCGCTCTCGGGCGACGTACCGCGCGCGGCGCGCCTGCAGGATTCGTCATTCAAGATGTGGAACTTGTACGGCATCGAGCCCGAGGTGCTGGATTACCGCACCATGAAAGTGGACTACGACGGTTATGCGCTGCGGCCGGAGATCGTGGAATCCACTTACTACCTCTACCACTTCACACATGACCCCAAATACCTCGCGATGGGCCGCACGATGTTCGCCGACTTCGTGAAGTATTGCCGCACGGACGCCGGCTACGCCGCGCTGAGGAGCGTGGTCACGAAAGAAAAACGCGACGACATGGAAAGCTTCGTGTTCGCCGAAACCTTCAAGTACTACTACCTGTTGTTCGATCCGAAGGCGCTGGATTTCGACGCGGTGACCTTCAACACCGAGGCGCATCCGCTGCGGCGGACCTGGGCGGCCGCGACCGCGAACCACTGATGCTGCCCATGTGATGGCCCGCACCTCCCTTCCGGTGTCCGCGCGGGTATGACTGCGCGGACGCATCCTGGGGAGAATGCCATGCGGTGCCGTGCCGCCCGTTGCGTTCGTCTGATCGCGTTTGTATTCACCGCCGCGCTGGCCGCGCCGCTGGCGTGTGCGGCGCCGAAACAAACAACGAGTACACCGGACACGGCGAGCTTCACGCTGCAACAGGTGCTCGATTATCCCTTCCCGCCCGGCCTCGCTGCCGCGGAACACGGCGGCCGTGTCGCATGGGTGATCAACCTGCGCGGGGTGCGCAACGTCTGGGTGGCGTGAGACCAGGCCACGGTCGAGTTCCTGGACACGAAATTGCGAGGCCAATAAGCCGGACGCGGACGATATTCCGTCCTAGAACGGTTGTATACACCTTTCTACGAACCAAGATCGCCTCAAATTCATGCATCAACCCTTAAATTACACCAAAAACGCAGGCATTCAAGGAGCACCATTCTCAACAGAACCCACCAAAAAAGTAGAGAATTACTCAGTTGAACACCTGCTTTGCGATCTTTCTCACCACTCTTCTGTCTCAACCACGAAATGTCCTTATCGGCCTGTGCCTTGCCGATGGCGCCTATTCGGTGCCATCCGGCGCCAGAAAAATTATCTCGCCCAGCACTTCGAAAGTCCGCCAGTTGAGCCTTTGGATGTCACTTTGTATGCAGAGCATTGACAAGCGCAGGCTCGATGTACTTGCGATCATCGACATTCATATCCGAAATTGCGTTCGTAAGCCTTTCTTGCAGAGCTGGCAGTAGCAGAAGCGAATCGGAGTCAATCTGATCAAGCAGCAATTGACTCTCATCCCAATCCGTATCGAGATTCAGGACAAGGGAAAGCCGGCGTAACGCAATAGGAATCGACATGGAAAAGTCACCCCCTGCGCACGAGAGCATTATTGGTTTTGGGTGAGGCACATCGAGCACTGCTTGCTCCACCAGCAGGTCAATCAGCCCTGCTGCGTAGATCTCGATCGGGGACAAATCGGCATCAAGGAGCGCGGCCCCTTGGAGCTCGGCCAGATCCATGAGCGTCTGGCGCAAGAAATCACTGGACGTCAGACCCATGGGAATATCGACGATCGCAACGACATCGCGGTCTTGACGGACAAGAGCTTGCACACACTGCCGAGCCATTCCGCCCTTCAAAACCAGGACAACGCCCGCTGCCGCAGCAATACCAATCAGCCTGGACAGTGCGAACGCTCGACGTCGATTTATACCGAGCATCGAGAGCCGGGCTATCACATCGCCCTGAGAGAGTGCTCCACGCTTGACCCAATCGACAACCTTCCGAGAACCGTCGACTGGCACCGACTGGCTGGCCGGGTTTTCACCTCCCGCCAAAAGCAGCTTGAAAACTTCTGCATTAGCCAAGGTTGATGCACCTTCCCGAACTGCTCTAGCAAATGCCTCTCTTACAGCGGCAGAAGCGGACTCCATTCGGGCCCGATTGCTTTGCTCGATGTGACGCCCCTCTTTCTCTAGCTCCTGCTTTTTCTTCCTAAGTAGCGAAATCTCGTCTTGTAGCCACACCTTTTCCGCTTGACGCTTCTCGTGTTCTATAGCGACCAGTTCGTCTACACGTTGGTTAACTATCTCTCGTGATCGGAGAAGCTCCAAAACTTCGTCGAGCTCCTCCTCATTGATCGATATCTGATCAATCGAGTCAGCGATGCGTCTGGCGCGTGACGCGATCTCACTTCCTGAGTGTGCACGAAGCCGCGCAGTCAATTCGTTTCGCTGAACCTTGGTTATGGGGAGCCTTTGCTCAGCGCCCAGGCTTTTTAGTAGTTTCCTGAATGCTGCATCGAGGGGTGATAGATCGAGATACGAAGCCGCGCCTTGCGAAGCCTCTAGGCAATACTGATGGCCTTCTATGAGCCAGATCTCAAGGGATCCCCACGATTGCCAAGGGAACTCGAAGGCCTCGTCTCGCGCAAAATCGGCTCCTTTGGGGGAGACAACGGACACTCCGTCTGCCAGAAGGAACATCACCTGCTGGCCCAGTTGTCCGCGCCTCTCCGCGGCATACGCTTTTATTCGATCCCGTACTTCATCCACATCCCGACTTGGAACTTGGATGCGAACAGCTTCTATTAGTGGGCCCAGCTCTGAATCGAGGTGGAACCGCGTTCTACCTTCAGCACCTTCGCGCTCAGACACCTTCCAGTGAACGAGTTCCCTTCTCCTGAGTTGCCTGCGTAACATCGACCTCGACGTCATCACAGAGCCACTGTCTGGAAACAACCGATCGCGAGCAGCCTCGTTCAGCTGACGAAGCTGCCCGTCAAGAACAACGAAGATCGGCTTAACAAATACTGCGCCGGTGTCAGATTCATTCGTGTAGATGCCGATAATTTCATACGAGGCGGAGAAATGGCCTTCATCTAAAGGCGTCGGAATCTCCATGCGAACGCCTTTCGGCGCGCCACTCGAATCCCGGTGGTGTGCAGCGCGCGCTAGCGCGCTGCGTAGAAGTTCCGATTCGGGACCAACATCACCAAGTAGTTTGAGCTTTTCTTTGGCTGCTTCAACATCACCGTTGCGTATACGAAGGAGCGCCTCAACCAGTAGTTGCGTGCTCTCGGCGAATGGAGCCAATGCATCGTCTATGGCCTCTTCATAGCCCGAAATGACCGATGCGAGTAGCTCTGCAAGCTGAAAACTCTCAGGCCCCGACTTGCCCATGGAAACGGCTGGTTCGATCGGCGTAACCGGAACCCCGACCGCCTCCGGTGTGGTACTCACTTTTTCGGGCGCAGGAGCCGTCGCTCCGCCCACCGTCCCGGAGTCACGTGATTTTTTCAAGAAGAGAAGCAGCTCAGCGTTGGGCGTATCGGCGACCAGATACACCAACGCGGATCGACAAATCACTTGCGCCTCTGCTGCAGGGAGCGGCTCGCCTTCATCGAAGTAGGCAGCTAGATACAACAGCACTTCTTCAGGCGAAAGAGGATCCGCTAGTGAAATGTTCCTCCGGAACCAATCTCGCAGCACTTCGTCTGTTTTAGGGGGAAACCTCTCAGATATCACTCTAACCCGCTCTTCGCGGCCGTGAGGCATGTTCTGGACCTTGGCCCCACTCATGAGAAGTCGCGCCCTGGATTCCACGAAAAACTTTCTAAGCTCGCCCTCGTGCGTGCCTCGAGCTAGCAGGACTGCAAACTTTTTCGGATCAATCTCAAGAAACGCCACGATCCACCTCAGACGGGAGTGCTGACAGCACCAGTGGGAGTAGACGCATGGCGTCGTTCTCAACTGCCCAACGTACAGCCTGACGCTTGGAACGCACCGATTTCAGGCCTTCTGAAGCAACCGGCCCCAAGGTAGCAGCGACGATGCGTTCCATCTTTGCGTACCACGGACTTTCATCGGCGCAGTTGTTGCGAATTTGGTGCGCGCTGACCACAGACCCGAATGCTCCGAACCGCAAATCTTGAAGCGGTCCTTCGAGCGTAAGGCGCTGCCCATCCGGAAGAGGACTTAGCCGATTTCCATTGAGGCGAGCATTGCGCCAGAGCCGCTCCGATGGAACCAACACCTCAATGGCGCCTGATTGCCGCGCAACCTCAGCTGCAAGGACTGAGACGAGGTCCGCGCTATCATTTGACGCAGTCAGTGTTACGCCCCTAGGCGCTGCCTGTGATGGTTCTATGAACCGAAGTCGCCGACTTGCCCCCGATGGCATCCAAACAATCACTTCTTTTTCTTGGGTGTTCAACGTGATCCGATAGTACCCGTCGTCGACGTCGGCGATCGCAACCTTGGCCCCGCTGCCTGTCTCAACATTTGGTGGTCCGCCATCCGACCGAGCGATGAGCTGTTTCACGGTGTCCGCAAAGACGGCCGTACCATCAGCGTCGAATCGGGACGCCGGCGGCCAAATAATTTCTATCCGCGGCTTTAGTGGAGCAATAGACTTGCCTAGGTAAGATCTTAAGTCCGCGATATCATCTTCCCGTGTGTCAGGACTGTTCCGCAGAAGCATCCGGTAAGCCCACCACCCTCGGCTTTCCTTCCGCTCCGCAATCCTGAGTGCGGGCGGAGATGGCTCAGGAA
>JBQCHG010000067.1:0-39215 GCA_051954935.1 Rhodanobacteraceae bacterium
AACCGTGCCCTGCTCATGCTGGCATTGCGTAAGCCGGAGGACGCATTGGAGAGCGTGGCTGCGCGTCGTCGGGAGATGCGCAGCCCAGAACTCGAACTCGTAACCGTACTTGCAAAATCCGAGATGGGGCTTCGGGACGAGGCAATGGCGCTTTTGGACGCGGCCATTACAGAGTTCGGTACTGACGACCGACTTATCGCGCTAAAGGGCGACCTTCAAGCGGGTGACGCTACACGCAGCGTCGCTTCGGTATCGGCTGTTCTAGATACCGTTGCATCCATTCGGGCCGCCTTGCAGCAATTGGCCGAGCTTCCGCCTTCCCTAGTTGGCGACGTACTCGGCCCCCCTGGCCGCGGAGTCCGAGGCTATCTCATTCGGCAAGTCTCACGCGCCGTTGCTGCGCTTCAACACATGGCGGCTATGCTGCGTGACCGTAAAAAGCCAGAAGACGAGGCAAGGTTTGAGGACGATCTCAATACGGCTGTGCGAGAGGTGCTGGGAGCCTCGCTCGCAGTCGCCAAGTGGGATGTGGCTGACCAGTCCCTCGGTCGAGCAACTGAAAACGGAAATCCCGGCGAACGTGACGCAGTTGTCCGGGTATCTGGTCAGGAAATTTCCATATATGAGGGACTCGTCTGCTCTGGGCTGGAGCGGACTAAAATCAAAAAGCATTTCGACAAGCTGTTGTCATACGGGGTCTGTGACATCTATTTCCACGTTACTTACTCCTACGCAAAAGAGCTCAAACCTCTTCTCGAGTATGTCGGACATATGCTCGAACACGAAATTCCTCCTGGCCTCGTATACCGAAGGTGCGAGGTTCTGGGACCTCCCGATTACGAGACAAGTGGCTATGTCGCGACTTACAGCGTCGACCGCCGGGAGGTTGCTGTAGTGTTCTTAATCGTCGACCTTAAGGCCTCTCCGTCTCAGAGGGCTTGGGGGGCTGAAGCGAGCGCTTAAACATTTGCCAGCGCGCTCGCCAGAACTGACGACTGCTTCGCGACAGTCACGTTTGCGACGACCGACCGCAATGTGCGCCAAAGCAGACATGGCAGTGAAAGGCCGGGCGACAGCAACGGTCGCAGTCTGCCTTCCTTCACTATCGATGCTGAGAGCACTCGCATTCAACGGCAGGGGGCGGAGATGGCTCGGTGCGCGGCGCTGCCGGCGTTGGCCGGACTGTTGTCCTTGGCCGGTTGCGTCACGCAGGCGCGACTGCCGCCTCTACGTGATCTGATCAGTTCCGCCGCGCCGGACGGCCTGGAGATCGCCGAGCAGACAGATGTCTGAGTCCAAGAGGGCTGCACCTCAACCTTGGATGCGCGAGGATCGATCAAAAGCGGACAGAGAGGTTCACGGGCCTTGAAATTCCCAGTGCCAGAAATGCGCTTCCATTGGGCTTGTGATGAATGGACGTAATGATCCTCTGCCCCGGATCAATGCGGAACAAGTCCCTTGATCTTGAAGTAGACGTAGAGACCGACGACCATCATGATTGCGAGCTGGATGCCCTTTGCGATCCAGCGGGTTCGCTCTCGGCGCGTCATGCGTCCGCACTTATCGCACTCAGTGTCGCGCTTGAGCTGCAGGTACCCGCAATGGTCACAGGTAATGGTACGGCGTCTTGGCATTGATAGAACTCATTAAAGGGCTCTGCCAGCGTCGCGCTACTCCGTCAGAGCATGAGACGTGTCCGAGTAGAGTGACAACGTAGGTGCCACTAGAGGATTGCTATGGGTGCACGTGACAGGGGATACCTCTTTTCCGACCTCGACTTGCGGGGAGTGATCGATCACCAACGTGAGCAGATTACTAAAGAGGTCGAAGGGCTTGAGTCCAACCGCCTGCTCAACACGGCGGAAGAGGACTTGATCCGGTACTTCGTCGAGAAATACACCCTCGAAGCGCCTGTGCTTCTTCGCGATGAAATGACTGCCGATCAACGCGAAACGCAGGTCGATGCCAGGCATCACGGCAATCGCTGGATCAGAGACGCCAGCCGACCGTATTACATCCCCGGTCAGCAGATCGACATTGAAATCCCGTTCACTGGCGAAGGCGATCTCTTCAAGGCAAGAGCGAGCACCTACACCTCTGCTCCGCCGCGCGGCAGGATTGCAGGTCAAAGCCTCGTCTTGTCGTTCGAGATTCCGCACGACATGGATCAAAACATCCGACCTGCCTTGGATAAGGAACTGGCAGAAATTGAGAAGTACTTGGGCTGGGTCAGACACGACGTGGCCGGATACAACAACGGCGTTCGCGCAATGGCGGAAACGGCGATCAAAAAGCGTAAGGAGCGATTGCTTGCTAATCAGGGCCGGGTGGCCGCGCTCGGCATCCCGCTGAAAGTTCGCCCCGGCGCACCGCAGACTTATGCCGCCCCCACAATCCGCAAGAAGGTCACCCCCACGCTTCCGAAGGCGTCCGCCGCGCCTTACGAGCCAGAACCTGCCATGAGCATGGAGCACTATGAGCACGTGCTCTCCGTGATCCAAAACATGACGCAAGTGATGGAGCGTAGCCCCTCAACGTTTGCGACGATGGAGGAAGAGGCCCTGCGCGATCACTACCTCGTGCAGCTAAACGGCCAGTTCGAGGGACAGGCAACCGGCGAGACGTTTAACGCGGCAGGGAAGACGGATATCTTGCTGCGCATCGACGGCAAAAATGTATTCATCGGTGAGTGCAAGTTCTGGAAGGGCACGAAGGTCTATCAAGAGACCATTGACCAGCTGCTAGGCTACTCGTCATGGCGCGACACCAAGACCGCCATCTTGGTGTTTAACAAGAACAAAGACACCAGCAAGGTTCTTGACGAAATCAAAGCCGCCAGTCAAGCGCACCAACACTGCAAGCGCACGTTGAACTGGAAGCATGAGTCAGCGTTTCGATTCGTCATGCACCATCCAGCGGATACGAATCGCGAACTTACGATGACTGTGCTTGTCTTCGACATTCCGCAATTCGAGAAAGCGCCCAAGGCCGCAAGGCCAGTGAAGGCGACCACAAAGAAGCGAGCCGCAGATTGATACAGCCACCGCAGCGCCCCAGCCGAGGGACACATCGAGGAGCCGGCGCTCTACCAATAACCGCCGTCGTTGACGCGGAACGGCTGCAGTCACGGGTCAGTACACACGCATCGGTAAGCGGTCCGGGTGGGCCGATCGCTACACTCGCCTGATAGGGAATTCCCTCCAGCTAGCGAATGGCCGCTTCGGGTCGATTGCGGCCCATGCATACGCGAACCGTTTGCAGCTGACGGTGAGAGTGCCGCAAAGCGGCGCGAGTGAGCCCTGTCGGGCATCACCTGTGCGCAAAGTTTGAGTATCTCTATCCGTTGAAGGATCGGCTTGAGTCTGCCGGAATGACGAACACGGCAGACATGGAAATTAGCCCTGCGTCGTAGGATTACCGTAGCACTCGTCGTAGCGCCGGGCTTACATGAGTGTTCGGAATCGCTGAAACCCAAGGCTGTGAAAGGGCTTCATGCAAGGGGTGGTGGGCGCAACAGGGATCGAACCTGTGACCCCTACCATGTCAAGGTAGTGCTCTACCGCTGAGCTATGCGCCCCCGAAGGGTCGCAGACTATAGCGTGATCGCGGCCGGCGCTCAATTCCCGCCGCGCCGACCGGCAGTTCGGTCGTGCAAACAAGACGCGTCCTTCATACGGTGAATTCCAGACTGGCCAACGCGTCGGCGGGACCGCCGGCCGCACTCTTTCCATCGCAGCAAGCAAGAGGATTCCCATGAACGCCCGACGACTCAAACCGATCCGGGAACAAACCATCGTGATCACGGGCGCGTCCAGCGGCATCGGCCTAGCCACCGCCAGGGCGGCGGCGGCGCATGGCGCGAAGCTGGTGCTGGCCGCGCGCGACGAGGAAAGCCTGAAGCGAATCGTGGCCGAACTGAAGAATCATGGCGTCGAGGCGATCCACGTGATGGCCGATGTCGGCCAGCGCGCACAGGTGCAGGCGATCGCCGATCGCGCGCTGGAACACTTCGGCGGCTTCGACACCTGGGTCAACGATGCCGGCGTCAGCATCTACGGTCATCTTGAGCAAGTAAGCGATGAAGACCATCGCCGCCTGTTCGACACGAATTTCTGGGGTGTGGTGTACGGCTCCCAGATCGCGGTGAAGCATCTTCGCGCGAATGGGGGCGCGGTGATCAACCTGGGCAGCGTCGCCTCCGACATGTCGCTGCCGCTGCAGGGCATGTACTGCGCCAGCAAGCACGCGATCAAGGGCTACACCGACGCGCTGAGGCTGGAGCTGGAAGAACAGGATGCGCCGGTGTCGGTGACGCTGATCAAGCCGACCTCCGTTGCCACGCCGTTCGCGCAGCACGCAAAGAATTACATGGATCGCGAACCGACCTTGCCGCCGCCGTTGTACAAGCCGGAAGACGTGGCGCAGGCAATCCTCTACGCGGCCCACCACCCGGTGCGCGACATCTATGTCGGTGGCGCCGGCAAGGTGATGACGACCTTGAACAAGAACTTCCCGTCCGTAATGGACCGGGTCAGCGAGAAGATGATGGCCCAGATGCAAATGCGCGACGAGCCCGCGCACGAGCGCGAGGACAGTCTCGAACACGCCGGCCACGACGGACGCATCGAGGGCGATTATCCGGATCGTCATCCGCGCCACAGCCTGTACACGCCGGTGGTGCGGCACCCGGTGATGGCCGGCGTGCTGGTTGCCGCCGCGGGCGCCGCGGCGGCCGCAATGCTGCAAGGGCGCCATCGGGTTTGAGCTTGCGATCATCGACGTAGTGAAGATCGAAAAGCGGACATCCCTGTCCGCACTTCAGCTGCAACTGGCAAGGAGGCTTTCATGCTTCAGCAATCAACCGTTTCACTCGACGACGCGCGCCGCATGATCGCAGCCGGCGAGTCCAAGGCGCGCGAGATCGGCCAGCCGATGAACATCGCGGTGGTGGACAACGGCGGCAACCTGGTCGCGTTCGAACACATGGACGGTGCCTGGAAGGGCAGCGTGGATATCGCGATGGACAAGGCGTTCACGTCAGCCATGTTCGTGCTGCCGACCAAGGGGCTCGCGGAGAAGGCGCAGCCGGGCGAACCGTTCTACGGGATCCAGGTTTCCAACCAGGGTCGCGTGATGATCTTCCCGGGCGGCATTCCGTTGAAGCAGGACGGCCAATGCCTCGGCGCGGTGGGCGTGAGCGGCGGCGACAACGCACAGGACCAGGCCGTGGCGGAAGCCACGGTGGCCGCACTGTAGCGTCCATTGCCGCGCAAAGCGGGAAGCGTGAGGAATGGCCGAGCGCACCACCAGCGAAGTCCTGAGGGATCACCTCGAGCTTGCGCAGCGAGGCGATCTCGACACCGACATCGCGCGGAACTTCGATCCCGAATGCGTGCTGCTGACGACTTACGGCACCTTCCGCGGGCATGCCGGAGTGCGCGAAGCGGCCGAGTTGCTGGCGCGCCAGATGGGCGAAGGCGGGTATCGCTACTTGAAGCAGTGCTGGCACGAAGAGCTGGCTTTTCTGGAGTGGAGTGCCGACACCGTGCGGGCATCGATTCCGGATGGCGCGGATTCGTACTGGATCAGGGACGGACGCATCCGCGCGATGACGATCCATTACAGCGTGAATGCCAAATAGAGCGGCCATGCCATCCCGGTATCCCTCTGCCGAAGGGGAGCGGGCGGTGTCACTTCAACCCGTCTGGCCGGAATTGCCTTACGCCGCGTGGAAGGACACCTGCACGACGCTGCATCTCTGGGCGCAGATCGTCGGCAAGATCAGGCTCGCGCTGACGCCGTGGCTCAACCATTCCTGGCACGCCACTTTTTACGTGACCGCTCGTGGCCTCACCACCTCGCCGATTCCTTGTGGAACACGCGCATTCCAGATTGATTTCGACTTCGTCGATCACGCGTTGCTGATCGTGGCCAGCGACGGTTCCCGAAGCGCGTTGCCGCTCAGGCCGCAATCCGTCGCCGCATTCAGGGCCGCGGTCTTCAAGGCGCTGAAGGAATTCGGCATCGAGGTAACCATCAACGATTGCCCGAACGAGGTGCCCGATCCGATCCCGTTCCGCGACGATACGGTGCACGCGTCGTACGACCCGGATTATGCGCAGCGGTTCTGGCGCGTGCTGCTGCAGGCCGATCGCGTGTTGAAGCGGTTCCGCACCGGCTTCCTCGGCAAGTGCAGCCCGGTGCATCTGTTCTGGGGCAGCTTCGACCTTGCGGTCACCCGCTTTTCGGGCCGCCGCGCACCGCTGCATCCCGGCGGAATACCCGGACTGCCCGATGACGTTTGCCGCGAAGCGTATTCGCACGAAGTGAGCAGTGCCGGCTTCTGGCCCGGCGGCGGGCCCACCGATTTTGCGGCGTTCTATTCGTACGCCTATCCGGCGCCGGAAGGATTCCGCGAGCATCCTGTCAAACCGGCCGAAGCTTTTTTCCACGCGCAGGCGGGTGAATTCATCCTGCCGTACGACGCGGTGAGGACAGCGGCTGCTCCCGATCGGGCCGTGCTCGATTTCCTGCAGAGCACTTACGAAGCCGCGGCAAATACCGGCGGTTGGGACCGGGCGGCACTGGAGTGCGGGTTGGGCGAAGCGGGAAAACCGAGGGCCCTGGAATGACCAGTTCTGGCCTTCGCGGTGAGTGGTGCGTGAATTTATTTTTGTTGTTTGACGATCGCAAAAACCAAGGCTAGTGTTGAAGAATGATGTCCGCTGGCAAGGATGCCGGTTGCATGAAATGGATGTTCTCCGCTGTTCTGCTCGCTGTTTTCGTAGTGCCGCATTTCGCGTTCGCGCAAGCCTCGCCGCAGGACCGGAAGTGGCTGCAGCAGGCGCACCAGACCAACCTCGCCGAAATCGCCGCGGGCAAGCTGGCCGAGCAGTCCGCGCACGCCGAATCCGTTCGCATGGTCGGGCATACGCTCGCGACCGACCACGCCGAGATGGACTCCAGCCTGCAAAAGGTTGCCCGGCAACTGCACGTGAAACTGCCGGACGCGCCGAACGCGCAGCAGAAGGCGATCATGGAGTCGGTGAAGCACCAGCACGGGATGAAGTTCGATCAGATGTGGGCACACGACGAGGCCGACGGACATATCCAGGCGATCGAGCTGACCACGTTCGAGGTCAACCACGGTTCCGCGCCGCAGGTGAAGCAGCTCGCCGTGCAGGCACTGCCGGTGCTGAAGAAGCACTATCAATTGCTGACCCACGCCGAGTCGGAGATCCACGGCGGGCCATGAACTGAGCATGGAGTTGCGGGCGAGAGCGACGCCCGGGTGACCGGCGGGATTGCCGGTCACCGAAAAATCGGATCACGGAGGATGCGATGAAAAGGCTTGTGTTGACCCTTGCGGTGTGCGCCGCGTTGCCCATGCTGCTGCCCAACGCGCAAGCCGCACGGAAAAAGCCGCCGGCACCCGCCAGTTCCGCGAGCAACGCCCAGAACGACGGCGGCCGTTCGCAGGATCCGCAGCAGATGGAAACCAACCCCGCGCAATGGGTGATGCCCGGCAAGAATTACTTCGGCCAGCGCTTCAGCAAGCTCAACGAGATCAATGCCGGCAACGTCAAGGACATGACGGTGGCCTGGACCTTTTCCACCGGCGTGCTGCGCGGACACGAGGCCGCGCCGCTGGTGGTCGGCGACACGATGTACGTGATCACCCCATGGCCCAACATCGTGTATGCGCTCGATCTCGAGAACGACGGCGCGATCAAGTGGGTATTCAAGCCGCATCCCGAACGCGCCTCGCAAGGCGTGGCGTGTTGCGACGTGGTCAATCGCGGAATGGCCTATTCGGACGGCAAGCTTTTCTTCAACACCCTCGACGATCACACCATCGCGGTGGACGCCAAGACCGGCAAGCAGGTGTGGAACACCAAGGTCGGCGACATCAACCACGGCGAGACGATGACGATGGCTCCGCTGGTGGTGAAGAACCACGTGCTGGTCGGCAACAGCGGCGGCGAGATGGGCGTGCGCGGCTGGCTGAAGTCGCTGGACACCGGTGATGGCCACGTACAGTGGACGGCGTATTCGACCGGCCCCGACAAGGACGTCCTGATCGGTCCGGACTTCAACCCGCCGTACCCCGAAGACAAGGGCAAGGACATGGGCGTGACCACCTGGCCGTCCAAGTCCGCATGGATGATCGGTGGCGGAACGGTGTGGGGCTGGATCACCTACGATCCGAAGTTGAATCTCATTTATTACGGCACGGCCAATCCGGGCCCGTGGAACCCTTATCAGCGTCCGGGCCTGAATTTCTGGACCTGCACGCTGTTCGCGCGCGATCCCGATACCGGCCAGGCCAAATGGGCTGTGCAGTGGAATCCGCACGACACCCACGACTACGACGGCATCAACGAGAGCGTGCTGTTCAACGCCACGATCGACGGCCAACAGCGCGAGCTGCTCGCGCATCCGGATCGCAACGGCTATCTGTACGTGCAGGATCGCACCACCGGCAAGATCATCTCCGCGCAGAAATTCATGCCCGGCGCCAACACGGTGGAGCGCGTCAGCCTGCAAACCGGCGCTCCGGTGGTCAACCCGAATGAAGTTCCCAAGCTCGACGCGACGGTCAACAACATGTGTCCGGCCGCGACCGGCGGCAAGGACTGGCAGCCGAGCGCGTATTCGCCCGAAACCGGCCTGCTCTACATCCCGCACAACAACGTGTGCCAGGACGAAGAGGTCTCCAACGTCAGCTACATCGAAGGTACTCCGTATGTCGGCGCCAAGATAGCGATGAAGGCTGGGCCGGGCGGCTACCGTGGCGCGTTCACGGCCTACGATCCGGTGCACGCGAAAATCGTGTGGTCGGATCACGAGAACTTCCCGGTGTGGAGCGGCGCGCTGGTGACCGCAGGCGGCGTCGCCTTCTACGGCACGATGGATCGCTGGTTCAAGGCGGTGGATGCCAAGACCGGCAAAGAGCTGTGGAAATTCCGGCTCGGTTCCGGCATCAACGGACAGCCGATCGCGTTCAAGGGGCCCGACGGCCGCGAATATGTCGCGGTGCTCTCGGGCGTGGGCGGCTGGTCGGGCGCGGTGGTCGCAGGAGATCTGGATCCGCGCGACCCGTATGGCGCGCTCGGGTTCGTCGGCGCCACGCAGGACCTGCCCGACTACACCGCGAAAGGCGGCACGCTGTACGTCTTCGCTTTGCCGAAGGCCGGAGGATCACCATGACGGGCGCGCGGAAACTTGCGTTCCCGGCGAGCCTGCGCCCGGGATGGACGGCTGCGATGGCCATTGCTTGCATGATGGCCGCGCTGTCTGCACCTGCGCCGGCCCTCGCGCAGGCCCACACGCAATATCCCGGCGCGGCGCCCGCGCAACGGGATTCCTCGCTGCGCGTGTGCGCCGATCCCAACAACCTGCCGTTCTCCAATCGGGCTGGCGAAGGCTTCGAGAACAAGCTGGCGGAGATGCTCGGCAAGTGGATGCGCAAGCCCGTCGAGTACACCTGGGCGATGCAGCAGAAGCAGTTCCTGCAGGACACGCTGGATGCGAACAAGTGCGACGTGGTGATGGCGCTGCCGACGCAGGACAAGGCCGAGCTGACGACCGATCCGTATTACCGCTCGACTTACGCGCTGGTGTATCGCGCGGATGCGCCGTACCGGTTGAAGTCGCTGGACGATCCGCGTCTGCGCACGCTGGAGATCGGCGTGCACGCGATCGGCGACGACTGGGCGGATTTGCCCAGCGGTTCGGTGCTGGCGCATCGCGGCATCGTCAGGAACGTGCACGTCTACAAGCTGTTCGCCGATTACGGGCGCAAGAATCCTTCTGCCGACCTGATGGAAGCCGTGGCCAGGGGCGAAGTGGACGTGGCGATCGCGTGGGGGCCGCTGGCCGGCTATTTCGCCACGCGCGAGCCGGTGAAGCTCACCGTGGTACCGATCACCGATGTGCACACGATCCTGCCGTTCGAATTCTCGATATCAATGGCCGTGCGCTACGGCGATACCGCGTTGCGCGACAAATTGAACGAGTTCCTGCGCGAGAAGCACGACGCGATCCACGCCCTGCTCGCCGAGTACGGCGTGCCGATGTTGAAGACGGATACGGTCGTGCCTGGCACGAACACGGCGGCGGAAGCGGATGATGCCGGCAGCGTCGCCGCAAAAAGATAGCTTGTAGGAGCCGGCTTGCCCGGCGACCGTGGCGCTCCTCGCCACGGATGGCAGTCAACGATGCGCAGGCGCGCTCCTACACGGGAATCACGTCGTTGCCACGGAGGGCACGATGAAACGAACACTTGCATTGGTTTCAGTCGCGGCTTGCAGCTTCTCGCTGGCCGGCTTTGCGATCGCGCAGACGGTCGCATTGCCGAAAGCCGAGGCGCCTGGCGAACAACTCCAGCGCGTGCCGGTTTCCGGCCTGCACATCGGCCCGCCCGGCCACATGAAGAATCCCTACGAAGGCGACAAGAACGCCTGGATGGAAGGCCAGAAGCTGTTCAAGTCGTTGAATTGCGTCGGCTGCCACGCGGCCGGGGGCGGTGGCGGCATGGGTCCGCCGTTGTCGGACAAGCTGTGGATCTACGGCGGCGATCCGGGTGACATCTACCTGAGCATCGAGCACGGCCGGCCCAACGGCATGCCGCAGTGGGGCACCACGCTGCCTCCGCAGGCGATCTGGGCGCTGGTCACCTACGTGCAATCGCTGTCGAACGAGAACCCGGTGTTCGGGAGCAAGACGCTGCAGGCCCCGCAACCCGCGCCCGGCAGCCAGCCAGTTCCGCCGAAGCCGCCGAGCGCCAAGCAGCCGCCCGGCCTGCCGAAACAGGAGAAGCCGGCGCCGCAAACACCGAAGTCGCCGCACCCGGCGCCGCCCACGCATCCCAAGCCGCCGAGCACGTCGGGTGGGCATCCATGAAAAGGTTGATGTTTCTCGGGTTGCTGTTTGCGCCGGGCATCGCCGGTGCATGGCCGCTGACCTTCATGGTCTCGCACGGCTGGCCGGCGGGACCGATCAAGGAACTGGGCTGGGGTCTGCTCGCGCTGTCGTCGTTCGTGGTGCTCTTCATCGCACTCGCGGTGCTGATCGGCATCTGGTGGAAGCGCGGCCATGGTGCCTACGACGAAAAGGGCTGGCCGGTGGTGACGCGCGGCCCCAACGGCATGCCGTGGCTGATGATCGGCGTGCCGGTTTCGATCGTGCTGTTGTTGCTCTCCGCGATCTGGACCTTCTTCGTGCTTGGCGCCGCCGCGGCGCCGCCCGGACATCCGCAGATCACGCTCGAAATCACCGGCCACCAGTGGTGGTGGCAGGTGCGCTACCTCGAATACGGGCAGCCCGCGCGCACGTTCGAAACCGCCAACGAGATCCACGTTCCGGTCGGCATACCGGTGCGATTGAAGCTGATGAGCGCGGACGTGATCCACTCGTTCTGGATTCCACAGCTCGCCGGCAAGACCGACACCATCCCGGGCCAGACCAACCTCGCGTGGCTCGAAGCCGGGAAACCTGGCGTGTATCGCGGGCAGTGCACCGAGTTCTGCGGGTTGCAGCACGCGCACATGGGCATGTACGTGGTCGCGCAGGACCCGAAGGATTTCGACGCGTGGTGGACGCACCAGTTGCAACCGGCGGCGGGTCCGCCGGCGGGGCTCGCATTGCAAGGGCAGGGTGTATTCCAGGCGCGTTGCGCGATCTGCCACACCGTGCGCGGGCTGGCCGGCAGCCAGGGCGCGATGGGGCCGGATCTCACGCACCTGATGAGCCGCAGCACGATCGCCGCCGGCACCTTGCCGAACAACACCGGCAACCTCGCCGGCTGGATCACCAACGCGCAGTCCTTGAAGCCCGGCGTGGACATGCCGACGGAAAACCTCAATGGCCCGCAGTTGCAGGCGCTGCTGGCTTATCTGCAGACGTTGAAATAGCTCTTCTCGCAAAATGATTTCTTCGCACAAACGCAGGCCATGGATGGCCGTCAATAAGCGAGCTTCCGCGCTGTCGCGATGCCGCAGCGACGAAGCCGGGCGCGCGAGCAAGGGCGAGCCGGGCTTTCGCGCGGCACTGCCGCGCGCCGGCGAGCGCACGCACACGGATGTGCGGGCGGGAACGCGCTCCATGGACGGCTGCTTGCGAACCCCCGTTCGCGCGGGCGCGCGCGAGGCAAGGAGCAAGGACAGTCGAGCCGACACGATGTCGACGAGACCATCGCGTTCAGCGCAAATGGCTTTGGTTACTTTCCCCGAAAGAAAAGTAACCCGCGCCGCTGGACGGCGCGGAAAAAGACAGGGATGTCGTGCTTCGGTTCGCCTTGAGGCAAGCACTCCTCTCACCCTGCCGAGTGCTGATGCACTTGGCTTCCCTCTCCCACAAGCGGGAGAGGGGATCAGGTCCGGTTTTCGCCGGAATGAAGAAGGAATCACGCAAGGACGCCGCTCATGGCAGTAAACCCCACCTTTCGCACCCCGGTGATCGCCCGGCCCACGCCGGAATTGCGCGACAAGCTGGAGAACATGTGGAAGGACAAGCCGGGCCTGTACGGCTGGTTGTCCACCGTCGACCACAAGAAGATCGGCCACCGTTATCTGACCACCGCTTTCATCTTCCTGATCATGGGTGGCCTGGAAGCGCTGGGCATGCGCCTGCAATTGGCGCAGCCCAACGAGCACCTGCTGACGCCCGAGCTGTACAACCAGTTCTTCAGCATGCACGGGATGACGATGATCTTCCTGTACGCGTTGCCGGTGCTTTCGGGCTTCAGCAATTATCTGTGGCCGCTGATTCTCGGCACGCGCGACATGGCCTTTCCGCGCCTCAACATGTTCACCTACTGGGTGTTCCTGCTGGCCGGCATCTTCCTCTACATAGGCTTCTGGGAAGGCAAGGGCACCGACGTCGGCTGGTTCAACTACGTGCCGCTGGCTTCGCGTCCTTACAACCCCGACTGGAACGTGGACATCTACTCGCTGGGGATGGTGTTCCTAGGCATCTCCACCACCGCGGGCGCAATCAACTTCCTCGCCACCGCGTTCCGCACGCGTGCGCCGGGCATGACCATCAGCCGCGTGCCGATCATGATCTGGGGCACGCTGGTGTCCAACATCGGGCTGCTGTTCGCGGTGCCGGCAGTGAGCCTGGATTTCTTCATGCTCTGGTGCGATCGCCGCTTCAACACGCACTTTTTCGATCCGAGCATGGGTGGGCATCCGCTGTTGTGGCAGCACCTGTTCTGGATCTTCGGCCATCCCTGGGTGTACGCGATCGTGCTGCCGGCGATGAGCATCGTCTCGCAGGCGCTGCCCGTTTACTGCCGCAGGCCGCTGGTCGCGCAATCGGCGGTGGTGCTGGCGACGATCCTGACCATGGTGCTCGGTTTCGGCGTGTGGGTGCACCACATGTTCTCGACCGGATTGCCGGCGGTGGCGATGGGATTCTTCAGTGCGGCGAGCTTCGTGATCGTGATTCCCTCCGCGGTGTCGGTGTTCTCGTGGGTGGCGACGATCTGGACCGGAAGGCCGGTGTTCACCACGGCGTTCAAGTTCTTCGCCGCGGAAGTGGTGTTGTTCGTGATCGGCGGCGTGTCCGGGTTCATGACCGCGGCGGTGCCGCTGGACTGGCAACTGACCGATACCTATTTCGTGGTCGCGCACATCCACTACGTGCTGATCGGCATCAACGTGTTCCCGGTGATCGGCGGCATCTATCACTGGTTCCCGAAGATGAGCGGGAAGATGCTCAGCGAGAAACTCGGCTGGTGGAACTTCTGGCTGATGTTCATCGGCTTCAACGTCGGCTTCTTCCCGATGCACATCTCGGGGCTGGCCGGCATGCCGCGCCGCATTTATACGTATCCGGCATCCATGGGCTGGGGCGACCTCAACCTGGTCACCACCATCGGCGCCTTCATCTTCGCGCTAGGCGTGCTGCTGTTCGTGGTCAATGTGATCGTCAGCCTGTTCGCCGGCCGCAAGGCGCCGCCGAATCCGTGGGATGCCGATTCGCTGGAGTGGGCCACCGAATCGCCGCCGCCCAGCTACAACTTCGCGGTGATTCCGCGCGTGGGCAGCATCCATCCGTTGTGGGAAAGCCGGCTGAACGAGCAGGGCGGGCGCAGCATCCTGGAAGAGGGCGCGGTGCTGGACCACCACCATGAGATTCCCGGCACCACCGTGCTGGATGCCGAGCCAGACGTGATCCTGAAACAGCCGCACCCGACGCTGGCGCCACTGATCATGGCGCTGCTGATCGCGGGCACCTTCGTCGGCATGTTGATGACGATGTGGTGGGTGGCCTTCGGCTGCATGTGCGCGATGGTGCCCGCGTTGTTCTACTGGTTCTGGCCGCGCCAGGCGACCGGATGGGAGGTGCGTGTATGAGCACCAATGTTTATGGAGAACGTTCGCTGCCGCGCCCGCTGCCGGTGGGCAAGGCCGGCTTCCGCACCTCCGGCTGGTGGGGAATGCTCGGGCTGATCGCCACCGAAGCTTCCCTGTTCGCATACCTGCTCTTCAGC
This sequence comes from Rhodanobacteraceae bacterium, assembly GCA_051954935.1. Taxonomy (GTDB): domain Bacteria; phylum Pseudomonadota; class Gammaproteobacteria; order Xanthomonadales; family Rhodanobacteraceae; genus 66-474. The sequence continues at coordinate 14,501 of JBQCHG010000067.1, forward strand.
TACTTCTACCTCCAGTCCATGAGCACGCAGCCGTGGCCGCCGTCCGGGTTGCCGCCGCTGCGCTACTCGATTCCTACCACGGTGGCGTTGCTGGTCAGCGCCGGCACGATGTGGTGGGCCGAGCACAGCATCCGGCTGGCGAGGCCGTCCGGGTTGCAAATCGGAATGCTGATCTCGCTGCTGCTGGGCGTGTTGTACGTGATCCTGCAATTCCTTGACTGGAAGATCGAGCCGTTCGTGCTCAATGCCGATGCCTACAGTTCGCTGTTCTTCATCATCACTGCCTTTCACGTGCTGCACGCGATCGTCGGCGTGCTGATCCTGGTGGGCATGCTGCTGTGGAGCGCAATGGGGCACATCAGCCCGCAGCGTTACGTGCCGATCAGCGTCGCCGCGATGTACTGGTATTTCCTGGTGCTGGTGTGGATCCCGATCTTCATCACCCTCTACCTGCTTCCCTACATCTCTCCGCATTGAGGTATTGCCGCCCATGCCTGCCGTCACCAATCCCAATGCACCCGCGGATGCGCGCTTGCCGGTCGGATTCGCGCTGAACTACGCCGTGTTCGCAGCGCCGCTGGCCTGGATGACCCAGCTCGTTTTCAACTACGCGTTGGCGAGCCATGCCTGCTTTCCGCACGACATCCCGCTGGAAGTGCCGGTGTGGGGCGGCCTGTTCTGGATCCTGCTCGGCATAGACCTGTTCGCGATCGTGATCGCCGGGCTGGCGTTCATCACCGCGCTTGGGCAATGGAACACCTGGCGCGGGGCCGACCTGCGCCACGTCGGCCAGCGCCGCAATCGCTACATCGCCCAGTGGGCGATCCTCACCAGCACGCTGTTCTCGATCGCGATCCTGTTCACCATCGTGATGGTGTTCATCGAACCGGTGTGCAATCACTGAAGGGCGATTGAAACCTGCCCTGCGAAATGGATTTCCAATGTCGCACCTCTGGACACAATGGAATTGGGAACCGTGGCTGCTGGCCTGCATCGGCATCACCACCGTTCCGTACCTGATCGGGATGTGGCGGATGGGTCGCGAACAGCGCGGCCGCATCCTCGGGAGCTGGCGTGCGTTGTCGTTCCTCGCCGGCATCGCGGTGCTGCTGATGGCCCTGGATTCGCCGCTGGACGAAGTGGCGGACGACCTGTTCTCCGCGCACATGCTGCAGCACATGCTGTTGCTGCTGGTGATCCCGCCCCTGCTGGTCGCGGGACGCCCGGTGATCACCTGGCTGTGGGCGTTCGACCTCGATGCGCGCCGCGCCGTGGTGCGCAGCTGGACTCGCGCCGGTTTGCAGGCAGCATTCAATGGGCTGATGCGCCCGCTGGTCGTGTGGCTGCTGCTCACCGTCGCCCTGTGCTTCTGGCATCTGCCGGGGCCGTACGGCTGGGCGCTGCAACACGAGTGGATACATGATCTCGAGCACCTGAGCTTCCTTGCGCTGTCACTCGCGTTCTGGACCATCGTGATCGAACCGTACGGGCAGCGTCGCGCATTGAGCTACGGCGCGACCATCGTGTTCGTGGTGTCGTCGGGTTTCGTGATGAGCCTGATCGGCGCGGTGCTGACACTCGCGCCGCATCCGGTTTATGCGGTGCACCTGGACACGGTGCGCTACGGAATGACCGCTCTCGAAGACCAGCAGCTCGCCGGCATCATCATGTGGATTCCTTCCAACCTGGTCCATCTCGGTGCACTGTGCGCAGTGTTCTTCGCATGGTTCCGAGCCGACGAGCGCCGCGCGCCGCGTTTCAAGAACACGGCGCGGAATGTGGCGATGCACTCGCTGCTGGTGCTGCCGCTGGTCGCGATCGCGCTGGGAGGCTGCGCGCGGGGCACCGCGGAACAGCATGACGCACGGCGCGGCGCGCAATTGATCGACCAGTACGGGTGCGGCGCCTGCCATACCATCCCGGGCATCAGCGGCGCGGACGGCCTGGTCGGTCCGCCGCTGACGCACTGGAGCCAGCGCAGCTACATCGCCGGCGTGCTGCCGAACGATCCTGACAACCTGGCGTTGTGGATCAGTCATCCGCAGCACGTGATCCCGGGCGTGGACATGCCCGAGATGGGCGTGAGCGAACAGGACGCGCGTTACATCTCTGCGTACCTGTACACCATCCACTGAGACGCATCGCTCTTGTCGAGCGGGTGTCCCGCGCATCCGCACCTGCTCCGCCCCTTGCTGGTTGATGCCCCGTTGACCGCCGCAGGTGCAACATCCGTCCGTTGCACAGGGCCTCGCTGCGCACAAGGAACGTTCCTATGAAGGCCGTCACGTTTCATGGCAAGGAGGATTTCCGGGTAGACAACGTGCCCGACCCGAAGATCCTCGATCCCACCGATGCGATCATCCGCATCACCTCCGCCGCGATCTGCGGCTCGGACCTGCACCTGTATTCCGTGCTGACGATGTTCCTGGAGGAGGGCGACATCATCGGCCACGAGCCGATGGGCATCGTCGAGGAAGTCGGTTCCGAGGTGAAGAACATCAAGCCCGGCGACCGCGTGGTGGTGCCGTTCAACATTTCCTGCGGGCATTGCTGGATGTGCAACCACGGCCTGTTCGCGCAATGCGAAACCACGCAGGTCAAGGAGCAGGGCAACGGCGCCGCGCTGTTCGGGTACACCAAGCTGTACGGCGAAGTGCCCGGCGCGCAGGCCGAGTACCTGCGCGTGCCGCAGGCGCAGTTCGGCCCGATCAAGGTGCCGGAGGGGCCGCCCGATGAGCGCTTCCTCTATCTCTCCGACGTGATCCCGACTTCGTGGCAGGCGGTCGAATACGCCAATGTTCCGAAAGGCGGGACGCTCGCGGTGTTCGGGCTCGGCCCGATCGGGCAGATGTGCTGCCGCATCGCCAAGGTCAAGGGCGTCGGGCGTGTGTTCGGCATAGACAGCGTGCCGGAGCGCCTGCAGATGGCGCGCCGGCACGGCGTCGAAACGATAGACATGAGCAAGGTGGACGATGTGCCCGCTTACATCCGAGAACAGACCGACGGGCGCGGGCCGGACGGCGTGATCGACGCGGTCGGTATGGAGGCGCACGGCGCGCCGATGCAGGAGCTGATGCAGAAATCCGCCGGCCTGCTGCCCGATGCGATGTCGGAAAAGATCATCCCGAAAATGGGCGTGGATCGCCTTTCCGCCCTGGACGCGGCGATCGAGACGGTGCGTCGCGGCGGCACGATCTCGGTGATCGGCGTGTACGGGGGCCAGACGGATCCGATGCCGATGATGAAAATGTTCGACAAGGGCATCCAGTTCCGCATGGGCCAGGCGCACGTCAAGCGCTGGGTGCCGGAGGTGATGCCGCTGCTGCTGGACGACGACGATCCCCTGGGCGCGGAGGATCTCGCGACGCACCACCTGCCGCTGGACCAGGCCCCGCACGGCTACGAGATTTTCCAGAAGAAGCAGGACGGCGCGATCAAGGTCGTGCTGCATCCGTGAGGCTCAAGCCCCTCCACCGGCAAACCATCGTCATCACCGGCGCCTCCAGCGGCATCGGTCTCGCCACTGCGCGCGCCGCCGCGAAGCACGGCGCGAGGCTGGTGCTCGCCTCGCGCAACGACCAGGTGCTGTCGGATATCGAACGCGAAATCGGCGAGCACGGCGGCGAGGCCATCCACGTCGCCGCCGATGTGGGCAAACGCGAGGAAGTGGAGCGGATCGCTCAGGCGGCCTTCGAGCGCTTCGGCGGCTTCGACACCTGGGTCAACGATGCCGGCGTGGACATCATCGGCAAGCTGGAAGAGGTGAGCGAGGAGGACCATCGCCGCCTGATGGACACCAATTTCTGGGGCGTGGTGAACGGCTCGCTCGTCGCGGTGAAACACTTGAAGGCGAATGGCGGCGCGCTGATCAACATCGGCAGCGTGGAGTCGGACGTCTCGATTCCGCTGCAGGGCATGTACTCGGCCAGCAAGCACGCGGTGAAAGGGTTCACCGAGGCGCTTCGCATCGAACTGCAGGACGCGAAGGCGCCGGTGTCGGTCACGCTGATCAAGCCTTGGGCAATGGGCACGCCGCTACGCGAGCACATCAAGAACTATTTCGAGCAGGAGGCCACGCTGCCGCCGCCGGTGTACGACCCCGAAGAGGCGGCGCTGGCGATCCTCTACGCGGCGACGCATCGGCGCCGCGACATTTACGTGGGCGGCGCGAGCCGCGTCGGCAGCGCTCTGAGCAAGCCATTGCCGTGGCTGACCGACTGGATCACGAAGAAGATCATGTACGTGAGCCAGCTCCGCGGCGAAGCCAAGTACACGCACGAGGACAATCTGCATCAGGCCGGTCACGATGGCCAGGTGCGCGGCGAGTGGAAGGATCGCACGCTGCGCCCCAGCGCCTACACGCGCCTGAGCCTGACACCCGCGCTGCGCGGAGCGATGGTGGCGGGCGTGGCGTTTTTCGTTGTGCTGTGGTGGCGGCACCGGTAAGCCCCGCGCGTTGACGGGCCGGCGGTGCTGCGCTAATTTTCGAAGTCCGATCTCTTGCTGCAGAAGGTGACCTGCGGAAACGTGGGTTGAGTGTGCGACATGGAGACTACGTTCTTCTAATCCGGACCGAACCGCGCGGCTAGCCGAAAGGACGCCTCGCGCGTCTTTTTTTATGTCCGCCGTCCGGGCGGACGGCGGTAGACGGCACGATGCGGGTTTGCGATTCCTGCACATGTCCGCACCAGAAGCGGCCATTCACGGCCGCACTTCTCAACAACAGCACGCTTCGAAGCGGCGCTCAGAAGAGCAGCTCCCATGATCACCATCACTCTCCCCGACAACAGCACCAAGTCGTTCGACAGCCCGCCCAGCGTGCGCGATGTCGCCGCCTCGATCGGTGCTGGTCTCGCCAAGGCCGCAATCGCCGGCAAGATCGACGGCAAGCTGGTGGATCTCTCGCGCAGCGTGGATCACGACGCGCGCGTGGAGATCGTCACCGAGAAGTCACCGGAAGCACTGGATGTGATCCGCCACTCCACGGCTCACCTCCTGGCGCAGGCGGTGCAGCGGTTGTATCCGGGCACGCAGGTGACCATCGGCCCGGTCATCGAGAACGGCTTCTATTACGACTTCGCGCGGCCAGAGCCGTTCAAGCCCGAAGACCTGCCGGCCATCGAAGCAGAGATGAAGAAGATCGCTGCCGAAGCGCAGCCGGTCACGCGCGGCGTGAAGTCGCGCGATGATGCGACCAAGTTCTTCCGCGACCTGGGCGAGGAATACAAGGCGCGCATCATCGAGGCGATCCCGGCCAACGAGGAACTGTCGCTCTATACGCAGGGCGAATTCACGGACCTGTGCCGCGGCCCGCACGTGCCCGATACCGGCAAGCTCAAGGCGTTCAAGCTGATGAAGACCGCCGGTGCCTACTGGCGTGGCGACGCCAACAACGAGATGCTCTCGCGCATCTACGGCACGGCGTGGTTGAACGAGAAGGACCTCAAGGCTTACCTGACGCAACTGGAGGAAGCCGAGAAGCGCGACCATCGCCGCATCGGCAGGCAGCTCGATCTCTTTCACCAGCAGGAAGAGGCGCCGGGCATGGTGTTCTGGCATCCGAACGGCTGGATCATCTGGCAGCAGGTCGAGCAGTACATGCGCCGCGTGTACCGCGAATCGGGTTACCAGGAAGTTCGCTGTCCTTCGATCCTGGACGTCTCGCTGTGGAAGAAATCCGGCCACTGGGACAACTACAAGGACAACATGTTCTTCACCGAGTCGGAGAAGCGCACGTACGCGGTGAAGCCGATGAACTGCCCGGGCCACGTGCAGGTCTACAACGACGGGCTGCACAGCTACCGCGACCTGCCGATCCGCTACGGCGAATTTGGCTCCTGCACCCGCAACGAACCGTCGGGGGCGCTGCACGGGATCATGCGCGTGCGCGCCTTCACCCAGGACGATGGCCACATCTTCTGCACCGAGGAACAGATCGAATCGGAAGTGACGGCCTTCCACGAACAGGCATTGGCGGTCTATCGCCATTTCGGATTCACCGACGTTGCGATCAAGCTGGCGCTCCGGCCGGAACCGCGGCTGGGTACCGATGAGACCTGGGACAAGGCCGAGAACGCGTTGCGCGACGCGCTGCGCGCCTGCGGCGCCGAATGGGAGGAGCTGCCGGGCGAGGGCGCGTTCTACGGCCCGAAGATCGAGTACCATCTGAAGGACGCCATCGGCCGCACCTGGCAGCTCGGCACCATGCAGGTGGATTTCATGATGCCGCAGCGGCTGGGCGCCGAATACGTGGCCGAGGACTCCTCCCGCCGCCACCCGGTGATGCTGCACCGGGCCATCGTCGGATCGATGGAGCGATTCATCGGCATCCTGATCGAGCACCACGCTGGCAACTTCCCGGCCTGGCTCAGCCCGACCCAGGCGGTGGTGCTGAACATCACCGACGCCCAAGCCGATTACGCCGGTGAAATGGCCAAATTGCTGAACGAGCGTGGTTTCCGTGCCCGTGCCGATTTGCGCAACGAGAAAATTGGCTATAAAATTCGCGAGCATACCTTGCACAAGGTGCCCTACTTGCTCGTGGTCGGTGACCGCGAGAAAGAGTCGGGTGCCGTTTCCGTGCGCGCACGTTCCGGTGAGGATCTCGGCAGCATGCCGCTGTCGGCCTTCATTGAACGCTTGCAGAGCGAGGCCGCTCCGCGCTGACGGATGGTTGCCAGACATGCTGGCATGAGGTTCAGGAGATAAAAGTATCGCCACTGAAAATAAAGCCAATCGGCGCAACCACGAAATCCGCGTACCGCGCGTACGCGTGATCGGTGCCGATGGGGAACAGGTCGGGATCCTGGATCGCGACGAGGCATTGAGCATGGCGGAGGAGGCCGGACTGGATCTGGTCGAAATCCAGCCGAATGCCGATCCGCCGGTTTGCCGGGTGATGGACTTCGGCAAGTTCAAGTTCGAACAGCAGAAGAAGGCGCATGCGCAGCGCCGCCGCACCAAGCAGGTCGAAATCAAGGAGCTGAAGTTCCGCCCGACCACGGATGTGGGCGACTACAACATCAAGCTGCGCAACATGCAGCGGTTCCTTGCCGAAGGCGACAAGGTCAAGGTCAACATCCGCTTCCGCGGCCGCGAGATGTCGCACCAGGAGCTGGGCATCGCGCTGGCCAGGCGCATCCAGACCGACATCGGCGAGGAGGGAGTTGTGGAGCAGTTCCCGCGCCTGGAAGGGCGGCAGATGACCATGATGATCGGCCCCAAGAAGAAGTGACCGATCGAAGAATCGCGCTTTCGCACCATTGAAGCGCACCCGACCAGCCGCGGAGCGGCTGGCGGAAGCGGCAGCAGCAACGCCGCACAAGCCGGCAAGGGCAGGACGGAAAGCGTGATCGCAAGATCGCCGCCCTCGTCAGTAATCTAAAAACCGAACGGAGTTCCACATGCCCAAGATCAAGACCAACCGGGCCGCTGCCAAGCGGTTCCGCAAGACCGCCAGCGGCAAGTTCAAGGCCGGTCACGCCTTCAAGTCGCACATCCTGACCAAGAAGGCGACCAAGCGTAAGCGCAACCTGCGCGGCCCCAACCACGTGCGCGATTGCGACGCCGGCCGCGTCGCCCGCATGCTGCCCTACGCGTAAGGAGAGACGACCATGGCACGAGTCAAGCGTGGCGTCACCGCGCGTCGCCGTCACAAGAAAACCATCGCCGCCGCCAAGGGCTATTACAACGCCCGGCGCAAGGTCTACCGCGTTGCCAAGCAGGCGGTCACCAAGGCCCAGCAGTACGCCTACATCGGGCGCAAGCAGAAGAAGCGCCAGTTCCGCGCGTTGTGGATCGTGCGCATCAACGCCGCCGCGCGCCAGTTCGGCCTGTCCTACAGCCGCCTGATCGACGGCCTCGGCAAGGCCGGCATCACCATTGACCGCAAGGTGCTGGCCGACATCGCCGTGCACGACATCGCGGCGTTCGGTGCCCTGGCCGAGAAGGCCAAGGCCAGCCTGGCGGCGTAACTTTTGCGCTCATCCCTGATCGCGAAGATCAGGAAGCGGTCGTCCCTGACCGCGCTTCTCAAATGAGCGACAATCCCGCGGGGAGGGGGCCCAGCCTTCTCCCCGTTTCTTTTGGGGAATCGCGTTCGATGGATGATCTGGAATCCCGCATCGCGCAGGCACTTGCCGGAATTTCCGCGGCAGCGTCCCTGGACGCGCTGGAGGCCCAGCGCGTGGCCTTGCTCGGCAAGAGCGGTGCGATCACAGCCGAATTGAAATCACTCGGTGCGTTGCCGCCCGAGCAGCGCAAGCAGCGCGGTGCCGAGGTCAACATCGCGCGCGACAAACTGACCGCCGCCATCGCCGCACGCCGCGAAGAACTCGAGCGCTCCGCCCTTGCGCAGCGGCTGGCTTCCGAAAGCGTGGATGTCACACTGCCCGGCCGCGACGCCCAGCGCGGCTCGGTACACCCTGTAACACGCACGCTGGAGCGCATCGTCTCGATCTTCACGCAGCTCGGCTACTCGGTCGCGGAAGGCCCGGAGATCGAGGATGACTGGCACAACTTCGAGGCGCTGAACTTCCCGGCGCACCATCCGGCGCGCGCGATGCACGACACGTTCTACTTTGCCGACGGCCGGCTGCTGCGCACGCACACCTCGCCGGTACAGATCCGCAGCATGCAGGGCCGGCAGCCGCCGATCCGCATTATCGCGCCGGGCAAGGTCTACCGCAGCGATTCGGACCAGACCCATTCGCCGATGTTCCACCAGGTCGAAGGCTTGCTCGTCGACGAGCAGGCGAGCTTCGCCGACCTCAAGGGCACGCTGGCGGCATTCGTCCGCGCCTTCTTCGGGCGCGATTTCGAGATGCGCTTCCGGCCGAGCTATTTCCCGTTCACCGAGCCATCCGCGGAGGTGGACATCCGCTGGAGCGCGTCTGATCCAAGCGGGCAGGACGGTTCAGAGCGCTGGCTGGAAGTGCTGGGCGCCGGCATGGTGCATCCGAAGGTGCTGGAGAACTGCGGCATCGATCCGGAGCGTTACACCGGCTTCGCATTCGGCCTTGGCGTGGAGCGCTTCGCGATGCTGCGTTACGGCGTCACCGACCTGCGTGCGTTCTTCGAAAACGACGTGCGCTTCCTGAGGCAGTTCGCATGAAGTTCTCCGAGAACTGGCTGCGTTCGCTTGTCGAGATTCCTGCCGATCGCGCAGGGCTGGTCGAGCGCCTGACGCTCAGCGGGCTGGAAGTCGAATCGGTCGAGGCGATCGGTGCGCAGCTCGAAGGCGTGATCGTCGCGCGCATCATCGAGTGCACGCCGCATCCGGATGCGGACAAGCTGCGCGTGTGCCGCGTGGAAACCGGTTCCGGCGACGTGCAGATCGTGTGTGGCGCGCCGAACGCGCGAGCGGGATTGAAAGCGCCGCTGGCGACGATCGGAGCGGTTCTGCCCAATGGTGTCGCGATCAAGGCGGCGAAGCTGCGTGGCGTCGAATCCGCGGGCATGTTGTGCTCGGCGAAGGAACTGGCCGTGGATGCCGATGCTTCCGGCCTGATGGAATTGCCCGAAGACGCGCCGGTCGGCAGGCCATTCGCGCAATACGTCGGCTTGCCGGATGCGTCCATCGAATTGAAGCTGACGCCCAATCGTTCCGATTGCCTCGGCATGCGCGGGCTGGCGGATGAAGTCGCGGCCGAGTTCGGCACGCGGGCCAAGGGTTTCGACTTCGCTCCGGTATCCGTGGCGCTCAAGACGCAACGCACGATTCGCCTGGAAGCCGGTTCGGATTGCCCCCGCTATCTCGGCCGCGCGATCCGCGGCATCGATCCGGCCGCGAAGACGCCGGTATGGATGGCGCAGCGGCTGCGCGCGGCTGGCATCATGCCGATCGGCGCGGTGGTGGACGTCACCCAGTACGTGATGCTGGAACTCGGCCAGCCGCTGCACGCCTTCGACGAATCGAAGCTGGAAGGCACCCTCATCGTGCGCCGTGCGCGTACGAATGAGGCTCTGAAGCTGCTGGACGGCAGCGAAGCGAAACTCGATCCCGGGTTCCTGCTGATCGCGGACGAAAACAAGCCGCTCGCGCTGGCGGGCGTGATGGGCGGTTTCGACTCGCGCGTCACCGAGACCACGCGTGACGTGTTCCTGGAGTCCGCCCATTTCGCGCCGGCCGCGATCATGGGTCGCGCGCGCAAGCTCGGCTTGAACACCGATGCCGCACACCGTTTCGAACGCGGCGTGGATCCGGAATTGCCGCGACTGGCGATCGAGCGAGCGGCCGCATTGCTCATCGAAATCGCAGGCGGGCGGGCGGGCGATATCGTCGAAGCCGCACTGCCGGAGCATCTGTCACATACGGCATCCATTGCGCTGCGCCGCGCGCGTATCGCGCGGGTGCTGGGCGTAACGATTGCCGACGAGCAGGTGCAGCGCATTCTTTCCGCGCTGGGGATGCGGCTCGAATCCACCAGCGATGGCTGGCTCGTCATCCCCCCCAGCAGGCGCTTCGACATCGAGCGCGAGGAAGACCTGATCGAGGAACTGGCACGCATCCACGGTTACGCGCAGATTCCTGCGCATCTGCCGGCGGGCGAACCACCGGCGCCCGTCGAGGATGAAACCCGTCTTCCCGAAAGCGTATTGCGGGCGCAACTCGCCGCGCGCGATTTCAATGAGGCGGTGTGCTACGCGTTCGTGGAAGCGCGGCGCCTGCAAATATGGGGCATTGCCGAAGGCTCGGTACCGTTGGCGAATCCGCTGTCGGCGGAAATGGCCGTGATGCGCACCTCGCTGCTGCCGGGGCTGGTGGACGCCCTGGCTGCCAATCGCCGGCGACAACAGTCGCGCGTGCGGTTGTTCGAGTCCGGAAGGATTTTCGCGCTAGGCAACGATGCACCGCTCGAAACCCAGATGCTCGCCGCGGTCGCCTGCGGCAGCGCGCAAGCCGAGCAGTGGGGCGAACGTGCCCGGGCGCTGGATTTCTTTGATCTGAAGGGCGATTTGGAATCGCTGCTGGCCATGGGCGGCTTGCAAGCATGGAGCTTCGATCAGAAGGCTGTGCCGGGCTGGCTTCACCCGGGTCGTGGCGCGCAGGTCCTGCATGAAGGCAGGCCCATCGGTGCAATCGGTGCGCTGCATCCGCGCCTGCTGCGCGAACTGGATCTCGATTCGGAGGTGTATGTCTTCGAGATCCAGTCTGATCCGCTGCGCCGCCGCGAGCTTCCGCAAGCCCGGCCGTTGCCCCGGTTCCCCTCGGTGCGGCGCGATATCGCGATTGAGCTGCCGTGCACGGTTGCCTGGGCAGAGGTGGAGGCAAGCTTGCGCCAAACCTTGGGTTCCAGGCTGGCCGACACCTTTGTTTTTGACGTCTATACTGGTCCGGGCTTGAAAGAAGATCAAAAAAGTCTCGCTATGGGCTTGATTTTACAGGACGCTTCCCGCACCCTTACGGACCGGGACGCTGACGACTCCGTGGCTGCGGCGCTGGCGTTGCTGGAAGACAGGTTCGGGGCAAAGCTGAGGAGCTGACATGACGACGCTGACCAAAGCGGAAATGGCCGAGCGTCTGTTCGTGGATGTGGGCCTGAACAAGCGTGAAGCGAAGGAATTCGTGGACGCGTTCTTCGAGGTGGTACGCGAGGCACTCGAAAAGGGGGAGCAGGTGAAATTGTCCGGCTTCGGCAATTTCGACCTGCGGCAAAAGAACCAGCGCCCGGGGCGTAATCCCAAGACCGGCGAGGAGATCCCGATCTCCGCGCGCAGGGTGGTGACCTTCCGTCCCGGCCAGAAGCTGAAAGTGCGAGTCGAGAGCTATGCTGGACCCACGCAGTAACAACGAACTCCCCGCCATCCCCGCCAAGCGCTACTTCACGATCGGCGAAGTGAGCGAGCTGTGCGCGGTGAAGCCGCACGTGCTGCGCTACTGGGAACAGGAGTTTCCGGCGCTGAAACCCGTCAAGCGGCGCGGCAACCGTCGTTATTACCAGCGCCACGACGTGTTGATGATCCGGCAGATCCGTGCGCTCCTGTACGAACAGGGCTTCACCATCACCGGTGCCCGCGCGCGGCTGGAAGGCCAGCAGGCGCGCATGGAAGCCAGCATCTCCAACCAGATCGTCCGCCAGATGCGGATGGAACTGGAACAGTTGCTGACGATCCTGCGTTAAAACGACCGCAAAGCTGCTGCGCTCGGCAACCTGCCTTCGCCTGCGACGCTTTGCGATCGGCTTTGCGCGCCGTTACTGCTACAATTCCATGTTCTTGTCGGGGCGTAGCGCAGCCTGGTAGCGCATCTGCCTGGGGGGCAGGAGGTCGTGGGTTCGAATCCCGCCGCCCCGACCATGAAACAAGGCGGGTTACTTTCCCGCGGAAACACCCAAACCGTTCAGGCTTGGCGATGACCAACGTCCGCCGCACGCTCTATCCCGAGATCGAACCCCACGATTCCGGCCTGCTGCAGGTCTCGCCGTTGCACACCCTCTACTACGAGCAGTGCGGGAATCCGCGCGGCAAGCCCGTGGTGTTCCTGCACGGCGGGCCGGGCGCAGGCTGCAACGCCAAGTGCCGGCGCTTTTTCGATCCGCGGGCTTACCGGATCATCTTGTTCGACCAGCGCGGCTGCGGGCGCTCCACGCCGCACGCGGAATTGCGCGAAAACACCACCTGGGATCTGGTCGCCGATATCGAGCGGCTGCGCGAGCACCTCGGCATCGATCGTTGGCAGGTATTCGGTGGCTCCTGGGGTTCGACCCTGGCGCTGGCGTACGCGGAAGCGCATCCGCAGCGCGTGACCGAACTGGTGCTGCGCGGCATCTTCATGCTGCGCGACTGGGAACTTCAATGGTTCTACCAGGCCGGCTGCAACGCATTGTTTCCGGACGCCTGGGAACACTACCTCGCGGCGATTCCGGAGAACGAGCGCGGCGATTTGATCCATGCGTATCACCGTCGGCTGACCGCGGATGATCCGGCGGTGCAATTGGCGGCCGCGCAGGCGTGGTCGGTGTGGGAAGCCTCGACCAGTTTCCTGATGCAGGATCCGGCTTACATTGCCTCGAGCGCGGGTGATCGCTTCGCGCTGGCGTTCGCGCGAATCGAGAACCATTACTTCGTCAATCGCGGCTTTTTTGAATGCGATGACCAGTTGTTGCGCGATGCGCATCGCTTGCGCGACATTCCGGCCGTGATCGTGCAGGGCCGCTACGATGTGGTATGTCCGATGCGCAGTGCTTGGGATCTGCACCGGGCGTGGCCGCAAGCGAAGCTCGAGATCGTGCCGGATGCGGGGCACTCGGCGTTCGAACCCGGCAACGTGGATGGACTGATCCGCGCCACCGATGGATTTCGATAGGGCATGAAAAAACGCCCGGCATTGCCGGGCGTTTCGTCTTCATGCGAGGTGCTGTCGGGGAAATTACGCCGCGGCCTTTGCCGGCGCGGCCTGTTGCTGCCGCGGACCGTGCAGCAGCGCCTGCCGAACGTGCTCCACCATCAGGTCGGCTTCCGCCTCGCTGATCGCAAAGTGCGGCGTGAAACGCAGCGAGTTGGCGCCGCCGTGGATCACGTTGATGCCGCGCTCGCGCATGTACTCCTCGGTGGAGTTCGCGCCGTAGCACTTGAACTGCGGGGCAAGTTCGCAGGAGAACAGCAGGCCGGTGCCCTGCACCTTGGTGATCAGGCCCGGCAGTTCGTCCCTCAGCGCGTTCAACTTCGTCACCAGTTGCGCTCCGCGCTCGCGGATGTTGTTGCGCAGTTGCGGCGTCAGCTGCTCCATTGTCGCGCAGGCAACGTCCAGCGCACGCGGGTTTGCTGTCATCGTGTTGCCGTAGATGCCCTTGCGGTACAGGCCGGCGGCGCGTTCGTTGACCGCCAGCACCGACAGCGGGAACTGCCCGGCGTTGAGGGCCTTGGAATAGGTCTCCATGTCCGGCGCGGGCAGCTTCTCGAAGCCGGGATAGTCCACGATGGACAGCACGCCGTGCGCGCGCAGGCCGGCCTGGATCGAGTCCACAAGCAGCAACGAGCCGTGCTTTTCGGTGAGCTCGCGCGCGGCAGCATAGAACTCCGGGGTCACCGCGCGGCCCGGGTCGCCCTCGCCCATCACCGGCTCCAGGAACATCGCCTCGAAGAACCAGCCGTGCGCTTCCGCTTCCTCGAAGGCGCGCCGCAACGCAGCGACGTCGTAGGGCGGAATCGTCACCAGCGAATGCTCGCCGCGGAAACTGGCGAGATTGGCGTCGTAAGCCTTGCGCGAGGAATCCGAGTACAGCGCCGGGCGTTCGGTGCGGCCGTGGAAGGCACCTTTCACGGCCAGCCGCTTGATCGCGTGGCCGGCATGGCGCGCGCCGGCTTCGGTCATCAGCTTGGCATTCACGTCGGCGATGCGGCCGGCCAGCGTCACGCTTTCCGAGCCGGAGTTGAGGCACATGAAGCGGCGATACGGATTGCCGCCACGGGTATGGCCGATTTCCCGGTTCAACGCTTCGGTGAAGCGCAGTTGCGCCGGGTTCGGCGTCATCACGTTCGCCATCACCTGCGGCTTGCCGAGCGCCTGCAGAACGTGTTGCGGGTTGTGGCCGAAACCGAGCATGCCGTAACCGCCGCAGTCGTACAGCACCGCGCCCTTGGTGGTCACGATCCATGGGCCGCGCCCAGCCAGGGCCACGAACGGGCAAACCGCATCGTCCGCGTAGAAATTCACGAATCCGGCTTGCGCGCGTTCGATCTGCATCTGTTCGTCGAGGGCGAGGAAGTCCGCCATGCTCCCGCGCAGTTGCGCATGCGCTTCGCGCGCATCCGCGATCGCGCCGGCCAGCGACGGATCGGAGGCGGCGAAGCGCTCGATCGTCGCATCATCCAGGCCGCGGGTGCGGACCAGGCCGCCGTGGGCGCGCAGCTCGCGCAGCATCTCGATCGGATTCATGGGACACCTCCAGCCGTCGCCGACGCCTGCCGCGTCGCGCGTAAGTGGTTCTAGGGAAAAGAAAACGTTCGAGAATTTTAGCAGCTAAGCCGCGTGGACGTAACCCCGTGCCGCGGCAGGGATGTTTGCGCATGACGGCTGTCAACCGCACGCGCTGACGAGCGCGACTTCCGGGACCGTGCGGAGCGGCTGCATGCTGGGCCACCCTCATCGCGACGGGAGCCCGCATGCACCCGCTGATCGTGCAGTCGCAGTTTCATGCGATCGTGCTGCATGTCGTGATGGCGATCTGTTTCGGCCCGGAATGGATCGGCAGTTTCATCCAACGCCCGCAGAAGGGAGCCGTACGTCGTGCCGGGACCTCGGCGAGTCGTATCGGGAATACACGCGGCGTACCCGGCGATTCATCCCTTTCGTGTGGTGATGCCCGCGTATGATCCGGATGCAGCCGGTACTGCCAAGGAGCGCGTGATGTTGTTCAAAATCGCCCCCGATTCGGTGATTGGACGTTCCTGTGCCACGCAGGGCTACCCGCGCAGCCGCTGGATTCCGGTCGTCATGCTGGTGTGGACGATCTGGATTTTCGCCACGCCTGCTTACTCCGAGCAGAAGGGCTGGCTTTGGCCGACGGTAGTCTCCTTCGCGCTGTTCCTGCCGCTCTATTTCCGCGCCTACTACGGCCCGCGCAGGCAGGTCGTGTGGTGCGCGCTGGGCATGGCTGTGCTGGCACTGGCGCTGACTCCCTTCAATGTCGGCGGCCAGAGTTATCTGATCTATGCATGCGCATTCCTGGCCTTCACCGGAGGCGATTTGCGCGCCGCTGCGCAACGGATGCTGCTGCTGAACGTGTTCTACGCGGTGGAATGCGTTTTCCTGGGCTGGCCCTGGGGATACATCGGCAGTGCGATGCTGGTCAGCATGGCCGTGGGCGTGATGAACATTTTCTTTCGCCGCAACCAGCAACAGGACGCAGAACTTCGCCTGAGCCACGATGAGGTGCGTCGCCTGGCCGCCACCGCCGAGCGCGAGCGCATCGGTCGCGACCTGCACGATCTCCTCGGCCATACGCTTTCATTGGTGGCGGTGAAATCGGAACTGGCAAAACGACTGTTGGAGCGCGATCCGATTGCCGCGCGGCGCGAGATCGCCGAAGTCGAACGTGTGGCCCGCGAGGCGCTGAGCCAGGTGCGCAGCGCGGTGACCGGCATCCGGGCCGCGTGCCTGACGGCGGAACTGGCGTCCGCGCGGCTGCTGCTGGAATCGGTGGGTGTGGCATTCGAGTACCGTCCGCCTGCGCAGGAATTGCCGGTGGAGATCGAAACCACGCTGGCGCTGGCCCTGCGCGAAGCCGTCACCAATATCCAGCGCCACGCGCACGCCACGCGCGCGGAAGTGTCGGTGGAGTGCGAGGGTGATCGCGCGATCCTGCGCGTGCGCGACGATGGGCGCGGCGGCATCGGCGCGCATGGCAACGGACTCACCGGCATGCGCGAACGCATCGAGGCGCTCGGCGGTAGTCTCGCGATTCGATCCGAACGCGGACAGGGCACCGCGCTGGAAATCGCGCTGCTTCTGTCGCAAACCTCTGGGCGGATATCGGAGCCGAAGAACGGCACGATCCAGACGGCGCCCGTTGCGCGCGCGTTGAGGCACGCATGATCCGGATCCTGCTCGCGGAAGACCAGGCGATGTTGCGCGGCGCTCTTGCCGCATTGCTCGCGCTCGAACCTGACATCGAGGTGCTGGGCAGCGCGCCGGATGGCGAAACGGCCTGGCGCGAAATCCAGCGTCTGAAACCGGACGTGCTGATCTCGGACATTGAGATGCCGGGGTTGACCGGGCTGGAACTTGCGCAGCGCATCCAGCGGCACGAATTGGCGGTGAAGGTGATCATCGTGACCACGTTCGCGCGTTCCGGTTATCTGCGCCGTGCACTCGAGGCGGGCGTGGGCGGTTACCTGCTGAAGGATGCGCCGGCGGAGCAACTGGCCGACGCGGTGCGCACCGTACACCGCGGTGGCCGCGCGATCGATCCACAGCTCGCGCTGGAAGCCTGGTCGGAAGCCGATCCGCTCAATGACCGCGAGCGCCAGGTGCTGCGCCTGGCCGGCGAAGGACAGAGCGCCGGCGACATCGCGCAACAACTGAATCTCTCGCACGGTACCGTGCGCAACTATCTCTCGGAGGCGATCGGCAAGTTGGGCGTGGGCAACCGTATCGAGGCGTATCGCCTGGCGCGGCAGAAGGGGTGGTTGTAGACGAACGCGGATCGAACGGGTTGCGTAACCGCTGAATCCTCCCTTGCCTGCGCTGATCCGTACCTGACCTTTGTGCGGTTGCCTTGCCACCCTACAATGCGCGGTCGCACGTCCACGTTCGCCGCGCTTGAAGAAATCAGATTTCCACTACGAGTTGCCGCCCGAGCTGATCGCACAGTCGCCGCTGCCCGAGCGCAGCGCCAGCCGGTTGCTGGTGCTGGATGCCATGCGCGGGAAGTGGGATGACCGCACCTTCCGCGATCTGCCGAAACTGCTGCGCGCGGGCGACCTGCTGGTGTTCAACGACACACGGGTGTTGCCGGCGCGCCTGTTCGGTCACAAGGAAACCGGTGGCGGGGTGGAGATCCTGCTGGAGCGTATCACCGGCCCGCACAGCGCGATCGCGCAACTGGGGGTCAGCAAGAAGCCGCGCGAGGGCTCGCACATTTTGCTGGACGACGGCACGCGCGTGCGCGTGCTTGGCCGCGAAGGCGCATTCTTCGAACTGATGTTCGACACGCCCGAGCCGCTGGAGAAAGTGCTCTCGCGGCTCGGCCGCATGCCGCTGCCGCCGTACATTGCACGCGAGGCAGGCGAGGCCGATGCGGAGCGCTACCAGACCGTGTATGCACGAGAACCCGGCGCGGTGGCGGCGCCGACCGCGGGCCTGCATTTCGATCAACCGCTACTCGAGGAGCTGCGCACGCGCGGCGTGGAGTTCGGCTACGTCACGCTGCACGTCGGCGCCGGCACCTTCCAGCCGGTGCGCAGCGAGCGGATCGAGGATCACCTGATGCACCGCGAGTGGTTGAACGTGGGTGCGGAACTGGTCGAGAAGATCCGCTTGGCGCGCGCGCGCGGCGGGCGCGTGGTCGCGGTCGGCACCACGGTAGTGCGCGCGCTTGAAGCCGCGCGCGGCGGCGGCGAACTGAAACCTTTCGCCGGCGAGACGCGCATCTTCATCATGCCCGGTTACAGGATCGAAAGCGTGGATGCGCTGATCACCAATTTCCATTTGCCCGAGTCGACGCTGATGATGCTGGTATCCGCGCTGGCAGGGCGCGAGCTGATCCTCGCGGCCTACAGGCATGCGGTCGAGCAGCGCTACCGGTTTTTCTCCTACGGCGATGCCATGCTGATCCTGCCGCAAGGAGCGGGCACATGAGTGCGCTGCAATTCGAATTGCTGGCGAGCGATGGTGCGGCGCGTCGTGGGCGCATCGCGCTGCCGCGCGGTGCGATCGAGACGCCGTGCTTCATGCCGGTGGGAACGTACGGGTCGGTCAAGGCGATGCCACCGCGCGATCTGAAGGATGTCGGCGCGCAGATCATCCTCGGCAACACGTTCCATTTGTGGCTGCGGCCCGGACTCGAAGTTGTCGGGCAATTCGGGGGGTTGCACCGCTTCATCGGCTGGAACGGCCCGATCCTCACCGACTCCGGCGGGTTCCAGGTGTTCTCGTTGAGCGCGCGGCGCAAGTTGTCGGAAGAGGGGGTGGCCTTCGCCTCGCCGGTGGACGGCGCGCGCGTGTTCCTCTCACCCGAGGAATCCATGCGCATCCAGACGGCGCTCGATTCGGACATCGCGATGATCTTCGACGAATGTCCGCCGGTGCTGGAGGAGGGTGGCGAGCCGGTTTCGGCCGCCCGCGTCCGTGAATCCATGGAGCTGTCGCTCCGCTGGGCGGAACGCTCGCGGCGTGCCTTCGACGGCCTGCACAATCGCAATGCACTGTTCGCCATCGTGCAGGGCGGCGTGCATGCGGACCTGCGCGAGCGTTCCGCGCGCGGGCTGCTGGAGATCGGCTTCGACGGCTACGCGATCGGTGGATTGGCCGTGGGCGAGTCGGAAACCGACCGCAATGCCACGCTGGATTTCACCGTGCCGCTGCTGCCGACCGGCAGGCCGCGTTATCTGATGGGGGTGGGCCGTCCGCAGGACATCGTGGAAGCAGTTCGCCGCGGCGTGGACATGTTCGATTGCGTGATGCCCACCCGCAACGCGCGCAACGGATTCCTGTTCACGCGTTCCGGCACGCTGCGCATCCGCAACGCGAAATACGAACAGGACACGAGCGTCATCGAGGAAGGCTGCGAGTGCTACGCCTGCGCGAACGGGTTTTCGCGTGCGTACCTGCGGCACCTGGATCGCTGCAACGAAATCCTCGGCGCGCAGCTCGCGACGATCCACAACCTGCATTTCTACCTGCGACTGATGAGCGAATTGCGCGAGGCGATCGCGGCGGGGAAGCTTGGGGATTACGTCGCGCGGTTCTATATGCAATTGCGCGGCGGCGATTCGGAGCCTTCCCCATGCCAGCCTTCCCCTTGAGGGAAGGCGTGAGCGGCGCGAACCGAAGCTTCAGGCGTACAGATCCCTTGCCAGCGAATGTGCTTCCTTCGTGGAATGGTTCTGCAACCGGTTCAGCCCGTGCGCGCAGAAGCGACGCAGGGCCGAGAGCGGGCGTGGATCGGCCTGCGCGCGCAATGACCATGCGGCATGCCGGGCCAGCAATGCGGCCGCGAATGCGCGCGCATAGGTGAGTGCCAGCCCGCGTGCACCGGCTTCACCTTCGTTCGATTGCAGGCGTGTGTCGGCCGCCAGAAGGGCATCCTGCGCAAGCTGGGCGAAGGCCGCGAAATCGACACCTTGCGCCTGCGCGAACAGCGCCCGCTGGGCATTGCGCAGCGCCGCGCTCCCGTGCTTCGTGAAGGCGCCGAGCGCATCCAAGGCCTGCACGTTGCTGGCGCCTTCCCAGATCGGGAACACCTGTGCATCCCGCAGCAGTTGCGGGACGCCGCTGTCTTCCAGATAGCCCATGCCGCCGAAGGCCTCGACGGTTTCGGAAGCGATGCGCACCGCCAGCTTGCCGGTCCATAATTTCGCCAGAGGGGTCAGCAGGCGGAACAGTTGCTGCTGGTGCTCGTCCGCCTGCCGGGCCTGCACGCGGCCGAGCAGCTCGGCGACATGGAAGACGAAATGGAACGCTGCCTCGAATTCCGCCTGCAGCGACGCCAGCATGTCGGCGTACATCGGCTGCTCGATCAGCGGTCGGCCGAACGCAACGCGCCGTTGCGCGTAGTCGCGGGTCAGCGCGATGCAGCGTCGCATGGTCGCCAGCGCGCCCACCGAATTCCATAGCCGCGTGACCTGCAGTACCGGCACCACTGCGCGCACCCCGCGGACGGGTTCGCCGACCAGCGTCGCCGCCGCGTCCTCCAGATGGATTTCCGCGGTCGGCAGTTCGCGCGTGCCGAGCTTGTCCTTCAGGCGGTCGACGCGGATCCCGTTCCAGCGACCTTCCGCATCGCGCGTCTCGAGATAGAACAGCGCAAGTCCGTCCGCACCCGACGCATTGCCTTCCGGCCGTGCCAGCGCGAGCGCCGCATCCGCGTTGATGGCGGAAGTGAACCATTTGCGCCCGGACAGACGCCAGCCGCCCTGCTCGTCGCGCCGCGCAACGGTTTCGGTGTTGCCCACGTCGGAACCGCCGGCGTTCTCGGTCATCCACTGGCCGGCGATCCAGAATTTCGCCGGATCGCGTGCGAGGAAATGCGGAAGCGCGCGTTCGATCAGGGCACGGTTGTCGGCTGCCTTGAGCGAGGTAACCACGCCGTCGGTCATTGCCAGCGGACAGGTGTAGAACTCGCTGGCGACGTGATAAAGGTAGGCCTGCGCGAACTGCTGTACGCGTGCATGGGCACCCAGGGCCGCATCGTGGCCGGCAGCGACCAGGCCATGGCGTGCAGCGATTCCCGGGCCTTCGCGCCAGGCGCGGGTGAGTTCGATGCGATCCACGCGCCGCCCCCATGCATCCCAGCGCGTCAGCCCAGGTTCCTCGCGCGGGCTGGCGGTGCGGCGCTGCCATGCATGGGCGGCGTGCTCACCCAATGCGTCGAGTGTGCCTTCGGCGGCGTGCAACTGCTGCGGCGGCAACACGCGGCGCAAGTACGAGGCCAGCACGCGGTCCTCGCGATACTGGTTGCCGAGCTGCGGCGCGGACTGGATGAAAGACATGTGTGCCCCGGCGCTTTTCGCCGCTCGTGCTGAACGCTTCGACAGCATAGATTACGCTTGCGCAGCGCGTGGAGTCGAAGCGTTCGCCCTTTCGATCCCCTTGCCCTCGACGGGCCCTGAGTTCAGGGCGAACGGATTCGTGTATTCGGTGCGGGCGCGCTGGTGCGCTTGCGCGGCTTGCGCACCAGCGAGGCGATCAGCACCAGCGCGAGGACGATCTCGATGCACGCCGGCACGCGTTCCGCCGCCGAACTCCACGCTTCCGCGACGCCATGGCAGAAATAGAACAGCGAGATCATGCCCGCCGCGATCAGCGCCCGCGGCGGCGTGCGCCAGTACAGGAGGGGAAGCGCGAGGGGCAGCAGCGCGATCACCAGCGCGACCACGACCGGCATGCGTTCGGGCGGCAGCAGCCAGGCGTGCCAGACGATTTGCAAAACCGCCTGCGCGATCCAGGCGACGAAACCGATGCGTTGCATCAACCGGATATTCATGGCGAATTCGCCAGGCGGCACGCCAGCTCCGCCACGCGCCTGCCGAGCACGCGCGCCAGTTCGCGTTCGTGCTCGCTGATCGGGTTCTCTCCCTTCAGGCCTGCCACATGACTCAAACCGTACGGTGTGCCGCCGGTGCGCGTGTTGTTCAGTGCGGGCTCGGTATATGGAATGCCCAGTGCGATCATGCCGTGGTGCAGCAACGGCAACAGCATCGAAATCAGGGTCGTTTCCTGTCCGCCGTGCATGGTCGCGGTGGAAGTGAATACCGCGCACGGCTTCCCGACCAGCGCGCCGGAAGCCCATTCAGCGACAGTGGAATCGAGAAAATATTTCAGCGGCGCGGCCATGTTGCCGAACCGGGTCGGGCTGCCCAGGATGAGACCCGCGCATTCGGCCAGGTCGCGCAGTTCCACGTAAGGCGCGCCTTCCTCGGGCACCGGCGGCTGTGCGCTCTGCGTGACCGGCGCCACGGGCGGCACCTGCCGCAGCCGCGCGCGCGCGCCGCCCACTTCTTCGACGCCGCGGGCGAGCAGGCGCGCCAACTGCGCCGTGTGGCCGCCGCGACTGTAGTAGAGCACCAGGATTTCAGGACCCATGGCGTGCAGTGTAGCGGCCGCCTTCACTTCAGTCGCGCCGGGCCTTCGGCTACTCTCGATGCGTGGCGCGACTGACCCTTCTCCTTCATCGCATCGATCGCGAGCGCCTTCGCGCCTTCGCGCGTTTCCTGTGGCAGCGGTTCCTGGACGACAAGTGTCTGGAGACCGCCGGTGCTCTGTCCTACACCACGCTGTTCGCGATCGTGCCGCTGCTGGCGGCGGTGCTGGCGATCATCTCGGCGTTTCCGGCGTTCGCCGGGTGGCGGGACCGTTTTTCGGATTTCATCTTCCGCAATTTCGTGCCCTCCGCCGGCAGCGCCGTGCAGGATCTGCTGCTGCAGTTCGCCGACAACGCCAGCAAGCTGACCGCGGTCGGCATCCTGTTCCTGCTGGTCAGCGCGCTGATGATGATGGCCAGCATAGAGGATCGCTTCAACCGCATCTGGCGCGTGCCGACGAAACGCAGCCACGGCTCGCGCCTGCTGCTGTACTGGGCCGCGCTGACCATCGGCCCGCTGCTGGTGGTCGGCGTGCTGGTGCTGGTATCGCGCTTCATCGCGACCGGCGGGCCGGAGACCCAGGACGCCGGGCACGGCGGAACATGGTTGATGTTGCTGTCCTTCGCGCTGACCTGGCTGATCCTGCTCGCGATGTACATGCTGATCCCGAACCGCACGGTGGCGTTCCGCCACGCCGGCGTCGCGGCGGCGATCGCGGCGATCCTGTTCGAGGTCGCGCGAGCGCTGTTCGCGTTGTATGTCACGCATGTCCCGTCGTATCAGCAGATTTACGGCGCGCTCGCGGCGGCGCCGCTGTTCCTGATCTGGGTGTACTTTTCCTGGGTGATCGTGCTGCTGGGCGCCTCGTTGGCCGCGGCCATGGCGGCGTTCGATTACCGTCCCGAGCACGAGCGCTTGCCGCCCGGTTGCGAGTTCATCGGCCTGCTGCGGGTGCTGCAGCATTTCGCCACGGCGCAGCGCGAAGGCATCGGCTTGAGCAGCGCAGAGCTGTGCCGGCGCGAACGCTTCCTTGCCGATGAATTGCTGCAGCGCTATCTCCGCGACTTGCACGCCGCGGGGCTGTTGACCCGCGCCGAGGCGGGCGAATGGGTGCTCTCGCGCGATCTCGCCACGGTGGACCTCGCGGACCTTTATCGTGCCGGGCACTACCGCTTGCCGCTGAACGCGACGGCGATGCAGCATGCGCTGGTGGGTTTGCCCGATGCGGCACGCGAGGCCATCGTGGACGCCAGTAATGCATTGCGGAGGGATCTCGACGTGCCGCTCCAGAAACTGTTTGCGGGGAAAGGCTGATGGCGTGCGCGCGTTTCATCATTCGCGGCCGCGTGCAGGGCGTGTTCTTCCGCGCTTCCACGCGCGAGCAGGCGTTGCGGCTTGGTGTTTCCGGTTACGCCAGGAATCTCGACGACGGCAGCGTCGAGGTGCTGGCGTGCGGTTCCAGCGGAGCGCTCGATGCCCTGCAGGAGTGGCTGCGCGATGGCCCGCCTTCGGCTCGCGTCGAAGACGTCTCGCGCGAAGCGATGCCGGACCAGGTCATGCAGGGGTTCGCCACCAGATGAGCGCACACGAGCATCGGTACATCACCACGCTGCGCTGGACCGGCAACCGCGGCGACGGCACCGCGAGCTACCGGTCTTACGCACGCGACCACGAGATCGAGGCAGAGGGCAAACCGGCGATCGCGGGTTCCAGCGACCCCCATTTCCGCGGTGATCGCGCGCGCTGGAATCCGGAAGAGCTTCTGGTCGCTTCGCTTTCGGCCTGCCATCAGCTCTGGTACCTGCACCTGTGTGCCGAGGCAGGCGTGGTGGTGAGCGCGTACGAAGATCGCGCGGAAGGCGTGATGGTGGAGCAAGCCAACGGCGGCGGCGCGTTCGCGAAGGTGACCTTGCATCCGCGTGTCACGATCCGTGCCGGCGATGCGCATGTCGCACGCGAGTTGCACGAACGCGCGCATGCGTTGTGCTTCATCGCCCGTTCGATGAACTTCCCGGTCGAGTGCGACCCGGTGATCGAATCCGATCCCTTTCGGACCTGACGCCGGCGGAGCGCTGCCGGGGCAGCGCTCCGCATCGCGAATCACCGCAAACAGCCATCCCGCCTAGGGGATCGGCGTAATGCGCCCGTACAGGCCGTGCGACTCGGCCTGCGGACCGGCGGTGAAGTACAAGGTGTTCACCGGCTGGTTGTCATAGCCATTGCCGAACGCCAGTCCCCAGAGGCCATCGATCTGTATGGCGTGGCTGCTCGAGCTGTGCAGGCTGCCCATCGATGCGCCGGAGAACGTATCGAACGCATTGATGTGACCATCACCGAAGTTTCCGATCAGCAGGAGATTGCCGGTTACGCCAAAGCCCGCCGGAGCCAATGCCATGCCCCATGGTGCGTTGAGGGCTCCGCGTGCCGCGAACCGCCGCAGCAGCTTGCCGCTGGGATCGTAAATGTCCAC
>JBQCHG010000068.1:0-27434 GCA_051954935.1 Rhodanobacteraceae bacterium
GCGCTCTGTTCGAATGGCCACGCGGTCACGGAATGCCACTCGATGCGCAGGATGCGCGCACACTCCACGCCAGGGAAGACGCGGCGCGCCAGGGATGGCGCACATGGGCGAGGAAAGCCGATGAACGCATCGCGATACGCCACCGGCGCGTCCTCCGTGAGATCTGCTTCTCCGGTCGAGCGCTACCGTCGCGTGCGCGAAGCCACGCTCGCGTTGTGTGCCACCCTCATGCCGGAAGACACGGTGGTGCAATCCATGCCGGATGCCAGCCCGGTGAAATGGCACCTCGCGCATACCACCTGGTTTTTCGAGCGGTTCCTGCTGGCACGGCAGCCCGGGTATGCGTCGCTGCATCCGCAATGGAATTACCTTTTCAATTCCTACTACCAATCGGTCGGGCCCATGCACGCGCGTGCGCAGCGCGGCCTGCTGTCGCGGCCGACGCTTGCCGAAGTGCTCGACTACCGTGCGAACATCGACGAACGCATCGGGGCGTTGCTGGCACGCGACGGACATGGCGAAGAACTCGCGGCTCTGCTGGCGTTGGGCCTCAACCACGAACAGCAGCACCAGGAACTGCTGTTGACAGACATCAAGCATCTGTTCTCGCTCAATCCGCTGCAACCGGTGTTCCGCGAACGCGAGAGCGTGCCGGATGCCGAGTCGGTTCCGCTGCGCTTCCTGGATGGCCGCGAAGGCATCGCGCAGATCGGATACGCGGGCGACGGCTTTGCCTTCGACAACGAATCGCCGTGCCATCGCGTGCTGCTGCACGCGCACGCACTTGCGAATCGCAAGATCACCAACGCGGAATACCGCGAGTTCATCGAGGCTGGCGGCTATCGCACGCCGACCTTGTGGCTTTCCGAAGGGTGGGACACGGTGCAGCGCGAACATTGGTCGCGCCCGCTGTACTGGAGCGAAGACCTGCAAGGCGAATTCACGCTGGCCGGCACGCGTCCACTCGACCCGAATGCGCCGGTATGCCACGTCAGCTTCTATGAAGCCGATGCATTCGCGCGTTGGGCCGGTGCGCGGTTGCCGCTGGAAAGCGAATGGGAAAGCGCCGCGCAGGATCTGGCGATAGAGGGCAATTTCGCCAACGACGACGTGCTGCAGCCACTGCCCGCACGCGGTGATCCCGATTCATTGTTGCAGATGTTCGGTGATGCCTGGGAATGGACGTCGAGTCCCTACGTTGCCTATCCGGGCTACAGGCCGCTTGCGGGCGCGATCGGCGAATACAACGGCAAATTCATGTGCGGGCAGTGGGTACTGCGCGGCGGCTCCTGCGCCACGCCCGCCGGCCACGTGCGCGCGAGCTATCGCAACTTCTTCTATCCGGCCGCGCGCTGGCAGTTCTCGGGAATCCGTCTGGCGAGGGACGCATGAGTGCCAATCCGCAACGCGCGATCCGCTTGCATGACCGCCAGGCCGAGCGCGATCGCATGCGCGAGGATGTGCTGCACGGCCTGCGCCGCCAGCCCAAGCGCCTGCCGTCGAAATACTTCTACGACGCACGCGGCTCGGAGCTGTTCGAGCGCATCTGCGAGCAACCCGAGTATTACCTCACGCGGGTGGAGCTTTCGATCCTCCGCGGACACATCGGCGATATCGCGGAGGCGATCGGACCGGACGCCTTGCTCATGGAGTACGGCTCCGGCAACGGCCTGAAGACACGATTGCTGCTGCGGCACCTGCATTCGCCGGTCGCGTACGTGCCGGTGGAGATCGCGCGCGAGGCATTGCTCGCCAGCATGGATGGACTTTCCGCGGAATTTCCGGATATCGAGATGCTGCCGGTGTGCGCGGATTTCACCGAGCCACTCGCGCTGCCGCGGGCGGCGCGGAGCGCGAGGCGCGTGGTCGCCTTCTTTCCCGGTTCCACCATCGGCAATTTCGAAACCGGGGAAGCGGTAAGGCTGTTGCGGCAGATGCGCGAGCAGATCGGGCGTAACGGTGCCGCGCTGATCGGCGTGGATCTGAAGAAGGATCGCGCGGATCTGGAAGCGGCCTACAACGACACCGCGGGTGTGACCGCCGAGTTCACCTTGAACCTGCTGGGGCGTTGCAACCGCGAGCTGGGCGCGGATTTCGATCTCGCTGCCTTTCGCCATCGCGCCCGCTGGAACGCGCTGGCCGGGCGCATCGAGACGCATGTACTCAGCACGCGCAAACAACTGGTGCGGATCGGAGGTGAAACCTTCCGGTTCGATGTCGGCGAACCGATGTTGGTGGAATACAGTTGCAAATACTCGCCGCGGGAGTTCGCGCTGCTGGCGGCCAGGGCCGGGTTGCGGGTGAGCCGGTTCTGGACCGATCCAGATTCCAGGTTCAGCCTGCAATGGCTGGAAGGCGAAGCGTTGAATTGAGGACTGGGACCTCTAGGCAAATCCATACGCTTGCGTACAATCGCCGCGATGAGCGTCCCCCCCGAAGAACCCGCCCAGGCTGAGCCGCCGTTCCAACTGCGCTTCACCGACCGCGGTGACTACCTTTATGCCGCAGTCAAGGGCGAACACGATTCTCCCGAAATCACGTTGGCGTATTGGCGCGAGCTCGCTGCCGAATGCGGGCGCCGCGGCACCGCGCGGTTGCTGATCTGCGACGATCTCCGTGGTGAGCCGGCGAGCCCGCAGGATTTCCTGCACCTGGCCTCGGTCTTGCGGGGCAGCGGATTGGAATCGGTGCGCATCGCCTTCCACGAGCCGGTCAGCAGCAATGTGCGGCTGGTCGAACACGGGGAGATCGCGTTCCGGGAAGCTGGCTTCACGTTGCGCGTATTCGGCAGCGAGCAGGAAGCTGAACTCTGGTTGAGGTATGGGGTATAGGCGGGTTTCACCGGTGCGGGCATCCGCCTGGTAGCCACGCACGTTCAACCCGCGTGCATTCCGGCTGCATGGGGCTCCTGGCCGCGATGGCAGCTTCGGGTACCGCGGCCCAAGCACCATGAATTCCGGCACGCTCACGTGGAAACGTTTTTGGCTACGCTCGCGCGCTCCTGGCCATGGATGGCGGCCACAATCTCCGGGGAACACACCATGCAGGCACGATGGATCATCGCGGCGGCATTGCTGGCCGCGTGCGGGGCGGCTTCGGCGCAGGCGGACAACACCTACGCCCGCGATCTGCAGCAGCCGGTGGATCAGGCGTACACGGCGAAAATTGCGAAGTACACAACCGATCCCTCGTTTAATTCGCCGCTGACCGATTACCTGCCGGCTTCGAACACGGTGCCGACGCCGGAGAAGGTGCTGGGCGACATCGCCGGCGCGCCGAACATGCTGCCGTACGCGGAGGACGTGTATCGCTATTTCCGCATGCTCGCGGCCGCCTCTCCGCGCGTGAAGGTGTTCACCATTGGCAAGACCGAGGAAGGCCGCGAGATGATCGCAGTGGCGATCGCGGACGAATCGCTGATGTGGCAACTGGATGCCGACAAGGCGCGGCTGGCGCAGCTCGCCGATCCGCGCAAGCTTGGCATGGACGACGCGAAGGCTGCCGCGCTGATCCGGCAGACCACGCCGGTCTACTACATCACCGGCACCATCCATTCGACCGAAACCGGCGCGCCGACCGCGCTGATGGAACTGGCCTACCGGCTCACCGTGGATGATTCGCCCTACATCCAGTACATCCGGAAGCACGTGATCACCCTGATCACGCCGGTGGTGGAAGTGGACGGCCGTGACCGGATGGTTGACCTCTACAAGTGGCATCGCGCGCATCCGGGCGAGCAGTATCCGCACCTTGTTTACTGGGGCCATTACGTCGCGCACGACAACAACCGCGACGCGATGGGCGTGACGCTGGACCTCACGAAGAACGTGCTCGACACTTACGTGGATTGGCATGCGCAGGTGCTGCACGACCTGCACGAATCGGTGCCGTTCCTCTACGACAACACGGTCGGCGACGGCCCGTACAATGCGTGGATCGATCCGATCCTGACCGGTGAGTGGCAGCAGATCGGCTGGAACAACGTCGAGCAGCTCACCAAGTTCGGCATGCCGGGCGTGTTCACGCACGGCGATTTCGACACTTGGAGTCCCGGCTACCTGATGTTCATCGCGGCCATGCACAACGGCATCAGCCGGCTGTACGAAACATTCGGCAATGGCGGCGCGGACACGGAAGAGCGCATCCTCGACCCGAGCGAGTACGCGCGCACCTGGTACAAGCCCAATCCGCCGCTGCCGAAGGTGCTGTGGTCGCAGCGCGACAACAACAATTACGAGCAGAGCGGATTGCTGACGGCGTTGTATTACTTCGCCGAGAACGGGCAGAAATTCCTCAACAACTTCTGGCTGAAGTCCAAGCGTTCGATCGAAAAGCCGCAGCTCGCCGGGCCTGCGGCCTACGTGCTCAGCGCCGATGAGGCGCACAAGGGCGCGCAGGCGCAATTGCTGCGCGTGCTGGTGAGGCAGCACGTGGAGATCAGCAAGGCCGACGCGCCGTTCACCGTTCAGATCGCGGAACGCGACGCGGATGCGAAATCAGGCTCGCAGTCCGGCAAGCGCGCACAGCCGACCGAACCGCCGCGCGAACAGACTCAAACTCGCACGTTCCCCGCGGGCAGCTACATCGTGCGCATGGACCAGCCGTACTCGCGCATCGCAGACACCTTGCTGGATCGCCAGTACTGGTCGCCGGACGATCCTCAGAAGCATCCATACGACGACACCGGCTGGTCATTCGGCGACCTGTTCGGCGTGGATGTCGCGCGCGTCAATGACGTCTCGGTACTGAAGGTGCCGATGCAAGCGGTCACCGATTTGTCCTCGCCCGCGTTCGATCTTGCCTCGCTGGGCGTGCACGGCAAATTGCCGCGCATCGCGCTGATGCACACCTGGCTGGATACGCAAACCGAGGGTTGGTGGCGCATGGCGCTGGACAAGCTGCACGTGCCTTACAGCTACATCAGTACGCAGGATGTTGCGCGCGAATCGAACCTGCGCGGCAAGTACGACGTGATCCTGTTCGGGCCGGTGGGCTATTCCTCGACGCGGCTGATCATTGACGGCCTGCCGATGTACGGCAATCCGATGCCGTGGAAAAAGACGACGCTCACGCCCAACCTCGGCGTGATCGATTCCACCGACGACATCCGCCCCGGCCTGGGCGAAACCGGCCTTGCCAACCTCAAGCGTTTCGTCGCGCAGGGCGGCTTGCTGGTGACGTCGGAAGACACCGCGAAATTCGCGATCGATACCGGCCTCGCGCCGGGCGTGTCGGTGGCGCCGGAGAAGGGCGCACGGGTGGTCGGCAGCATCTTGCGCGCGGATCTGGTGGACAAGGATTCGCCGATCGCGCAGGGCTACGGCGACAGCTTCGCGCTGTACAGCTCCGGCGGACTGGCCTTTGACGTCAGCAACCAGACCATCGGCAACCGCGGGATCCCGACGGCGCAGGATTACCAGAAGCCGACCGGCCGCGGCGGTCCGGACGAGCCGGACGTCCCGGAAGGACGTCCGTACCAGGCACCGCCCGAATTGCCGGACGTGAAACCCTGGCAGGCGCCGCCGCTGAATGCGGAGCAGGAGCGCAACAATGTGTTCCTGATTCCGCCGGCCCAGCGCCCCGACGTGATCGTGCGCTGGGCCGACGCGAACCGGCTGCTGGTTTCAGGGCTGCTGGAAAATGGCGGCTCGATCGCGCAGCGCGCGGCGGTGGTGAATGCCCACTACGGGAAAGGCAACGTGCTGCTGTTCGCCAACAACCCGATGTGGCGCGGCGAGACGATCGGCAGCTACGCGCTGTTGTTGAATGCGATCGTCAATTACGATCACCTGCACTGAGGTCGCGCGAGGAGCACGCATGAAATTCGATCGCTGGCTTCCCTATGCTTCGCTGCAGACGCGGCACCTCCGTCTGACGCTGGCGGCGGCGCGCGTGATCGCCTGGATCGGCGTGCTGCTGATCGTCGGCGGCATCGCCTGGGGCATCACTGCGTTGTGGCTGCACGCAGGTGGCGGCGCCGCGAGCCCATATGTGATGATGGCCGCGACGTCGGTGATCGGCCTGATCGGTTACGGCCTGCTCGCGCTCGCCTTGAGCGGCGCGCTTGCCGCCCTGGTCGGCATCGAGGAAAGCCAGCGACGGCGCGTCGAGCGCGAATGAGCCGGACAACAAAAAGGGCCGCGAGGCCCTTTTTGTTTGCACCGTGGTGGCGCGTTCAGTCGTTCCAGGCGTCGTACTGCGCCTTTGTGACGCTGTTCGCGTGATGGGCGACGTGGATCCAGTCGTTCACCAGCGGCAGATAAGCCTGGGCTTCGGATTGGCTGATGCGTCCGTCGTGGTTGGTATCGAGCTGCGAGAACGGCGGCTTGGGGCCGTAGTCGGTCGGCGCGGGCATGCCGTAGTTCACCGTGACGGTCGCGCCTTGCGCATTCTGGAATTGCACCGAGCGTTCGTCGGTCATGCCGCCGGTCGTCGCGGACACGGTCTGATCAGCGCCGGTCTGGTTGCCTGCCGGGGGCGGAGGGGGAGGCGGCGCGGGCAGCGATTGCTGTTCGGCCGGTGCAGTAGGGGCGACCGGCGCGGCCGGCGGCGGCGGGGGCGGCGCCGCACCTTGTGCAGCAGGGGAAGGCGGCGGCGGGGGCGGCGGCGGCGCGTACTGCGCCATGGCCGCCGTCGCGAGCAGCGAGGCGACGGCGAGCGCAAGCAAACGGGAAGGGGTGTACATGGGGCTCTCCTTGATCATCCTGGACGGGGAGATGGCGCGACGGGCGGAGCGGCCGCCTGGATCGTCAGCGATCCAACTTACGTCGGAGGCGATTAATCCCAGCCGAACGATGGGCTTGCCCGGCCTGCCTGCCGCAAATCCCCGTATGCACTGGCGTTTCCCGATCCGCTTGCAGTACGATCCGGGCGCTGAGTTAGCCGGACCGCGGGGGATGGTGGTCCGATGGGGCCGGTTGCTGACCGTTGAACGATCGCATCGCTGTCTTCACACTCGCTAGTCAGTGCAAGAAGGAGCGCGGCAACGCGCTGTGTCAAATTCAATCCATCGAGTAGCAAGGAGTCAGTTATGTCGGATCGTCAGACCGGCACCGTAAAATGGTTCAACGATGCCAAAGGCTTCGGTTTCATCAGCCGCGAGAACGGCGAGGACGTGTTCGTCCACTTCCGCGCCATCCAGGGCACCGGCTTCAAGTCGTTGCAGGAAGGCCAGAAGGTGACCTTTACCGTGGTCAAAGGCCCCAAGGGCCTGCAAGCCGATCAGGTGCAGCCTGCCTGAGTCGGTGAATTACGGGTAATCCAAAACCCCGGTCGAAAGACCGGGGTTTTTTTGTGCGCGAATGTTTCCAACCGCAAAATCGACGAATCTCCGGAACTGGTTCTCACTTTCACCCTGGTCGCTGGCCTTGCACGTGCAAGCTGCGCTGCAAGCGGGCGTGTGCCCGAGTGCGGGAATGCGGTGATGGGCAACATGGCAACGGGTTTGCAGCGCCTGCTCCGGAGTCCCCGCAATCCCGACCAGGCCGGCGAGGGTTCCTGGCGCGGGCTGATCGAGCGCAGCCACGACGGTGTACTGGTGGTCGGAACGGAAGGACGCGTGTGTTATGCAAATCCGGCCGCCGCGGTGCTGCTGGGCTGGAGCGTCGAGCAACTCGTCGGATCGATGTACGGCTATCCGCTCTGCGAGGGTCCGCCCAGCCAGGTCGAGATCGCACGCGCCAGCACGCCGAGCCTGACCGTCGAGATGCGCCTGTCACAGACGACCTGGAACGGCGCGCCCGCCTGGTTCGTCCACCTCCATGACATCACGGAGCGCCGCCGGGTCACGGCGTTGGAGAAGGAGCGCATGGCGCTGCTGGCCGCGATGGCCGAAGGCGCATCGCTTCAGGAAGTGCTGAATGCCACCGTGCGTCTGATGGAATCGCAGCATCGGCAGGCGATCTGCACCGTGTTGCTGCTGGACGGGGAAGGCGTGTACTTGCGCCATGCCGCTTCCGGCGGATTCCCCGCCGAACTGGTGCGCGCCATCGAAGGCACGCCCATCGGCCCGGGCCAGGGCTGCTGCGGCACCGCCGCATACGAAGGCCGCACAGTGATCAGTGCCGACATCGCCGGTGATCCGACCTGGCTGGACTGGCGCGATCAAATGCTGCGCTATGGATTGCGTGCGTGCTGGTCCGTGCCGATCTTGTCCAGCACGCAGCGTGTGCTCGGGACCGTCGCGGTGTATTACCGCACGCCGCGCATGCCGAGCGCCGGCGAGATCGATCTCGCAAACACCTGCGTGCAGATCGCCGGCATCGCCATCGAGAAACGCCACGCGGACGAGCAGTTGCAGGCATTGGAAGCGGGCCGGCTGCGCATGCTGGAGCAGTTGCAAGCCTCCGAAGCGCAATACCGGCTGCTGTTCGAGAGCAATCCGCATCCGATGTGGGTGTTCGATCGCGAATCGCTGCGCTTCCTGGCGGTGAATGGTGCCGCCGTGCGGCACTACGGCTACCAGCGAGAGGAATTCCTCGCCATGAGCCTGCTCGATTTGCGGCCCGAGGAAGATTTCGCCCGATTCAGCCAGATCGTGCAGTTGCCGTCCCACCAGCGCAAGGATCCAGGCGTGTGGCGCCACAAGCGCAAGGACGGCAGTCTCATCGACGTGGAGATCATCTCCGATGACATCGTTTTCGATGGGCGGCCTGCGCGCCTGGTGTTGGTCAGCGATGTCACCGCCCGGCAGATCGCCGAACGTGAACTGGCCCGCATCAGCCGGGCTCAGGCGATGCTTGGCCGCTGCAACGAGGCGGTGATCCACGCATCGCAACGGCAGACCTTGCTGGATGCGGTATGTCGGATCGTGGTGGAAACCGGCGGCTACCGCATGGCGTGGATCGGCTTCGCCGACGCGGCAGGTTCGATCCTGCCGGAGGCTTGGGCTGGCGTGGGCCTGGAATATCTGAGGGATCTGCGACTCAGTTCAAGTGAAAGCGAGGTGGCAGGCAGGGGGCCGGGTGGGCGCACCATGCGCAGCGGCAAGCCCGAAGTGGTGCAGGACATCCAGCAACCGGATTCCGGGTTTGCTTGGAAAATGGAATCGGCGCACGAGAACGGGTTCCGCAAGGCGATCACGCTACCGTTGCGCGATGGTGAGCATGCGATCGGCCTGCTTTGCCTCTATGCCGGCGACACCAATCCCGTCGCAGCCGAGGAACTGCTGTTGCTGGAAAGTCTGGCCGACAACATCACATGGGCGGTGCTGCATCTGGGCGGCGGCGCGGAGATCGTGTAGGACGATTCTGGGCCGCTGCTGGCGCGCGGAAACGGCAGGTAATCATCCATGGTGTGGCGCCCGTCCGGCCTTCCCTGGCCGGTCGCTCAGCCGGGCACGCGATGCGATTGAACGCATCGCATAACCGCTCGGCTTCGCCTCACGCCGCACCCGGCACGAAGTGCAGCGCCAGCCCGTTCATGCAGTAGCGCAACCCGGTCGGCGCCGGGTCGTCGTCGAAAACATGGCCGAGATGACCACCGCAGCGGCGGCAATGCACCTCGGTGCGGACCATCATGAAACTGGTATCGCGGCTGGTCAGCACCGCATTCGGCAGCGGCTTCCAGAAGCTCGGCCAGCCGGTGCCGGAATCGAACTTGGCCTTGGACGAGTACAGCGGCAGCTCGCAACCGGCGCAACGGTAAGTGCCGGCTCGATGTTCATGGTCGAGCGGACTGCTGAAGGGTGGTTCGGTCGCGGCCTGGCGCAACACCGCGTAGCGTTCCGCTCCAAGTCGTTGCCGCCATTGCGCGTCGGTCAACTTGAATGTCGGTTGCGAGCTGAGATCAACCGTGATCGTGTCCTCGCCCGCGCGCGCGATCAGCGCAACGATGCCCAAACCCATTGCGCCGAGGCTGGTCAGGAACTGGCGGCGTTGCATGCGTGCGCTCCGATCCGTGTCAGGAGTGGACCGTGCGACCCGCCTCCCCATTGCAACCCCGTGGGGTGTCGGAACGGCTGCAGGGAAACCTTTCAGGTTCCGCTGCTCGCACCCGGTTCGGGTGCCGGGTAGCAGCTCTTGCCGTGCAGCGCCTGCTGCAACTGCCTCGAAAGCGCGCGGCAACGCTGATCCAGCACCGTGCGCTTCACCGGATCGCGCGCGTCCCGCAGCAAGCCGTCGCGCATCTGCTCGTAGCGCGTGTCGATCTGGTCGGGGGCGAAAATGCGCGCGGCGCGATGACAGGCCTTGTAGCTGGAGAGGTACTGATCGCACGTTGCCACGCCGACCATCCCGCCGGGTGCCGGCGGCAGTTGCTCGTTCGGGGCGGTTCCGGTGTGCGGCATCACAGGCGCGGGCTGCGGTACGGCGTTCGTCGCAGATGGCGCCCGTTGCGGATGGCTGGCGCAGCCGGCCAGCATGACGCACAGGGCGGAAAACGCAAAAACCCGTCGCAGGTACGTCCGCATCCGGACTCCGTTCATGATCGTCCGGCGCATGCTTGCAACCTGCGCGCGCCGGCGCAATCCGCGTTGAACGAAGCCGTCCAGGTGACCGGTCAACCCGCGCGCCGGATCTGGAACTCGCGAACGTTGCTGGTGGCGCTTCCTGCCGTGGAGGCTGCCGAGGATTGCAACTGCCGCGCGCGGCGACCGCGGGTGAGCACTGCCGCGACCAGGTGCCGCGGCAGGATCGGCTTGGTCAGGAAATCATCGCCGCCGGCGGCCAGCGCCTCGAAACGCGTTTCCGAATCCTGGTCGCCGGACAGGAACACGATGGAAGTGCTGGTCGAATCCGGTTGCGCACGCAACGCGGCAACCAGGCTCAAGCCATCCATCTCGGGCATGTAGAGATCGAGCAACACCACTTCGGGCCTGAAATCGGCGAAATCGGCGAGCGCCTTCTGCGCATCCGTATACAGCCGCGTTTCCACGCCTGCGTGGCGCAGCACGCTCTCGCAGAACATGGCTTCGCTGCGGTTGTCGTCGATGATCATGGCGCGCAGCGGCGCGCTGTCGCGCTCGCGCAGCACGCGCGCGGCGCGCTCGGCAAGCAGCGCCGGGTTGTCGTTGAAATCCAGCACCATGTCGGCGCCACCGCGCAGGGCCCTCATGCGTTGTTCCAGCGAATTCTCGCGGAGCAATGCCGCGAACAGCGGCCGGCCGGCACTGCCGCCCAGCTGCAGGGCGGCGCGCTCCAGCCGCTGCAAGTCGGCAAGCTGCGACTGGTCCACCAGTACCACGTGCATCCCGTGTTCGGGCGGGCGTTGCAGTGCCTCGTCGGCATTCGAGCGCGCGGTCAACGCGATGCCTCGCTCGGTCAGGCGCATGCCCAGTTCGGCGACCAGCCCGGAATCGTCGCTGACGTAAAGCAGGTGCGCGAGGTTGGATGGCTTGGGCGCCGGCGCAGGCTGCACGACCTTCAGCGTCTGATCGCCGCCGAGCGCGCGGCTCAATCGCAGGAGATTGGCGCGCTGGCTGGCATCCGGGCTGCGCCCGTCTTCCACGAACGAGCACAGGTACACCGACAGCTCGACCGCGGCGCTCGCGAGGGCATCGTCGTGCAGCCCGTCCGCCGCGGAGGCGATGCGGTCCAGATCATCGTGCAGGGCTGCGACTTCCGCCATCGGCCAGCCGCGTTCCAGCATGGCCTGGAACTTCTGGGTCCACTCCGCACCCCAAGCGCCCACTGCGTGTTGATTTGCCGACATGCTGCATTCCCCTGCGTCTGCGAGCGTGTGCAAACACCAACGCCGCGCGGCTGCTCATCGCGCACGGCATGGCTGTTGATGCAAGTTTCGGGCGAACGGGGTGGATGGACTGCAAAGCCCATCACGTGTTTGCCTTCTGCAACAATCCTGCGCACTTGCGCGGCACCGGCAGGCGCGCGATCGTGCAGCATTGGCGGTCCAGCCGCGCTTGTGAAAAGTGCGATCAGGGATGATCGCTTTTTGGTCCTGCGATCATGGATGATCGCGACTCTAGGAGGCTTCTATGTTGCTGCGCGGACGCGAGCACGATCTGGGCGGTTTTCACGTGCGCCGGTTGCTGCCGCAGATCCAGTGCCGCAGCGTGGGTCCGTTCGTGTTCTTCGACCATATGGGTCCGGCGCGTTTTCCCGCCGGCATGGGCGTGGACGTGCGCCCGCATCCGCACATCGGCCTCGCCACCGTGACGTGGTTGTTCGAAGGCGTGATGCGACATCGCGACACGCTGGGCAGCGTGCAGGATATCCGCCCCGGTGCGGTCAACTGGATGACTGCCGGGCACGGCATCGCGCATTCGGAACGCACGCCGCCGGAAGCGCGCGTGGAGGGCGCGCCGCTGCATGGCATCCAGACCTGGGTTGCGCTGCCGCTGGCGGACGAGGAAACCGAGCCCGCCTTTCATCACATCGCCAATTCGGAACTGCCGCGTATCGAAAGCGAAGGCGTGCGCCTGACGGTCGTAGCCGGCAACGTGCACGCCTTGCGCTCGCCGGTGCCCGTGTTTTCGCCCACGCTGTATCTGGCCGGCGATTTGGACGAGGGCGCGATCTTCGAGCTGGACGACGAGCACGAGCAGCGCGCGTTGTACGTGGTCGAGGGCGCGATCGAAGTTGGTGATCAGCGCGTCGAGCGGCACACGCTGGCCGTGCTGCCGGCCAGAGGCGCGGTTCCGATGCATGCGCTCGCCGATTCATGCGCGGTGATCCTCGGCGGCGCGCCACTGGATGCGCCCCGGCACCTGTGGTGGAATTTCGTCTCGTCTTCGCGCGAGCGCATCGAAAGGGCCAAGCGCGACTGGGAGGACGGCCGGTTCGGCCTGATTCCAGGCGATGACGAAGAATTCATCCCGCTGCCGAAAAATTGAAGAGTGCAGTCATGGATGACTGCTATTTGATCTTCGCGCTCATGGATGAGCGCGGGAAAAACCTCCGCCATGCTGCAATTCGCCAGCTTCCGCGAGTTCTATCCGTACTACCTCGGCGAGCACACCGATCGCCGTTGCCGTCGCCTGCACTTCATCGGCTCGTGGCTGGTGATCGCGTGGATCGTCGTGGCAATCGCCACGCGCAATCCGTGGTGGCTGATCGGGGTGCCGCTGTGCGGCTACGGGTTCGCCTGGTTCGGCCACTTCGTCTACGAGAAGAATCGCCCGGCCACTTTCAGGCATCCCTTGTACAGCCTCATGGGCGACTGGGTGATGTTCGGGCAGGTGCTGCAGGGGAAGATCGTCATCTGACGGTCGCAGCCGCCGGCTTGCCCGGGAGACGGGTACTCAAAAAAACGGCTGCCGTCCATGGCGCTCCGTTGCGCGTGCAGGCGCGCTCCAGACAAGGGGAAGCCATGACTTCCATCCCATCGCTTTGTAGCTGAATTCAAGTCAGGCTAGCGCTTCGAACGCGCAGTTCGTTTCGTCGTACCACTTTCGACGCCGGGGAGACATCGCAATGATTGCACGTGCCGTGTTCGCGCTCGCGCTGCTCGCGTGCGCGGGTAGCGCCTACGCCACAACCGCCGATGAGCTGGTGGCAAAAAACATTGCCGCACGCGGCGGCATGGACAAGCTGCAGGCGATCAAGACGCTGAAGATGCAGGGCCAGTTGATCGCCGGCGGCGGTTTCAAGTTGTCGTACACCGAACTCCTGAAGCGCCCGGACAAGATCCGCCAGGAGGCCAGCGTGCAGGGCCTGACCCAGGTACAGGCGTGGGATGGCCGGCAGGGCTGGAGCATCCAGCCGTTCGGCGGCCGCAAGGATCCCATCCCGATGTCCGCGGACGATGCCAAGGAGCTCGCGGAAGCGGCAGACATGGATGGCCCGCTGGTGGATGCCAAGGCCAAGGGCAACGTGGTCACCTACCTCGGCACCGAAGACGTGGACGGCACCAACGCGCACAAGCTGCAGGTGCAATTGAAGGACGGCAATACGGTGGTGATCTATCTCGACCCCGATGCCTATCTCCCGATCCGCGAGATCGCGCGCCGCACCGTGCGCGGCACGCAGCAGGTCACCCAGACCGATTTCGGCGACTACGAGCAGGTGGACGGTGTTTACTTCCCGTTCGCGATCACCACCGGTCCGAAGGGCGGCACTCCCGATCAGATGATGCAGATCAGCATAGACAAGGCGCAGGCGAACGTGCCGGTGGAGGACGCGGTGTTCACATTTCCGGTGAAGACGGCCAAGCAGGGGAGCAAGTGACATGAAAGGCATTCAATTCCGCAATGCGCTTGCGCTCGCCGTGTCGTTGAGCCTCGTCGCGGCCGGTGCCCAGGCCGCCAATTCCGATCATCCGGCGGTCTTCGACAGCGGCGCGATCTCCGGCCTCAATGCGCGCAATATCGGCTCGGCCACCATGAGCGGCCGCGTGTCGGCCGTCACCGCCGTTCCCGAGAAGAACGGCAAGATCACCATCTACGTCGGCGCGGCGAGCGGCGGCGTGTGGAAGTCCACCGACAGCGGCACCACGTTCAAGCCGGTATTCGACAAGCAGCCGGTGATGTCCATCGGCGCGATCGCCATCGACCCGAACCATCACGACACCGTGTGGGTCGGCACCGGCGAATCGTGGATGCGCAATTCTGTCTCGATCGGCAACGGCATCTACAAGACCACCGACGGTGGCGAGACCTGGAAGTACCTGGGCCTGCCCCATTCCGAGCACGTCGCGAAGATCGCGATCGACCCGAACGACAGCAATACCGTGTATGCCTGCGTGCCGGGCAAGTTGTGGAGCGATTCGCCCGATCGCGGCCTTTACAAGACCACCGACGGCGGCAATTCGTGGACGCTGGTATTGAAGGGCAAGAACCTTTCCACCGGCTGCTCCGGCTTGAGCATGGATTCGAAGAATCCGGACGTGCTGTTCGCGGCCATGTGGGATTTCCGTCGCAAGGGCTGGACCTTCCGCTCCGGCGGCCCGTCGTCCGACGCGCCTTCGGCCAGCGGCTTGTTCCGTTCTGCCGATGGCGGCAAGACCTGGACGGAAATCAGCCACGATGCAAACAAGGGCTTTCCCACGAAGCCCTACGGTCGGATCGCGGTGACGATCGCGCCGTCCAATCCGCAGATCGTGTACGCAATGGTGGAGTCCACCGACTCGGCGCTGTACCGCTCCGATGACGGCGGCAAGACCTGGAGCGAGCGCGACAAGAGCCAGAACATGGTCTGGCGTCCGTTCTATTTCGCCAATCTCATCGTCGACCCGACCAATCCGGATCGCCTGTTCAAGCCGGACCTCAGCCTGATCCAGAGCACCGACGGAGGCAAGTCCTTCAGCGAGTCCGGCGGCGGCATGCACGGCGACAACCACGACGACTGGATCAACCCGGAGGATCCGAAGTTCGTGATCGCCGGTGACGACGGCGGGCTTTGGTTCTCGCACGACGGCGGCAGCAAGTGGTGGAAGGCCAACAACCTGCCGATCTCGCAGTTCTACCACGTGAGCGTGGACGGTGCCGATCCGTACCACGTCTACGGCGGCCTGCAGGACAACAGCGATTGGGTGGGCGATTCGGAATATCCGGGCGGCATCACCAACGGCCGCTGGGAAAACATGTTCGGCGGCGACGGTTTCTGGATGTTCGAGGATCCGACCGACTCCAATTACATCTACGCCGAGTCGCAGGGCGGCTTCGTCGGGCGCATCAATCGCCACACGCACCAGATCCAGTTGATCCAGCCGCAGGCCGGCTACAAGGAGAAGCTGCGCTGGAACTGGAACACTCCGATCGCGATGTCGCCCAGCGACAAGGGCACGATGTACATCGGCGCGCAGTTCCTGTTCAAGACAACCGACCACGGCAAAACCTGGCAGCGCATCTCGCCGGACCTCACGACCAACAATCCGGAAGAGCAGAAGCAGGAAGAGTCCGGTGGCGTGACTGTGGACAATTCCTACGCCGAGATGCACGACACCATCTACTCGATCAGCGAATCGCCCAAGCAGGCGGGGCTGATCTGGGTCGGCACCGACGACGGCAATCTCCAGCTGACCCGCGACGGCGGAGCGCACTGGACCAACGTGGTCGGCAACATCCGGGGCCTGCCCAAGGGCGAATGGGTTTCGTGGGTGCAGGCGAGCCCGGTGGATGCGGGTACCGCGTTCGTGGCATTCGATCGCCACAGCTACGGTGACATGAAGCCGTACATCTACAAGACCACCGACTACGGCAGGTCATGGACGCCGCTGGTCACGCCGAACGACGATAGGGGTATCCGTGGTTTCGTGCATGTGATCAAGCAGGATGCGGTCGATCCGAACCTGCTGTTCGCCGGCAGCGAATTCGGCTTGTGGATTTCGCCCGATGGCGGCGCGCACTGGGCGCAATTCAAGGGCAGCGATTTCCCGGACGTGCCGGTGCGCGACCTGGTCGTGCATCCGCGCACCAACGACCTGGTGGTCGCCACGCACGGCCGCGGCATCTGGATCATCGACGACATCACGCCGCTGCGCGCGTTGACATCGCAGATGCTGAACGCCGACGCCACCTTCCTGCCGACCCGGCCGGTGGTGCAGCGCATCCAGGGCTGGGGTGGCTGGCCGGAAGGCGATGCGTCCTTCAGCGGCCCGAATCCGCCGGACGGCGCGGTGATCACCTACTACCAGAAGAGCCGCCACCTGTTCGGCAAGCTGAAGCTGGAAATCTACGACGCCGATGGCAAATTGATCGATACGATTCCCGGCAACGTGCGCCGCGGCATCAATCGCGTGAGCTGGGACATGCGCGTCCAGCCCCCGCGCGTGCCGCCGGCCGCGCAGGTCGCATTCAACTCCGCCCAGGGTCCGCGCGTGGTGCCGGGCGTGTACACGGTCAAGCTGGTCAAGGGCGACAAGACCTACGAGGAGAAGTTGAACATCGGCCTCGATCCGCGCGATCCGTTCACGCTGGCCGACCGCAAGGCGCAGTTCGCCGCGGCGATGAAGGTGAGCGACCTGTTCGGCCGCATGACCGATCTGGATTTCCGGATCATGGCGGTGCGTGACGGCGCGAAGGCGCGCGCAGCGCAGGTGCAGAACGATCCCGCGCTCGCGAAGCAATTGAATGCGCTGGCCGACAAGGCCGACACCATCCGCAAGCAGATCGTGGCGACCAAGGAAGGCGGCGCCATCACCGGCGAGGAGCGCGAGCGCGAATACCTCGATGACGTGTATGGTGCGATCGCCAACTACGAAGGCGCGCCGACCGACTACCAGCTCGCCCGCGTGGATGCGATCGCGCGCGAGATGGGCGATACGGCGAAGGAGTTCGATGCCTTGCGCAACAATGATCTGGCCAAGGCCAATGCGGCGCTGAAGGCCAAGGGCATGCCCGAGATCACCGTGCCCGCGGGCGCACCGACCGACGAGGCCGGCGGTACATCAGGCGGCGGAGCGATGCGCGAACGCGACAGGGATGCGATGTTCGAGCGCGATTGAAAGCCAAAGACCGACATCATTCCGGGGCCGCCGCAGCTTCATCGCGGCGGAACCACGGAGCCGCCACGGATGGCGCTTTGGCCACGCGGACACTGAACCAGGCGCAAGGGTTGTAGCGGATCAGCGATAAATCCGATGGCACTCGTCGCAGTGCTCGTTGATCTGCGCGAAAGACTTGCGCAGGGCGGGGCAGTCGCGCGGCGGGTTCGATGCGACCTCCCGGTCGAACGCGTGCGCGTCGTTGGCGAACTTCGCGAATTGCTTGTCCTGCATCAGGTCAGGGAACGCGCGCGGGATTTCGCCCGACATCGTCACCAGCATGGCGAAGTTGCCTGCAGTCTCGTCCGCCGTGCAGCGCTGCGTGCGCAGCGCCTGATCCAGCCCGCCCGCGTGCACGGCCATCACATCCATCACCCCGCGAGGATAAGCATCGCGCTGGCGCAATGCGCCGACGACTTGCACGGCGGCGAGTGCGCCGATTACGGCGGCGAGCAAAGCGAGCAGCAGGGTGCGCATGTGGACCTCCTCGGTGGAACAAGCCGCATTATCCGGCATGCGCTCCGCACGGCGAAGTCCGGTGCCACGTATCATTCGCCGATGACCGACACCCGTTTCCTCGGCATTGACCGCCTTTACGGCAAGGGCAGCGCCGCGCGCCTGGCGAAATGCCGCGTGGCGGTGATCGGCCTTGGCGGCGTGGGTTCCTGGGCGGTGGAGGCGCTGGCGCGCAGCGGCGTGGGTACGCTGACGCTGATGGACGGCGACGAGGTTTGCGTCTCCAACGTCAACCGCCAGTCGCATGCGCTGGAAGGCGAGTTCGGCCGCGCCAAGACCGACGTGCTGGCCGCGCGCCTGCATGCGATCAACCCGCACCTGCACCTGGATGCGCGCATGCAATTCCTGACACCAGGGGGGATCGGTGCGCTGCTGGAAGAGCGCCACGACCTGATGCTGGACGCCTGCGATGCGTTCAGGGTGAAGCTGGAATTGATTGCCGCCAGCCGTCGCGCTAAGCAGCCGCTGATCGTGGTG
Organism: Rhodanobacteraceae bacterium; assembly: GCA_051954935.1. GTDB lineage: Bacteria > Pseudomonadota > Gammaproteobacteria > Xanthomonadales > Rhodanobacteraceae > 66-474. The sequence goes on from JBQCHG010000068.1 coordinate 18,373, forward strand.
GGTTCGGCTGGCGGTCGTACCGATGCCACCCGCGTGCGCGTCCGCGACATCGCGCATACCGAGCACGACAAATTGCTCAGCCTGATCCGCAAGAAGCTGCGTCAGGATCATGGTTTCCCACGCAACATCGAGCGCAGCTTCGGCGTCCCGGCGGTGTATTCGCTGGAGAACGTGCGCTATCCGCAGCCGGATGGCAGCGTCTGCGGTGTGCGCCCGCCGACAGATGCGGAGGGCGGCTTCCGCCTTGATTGTGGCGCCGGCCTGGGTGCGGCGATGCACGTCACCGCGGCGTTCGCTTGTGCCGCGGTCGGACGGGCGCTTTACGAGCTGCTGCATCGGAAGCCGGGCGGGTCTTGATCCGCCCAGTTGAACACCGGAAGGTTGGCTCGCCTACGGGACTTCGTCCACCGAAACGATCACCCGCTGCAACAGGGCATGCAGGGTGTGCTTTTCCTGTTCGTCCAGATCCGAGAATGCGGCCTGCAGGAGCGGAAAAAGTTTCGGCAGCAATGTGCTGACGAAGCGCCGGCCGGCCGGAGTGATGCGCAGCTCGATGCGGCGACGATCCTGTTCGCCGGGTGTGCGCGTGACCAGCTTGTGCTTGACCAGCGCATCCGCGATGCGGGTCATGTTGGTCGGGGTCTGCACCACGAACGCGCACAGCTCGCTGGGGTAGGCGCTGCCGTCGGGGCTGCTGTACAACTGCATCAGCACGCGGAAATCGCTTTCATTCAAGCCGTATGGCTTGAGCACTTGCAGGAAGCGCAGCGTCAGGCCTTCCGCGGCCAGGTGCAGTAGTCGCACGAGCAGCACGTCCTGCAGTGGCAGGGCCGGCATCCGCCGGTTGACCTGAGTCACGCCGCTTTCGATGCCCTGCATGTAGTCGAGCAACTTGCCCATCGCAACCCCGTCACCAGCGGATAGTTCAGCGCTGAACTATCAGCCTAGCAATTTGCAGGCAGGTATGCATTTGTGCGTGTGCAAACCTTCATGGCATTTCAGCAGCGGAACAGCCGACGCGCGTTGGCGGTAGTGGCGGCCGCGACTTGAGCCTCCGGCTCATCGCGCAGCCCGGCCACGCAACGCAAGACCTCGGTGATCCGTGCGGGCTCGTTGCGATGGCCGCGGTGTGCGGCATCCGGCTGGTCCGGTGCATCGGTCTCCAGCAGCAGGTATTCGATCGGCATCCGCGACACGATTCCGCGCAGCCGGTGCGCGCGAGGGTAGGTGACTGGTCCCCCGATGCCGAGATGGAAGCCCATCTTCCAAAGCCGCTTCGCCTGTTCCTCGCTGCCGGAAAAGCTGTGCACCACTCCGCGCAGTTCGCCCTCGGATTTCTCCAGTTCCAGGATCACCTGCTCGAAGGCTGCGCGGGCGTGCAGCACAACAGGTAGGTCGAACTCGCGTGCGAGCCGCAGTTGTGCGCGCAGGAAATGCAGTTGCCGATCGCGGTCCAGCGACTCGTTGCCGAAATCCAGTCCGCACTCCCCAACTGCACAGGCGTCGTGCGAGGACAGCCATGATCGCAGCGCATCCAGATCGCCGTCGCGATGCTGCTCCAGGAACAAGGGATGCAGGCCGTACGCGGGGTGCAGGCCCGGTCCACTCTCGCACAGCGCGCGCAGCGGCTCCCAGGTTGCCGCCGAAATCGCCGGCAACAGCATGTCCGCGACACCGCATCGCCGGGCCCGTTCCAGCACCTGGGTGCGGTCGACATCGAACTCGGCGACGTCAAGGTGTACGTGGCTGTCGAACAGCTGCATGGGTCCGTCCGTGTTGCAATGTGATGTATGCACGCCTTCGCCACGCGCTTCCATTTATGCTTTTGAAACACAGGGTGAACGAATCGCTCGCAGTTGCACGCGCGTTCATTTTGCGACTGCTTGAATGCATTCTGCATGCGATCGTCCGTGATCGTCAGGATCAAAAACAGCGGACGGGTTCCGTTGCAATTCAAATAGCCAGTAATGGTCTCGACGCAGGAGGAGTCACATGAACAAGCCAATCGTTGCGGGTGTTGCCATTGCCGCCCTCGGCATCATCGCCGCGGTTGCAATCGCCGCCAAATACGGCTTTGCCAACAACAACAGCGGCCCCGAATATGCGCAGGTGGTGAGCGTTGAACCGGTGAAGCAGACCACCAGCACGCCGCATGAAGTCTGCGGCGACGAACAGGTGGTTCACCAGGAACAGTACAAGGATCAGCATCAGATTGCCGGCACCGCGATCGGTGCGGTGGCGGGCGCGCTCATCGGGCATCAGATCGGCGGCGGCAAGGGCAAGGATCTCGCCACAGTGGGTGGCGCTGTCGCGGGCGGTTTTGCCGGCCATGAAATCCAGAAACGCCACCAGGAAGACAACCCGACGTACACCACGGTCGAGCATCGCTGCCGTACCGTGACCAGCCGTACCTCCAAGACCGTTGCCTACGACGTCACTTACGAGTACCAGGGCGAGCAGCGCCACGTGCGCCTGGATCACGATCCGGGTACGCGCGTGCAGGTCAGCAACGGCGTGGTGATTGCAGACACCGGCAACGACAGCGTCCAGCCTCAGTGAGATGTTCTTCTCGAACAGCGTGGACAAGGATGTCCACGCGTTGCCCTCCGCAAAATGGATGATTGCAGCGGTTTGAAAAATGCAGCCAAGGATGCCTGCTTGTCGATCCTCGCGATCACGGACGATCGCAGAAGTGAAAGTACAAACAGGGACGTCTGCTGTTTAGCAATCAGGAATGATTGCAGAAATTTGAAGATGCAGGCATGGACGCCTGCTTGCTGATCTTCGCGATCATGGACGATCGCAATACAAGGAGGTTGTCATGAACCACGGCAAATATGGATTTGCCCGCAAATTGCTCGTCATGCTTGCGTTGGCGAGCTTCGCGGCGCTGATGTTGACCGGCTGCGAACCCTATCCCCAGAGCACCCGCTACAGCGGACCGGCCTACGGCTATCCGCCGCCTCCTCCTCCTCCGCCACCCCCGCCGCCTCCACAGGCGAGTTGCTATCACCAATGCGGCGTCGTGCGTGACATCCAGCAGGTCTACACCAGCGGCAGCCAGCAAAATGCCACGATCGGCACGGTGATCGGTGCCGTGGTGGGTGGTGCGCTGGGCAATCAGATCGGGCATGGTCGTGGCCGCACGGCAGCGACCATTGGTGGCGCGGTCGCGGGCGGCTTTGCCGGGCACGCCATCGGCTCGCATTCGGGCGAGGGCAATGCCTGGCAAGTGGTGGTGCAGCTCGATGACGGCCGTTATGCCACAGTCACCCAGAGCGAACCGCCGAACGTGCAGATCGGTGATTACGTGATCGTCGAAAACGACCACGTTTATTTGCGCGGAAGATGAAAACAAAGGCCCTCGACAGAGGGCCTTTGTTTTCTATGCGGATCGGCGCGGGGAGACGGATCGGGTTCCGTTTCCCATCTCGTTTTTATCCCTGCGATCCGTGTGGAATGACGTCTCTAATCGGCGGCGTAGAAGCGGTGTTCGCCGATGGTGGCCAGAGGATTCTTGGCCCAGTCGGCGGTTGCGTCCACGCGGATGAAATGATCGGCATGCGGCACCACCAATTCGCGCTCCGCACGCGGCAACGACCACACGCGCAGCGCCTCGCCGGCAATGCGCCACGCGGTGTTCCAGGCATGCTGGTTGGATATGTCGAATGATTTGGGCGTGGTGGTCAGCGCGAACTGATGCGGTGCGGTGACCACGTCGCAAACCGTGGCGCCGTAACGACCGAGATCCAACCGACGCAACGCGACTTCCGCCACCGCCAGCTGTCCGCGAATCGGCTCGCTGCGCGCCTCCAGATAAACCGTCGCGGCGAGACAGGTGTGGTCGGCCACCGGTTGCGGCAAGAGTGCGGTCAATCCGAGTATCCATCCGATTGTCATGTGCCTTCTCCCTAGCTGCGCTTTTGCGCCTTGGATGCGGCCTTCCTGGCCGCGGGACTTCGAACCTCGCAGTCGAACCGCAGGCGGTCGCGCACGCGCGCGCCGCACCCGCTGCAAAGCGACACGGTTTCCACCGCTGTCGCGAAAATCGGATTTTCGGTTTGAAGCTGGCGGTGCTACCGGGGACGGATGACCGGCAATGGGCCGGGCGTAACCGGAGCAAACACTGCGCCAACGTGCAACTTACGACAGAAACTCTGCCGCCGCGCGCGATGCGGACCCTCCGGATCGCGCGCAAACCGGGTTTCAAGGACAACCCGGCGGAAAAAATTTCCGCGAAGGCTAGGGGACAGGCGGAAAACGTGCAATCTTTTCCGAGTTGCCGTTCAGCTTGAGTGCAGCAAGCCTTCGGTCCGGATCAGGCTTCGAAATGCCGGATGACCTCGATCCCAGGCGGCGCTTCCGCGTTTTCTTCGAGTACGGCGAGGGCTTCGCAACAATGGCCGGTCATCAGCGCATCCAGCACGATCGAGCGCGGCTGTGCGGGCGACAGCGGTTGGCCCGCGAGGAGTTTCGATTCGCAGCGCACGTGCGTCAATCGCAGCTTGTGCCCGCCGCGGTAATGCAGACGCGCGGCGATCTCCTGGCCTGGATAGCAACCCTTGCTGAAACTGACCGCACCCAGATGTTCAAGCCCGAGTGCGGGCGGAAGGAATGCGTGATCGCCGGGCGGCAGGGTGGGCCAGCCGTCGCGGATTTCGGCCAACCGCAGGGCTTCCTGGTCGTTGTCGCCCGCGGGTGCGCTGTTGCGCCTCAGCCACAGGCTGTGGCCGCCACGGCCGAATCCAATCGAATCCGGGTCGCTCCTGATCGCGCCGAAAGCAAGCTCGGCACCAGCACCCCGATGCCATCCGCTCATTGTTTGCAACGAGACTTTCGAACGAAAGACATAGGGCCGCAGCGCGTCGCACAGCGATGGCGCAGCGCCACCGCGCAGCAGGACCAGCAGGCGGCCGTCGCCCAGGTCGGCCAGGTGCATCAGCGCACGCACGGAGCCTTTCGCGTCGAGCCACGCGTTCCACTGCCAGTGCCCGGGCTGAAGCGTGCGCACGTCCCCCGAGAACTGCGCCTGTGCAAACGCGCGCGCATCCGTGCCGGAAATTTCGATGCACTGCACGGAGCCGGGAGCTGCTTGCGTTTCAGGCTGCATGGCATCCGCGGGTATCATGTCTGCAGATTAGCATTCTTGTTTCATCCGCCTCCGCGTACTACGCTTTCGCGGATTTGTTACGGCAAAGGATCGCGTCATGCCGCATGCCCGTCCACTCTCGCCGCACCTCGGCATCTACGAATGGCGCATCACCATGGTGCTGTCCATCCTGCACCGCCTGACCGGTGCGTTCCTGTGCCTCGGCGCGGCCCTGGTTGCCTGGGGGTTGATCGCGCTGGCGACAGGCGAGGCGGCATGGGGCCTCTTCGCGGGGTTCTGCGCCAGCGGCATCGGCATCGCGCTGCTGATCTGCTGGACGTTCTCGCTGATGTTCCATCTGTGCAACGGCATCCGGCATCTGTTCTGGGATGCGGGCGCGGGTTTCGCCAAGTCCCAGTACTTCACCAGCGCCTGGGTGGTGGTGATCGCCAGCGTCGCGCTCACGGTGGTCGTCTGGCTCTGGGTGGTGTTCGCCGGAGGCGTGCCATGAGCGTGAATCCGCACGACGCACCACACGACATGCGCACGCCGCTCAAGCGCGTGCGCGCTCTGGGTTCGGCGAAAAGCGGTGTGGGCAGTTGGTGGATCGAGCGCCTGAGCGGCGCCGCACTGATTCCGTTGAGTCTCTGGTTCGTGTGGCTGGTACTGCGCCTGCCTCACCTGGACTTCGCCTCGGCACACGCGCTGGTCGGCAATGTCATCAATGCCGGGCTGCTGATCCTGTTTACCGCGATCTCCTTCTGGCACGGCGCGCTCGGTTTGCAGGTGGTGATCGAGGACTACGTTCACACGCGCTGGGTCGAACTCATGCTGCTCATCGCAGTGAAATTCCTGGCAGTGCTGGGCGCGGTGGCCTGTGCGCTGGCGGCACTCAAGATCTGGTTGGGGTGAGCACGAGTGTTTAGCCGGTGCCTTTAATGGCGTCGGTTGCTCGGGCGAACGCCCGCAGGAGACGCGAAGGGCCGGGTTGCTTAGCGAGAACATGGACGTTCGAGTTCAGCAACGTGCGATACGACAGGGCGCGAGTTGCGTCGGAGTGGAAACGAATTGATGGCAAACTTCAAAATCCAGACTCATCAATATGACGTCGTGGTCGTCGGCGCCGGCGGCGCAGGCTTGCGGGCCACATTCGGGCTCGCGGCCAAGGGTCTTTCCACCGCCTGCGTGACCAAGGTGTTCCCGACGCGTTCGCATACCGTCGCGGCGCAGGGCGGCGTCGCCGCCGCGCTCGGGAACATGGGTCCGGACGACTGGCGCTGGCACATGTACGACACCGTCAAGGGTTCGGACTGGCTGGGCGACCAGGACGCGATCGAATACATGTGCCGCGAAGCGATCCCGGCCATCATCGAACTCGAACACTACGGTGTGCCGTTCTCGCGCACGGACGAAGGCAAGATTTACCAGCGCCCGTTCGGCGGCATGACCACCAACTATGGCGAGGGCACCGCCCAGCGTACCTGCGCGGCCGCCGATCGCACCGGCCACGCGATCCTGCATACGCTTTACCAGCAGTCGCTGGCGCACGACGCGCGCTTCTTCATCGAATACTTCGCCACCGACCTGGTGACGGATGCCGACGGCACGATCCGCGGCGTACTCGCGATCGACATGAACGAAGGCACGCTGCACTTCTTCCGCGGCCATGCGGTGGTGCTCGCGACCGGTGGCTATGGCCGCGCGTACTTCTCCTGCACCTCGGCGCACACCTGCACCGGCGACGGCGGCGGCATGGCGCTGCGCGCGGGCCTGCCGTTGCAGGACATGGAATTCGTGCAGTTCCACCCGACCGGCATCTACGGTGCGGGCTGCCTGATCACCGAGGGCGTGCGTGGCGAGGGCGGTTACCTCACCAACTCGAAGGGCGAGCGCTTCATGGAGCGCTACGCGCCGAATGCGAAAGACCTCGCGTCGCGCGACGTCGTCAGCCGTGCGATGACGATGGAGATCCGCGAAGGCCGGGGCGTCGGCGAGCATGCCGACCACATCTTCCTGAACCTGCAGCACCTCGGCCCGGAAGTGATCCACGAGCGCCTGCCGGGCATCGCCGAGAGCGCGCGCATTTTCGCCGGCGTGGACGTGACCACGCAGCCGATCCCTGTGCAGCCGACCGTGCACTACAACATGGGCGGCATCCCGACCAACTACCACGGCGAAGTCGTGACCAAGCGCGGCGATGATCCGGACGCGGTTGTGCCGGGCCTGTTCGCGATCGGCGAGGCCGCGTGCGTGTCGGTGCACGGCGCCAACCGCCTCGGTTCCAATTCGCTGCTGGATCTCGTGGTGTTCGGGCGCGCGGTCGCCAACCGCTGCGCGGAGATCATCAAGCCGAATTCGCCGCACAAGGATCTCGCTTCCGACATTCTCGATCGTCCGATGCAGCGTCTGGAAAAGCTGCGCAACGCCAATGGCGGTACGCCGACCGCTCAGATCCGCCTGAACATGCAGAAGACCATGCAGGCGGATGCAGCGGTGTTCCGCATTGCAGAGTCGCTGAAGGAAGGCTGCAGGAAGATTTCGGACGTGCACGCGAGCTTCGAGGACGTGCGCGTCACCGACCGTTCGCTGATCTGGAACTCGGACCTGATCGAGACTTTCGAGCTGGCCAACCTGCTGGACCAGGCGGTCGCCACGATGTATTCGGCCGAGCAGCGCACGGAAAGCCGCGGCGCGCATGCCCGCGACGACTTTCCCGAGCGCGACGACGCCAACTGGATGAAGCACACGCTGAGCTGGGTGGACGAGAAGGGCACGGTGCGGTTCGATTACCGGCCGGTTCACCTCAACACGCTCACCAGCGACGTGCAGACGATTCCGCCGAAAAAGCGGGTGTACTAAGAGCAAGGATGAGGGATTAGGGATTAGTAGAAGCAGAAGCGGCAGTGTCGTCATTCCGGGGCCGCGCACAGCGCGGAACCGGTATCCAGTGTCTTCCGTGGCGCGGTGTGACAATGCCCATCATTCTCTGGCTGCTCGTTGGCGCATTTCTGGTGACGGTCTGGAGCTGGTGGATCTGGAACGTATGTAGAGAGCCAGGTTTGACGGGCATGGAGCGCGTGATCTGGAGCCTGGTTTGCCTCACGCTTGGTTGGTGGGGATATCACATGTTCTGTCGGGAAAACCGTCGGCCAGTACCAAGCATCTGGCGGCATTTCAGAGATTAAGTTATGGCCGAATTCACTCTCCCAAAAAACTCCAAGGTCAAGAAGGGCCAGCACCATGCCGCCAAGCCGGGCGCGAAGCAGGTGCGCACCTTCCACGTCTACCGCTGGGATCCGGAAGTGGGCGGCAACCCGCGCATGGATTCCTACGAGGTGGATGTCAGCAATACGCCGATGGTTCTGGACGTGCTGCTGAAGATCAAGAACGAGATCGATCCGACGCTCACGCTGCGCCGTTCGTGTCGCGAGGGCATCTGTGGCTCCTGTGCGATGAACATCGACGGGACCAATACGCTGGCCTGCACCCGTGCCATCGAAGAGTGCGCCTCCGGCGACGTCAAGATCTACCCGCTGCCGCACATGCCGGTGGTGAAGGACCTGGTGCCGGATCTCACGCACTTCTACGCGCAGTTCGCCTCGATCAAGCCCTGGCTGCGGACGCAGAGCCCGGCGCCCGACCGCGAGCGCCTGCAGTCGCCGGAAGACCGCAAGCACCTCGACGGCCTGTATGAGTGCATCCTGTGCGCCTGCTGCTCGACCAGTTGCCCGAGCTACTGGTGGAATGGCGACAAGTACCTCGGCCCGGCGATCCTGCTGCAGGCCTACCGCTGGATCGTCGACTCGCGCGACGAGGACACCGGTGCCCGCCTGGACGACCTGGAAGATCCGTTCAAGCTGTATCGCTGCCACACCCTCATGAACTGCGCGCGCACCTGCCCGAAGGGTCTGAACCCGGCCAAGGCGATCGCGGAGATCAAGAAGCTGATCGTGCAGCGCCGCGCGGCCTGAGC
>JBQCHG010000069.1:0-3043 GCA_051954935.1 Rhodanobacteraceae bacterium
TTCATCCAGATCGCCGTCCAGTACGCGCTGGGTATCGGAGCGTTCGACGCCGGTACGCAGGTCCTTTATGCGGGACTGGTCCAGCACGTAGTTGCGGATCTGGCTGCCCCAGCCGACGTCGGACTTGGTCGCTTCCAGCGCGGCCTTCTCGGCATTGCGCTTCTGGATTTCCATCTCGTACAACTTCGCGCGCAACATCTTCATCGCGCGGTCGCGGTTGGCGTGCTGCGAACGCTCGGTCTGGCAGGCGACGACGATCCCGCTCGGCACATGGGTGATGCGCACTGCTGATTCGGTCTTGTTGACGTGCTGGCCGCCGGCGCCGGAGGAGCGATAGACGTCGGTCTTCAGGTCGGCCGGATTGATCTCGATGTCGATGTCGTCATCCACTTCGGGCGAGACGAACACGGACGAGAACGAGGTGTGGCGGCGGTTGTCGGAATCGAACGGCGACTTGCGTACGAGCCGGTGCACGCCGATCTCGGTCTTCAGCCAGCCGTAGGCATAGTCACCCTCGACGCGGAACGTGGCCGATTTGATGCCCGCGACTTCGCCCGCGCTCGCTTCCAGCAGTTCGGTTTTCCAGCCCTTGTTCTCGCACCAGCGCAGGTACATGCGCAGCAGCATCTCGGCCCAGTCCTGCGCCTCGGTGCCGCCGGCGCCGGCCTGGATGTCCACGAACGCGTTCGACGCGTCCTGCTCGCCCGCGAACATACGCTGGAATTCCAGCTTGCCGATGCGCGCGGCCAGCGCGTCCACGTCGCGCGCGATGGTCTGCACCGAGGCTTCGTCGTCTTCCGACGCGGCGAGTTCCAGCAGCTCGTCGGCGTCGTTCAGGCCGGAGCCGATCTGGTCCAACCCGTCCACCACCTGCTGCAGCCGCGCGCGTTCGCGGCCCAATTCCTGCGCGCGCTGCGGGTCGTCCCAAACGTTGGGATTCTCCAGCTCGCGGCTTACTTCCTCGAGACGTTCGCGCTTGGCCGGGTAGTCAAAGATACCCCCGTAGCGATTCGGCGCGGGCCTTGAGGTCCGCGATCTGCGCGTGGATCGGATTGGTCTCGAGCATGGCGTCAGGTCGTGCAAAAAAAGATCGGTGATGGTAGCAAAGCTGCCGATTTGCCGCACGGCCACGCGGCAGCCTGACACCCGTCACTGGCGCTGCCGCAGGTGCCGGCCTATCGTTGACCAAACCACGGAGAACCCGGCCATGTCCGACGAGACCAGACCTGCCCGCAATTACGAATACCGGCTGTTTCCGGCGCTGTTCGTGATCGCGCTGGGCGTGCTGTTCCTGTTGCGGAATCTCGATATCGGTTTCGACTTCTTCGAATTCCACAACTGGTGGGCGTGGCTGATCCTGGCCGCCGCGATCGCGCCGCTGACACGCGCGGTCGAGCTGTATCGCACCGGTGGGAAGCTCGACGGCGCGGTGATCCATTACCTCTTCGTTGCCGGTGCCGTGATCATCATGGCCGTGCTGTTCCTGCTGGACCTGGACTGGGGCCGCTGGTGGCCGCTGTTCGTGATCATGGGCGGGCTCTCGATGCTGGCGCGCGGCGATCGCCCGCGCACTGCAAAGTGATCAGCCCTTCGAACCGGTTGTTGCCAAGCTCGCGCGTCCTGCGCTCGCCAATCGACCCGGCCCTCAGCTTCCTGCTCCGGGCGTTATTCGCGCCATCCTTGGCGCTCGCCCTTCGGGCCAGCTTCGCTGTTCGTCGCGCGTTCCAGACCCGCGGCATCAAGGCATCGGTTAAGCGAACCGGCTCACCCACGCAACGTACTTGTCCACAAAGCCCTGCAGAAACTCGCGGGTGCTGTCCACGGTGATGCTGCCGTCCGCAGCGAACAGGCCTTCCTTGTACTGGATGAAGGATTCCGGCTGCTGCAGCATCGGCATGTCGAGATAGGCGCAGATGTTGCGCAGGTGTTGTTGCGCCAGGGCCGTGCCGGCGGAACTCATGGAGGTGCCTATCACCGCGCCCGGCTTGCCTGCGAAGGCACTATGGCCGTAAGGCCGCGAGGCTATGTCGATCGCGTTCTTGAGCACACCGGGAATCGAGCGGTTGTATTCCGGCGTCACGAACAGCACGCCATCGGCGTTCCGGATCTGCTCCTTCATCTTCTTCGCAGCCGGCGGGTAATCCTGCTCGTTGTCCTGGTTGTAGAGCGGCAGGTCGCCGATATTGACGTAGTCGAATGCGAGCTTGTCGCCTGCGAGCTTCTGCAGCGCGCGCGCCAGCTGCTTGTTGAAGGAGCCCTTGCGCAGGCTGCCGACCAGCACCGCGATTTTCAGAGTGGCCATGTCGAATTCCTTTCAAACCATTGATCCCACCATCTTTCGCGCGGCGGCGACGTGAAAGGGCTCCTCGCGCACTTTGCGGGAGATGTTTGAGGCGGTGTTGTTTGCAAAACGAAGGGGGGCGGCATTGCCCGCCGGATCTGTCGGCGACAATGTCCGCCCCACGCGCATCAGGGCTTGATGAACTTCAGCGTCATCCGGTCGGACTCGCCGATCGCCTTCATCTTTGCGTGTTCGGCACCCGGCCCGGAAAGATCCGGCGGCAGGCGATGGACGTTGATGTCCTCGGGATCCTTCGGGTTCGAATTGATCTCAGAGGCGCCCGCCAGCCGGAAGCCGGCGCGCAGGCCTGCCTCGATGATGTAGTCCTCGGGAATCCGGTGCAGCGCCTTCGAGCTTTGCACCGCGTCCGAGAACGGCTTGGCGCGATGGTCGGTGAAGCCGAACACGCCGCCCGGCTTCAGCACCTTGAAGGCCGCCTTGAACACCGCATCCAGCGTCTGCGGGCTGTCGTTCAACCAGTCATGCGCGTTGCGGAAGGTGAGCACCATGTCGGCCGAATTGTCCGGCCCGAGATCCACCTGCTTCGGCGGCGAGAACGGGATCACCTTGGCGACGTGCCCGTACACCTTCGGATCGGATTTCAGTTTCTGCCCGAACCGGTCCGGCCGGCCGGCACGCGGCGGCGACGTGGCCTCGATCAGATGTCCATTCGCGTAAAGGAACGGCGCCAGGATTTCGGTG
>JBQCHG010000070.1:0-2782 GCA_051954935.1 Rhodanobacteraceae bacterium
GATTACCTGGAAAGCGGCGAGTGCTGCGGCTTCCCGAACGCGGGCACCAAGCCTTGCGATCAGTGCGAGGGTTCCGGAAAGGTGCAGGAGGCTGAGTGAGCGAACGGTTGCCAGACGAAACCCTTGCGCAGCTTGCGGCGCTGATTGCCGGCGACCGCTGGCTCGATGCTGATGGGTGTGCCGCATACCTCGGTGGCATCAAGCGGCGCACGTTCCTGGAAAAGATCGCGCCACTGCCGGACTTCCCTGCCCCGGCTCGGATCGCTGGCGCCGGCAAGCTCTGGCGCAAGTCCGATCTTGATGCCTATCTCGAACACCACAAGCTCAATCGAGCCGCGTAGCCAATTCCGCTGCCGTGGTTTCGTAGTAGATCAGCAGGCTCTTCAGGTCGCGATGACCGATGATCCTGGCCAGCTCCAGAACATTGAATTTCTTCGACAGCCTCCAGATCGCTTCCGCGCGCGAGTCGTGGAAGTGCAGGTTCTCGATCTTGGCCGCAGCCCGCGCCTCCCGGAATTTCACATCCCGTGTCGCATCTTCCAGATTGAACACGTGCCCCGGAAGCGCCTTGAGGATTTCCACGGCCCGGAATGACAGTGGTACGTCGCGCGCATCCCCATTCTTGGTTTTCGGCAGATGCACAACCCGCGCATCGAGATCCGCATCGCCCTTCTTGATCCCGAGAATCTCCCCGGCGCGCATGGCCGTTTCCAGCGCGAACAGGAAGGCCAAGCCGGTGCGCTGCATGACCGTTGCCGCCCGCAGGCCATCCGCCAGCCCGAATGCCTTGGTGAGCGCATCCACTTCGTCTGGAGCGATCCTGCGTCGCCTGGACGGCGGGGAACGAGGCCGCCGGACATCTCGCATGGGATTCACGCGCAGGTAGCCCCACTCCTTGCGGGCAATCTCCAGCACGGAGCCGATCAGGTTCATTTCCCGGCGCACGCTGGCGCCTGAGACGCGCTTCAGGCGTCGATCACGGAATGCTGCAAGGTCGGCCGGGGTAAGCGTGGCAAGAGCGCAGGATGCGATGGGATCGCGCTCGAACATCGTCAGGCGCACCAGCTCCCAGCGCTCGCCACCCTTCTTGGGGGATTCTTCCCGGGCGTACTTACGGAACGCCTCGCCCATCGTGGATTGTGCGAGCTTGCCGCCGGTAAGCTGCGCCTGCTGCTCCAGAATCCACGCGGAGGCTTGGGCCTTGGTGTCGAAGGTTCCGGAGACGCGCTGGCCGTGTACGAGCGCACGCACGCGAATCCGCTTCCCCCTGCGTTCGAAATTCGGCATTCCCGAATCTTGGGCAGATTCTTGGGCAAATGCCAGTCGGGCGAAAGGGGGAGACAGGGGGAGTTATGGGGGTTTGCGGAAGCGCCGGAATGGCTCAACGGCGCGGATTTCAGCGGGAAATGGCGCTCTCACGCCAATCCCGCGAAAACCGTAAGTGGTGCCCAAGGGGGGAACCTAACCCGCGCATGGCGGCTTGCTTTCAGCATGGCTTGGGCAAATGGTGGGCCAGTTGCCCCGGCTTCGACCGCATCGCATCCTGCGAATCGTCAGACCACCGGGGCGTGCATAGGTTGGCCCGGTTTCCTATGCATGTCTGTCGGACGTGTATAGCGCGGGGTGTAGGGGATGGACTACGCCGCTATATACCGAGCGATGCCAGCTTGGCCGCCGTGTCAATCTGCTGCTGCAAAGCATCGGCCATGCCCTGACTGACGCGCTGGAACTCGCCCATGTTCCAGGTCCAGCCCTGCTGCGCCGTGGTGTCGTAGTAACCGGTGCCGTATGCGGGCGCGGGGGATGGCGTCGCAGGTGCGCCCGCGCCGGACGTCCAGCCCGCTGGCAGATTATTCGCATCCAGCGATTGCCCTGCGGCCGGGATGTATTTGCACCAGCCGTCGTAGAGCGTGTGCGTTTTCGCCAGCACGCCGGAAAGTGCGATCGTGCTGGTGCTGTCCTTCGTGCCGATCGGCGCGGCCATCGTGCTATCGAGCACGGGGACACCATTCGTGTCGATCTGGTAGGCCCAACCAGAGACGACGAGCGAGTCTCCATCATTACTGACCACGGTTAAAGGCACCCGCGCGTACTGGCCTTCGTCGAGTTGGTAGTCGAATACAGGTTTGTTCGCGGGGCGGTTCGGGATCGTGCTGATCGGAGTGCTCATATCATTTCGTCCAGTTATGTGTCGAAAGCCGCGCATCAGGATCAGCGCCGGCGTAGAAGTTGTGGCCGCCACAGTTGATCCTCACCACGTCCTGAAGTCCGGCGTCGCATACGTCTACCACGCGCTTCCAGCCACGCTCGGTGGCGATCAGGTGATCGTACATGTTCGGCGCGGCGACACTCTCGCCGGTTGCGGTGGTGACAGGCGTACTTACCGAGCATTCGACCCATTCACCATCGGCTGCGATGATGCGCACGCAAGGCTCGCGCACGATGAATGGCTTGCGGCGGATCACGTGCAACCCGTCATGCCCGCGAATGAACCACAACCATGGTTTCCACCAGCGCCAGCGCTCAGCGAGATCACGCGCCGTAAGTCCGCGCCGCAGATACATCTCAGCCGTGACGCAACTGCCCGTGCCGCCAGCCCCTCCGCCGCCGGAAGTGCCAGATGATGGAATCGTCACCTGTCCGGCGTTGTAGGCATCATCAAAGCTGTTCGCGGTGCCGGCACTCGTCGTGAAAGTGAAAGCGGGGGAGCCGCCAGCGTAGTTATCGCGGGTGTATATCCAATAGGAGCTACCGGTGGCCAGCCCAGTCACCGCGCTTGTGT
>JBQCHG010000071.1:0-14527 GCA_051954935.1 Rhodanobacteraceae bacterium
GCGGCCTGGTCAGCAGGCGCACTAAGACCAGCGCCAGTGCCACCCCAATGAGCTGCGCAACGATGAAGCCCGGCACGTCCACTGGCCGGATCCCTGCGAACGTGGTCGTCAGCGCGCGTGCGATCGTGACTGCGGGATTGGCGAACGCGGTCGAGGCGGTGAACCAGTACGCCGCCGCGATGTACGCGCCGACCAGGGCCGGGACTTGTGCGGGCCGCGCGCGATGGCCGAGCAGGATTGTCAGCAACAAGCCGATCGTCGCGATCGCTTCGCTGAGCCATAGCGCCGGGCCGGTGCGAACCTTGACGCCGAATGCAACCGGGTCGAGCCCGAACATCAGGTGCGCCAGCACCACGCCCACGATCGCTCCGCAAACCTGCACCGGCAGGTAGGCCAGCATTTCGCGCCAGCCGATCGCCCTCCGCAAGGCCAGCGCCAGACTGACCGCCGGATTGAAATGCGCGCCGGAAATCGGCGCGAACAACACGATCAGAACGTACAGCGCAAGCCCGGTCGCCGTGCTGTTGGCCAGCAAGGCGATCGCTGCATTGCCTTGCGCGAGCATTTCGCCCATGTGGCCGGAACCGACGATCACCATCAGCAATCCCGCAGTGCCGATGAACTCGGCGAGTAGCCTGCGTGACAGGGGTGTCCTCATGTCTGTCCCATCCGCAGGCTCTCGAGCAACCGGAGCACACGCCGCTCGATTTCATCCCTTGCGGTGCGGAACCCGGCGTCGGACAGATGCTTGGGATCGGGCAATGCCCAGTCTTCGCGACGACGCGCCGGGACACCGGGGCAGGCATCGCCGCAGCCCATCGTCACCACCGCATCAAAGGCTTGGTCGGCGAAGGTGTCTAGTGATTTGGAAGCGTTCGCCGCGATATCAACGCCGCGCTCGGCCATGAAGGCGATTGCGCGCGGATTGATCGTCCCGGCCGGCTTCGAACCGGCGGAGAAGGCTTCGACGCAACCGGTTCCATGCAGCCGTGCGAAGCCTTCCGCCATCTGGCTGCGGCAGGCGTTCTCGACACAGACGAATAGAACGCGTGGCGCGCCGCTCATCCGCACGACCCCGACGCGCAGCAGGAAGCCGCATCCGCATGCGCGATCGGTCGTCCGCAGCACGCACCGGATTCGGGCGCAGGGTGTTGTCCGGGCGCCGAGTAGGTCGTGGCTTCACCGTGGGTGTGGAACGTCTCCCACCTTACGCCCTGTGGATCTTCGGCCCAGTATTTGTCCGAATGCGCATAGCAGCAGGTCGTGCCTTTCTCGGCCAATGCCACCTGATCGGCGGCGATGAGGCGCATGCCGATCTCCTCCAGCTCCGCGCCGTCTTCCGCCTGCAAGCCGAGGTGGTCCACGCCGCTTGCGCGCTCGCGTTGCGAAATGGCGAAGTTCACGCGCGGATCCTCCAGCATCCATTTGGCGTAATCGGCCTTGCGCACCGAAGGCTGGCTGCCGAAAAGGGTGGAATAGAAGCCGATGCTGGCGTCGAGATCGGTCACGTTGACGTGCACGTGGAAGCGTTTCATGGACGTTTTCTCCGGTCGGGGGCGCACGAAGGCGCGCAATTCGCGGCATCGTTGCCGCAGCAGTTCTCGGTAAGGAAGGCGAGCAGGCCGTTCATGCGCACGTAGTCGGCGCGGCAGCGGATGCTGCGACCCTCGCGTACGTCGCGCACCAGCCCGGCCCGGCGCAGCACGTTGAGGTGATTGGTCAGGGTGGCGCCCGGCAGCTTGAGGCGTTCCCCCAGCTCTCCCACGGCCAGCCCGGCCGGGCCGGCCTGCACCAGCGCGCGATAGGCGGCGAGCCGGCTGTCTTGCGCGAGCGCCTTGAGTGCGGCGACGGCATCATTAGGTTTCATAATTCCGGAACTATGGAAATAAATTCCGGATTGTCAAGGGACGTGACTGCCGCGTGCCGCGGCCGCTGGGGCTACAGACCCAGGAATCTGGTCAGCAGGCACATCGGCCAGAGTTTCTCCCAGAAGAAATGCTCAAGCGGAAAAGAAAGCGATACGCCCAGCCAGAAGGACGGGTTGAGCAGGAATGTCCGCAGCCTGCTCCAACCCTTTCCGAGAAGACTTTGCGCCTGCGCCTGCGCGCGAGCGTTATGGCAACGCGTGCATCGTTCACAACCGCCGCAAGGCTGGGGATCATCCCTGGAAGTTGGCGCCGGTTGATAAAGGTCCATCTCAGAATTCCTTCTTCACCCCTACGTACACGCCGCGGCGTGGACCGAACTGCGGCGCGCCGACGCCGATACCCGAGCCGTCGCGCAGCTCGTAAGTGCGGTCCAGCGCATTGATCAACGCCACGCGGGTATCCAGTCTGCCGATGCCGGGCAGATTGAACGTGTGCGTCAGATCGAGATTGAGCTGGAAATAGCCCGGCAGGGTTTCGGTATTGGCGAAGCCGCGGCGCAGTCCGCTGCCGTAGAGGAAATCGCCGCCGATGCGGGTTGTGTCGTTGATCGAGTAGCTCACACCACCGGAAGCCGCCAGCCGCTGATCATGATCCAGATGCACCCAGTGCGTGTTGATGTAGGCAAGTTCGTCCGGATCGAAGTTGTATTGCCCGCTCACGACCTGCGTTCCAAGCGCGTGGCTGTTGGAGAGATTCAAGTACGCATTCCAAGGGCCCGCGGAATAGTCGGCCGTGAACTCGATACCGCGGACGCGTCCCCGTGCATAGTTGAAGGGGGAGAACACCAGCGCCGCGCCGAACTGCCCCTCATCCTGGAGATAGCCGACCTTGCGGTAATACGCGTCCAGCCCGAGCGTCAGATTCCTGCCGACCTTCTGCTCGACGCCGACGTCGTAGTAATTGGAGCGCTCCGACTTGACGTTGGTGTTGACGTCGCTGGGCAACTGGTTGGTGGTGCCCTGGAACAGCGCGATGTCGGTGGGGGCGATCAGCTCGGTCGGGGGCGGTGTGAAATAGCGCGCGTAGCCGGCGTGCAGGGTGGTGCTCGGCGTGAGGTTGTAGACGAGACCCAGGCGTGGGCTGATCTGTCCCTCGTTGACATAGGCGCTGACGTGATCGGCGCGCAAGCCGTAGTTCACCACCAGCTTGTCGGTGACCTGCCACTGATCCTGCAGGTAGGCCCCGTAGATGTGCGCAAGCTTGGTGTTGTTGTCCACGATGGTGAACGGAATCGTGGAAGTCTGGCTGCCGTCCGCATCGGCCGGGAACACCAACGAGCTGTTGTTGGAGATCGCGCGCTCGACGTCGGCATAGATGCCGTAGCGCAGGAGGTGCGATTCGCCGAGAGGCGTCGAGAAATCCGCCTGCAGGGTATTCGCGCGATTGCTGCGCCCCACCGTCGAAGCTACGCCATTGAACACCAGGTCGCCGATCGGATCGGGCTGGAAATTGACGCTGGTATAGCGCTGGCCGAGTGACACCTGATAGTCGGTATTGGCCGCATGTCCTTGCAGGCTGAAGATGCCGAAGCGCGTGACCTCGCGCTGGTTCTCGTTCAACTTCGCCGAATCGAAGTTGCTGATGTCGTTGTACACGAATGCCGGCTGCTGGCCGGGATTGTTCGGGATCTGAAAGCGATTGTCGGCGCTGCCGAACAGGAAGGTCGCGCGCGTGGTCGCGTTGAGCAGGTACGAGAGGTATCCGAAAGTCTGCAACTGGTCGGTGTGGTCGTGGATGGCATTGCGCGCGGGCGTGGGGTTCTCGATCCCGACATTGCTCTGCACGTAATTCGCGGAGAGGTAATACGACCAGCGCCCCTCGTTGCCGTGCAGTTCGAAGCTCGGATTGAAGGTGCCGAACGAGCCGCCGTACAGGCCCACGCTGCCGCCATTGCCAAGTTGCGCGCCGGACTTGGTGGTGATGTCCACCACGCCCGCGGTGCGGTAACCGTATTGCGCCGGCAACGCACCTGTCAGGAATCTCAGCGAGTCAATGAAGCGGGTGTCCAGTGTCTGCCCGAACCCGCTGATGCTTTCCGGGATGATGATGCCGTCGATCCGGTATTGCAGGTTGGCGTGGTCGCCGCGCACGTGCAATTGTCCGAACGAATCCTGCACCACGCCCGGCGCCTGCAGGATCACCTGATTGAGCGGCGTGCTGTCGCCCTGCGGCAACTGCTGGATGGACTTGCGATCGAATACGGTCTGGCTGGTCCCCGTGTCGGGCGACAACGCGTTGCGCGAGCGATCCAGTGCCGCCGTGACCTGCACGGCTTCCAGGGTCTTCGGCTCCTTGTCCGGAGGGGTCGAGGCGGATGACTGGTCGACCTTCGTGCTCGGCGCGCTTTGGGCCAGGGCGGGTCCGGCGCTCAGTACGGTCGCAATCGCCAATGCAATCAGGATCGGTTTCATCGAGGGGGGCTTCCAGCCAAAGAAAAAGTAATGTTATAACGTTTCATCTACTCTGCATAGACCGGAAGTCATGCGACAACTCGTGGGTGTTTTTGCTGCCGAACCGGAGTTCCATCGCGGAGCCAAAAAGGAAACGGCGGGCTCTGACGAGACCCGCCGCTTCCACTGCCGAACATCTGGGTTGGAACGGAATGGATTCCCCCGGCGCACGTCCCTGTGCGTGCACCTTCCCGACTTCAGAACTTCACTTCACCCCACGCGCCGATCTCGCGCGTCTTGGTGTCGGTGGTGGTGTCGTTCTTCAGGCGTTCGTTCTTGTAGGCCACCGCTACGCGCACGCCCTTGGTGACGGGGAACGCCACGCCGAGGTTGTAGTAGGTGTCCTTCAGGCTCGGATCGAGATCCTTGCTCGGCTTGACGCGGTCGTAGCGGCCGAAGATCGACGCCGGGCCGAAGTCATAGCTGCTCCACAGCGACCAGCCGTCGGCCGAATCGGTGGCCGGCGTGAGCACGTTGTTCCAGTTGGTGGCGCGGAAGTACTCGCCGCCGAGGCGGAAACCGTTGGCGTTGTACGCAACCATCGCGTCGTAGCGGTGCGCATCGTGCAGCGCCGGCGTGCCGTGCGTGTCCTTGCCCAGGTCGCCGCTGTAACCGCCGACCGCGATCATCACGCTCTTGATCGGCTGGAAGCCCACGCGGCCCTCGAAATCCACGCTGTTGGATCGGGTCGGGTTCTTGTAGCCGCCACCGTTGACCACGGATGCCTGGTAATTGAACAGGCCGTTGTCGCCGAGCAGGTGCACGCCCCAGTCCGCCGAACTGCCGAACTTCGTGCGATCCACCAACGTGTTCTCGACGAAGCGGTAGCCGTACCAGTCTTCCACGAACGGGATCCATGCCATGTTGGCCGAACCCACGCGCAAGGTGGCCAGCGGATTGAACTTGCCCTGCAGATAGGCCTTTTTGACGAACAACTGGGTTTCGCCGTCCACGCTGCTGTAATTGAAATCGGTGGTGAGGTTGGCGGACCAGATGTCATTGAAGGCGTGGTCAACCGACAGATAGAAGCGCTTGACGTCCAATCCGGTGCCGGAGGTGGCGGTCTTCTTGCCTCCCTTGGTCTGATCGAGATTGGTGAAGTCGATGAACGCGGTGCCGCCGACCTTGGTGTTGCTGGCCCAGGCATCGGCCGCGGGTTGCGCCTTTGCCTGTTGCTGCTGCACCGCTTCGAGGTTCTGCTGCGTGCTGACATTGATGGTCGATTGCGCGTCCGAGCGCTGCTCCAGCTCGTTCACCTTGGCTTGCAAGGCGGCGAGCTGCTGCTTGAGTTGCGCGATTTCGGCAGCCTCGTCCGACTGCCGGGTCGACTGGGCGAAAGCGGGCGTGCTCAGTGCAAGGCTGCCGCCCAGCGCGAGTGCGATGGACATGGCGATGACTCGGGATTTCATGTTGATCTCCGCTGCGGTTGAGATGCGCCCCTGATCGCAGGTCAAGAGCGAGCAAAACCAGCTTGCTAAAGGATCGTTACAGCTTTGTGCAGCTTTCGTGACAGTTGCAAGACAGCAGCGCGGCTGAACGGGGCGGGAGAGTGCGGGTGCTGTAACACGCCTGCAATGAAAGGCTCATAAGGTTGCAACATGCCGTCGATGAAATTCCGCACGAGCAAGTCCTGCTCGAGAATCTCGGAGCCAATCATCATGTTCAACCGCATGTCACCAGGAATCCGCATCGCCGCCTTCGCGGCTGCGGTGCTGTTCGGTGCGTCAGCGCACGCCACCGACATCACCGGCGCGGGTTCGACCTTCGTCTACCCGGTCCTGTCGAAGTGGTCGGCGGCCTACGCGGCGAAGACCGGCAACCATGTCAATTACCAGTCCATCGGCTCGGGTGGCGGCATCGCCCAGATCAAGGCCGGAACGGTGGACTTCGGCGCTTCCGACAAGCCGCTGTCCGAGGACGAGCTGAGCAAGGCCGGGTTGGGGCAATTCCCGGTCGTGATCGGCGGAATCGTGCCGGTGGTCAACGTCGAAGGCCTCGCGGCAGGTCAGCTCAAGCTCGACGGCGCCACGCTGGCGAAGATCTTCCTGGGCGAGATCAAGAACTGGAACGATCCGGCGATCGCCGCGCTCAACCCCGGCGTGAAGCTCCCGGCTCTTCGCATCACGGTGGTACATCGTTCGGATGGTTCCGGCACGACTTTCAATTTCACCGATTACCTGTCCAAGGTGGATCCGCAGTGGAAGTCGAAAGTGGGCGAGGGCACCGCGGTGCAATGGCCGACCGGCATCGGCGGCAAGGGCAATGAGGGCGTATCGGCTTACGTTAAGCAGATCCGCGGCGGCATCGGTTACGTCGAATACGCCTACGCGTTGCAGAACAAGATGAGCTACGCGCTGCTGAAGAATTCTTCCGGCAAGTACGTGCAGCCCAACCTCGACTCGTTTGCCGCCGCGGCGGCGACTGCGGACTGGGCGAGCGCCAGGGATTTCAACCTGGTGATGACCAATGCGCCGGGTGCGAATGCCTTTCCGATCGCCGCGACGACCTGGGTGATCATGTACAAGCAGCCGAAGAATGCCGAGCGCAGCAAGGTCGCATTCGACTTCTTCAAGTGGTCGCTGGAAAACGGCCAGGCAGAGGCGAAGTCGCTCGACTACGTGCCGCTGCCGACTTCGCTGGTGCAGCGAATCGAAACGTACTGGAAGACCCAGTTCAAATAACAGGGAAGGCAACCCGCTTCGCGGGAGCTTCGGGACAAGGATGTCACATTCGATCCAGGCGCTCCCTCCTCCTTGAGGGTGGAGGGAGCCATTGTTTCAGCACTGCCGCAAGGTGAATCGTTGAACGCGAGCGTTGCCAGCAATCCCGTCCGTGACGGCGCCTTCGGCGACCGTGCATTCCGCTGGCTCGGCGGAGGTTGCGCGCTGCTGGTCACCCTGGCATTGCTCGGTACCGCCGTTTCGATGGCATGGGGCGGGCGCGAGGCGTTCGCGACATTCGGCTGGAAGTTCCTCGTCTCCACCGATTGGGATGCGGTCAATCATCAATTCGGAGCCCTGGTGCCGATCATCGGCACCGTCGTCACGGCATTCATAGCGATGTTGCTGGCGGTTCCCGTCAGCTTCGGCATCGCACTGTTTCTGACGGAAGTCGCGCCGGCCTGGCTGCGTACTCCGGTTGCCTCCGCGATCGAATTGCTGGCCGGCATCCCCTCCATCATTTACGGCATGTGGGGCCTGTTCGTGTTCGTGCCGTTCATGGCCGCGCACGTGGACCCCTGGATCGACGCCCACCTGGGCGCGCTGCCGATCATCGGCGCGTTGTTTTCCGGACCGCCGCTGGGGCTGGGCATGCTGACCGCCGGTGTCGTGCTGGCCATCATGGTGATTCCGTTCGTCACGTCGGTGATGCGGGAAGTCTTCCTGACCGTTCCGAACCGCCTGAAGGAATCCGCTTTTGCGCTCGGCGCGACCACGTGGGAGGTCGCCTGGAACATCGTGCTCCCGTACACGCGCCAGGCGGTGATCGGCGGAATCTTCCTCGGGCTCGGACGTGCACTGGGCGAAACGATGGCGGTCACCTTCGTGCTCGGCAACGCGCACGAGCTGACCGCGTCCTTGCTGATGCCCGGCAACTCGATCGCGGCGACCATCGCGAACGAGTTCACCGAAGCCGATTCGGATCTTTATCGCTCCTCGCTGATCGCGCTCGGATTCCTCCTGTTCGTGGTGACCTTCGTGGTGCTCGTGATCGCCCGGCTGATGCTGCGACGGCTTGAACGCAAGCAGGGCACCGCATGATCACCCACGTACATGCCGTTTCCGAAAAGCTGTACCGGCGCCGCCGTCTTCGCAATGCGCTGGCCCTGATGCTGTCGGGATTGGCGACGCTCTTCGGCCTGTTCTGGCTGATCTGGATCCTGTGGACGACGCTCTCCAACGGCGCGGGGGCGTTGGGTGTGCACCTGTTCACCCACATGACGCCGCCACCCGGCGAGAGCGGCGGCCTTGCCAATGCGCTTTTCGGAAGCCTGCTGATGAGCATGCTGGCGATCGCGATCGGCGCGCCCATCGGCGTGCTCGCCGGAACCTGGCTGGCCGAATACGCGCGACGCACCAAGCTTGGCCACGCCGTACGCTTCCTCAACGACATCCTGCTGTCGGCGCCGTCCATCGTGCTGGGACTCTTCGTCTATGCGATCGCGGTGAAGCCGGCCGGACATTTTTCCGCTTTCGCCGGTGCGCTCGCGTTGGCGATGATCGTGCTGCCGATTGTGGTCCGCACCTCCGACGAAATGCTGCAACTGGTGCCCAATGCCATGCGCGAGGCTGCGCTCTCGTTGGGCGTGCCGCAATGGAAGGTCACGCTGCAGGTGCTGTGGCGCTCGGCGCGGCCCGGCATCGTCACCGGCATCCTGCTGGCGCTGGCGCGCATCAGCGGCGAAACCGCGCCGCTGCTGTTCACCGCGCTCAACAACCAGTATTGGAGCGCCAAGCTGGATGCGCCGATGGCCAGCGTGCCGGTGGTGATCTTCCAGTTCGCGATGAGCCCTTACGATGACTGGCACGCACTGGCCTGGGCTGGGGCGCTGGTCATCACGTTGTTTGTTCTGCTGTTGAGCCTGGCGGCGCGCTGGTACCTGCGCCGCTCACACATGGCACACGACTGATGAATATCGCCACGATGCACGATTTCGTTTCCGCCCATTCCCTCGAGCCTGCCGTCACCGTGCCGCAGCAGGTGAAGCTGGCCGTGCGTGGCCTGGATTTCCACTACCCGGGGTTCCATGCGCTCAAGGGAATCTCCCTGGATATTCCCGTCAAGCGCGTGACGGCGATCATCGGCCCCTCGGGTTGCGGCAAGTCCACCCTGCTGCGCGTGTTCAACCGCATCTATTCGGTGTACCCGGGCTTGCACGCAAGCGGTGAAGTCTGGCTGGACGGCGAGAACATCCTTGCGCCCGGCTACTCGATCAACCGGTTGCGCAGCAAGGTCGGAATGGTGTTCCAGAAACCCGTGCCGTTCCCGATGTCCATCCAGGACAACGTGGCCTGGGGCATCCGCCACCACGAAAGGTTGAAACGCGCCGACATGGGCGATCGCGTGGAACAAGCCCTGCGCGCGGCTGCACTGTGGGACGAGGTCAAGGACAAGCTGAAGCAGAACGCGCTGGGACTCTCCGGCGGACAGCAGCAGCGCCTGTGCATCGCGCGCGCCATCGCCTTGAAACCGGACGTGCTGCTGCTCGACGAACCGACCTCGGCGCTGGATCCGATCGCCACGGGTCGAATAGAGCAATTGATCGAGGAGCTCAAGCGCGATTACACCATCGTGATCGTCACCCACAACATGCAACAGGCTGCCCGCGTCTCCGACCGCACCGCATTCATGTACATGGGCGAACTGGTCGAATTCGGCGACACCGAAAAGATCTTCACCAAGCCCGACAAGCAGCAGACCGAGGATTACATCACGGGAAGATTCGGGTGAGGCAGCGCGTTCAGCAGATGCCAAAAGGGCATCTGCTGCGCAGTCGAACGCCCGCAGCCGGACGCGGAGGGCGGAGCCACTTGGTGAGGCCAGGGATGGCCGAGCCTAGTGGCCGGGTCCAACCATTTCGAGGCACTCCAATGAACACTCAAACCCACGACCACATCGTCAAAAGCTACGACGCGGAGATCAAACGCCTCGTCGGTGAGATTACCAGGATGGGCGAACTGGCCGTGGCGCAGATCGAAGCGGCGATGGATGCGCTCGCCAAGCGCGACAGCCGGGCCGCCCAGCGCGTGGCCGACAACGACGATGCGCTCGATGCGCTGGAGCGCGAGATCGGGCACGACGTGCTGCGCCTGCTCGCGCTGCGCCAGCCGATCGCGCGGGACCTGCGCGAGATCCTCGCCGCGCTGCGCATCGCTTCCGACATCGAACGCATCGGCGATTACGCGGCTAACGTCGCCAAGCGGTCCATGACCCTCAATTTGTCAGCGCCGGTGCGGCTGGCGAGCGGCCTGACCGCGCTGGCCGCGCTGGCCGGCGACATGGTGCGCGAGGTGCTGGGCGCGTACAACCAGCGCGACGCCGAGCTCGCCCACGTCGTATGGCAGCGCGACGACGAGCTGGACACGCTCTACACGGGGCTGTTCCGCGAACTGCTGACCTACATGATGGAAGACGCGCGCAGCATCACCGCCTGCACGCACCTGCTCTTCATCGCCAAGAACCTGGAGCGCATCGGCGACCACGCTACCAACATCGCCGAGGATGTCTGGTTCGTGGTGCGCGGAGAAACGCTCAAGGAAGCCAGGGCAAGTCACCTTCCGGACACGGATTCGCAGCGGGGCTGAGGGCCGGAGCAGAACGCTTCGCCGTTCGTTCGGCTCCGCGCAGCCGCTACAACCGTCCGTCCCCTGGAGTCGGGTCCCGGCCGTGGCGATCGCGCTTGCCAACCAGCCAAGCCGCTTCGCGCCGCGATTCCGGCGTGAGTGTGCCTGCATGCAGTCGCCCGACCGTCCCGGTCCGATTCCAACCCGATCACGCTTTCGAAGCGACGAAGACAGTGGCCGCGCGCGCCGCGCCGCGCTAGCAAACGTGATGTTACGCACAGGTTAGGAATCGAAACGGGGAAAGTAAATTTGTTTTACACATCGCGTGAGAACAGTCACGCGGCACCCGACCACTTATCCCGCATCCTCACCCCCGCATCCAAAGCCACTCCGGCGAGGCAATGCACATAACCGACCGCAATAAGTCCAAGGGGTAAGACATGCAATATCAGCAACGCTGGACCATGAACCTTCTCGCCAGCGCAGTCCTCGTCGCCTTCGCGGCGATGAGCAGCGCCGCCTCCGCGGGTACCGCCACCTCCAACCTGCCCGTTTCGGCCACCATCAGCGCCAACTGCACGATCGATGCTTCGGGTGGCGTCGCATTCGGTGCCTACGATCCGATCGTGACCAACAAGACCACGGCGCTGACCGCGACCGGCACGATCAGCACCACCTGCACCAATGGCTCGAGTGCCACCATCACGCTCGGGCAGGGCGCCAATGCCGGCAGCGGCTCGACGGCGGCCGCCCCGGTGCGCCGGATGCTTGCCGGTACCAGCAACTATCTTTCGTATCAACTGTATTCCGACTCTGCCGATACGACCGTGTTCGACGGTTCCACCGGCGTAGGCGTGACCGGAACCGGCGCCGCGGTCAGCACGAGTGTGTACGGAAGTGTTGCGGCGGGCCAGAACGTTCCGGCCGGCAGCTACTCCGATACCGTCGTAGCCACCGTCGCGTTCTGAAGATGAAGCGCTCCCCACTGCATCAGGCCGCTTGCGGCCTGATGCTTCTTCTGTGCGCCATCTGCCCGGCTTGGGCGAGCACCTTCCAGGTGAATCCGGTGACGGTGACGCTCTCGGCCGACAAGCCGGTTGCCGCGCTGACCGTCCGCAATGTCGGCGCGGATCCGACCGTGGTGCAGTTGCAATTGATGTCGTGGTCGCAGCCGGATGGTGCGGACAAGTACGCGCCCACCTCGGATCTCCTTGCGACGCCGCCGATTTTCACCTTGCCGGCCAATGGCTCGCAGGTGATCCGTGTGGGCTTTCGCCGGCCGCCCGACGGGCAGGGCGAGCACACGTACCGGTTGTTCCTGCAGGAGATCCCGCCTCCCTTGAAGCCGGGCTTCAAGGGCTTGCGGATGAGCTTGCGGATCAGCCTGCCCGTATTCGTGCAATCGGCGCACGCCGGTGCCCCGCAACTGCATTGGCAGGCAATGCCGGCTGGTCACGGGCAGGTCGAAATCCGCGCGAGCAACGACGGACCCGCGCACATCAAGCTGAGCCGGTTCGAGCTTTCGGCGGACGGTGATTCGAAGCCGTTGCCCATGCCGCAACAACCCGTGTACGTGCTGTCCGGCTCCACGCACGAGTGGACGATCCGTGCACCGGATTCGGTCGGCGAACACCTGCACCTCACGGCGCAACGGGATTCCGGTGCCGTCGTGGAGGCAGATATGGTCGTGGGCAACAACGTCGCGGATGCAGGCACCCCTTGAACCCACGCCGCATCACCGAGCGGGCGAGGCGCGCGACTGCGCGCCGCGTCTGCATGCCTTTCGCGCCGCGCCGCGTCCGCGCGGTCGTGAGTGCGGCATTGCTCGCGGCGTCGCCGGGCATCTCGCATGCCGCGGTGCTGGTGCGCGCGATCCGGGTCGGGCTGGATCCCGACCACAGCCGGCTGGTGCTGGAGTCGAACGGACCGATCCACGCGCAGCTCACCCGCGATCCGCGGAGCGGTGCACTGCAGGTTGATCTGGAAGGCGTGACATTGAATCCGACGCTACTCGGCCTTCGCAAGGCGGTCGGCGCCAACAACCCTTTCATTCGCGCGGTCAAACTCAGCCCGCGCGGCGACGGCACGTTGCTGGAGCTGGATACGCCACCCGGGATTGCTCCGCGGATTTTCAATCTGCATGCCGACAAGGATCACGCGGACCGGCTGGTGCTGGATCTGTTTCCCGGCAGCGCCGAGATCGCTGCCGCTCCGCCGGTAGCTGCCTCGCCGCCGGCCGGGGATCCCGGATCCCCCATCAGGGTCACCGCGGTGCGCATGGACGTGGAGGACAACCAGGTGCGACTGGTGCTGGAATCGAACCGGCCCATCCGGCCCGGTGTGATCCGGCCCACCGTCGCGGGCGCGCCGCTGGCGATCGACCTGGGCAACATGGCCGCGCACTCGGTCCTGTCGGATCTGCCGGACATGATCGAGCGCAACCCGTACCTGAGCGCGGTTCGGCTCGAACGCGAAGGCGTGAACACCCATCTGGTGCTGATCACGACGCAGCCGATCACGCCGCAGGTATTCACCCTTCCACCCGGAGATGGCTTGGGCGATCGCCTGATCATCGATCTGGTTCCGGACCTGCCGTTGCCCGCGCCGGCACCCGCGGTTCCCTCGCTTGCCCAAACAACATCTGCCCAACCGACACCGCGCGTCGCGGCGGCGCAAGCCGCAATCGCGCCGTCGACACCTGTGCCTTCAGCGCCGCCGGCACCCGCTCCGGCGGAAGCTGCCGTGGCGAAAGCGACGCCTGCTCCAACGACGCCGGCTCCCGGTGCGGTTCCGAACCTGCCGCATGGCCAATTTCAGGAGACCTGGCTCGAGGTCCATTTGAACGGCACGCCCAGGAAAACCGTGCTGGCCTTGCGCGACGCGACCGGACACATGCTGATTCCGGCGGCGGATCTGGAACGCTGGCGCATCCGCATCGCCGGCATCCCGCGCGTGAAACACGGAGGAGAAGACTATTGCCCGCTTTCGGCGGTCCAGGGCCTCAGCTATCGCGTGGATCTTGCGCAGGAAACCCTGCAGATCAGCTTGCCGCCGGGTTTGCTGGCGACGAGCCAGTACAGCGGCGCGTCGGGCGGACCCGCCGAGCCGACGCCTCCTCCGCCCGGCGCGTATCTCAATTATGACGTCTATGCCGATCGCGAACGCAGCTCCACCGATGCCGGGGCGCTGTTGGAGACGAACGTGTTCGGCCGTTACGGCAACCTCGACAACACGATGCTCGCCCGCGACGCGAACGGCCACACGGGTACCGTGCGGCTGGATACGACGTGGACCCAGGATCACCCCGCGCAGATGGCGTCCCTCCGCATCGGCGACAGCATCAGCGGCGCCAGCAGCTGGGGCCGTTCGATCCGCTTCGGCGGCGTGCAATGGGCGACCAACTTCGCCACGCAACCGACCTTCGTCACGCTGCCCACGCTGATGCTCAAGGGTGTCGCGGTCGCGCCCTCGACGGTGGACTACTACGTGGACAACGTGTTGCGGCTGCGCCGCAACGTGCCGGTAGGCCCCTTCACGATCCAGGACTTGCCGGTGGTCACCGGCCAGGGCGAGGCACGCATGGTGGTGACGGACCTGCTCGGCCGCGAGCAGGTCGTCACGCAGCCGTTCTACGCGAGCAGCAATCTGCTAGCAAAGGGCCTGCGCGACTTTTCCTACGAGCTGGGCTTCGAGCGCGAAAATTACGGGCTCGACAGCAATGATTACGGCAGGCTGGCCGCGATCGGCACCGAACGACGGGGGCTTTCGGACAACCTGACCGGCGAAGTGCACGCCGAGATCACGCGTGGGCGGCAGGCCGCGGGGATCGGCGCGGACTGGCTGGTGGCGGACACCGGCGTGGTGA
>JBQCHG010000072.1:0-28057 GCA_051954935.1 Rhodanobacteraceae bacterium
TATACACTCCGGTTCCTGCGCTCCGGCGACGCGCAACATGCCTTCGCTCGCGACGCTTCTTCAGGGATTCAGGAAGCAAGGAAGCACGCGGCAAGCTCGCATTCATCCTGCTCGGCCTAGCTTCAATGACCTCGCCACGGAATCACGCCATGCGTCGCCACGTCCTGACGATTGCCCTCGCAACCGCGCTGTTCGCCTTCGGCGCGCAGGCGGCCACGCACAAACACAAGAGCAAGCCGAAACCCGCGCAGACTCCGGCCGCGGCTGCCACGAGCGCGGCCCCGCAGGCGAGCGCACCGACGCCCGCGGAACGGGCGCGCATCAACGCCTTGATGCAATACCAGAAGGACCTGGTCAGCGTGCTGGCCTTGCGCGGCGATGCGCCGCACCTGCTCGGCGCGGCGCTGCTGGCGCGTCCGCTGCCGGATCAACCGGAAGGGTTGAGTTATCACGACCTGATCGCGCGCGCGGCCAAGGCGCCCAGTGCCGGGCCCGGGGTCGCCTGGGCGCAACTCGCCGATTGCGATGCGCAGGCCAACGCGTGCCCGAACGCGGATGCGTTCGCGCAGCTGCAGAAGCAGGCCGCCGGCAACGCGGCGGTCTGGATGCTGGCGATGGATCTGGATGCCGGGAAGAACGATTCGAAGGCCGTGCGCGCCGATCTCGCCAAGGCCGCCGCCGCCACTGCGTATGACGATTACTTCGGCATTGCCCTGCAAGGCGTGGCGCTGAGCGTGGGCACGCTGCCGCCGCTACCCGACACCATGGCCGGCGCACAGGCAGGCGATCCGGCCACCGCAGCGGGCGTGGAATTGCTGATCACCTTCGGGGTTGCCAACCAGCAGCCGCGGCCCTCATTGCAACCGCTGTTGCAACTGTGCGACGCGGACAGCGCCTCCAAGGACGACGCACTGAAAGGCGATTGCCTGAAAGCCGCGCACGATCTGGAGTGGGGCAGCAGCCCGGTCGGCCGCGCGGTCGGCTTGCACATCCGAGGCGAACTCGATCCTTCGTCCAAGGCCGATGCCCAGAAACAGGCACGCGACCTTGCGTGGCAGATGCAGAATTACGGCGCGATCGGGATCAAGGCGCTCACCGACGACAAACTCGCGCAGACCTTGCTGGAGGCCGCGCGCACCGGCGGGACCGAGTTGAGCCTGGTGCTCTCCACGTTGCGCGCCAATGGCATTCCCACCGAAGCGCCGACCGATTGGCAACCGCCGCAACCGGAATCGCAGCCGGCATCCGGCTCCAGTACCGGCCAGTGACAACGCTCCTGCTCTTGCGAACCTCGAACCTCGAATCCGATTGCCGTGACACGTGAGTTGATCCTGCTGCGACATGCCGAAGCGATGCAGATCGCGCTGGGCGGCAGCGACCGCGCGCGTCCGCTGAGCCTGCGCGGAGAACAGGAGGCGCGCCAAGCCGGTGCCTGGCTGCGCAGCCAGGACGCAGCGCCCGACGTGGTGCTGTGTTCGCCGGCGCGGCGCGCGCAGATGACCGTGGAACGCGCGCTGGACGCGTTGTTCGCCCACGGCGCGCCGTCACCCATCCCGAAGTTCGTGCCGGAGATCTACGACGCCACGCCGGGCGCGCTGATCGCCGTGCTTGAGCAGCACGTCGCCAGTTCACGGCAGATGCTGATGGTCGGACACAATCCGGGCATGGAACAGTTGCTCGCGCTGCTGGTCAGCGGGCGCTCGCCGGATGCGCGTGGCGTGCCGCCCGCCGGGTTGGCCTGGATCGAATTGCAGGATTCCGGCTTCGAGCCGGGCAGCGCGCGGCTGCGCGCCTTCTGGTCGCCGTGATGTCGCGTGTCGTCGCGACGGTGCTGCTGGCGCTGACGTGCGCGGCCGCACACGCGGAGCCGGAAGTCTGGCCGATCGACAGCGCGCGTTCCTCCGCGCGATTCAGCGTGCGCACGCTGTGGTTCACCCACGAGCGCGGCGTCTTCGACGGCGTGCACGGCGAGCTGCGACGCAACGATGCCGATCGCGACGTCGTGGATGCCTGGATAGACACCGACAGCCTGAGCATGGATGACGCCCATGCCTTGAGGGAAGCGCGCGGCCCGGGCTTCTTTGACGTGGCGCAATACCCGCGCATCCACTTCGTCTCCTCGCCGCTCGCGCCGACCGTGCTGGGCGACGGCGGCACATTGGAAGGCATCCTCGACCTGCGCGGTCAGCGCCGCTGGGTGCAGTTCACGGTGCTGCCTTCCGCCTGCCCCGCGCAGCCACTGACCTGCCCGATCCGCGTGCACGGCACGCTTTCACGCGGTTCATTCGACATGCGCGCATATCGCGGCCTTTTGTCCGACAAGGTCGTGTTCGATCTCGACATCCTGCTCGATACTCCGGGTTAGCATCCGGATCCGGAGGAGAGCGATGCAGTTGCGACGTCACTTGCTGCTGTTGTGTGCACTGGCCATGCTGCTGGGCGGCTGCGTTCCGCTGTCGCCACGGCGCATCCACCGCGCCGATGCGATCGTCGCGGCCAGCGTGGACCGCCGCCTGGACTGCCATGCCGCGGATGCATGTGCCAAGCCCTCGCCGTTCCTCGATCAGGCGAAGGCCGCGATTGCACAGTCGGATCCGAAACATCCGCACAATGTGGCCACGCTGCTGGATCTGGGCGAGGACGCGCTGGTGGCGCGCATCAACCTGATCCGTGCGGCGCGCAAATCCATCGATATCCAGACCTACATCTGGGCCAAGGACGATGCCGGCCTGCTGGTGCTGGATGAACTGGTGAACGCGGCGCGACGCGGGGTGAAGGTACGCATCCTCGCCGACCAGTTGGGGTCGTTGAACGATCCCGCGCTGCTCTCGCGGCTGGCGCGCGCCAGCAACAACCTGGAGATCCGCCTCTACAACCCGACCTTCGACAAGGCGCAGAACAACTTCGCCGAATACACCGCCAGCATCCTGTGCTGTTTCAATCGCTTCAACCAGCGCATGCACAACAAGCTCTTCCTGGTGGACGGCGAGGTCGGCATCACCGGCGGGCGCAATTACGAGGACCGCTATTACGACTGGGATCGGCAGCTCGATTTCCTCGACCGCGACGTGATGATCGCCGGGCCTGCCGCGCGCCAGATGGCCGAGAGCTTCGAGATCTTCTGGAACCATCCGCGCTCTGTGCCGCTCACGCACCTGCGCGATGCGAACGCGCGCATCCTCGCGCATCCCTTCGACGCTCCGCCATGGGTGACGCCGGTGTACGGTTTCCCCAGGCGCGTGGCACGCGTGCAGGCCGAGGCGGAAGATGCGGTCTTTCTGCGTGCGCACTTCACCGGGATGACGGTGGGCCGGGTGGATTATTTCTACGACCTGCCTTCGAAGACCAAGGCCGTGCACGGACGCGATGCCAAGGAACTCACGCGCGACCTGATGAAACTGCTCGGCAGTGCGCAGCGCGAAGTCGTCCTGCAGACGCCATACCTGGTGCTGACCCGTCGCGCCGGCGGCATTTTCAAGGAATTGCACACGCGCAATCCGCCGGTGCACGTGCTGGTCTCGACCAATTCGCTCGCCTCCACGGACGCGCTGCCGGTCTATGCGCTGTCCTACAAGCACCGCAAGAAATTCCTGGTGGACTACGGCTTCGATATCCATGAGTTGAAGCCGCATCCCCTGGATGCGCCGCAAATGGTCGCCAATTATGCGGCGCTCTCGGACGAGGACGCGACCGCGGCGATGGGCGGACGGCGCGGCGCGGTGCCGCTCAAGCCCGAGGATTTCGGTCCCCGGGTCAGCCTGCATGCGAAATCGCTGGTCGTGGATGGCCGCGTGGCCATGGTCGGCTCGCACAACTTCGATCCACGCTCGTCCAACTACAACACCGAATCCGGCGTGATCATCCACGACCCGAAGTTCGCGGCCGCGTTGCGCGCCGACATCGTCAGCGCGACCCAGCCGCAGAACTCATGGCTGATCGCACCGCGCCATCCGATCCCGTTGATCGGCGACGTCAGCAACGCGATCGGCGAGTTCTCGCGGCGCCTGCCGATCTTCGACCTGTGGCCGTTCGATTACGCGACCAGCTACGAGCTGAAGCCGGGCTGCGATCCGCTGCCGCCCTCGGATCCGAATTTCCCGAAATGCTACGAGTCGGTCGGCGATTTCCCGGAAGTGAACCTCTCGCTGACCGCGATCATCACGCGCTTCATCACGGCGTTCGGTGCGGGGATACAGGGCATCCTGTAAGCGATCGCACAGAACATCGCTCAGGGGTCCACCTTCGCCATTTCGCCGGTGTTGGAGCCGACCTGCAGCGGCAGATAGACGCAGAAGCGTGTCTCCACCCCCGGCACCGATTGCGCCTCGATGCGGCCGCCGTGCCGCTCGACGATTTCGCGGCACAAGGTGAGCCCAAGCCCCGCGGCGCCGTGCTTCTCGCCGACCTGGACGAACGGATCGAAGATGCGCTGCAGCTCGTGCGCGGCGATGCCTTCGCCATTGTCGCTGACGCTCAGCTCCAGTTCGTTGCTGCCACCGGCGATGGCGAGCGACAGCCCGATCCTGCCGCCCGGCGGCGTGTGCCGCAACGCATTGTCGAGCAGGTTGTCGAGCACGCGATCGCATTCCGCCGCATCGATCCGGAGTTCGGGCAGGTCGGACGCGATCTGCCCGTACAGCTCGATCCGTCTTGCGCGGGCGCGAAGGGCGACGCGCTGCAGCGCCGCGCGCGCGGCCTGCTCGGGCTTGCACGGCCGGGCCGGCTTGATCGGTCCGCGCAATCGGGAGATATCCAGAAGGTTGTGCAGCAGCACGGTCAACCGCGCAGCTTCCTCGCGCACGGTTTGCAACAAATCTGCCTCGCGCGAGCCGGAGGCGAAGTGCGCGCGCTCCACCAGCAGGTCCAGTGCCATGCGCAGGCCGGTCAGCGGCGTGCGCAATTCGTGCGAGGCGCGCAGCACGAACTCGTTGCGGTCTCGCGCGAAGCGCCGTTCGGCCGTCACGTCGCGCAACACCAGCACCAATCCCGGACGCGAATCCGCGAACGGCATGAAGCTGCAGCGCAACTCGCGCCGCAACACGCCCTCTCCCAGGCTGACCTCCAGGGCCGCGGCCTGTCCGGTCGGATGCGCGCGCCGCAGGCACAGGCGCGCGTGCGCGTCGAAGTCGTCACGACCGAGGACCTCGTCCAGGCTCTTGCCGAGCGCATCCTCGACGCGCGTGCCGAGTTGGCGCGCGGCGATCGGGTTCAACCGCTCGATCCGCACGTGTTCATCCAGAATCACCAGCCCGTCGTCAATGCTGTTCAGCATCGTCTCGTTGCGGCGCTGTTCGGAAAGCAGCTTGTTCACGTCGCTGGCGTGAAAGGCCGCCAGCGCTTCGGCCATTTCGTTGAAAGTCGCGCCGAGCGTGTTGCCTTCGCTGAAAGCCGCGCCGCCGACGCGCACGTCGAAACGACCGGCGGAAATCGAGCGCGTGGCCGCGGCGATCTGTTCCAGAGGGCGCGCGATCATGGCTGCAAGGCGCAGGCTCGACCAGATGCTGGCGACGATCAGCAGCGCGCCGCCGATCCACAACAGCAGCGATGCGACATGCCCGAGCCGGCCGAAGTGTGTCAGGACCACGCAGAACGCAACGATGCCGGCCACCGCCAGGGTGAGGAACGCCGCATAGCTGAGCAGGATGGTGTGCTTGAGTCTCATTGTGTTTGCGATCATCCATGATCGCGGCGCTCGAATGCCGCTCGTTCTGCCGCGATCCGCGGGGCCACGACCAAGTCCAGAAGCGGCCATCCATGGCCGCACTTTTTCACAAAGGCACTCGTCCGTGATTGCGGCTTGACGAAAACCATGGCTGCACTCTCCACAAAAAGCCCGATTCCCTGTCCGCCTCCTCAAACCCCGTAGCGCTTGCGTTTGCGATAGAGCGTGGAAACATCGATGCCCAGCGTGCGCGCGGCGTTCTCCAGCGTGTCGCTGCGCGCCAGCACGCTCCGGATGTGCACGCGTTCCAGTTCGTCCAGCGTTTGCGGCAGGTAGCTCGGTGCCGCCGGCTCGGCGACCGCGTCGCCGAGCGCCAAATGGTGCGCCTCGATCTGCGATTCGTTGCACAGGATGGACGCGCGTTCCACCACGTTGCGCAGTTCGCGCACGTTGCCTGGCCAGCGATAACCAACCAGTGCGCGGCGGGCGGAATCGGCGAAGCCGCGCGCGCGCCGCCCATGCTCGGCGACGAAATCGGCCAGGAAACGTTCGGCGAGCGGCAGGATGTCCTCGGCGCGTTCGCGCAGGGCCGGCAGCCTCACCGCGATCACGTTCAGGCGATACAGCAGATCCTCGCGGAACGCGCCTTCGGCGACGCGCTGCTTCAAATCGTGGTTGGTCGCCGCGATCAACCGCACATCGGCGCGGCGGGTCACCGGGTCGCCCACCCGCTCGTACTCGCGATCCTGCATGAAGCGCAGCAGCTTCGGTTGCAGATCCAGCGGTACGTCACCGACTTCGTCCAGGAACAGCGTGCCGCCGTCGGCCTGGCTGACCCTGCCGGCGGCATTCTGCACCGCGCCGGTAAAGGCGCCGCGGCGATGGCCGAATAGTTCGCTCTCGAACAGGGTGGGTGAGAGCGAGGGCGCGTTCACCGTCACGAAAGGCCCATGCGCGCGCTTGCTCCAGCGGTGGATGGCACGCGCCAGCATGCCCTTTCCTGTACCGCTCTCGCCCAGCAGCAGCACGGTGACGTCCGCGCCGGCCGCGCTGTGCGCGGTTTCCACCACCTGCCGCATCAGTGGCGAGCGGCTCGCCAGCGCGTCATCGGCTTCGTCGGCGCCGGCTGCGCGTTCGAGCTGCTCCAGCCGCAGCTCCATGCGCTGCGCGTTGATCTGTCGTTCCGCGGCGGCGCGCAACTGTTCGCAGGAGCATGGCTTGATCACGTAATCCGACGCGCCGGCGCGCATCGCCGCGACCGCGTTGTCGATCGAGGAGTGCGCGGTCACCATGATGATGCGCATCCACGGAGCGGCACTACGCAGTACCGGCAGCAGCTCGATGCCCGATGCGCTGCCGAGCTTCAGGTCGAGCAGGCACAGGTCGAACACCATCTGCTGCACCAGCCGTTCCGCGACCTCCGCGCCATCGGCGCAGGTGACGTCGCAACCGGCGTCTTCCAGGCAGTAACGGAAGGTCTTGCGGATCGCGGCCTCGTCGTCCACCACCAGCACGCGCGCGCGTGGCCGGTCTTC
This sequence comes from Rhodanobacteraceae bacterium, assembly GCA_051954935.1. Taxonomy (GTDB): domain Bacteria; phylum Pseudomonadota; class Gammaproteobacteria; order Xanthomonadales; family Rhodanobacteraceae; genus 66-474. The sequence goes on from JBQCHG010000072.1 coordinate 7,198, forward strand.
CTGCATCCGTTCCGGCGACAACAGTTCCACGTGCGCCTTGTTGGGTTCCATCGCGACTCCGTGGTGCGCATCCGTGCCGGTTCAATGTGCGCCGTGGCTCATCCGCGTTCCACGACGGTCGTCACACTCCCCCGCATCGGCGCGGCAACACACCGCCGTGCCGTACACCGGAGGATCTCGGTGCAGGCCTGTCCGTGGCGATCCAGATGAGCCGTGGCCAATCCATGGCACGGCGGAGTTGCAGGCCCCGCACCCCGCGTCCGCGTCGTCAAGGGGCGAAAGCGCGGGCATTTTGCAAGCGGGAATGTGACGGTTTTGCAAATTGCATGGCCACCGGTGCGCGACCGCGCGCAACTCCTTGTCGGACAAGGGTCGAACAACGTGCGGAGACTGGCACGTGTCTTGAGGGAAATGCTGCGGCGGCGCGTCGCGGATCCCAAAAGCCAAGGCCGGCACAAGACACCAAGGCAGGTCTCCATCGCTGCAATCCCCCTGTTGCGATGGACCTCGAAAGCAAGGACGCAAGCTCGCATCGGACGCACCCGGATCCGCGACCCCGCCGTTCTTTGTATCCGACGCAAATGGAGTTTCAGCTCATGACGAAGCAATCCTCGTCGAAATCCGGCCAACACGGCTCCCAGCGCAGTTCCAATTCGCAGAACACCTCGAACGCCTCGCGCTCACGTTCGACCAGTTCCCGCGGCGCCCCGGGGCGTTCGCAATCCGGCCATTCGCAACAGGCCTCGGGCCATCGTCGGGCCAGCAGCGAGGAAGAGGAATAAGAGGAATAAACCCGTTGTCACCGGCGCGGACGCCGTGGGCGTCTGCGCCGCCTGCGACCATGAGCCACGACCCCGATCCCGAATTCTTCCCGCCGCCGCCGAGGCAGCCCCTGCCGCCGGCCAAGCAACCCACCGGGCCGATGCCCGATCAGGACCAGCCCCCCGGCGGACCCCATCACCTGCCGGATGACCCCGTCGCCGAGCCGGACGAACGCGACCTGCTGCGATGGGCGCCACGGAACCGGGGCCAGGTGGCGGTACTTGGGTGCGCAGGTTCCGATTCCGTTGTGACCGCGTGACCCGATCGCGATTTCGCGCTGGGCCGCCCGAGCGCAGGGCGGGGCGTGCGGCGCGTGCGCGGCACGGCAGAGCGGCGGAAGTTCTTTTCAGGCCGCGGCCTTGGCTGCAAGTTCGGATTTCAGCGTGCGGATGCGCTCGTGCGCCACGCGTGCCGCGGGTATGTGCCGGCGCAGCAGCGTGCGTACTTCTTCCGGCTGCAGATGCAGGGTGGCGCGTTCCATGGCATGCAGCAGGCGATCCTCCGCGCCCTCCAATTCGCTCACGTAGATCCGATCGCGATCGGCGAAGCATGCGCACAACCCGGCGTAGCGCTCGCGCAGCCGGCCATACAGCGAGCCGGCTTCGCACAGCGGTTGGCCGTGTGCGCGCAGCAGGGTGGCAAACTCGCGGTACAGCTCGGCGCGTACCTGGCCCACTTCACCGGCCAGTTCACGCAGATGCGGGCTGTGCATGCGCGCGGCGGCCTGGCAATAAAGGCGTTCTCCGTCGCGACAGATGTGCGCGAGTTCCCGCAGCGTGGCGAGGATTTCGGCCATGAAGCGGCAACGTTAACCTTTGTGACACTACCCGGAACGCTGGAGATTGTGGACAATTGAAAACTCTCCGGCGGTGTCGGTCGCCCGGGTGGGAATCCACCCATTTGACGGCTTTCCGGTCGCTGGTTACGCTGGCGTGCTCACACTGCCCGGGACACAGATCATGGCGCTGGACATCAATCTCACCCTCAGTGACGACGACCTGGGCCATTTCACCCAGGCAATGCGCGATGCGCAGGCCGCGGCCAAGGATCGCAAGGGCTCCGAAATCGTCGCGGCCGCGCGCCAGTTGCTGGAGGACACCCGCGGCACCCGGATTCCGCCGTTCATCCGTGAGCGGCTGGACTCGGTCGAATCCATGATCGCCATGGCCACCGATACCGGTTTCGGCTTGCCGCCGGAGGATTGCGAGCGCGTGCTGACGGCGCTGGCCTATTTCGCCGATCCCGTGGATTTCATTCCCGACACCGTGCCGGCGCTGGGCTTCCTCGACGACGCGATCATGATCGAGCTGTGTCGCCAGGAGCTGCGCTTCGAAATCGAGGCCTACGAAGATTTCTGCGCCTGGCGCGAACAGGAAGCCCACCGCCGTGGCGTCGATCCGGCGACGCTGGTCGCGCAACGTGCCGACTGGGCCGAGGCGCGCCGCCAGGAATCCATCGAGCGGATGCATCGCCGTCGCCGCGAGTCCTACATCAGTGGCGAGTGGAAACCGACGCTGTTCTCGGTGCGCTGATCATTGTGCGCTGTCCCTGCGCGTGAAAGCGGCCGTCCATGCCTCACTTTCATCAGAAGCGCAGCGTACTCACCGTTCCAGAATAGCGACCACGCCCATCCCGCCCGCGGTGCAGATCGAAATCAGCCCGCGGCCGGAACCGCGTTGCGCCAGCAGCTTCGCAAGCGTCGCCACGATGCGTGCGCCGGTGGCGGCGAACGGATGGCCGGTCGCGAGGCTCGAACCGTGCACATTGATCTTCGCCGGGTCGATTGCGCCCAGCGGTTGCGGCCTGCCCAGCCGCTCGCGGCAGTAGTCGGCCGATTCCCACGCCCGCAACTGGCACAGCACTTGCGCAGCGAAGGCCTCGTGGATTTCGTAGTAATCGAAATCTTGTAGCTTCAGTCCTGCACGATCGAGCATGCGCGGCACGGCGATCGTCGGGGCCATCAGCAGGCCTTCGCCATGCACGTAGTCCACGGCCGCGACCTCCGCGAAGGTGAGATAGGCCAGCACGGGTAAGCCACGTTGCGCTGCCCATTCCTCGCTCGCCAACAAGACCGCTGCCGCGCCGTCCGACAGCGCCGACGAGTTGCCGGCGGTCAGCGTGCCCCGGCCCGATCTGCGGTCGAACGCGGGTTTCAGCTGTGCCATCTTTTCCAGCGTGGTGTCGGCGCGCAGCAGGTTGTCGCGCGCGACACCGCGGAACGGCACGACCAGGTCGTCGAAGAAGCCCGTGTCATACGCTGCCGCGAGCTTGCGGTGGCTTTGTAAGGCCCACTCGTCCTGTTCCGCGCGCGGGATCTTCCACTCCTTCGCCATCAGCTCGCAGTGCTCGCCCATGGACAACCCGGTGCGCGGCTCGACGACGCCGGGCACCGCGGGTTTCAGCTCGCGCAACGAGAATCCGCGCGTGGCGACCTTGAGCCTCTCGCCGAACGTGCGCGCGTTGTTGAGATCGAGCAATCGTTGCTGCAACTGGTGGGAATAGGTGATCGGAACCTGACTGGTGGTATCGGAGCCGCCGCCGATGCCCGCCTCGATCTGGCCGGCCGCGATCTTCTGCGCGACGAGGATCGCGTTGTCCAGCGAAGTGCCGCAGGCGCGTGCTGTGGTGATGCCCGGCGTGGTCATCGCCAGGCCGGAAGACTGCGCTGCCTCGCGCGCGAGGTTCCAGTCGGCCGGATGCTTCATCACGGCGCCGAAGGCGACTTCGCCGAGTTCGACGCCCTGCAGGCCGAACTTCTCGACCAGTGCGCCCAGCACTTTCACCGACATGCCGGGATTGCCGAGGTCGGCGTAGGCGGTGTTGCGCTTGCAGAACGGAATGCGCACGCCACCCAGCACGGCGACGCGACGTTGTTGCGGGATCATGGCTGTTCTCCAGCCGCGTGGAGGTCGATGAAACTGCGCGCGAACATCCGGTACGCTTCTTCTTCCATGCCGAGCGACGCATAGGTGCGCTGCGCGCGTGCGTTGTCGCGTTCCACGTACAGTCGCAAACCGATCACGTCCGGCGTCGTGCGTGCGCGGCGCTCCACCTCCGCGTACAGCGCGCGAAACACGCCACCGCGCCGCGCGTCCGGCACCACATAGACGCTCTGGAACCACCACCAGTCGCCGTTGCGCCAGTCGCTCCACTCGTACGTGATCAGCAGGCAGCCGGCCAGCGTGCCCCCGTGTTCGGCGATCAGGTAAAAGCCGCGACGCGGATCGTCGAACACCGCGGCCACGCCGCGCGCCAGCATTTCGCGGTCAAGCGTTTTGTGTTCGGTTTCCAGCGCCATCGCCGCGTTGCACTCGACGAGGAAGGGAAGGTCGGCGCGCGTGGCGTCCCGGAGGTGAATGGCCCTGGTCATTTCGAATCCTTGCCGCGCCGCGCGCGAGAGCTGCCCAGTTTACGCGTCAACGTGTTGCGGCCCAGCCCCAAAGCCGCCGCGGCGCGTTGGCGATGGCCGCCATGGGCAGTCAGCGCGGCATCGAACAACGCGTTGTCGAATTTCTCGCGCGCATGCGCGTGCAGGCCCGTGCGACCCAGGGCCAGTTGCCGCTGAGCCCATTCGCGCAAGGCGACTTCCCAATTGTCCGCGCCGGAGGTCTCCATCGCAGCGCCCCGGGCGTCCAGATCCTCGCGGCGGATCTGCGCGCCCGACGCGATCACCGCCAGCCTCCGGCACAGGTTTTCCAGTTCGCGCACGTTGCCCGGAAACTCGCGCCTGCCCAGTGCCAGCAAGGCCGCCGGCGCGAACTGCTTGCGCGGGAGATTGAATTCGCGTGCGGCGCCTTCCAGGAAATGCCTGGCCAGCGGCGCGATGTCCTCGCGGCGCTCGCGCAATGCAGGTAGATGGATGCGCACCACGTCCAGCCGATGCTTCAGGTCGGCGCGGAATTCGCCGCGCGCGACCTTCGCATCCAGATCCTGATGCGTTGCCGCGATCACGCGCACGTCCGCGCGGATCAGCTCGCGGCCGCCGACCCGATAGAACTCGCCGCCCGCCAGCACCCGCAGCAGGCGCGTCTGCAGCGCGAGCGGCATGTCGCCGATCTCGTCCAGGAACAGCGTGCCGCCCTGCGCCTGTTCGAAACGGCCGAGTGTGCGCCGCTGCGCCCCGGTGAAGGCGCCGGCTTCATGACCGAACAATTCGCTTTCCAGCAACTCGGACGGGATCGCCGCGGTATTGAGCGCGACGAACGGCCGCGCGTGGCGTGCGCTCTCGCGATGCAATGCACGCGCAACCAGCTCCTTGCCGGTACCGGTCTCGCCGGTAATCAGCACGTTGAGGTCGCTGGGCGCCACGCGGCCAATCAGCCGGAAGACCTCGCGCATCGGTGCGCTCTGACCGAGCAGCCCCGGTCCATCGCGCACTGCCGTACCCGCCGTTGCGGCCGGTGCGCTTTCCAGCGCGCGCTTCGCACTCGCCACTGCATGGTCAAGATCGAACGGCTTGGGTAGGTAATCGAACGCGCCGGCGCGGAATGCCGCGGCGGTGCTGCCGACGTCCGTCCAGGCGCTCATCACGATCACGGGGAGATGAGGGTGCAGCGCCCTGGCCGCGCTCAGCAGATGCAGGCCGTCCGCCTGCGGCAGGCGCACGTCGGTGATCAGCAGCGCGGGTGCGCCGTGCTGCAAGGCGCGCTGCGCCGCTTCCGCATTGTCGAATTCGGTGAGCGCGAAACCCGCATTGCTCAGCGCGGTGCCGAGCACCAGCCGCACGCCGCGGTCGTCGTCTACCAGCCAGATGTCATGCATGGGCGATCTCCCGCGCGCGGCGCGGCAATACCAGTACGAAGCACGTCGCCCCGGGCTTGCGTTGATGGATCAGGTCGCCATCGTGCTCGCGCGCGATTTCGCGCGAAAGCGCCAGGCCCAGCCCGCTGCCGTCGGCACGGCCGGAGACCATCGGCTCGAACAGCGTGGATTCGATCTGCGCAGGCACGCCCTCGCCATCGTCCTCGACTTCGATGCGGATGGCCGGAACGCTTTGCCCGTCTGCATTCCGCAAGCCCGCCTCGGCGCGGCTGCGCAATACGATGCGACGCGCATTGGCTTCCACCGCGTTGCGCGTGAGGTTCAACAAGACCTGCAGCAGGCGATCCGGATCGCCATGCAAGGCAGGCAGGCTGGGATCGTAATCGCGCACGACCTGCACGTCGGCGCGCTCGGCGTGCAGCAACCCGGCGACGCGCTCGAGCATCGCGTGCACGTTGATTGCGCGCGTGGCCATGCTGTTTCGAGTGCCGAGCAGACGCTCTGCCAAGGTGGTCAGTCGCGCGGTTTCGTCGCGGATCAGCTCCGCCAGCTGCCGCCGCTGCGGATCGCGTTCGCCTTGCTGCAGCAATTGCGCGGCGCCGGAAATCGCGGCCAGAGGATTCCTGATCTCGTGCGCGAAGCCGCGCAGCGATTCGGACAATCGGGAAGTTTGCGAAGCCGCGGTGGCGGCCCACGCTTCGAGCACCACCTGCTGCCCGACCGCACTCACCAGAATGTCGAGCATGCATTCCTTGCCCGGCGCCGCGCAGAGTGCGACGCCACCCAGCCTTGCGGTCGTCGAATATTCGGCCGCCCGGCCGGCGGCCTGCGCCAGCGCGGCCGGCGCATGCAGGATCGCAAGCGACTGGCCAAGCAACCGGCGCGAGCCTGTACCGACCAGCTCGCAAAACGCCGGGTTGGCCGATCGGAAGCGCAGCTCTCCATCCAGCACGGCCACGCCGGTCGCCAGCGAATCGAGGTTCGGGCCCGGAAATTCACCGGATTGGTTCATTGCACCATTGTAGTGCAATAGGCCCTCAGGCAGCGCTGCGTGCACGCACCTCGTCGAAACTCCAGTCGCGAAGGAGCTTTCCGTTTTCCCACACCGTTTCCATCGCGTCTTCCCAGCCTTGGGACAGCGGCAGGGGCGAGCCGTTTTCGGCTTCCGGTGGGACACCGATGGTTGCGTACATTCCATCTCCGCGATGGCGGATCAGCATCAGCCGGCCGCGCTTGGAATCCTTGCCCGGATCGGTCACCGGTTGTTTGTAGACATCCCGCCATACACCATTGATGCGCGCCGCCGAACATTTCAGCGCGAACTTCTGGGTATCGCGATTCACCTTCTGCAGCAAGCCGCCGCCCATCCCGAAGGCGACATTGTCGGCGGCGAAGCCGGCTCCGGTGATGCGTTCGAGCACCGCGCGCACGCTGTCCGGATTCATCGCGTCGCCCTGGATCAGGCGCACGTGCTTCAGCACCTTGTAACCCTTGCGGTTGATTTCGCTGCCGAACGCGTCGTCCAGCAGGCGCAGGCATTCGCGCACGACTTCCACCGGATCGCCCGAATCGGGACGGATCACCACCGTAGCGCCGGAATCGATCACCTGCTGACGCAGCGTTTTGCCCCAGTGCTCGCGGATCGCATGGTAGATGTCGTAGCTGTCCGACACCACCGCGACGATGCTTCCGGGCTTCGCGAACCGGTCGAGCATGTTGCGGTACGCCTCCACTTCGCGCTCGCGGCCCCAACTGGTGATCGTGCTGTGCTCGGCGGCGGGAATCGAGAGCCCCGCCATCGGCTCGCCGTAATAAGCCCGCGCGGTGAGGACGCCCGAGATCGTGTCGGTGCCGAGAAAGTTGACCAGATGCGCGGCGCCGCCCAAACCGGCGGATTCCGCGCTCGACACGCCGCGCGCGCCGAAATCATGCAGCTTGAAGGGAAGCTGGGCCGCCGGATCGTCACTGGTCTTGTGCAGATACTGCGCGATCAACTGCTTCATGTGCCAACTGAGCGTGGCGACCGTCACCGGATACCACAGGCGCAGCAACAGCGTTTCGAAATAACTCGGCACCCACACCGAGTGCGGATCGGTGGATTCGATCGTGACCAGCGCGTTGTGCGTCGGCACCACGCTGCCTTCCGGGACGGCGCGGATGCGCAGCGGCAACCGGCCGCCGTGCACGTCCACGATCCACCGCCAGCCCGCCTCGTTGAACGGTTCGCCGTGCTGCGCGAAAAACGCTTTGGCTTCGTCCGGGCGTGACCGGCCGCGAGAAGTATTCCTTGAGGATCGCCTGCAAGCCGAAGAACAGCGTGCGATCGTATTGTCCGCCGCGCGACTCGACATAGAAGAACACCGCGTCGGTGCCGGGCGGATACTGCAGCCAGTGACTCGCCTTGTAGCTGTCGGTGTTGAGGATCGGATTGTCGAGATGGTGCATGGCGTCGGGCCGGTGATCAGGTGCAATTATCACCGGCCCGGTCGGCGCGATCAGCTTGCGCCGGCTACCGCATCGCATCCGAAGTCCTGCAGCATGAGCTGCCAGTAACCGACATCAATCCAGCGGTCGAACTTGCGCCCGACCTGGCGAAAATGCGCGACCTTGGAGAAGCCCAGCTTTTCATGCAAGGCCACGCTGCCCGGATTCGGCAACGCGGCGCCCCCGATCACGCACTTAATACCCAGCGGCGGCAGCGCTCGCAGAAGCGCGCCGTACAGCGCGCGACCAAAGCCGCGCCCCACGTATTCGGAGGCAAGATAAATCGAGCTTTCCACGCTGAAACGGTAGCCGGTGCGCGCCTTCCACGGCGCGGCATAGGCATAGCCGGCGACCTCGCCATCGCGTTCGAGCACCAGCCATGGGAAATTGCCGGCGACCATCGCGATGCGCGCGCGCATTTCGTCCGCCGGTACCGGCTGCTCCTCGAACGTCACGACCGTCTTCGTGACGTAATGGTTGTAGATCTCGCAGATGCGCCCGGCATCCGCCGGCAGGACGGGCCGGATCAGCATCGTCCCGTCGGCGGATGGGGCACGCACCGGATGCTCCCGAATCAGATGCTGTAGTACATCTGGTATTCGAGCGGATGCGTGCTTGCGCGGAAGCGGGTGACTTCCTGCATCTTCACCGCGATGTAGCCATCGATGAAGTCGTCGCTCATCACGCCGCCGGCTTTCAGGAATTCGCGATCGCGATCGAGCGCCTCCAGCGCCTGATCCAGCGACGAGCACACCTGCGGGATGTTGCGCTCCTCCTCCGGTGGCAGGTCGTACAGATCCTTGTCCATCGGCGCGCCCGGATCGATCTTGTTCAGGATGCCGTCGAGGCCGGCCATCATCAGCGCGGTAAAGGTGAGATAGCCCGAGTTCATCGGATCGGGGAAGCGTATCTCGATGCGGCGGCCCTTCGGGTTGGCGACGTGCGGGATGCGGCAGCTCGCCGAGCGGTTGCGTGCGGAGTAGGCCAGCATCACCGGCGCCTCGAAGCCCGGCACCAGGCGCTTGTAGGAGTTGGTCGTCGAGTTGGCGAAGGCATTGATCGCGCGCGCGTGCTTGAAGATGCCGCCGATGTACCACAGCGCGGTCTGCGAGAGGCCGCCGTAGAGCTCGCCGGCGAACAGGTTTTTGCCGTCCTTGCTCAACGATTGGTGGACGTGCATGCCGGAACCGTTGTCGCCGACCAAAGGTTTGGGCATGAAGGTGACGGTCTTGCCGCCGGCATGCGCGACGTTCTTGATCACGTATTTCGTCGTCAGCAACTCGTCGGCCTTGCGCAGCAGCGTGTTGAAGCGCGTGCCGATCTCGCACTGCCCGGCGGTGGCGACTTCGTGGTGATGCACCTCCACCTGGATGCCGAGCGATTCCAGCACCTGGCACATTTCCGCGCGCAGGTCGCCAAGCGAATCCACCGGCGGCACCGGGAAGTAGCCGCCCTTCACACCGGGACGGTGGCCGTGGTTGCCTTCCTCGTAGCGCTTCGCGGAAGACCACGCGGCTTCTTCGGATTCGATTTCGTAGAACACGCGGCCCATGTCGTTGGCGTAACGCACGCCATCGAAAATGAAGAACTCCGGCTCTGGCCCGAAGAACGCGGTGTCGGCGATGCCGGTCGATTTCAGGTAGGCCTCGCCGCGCCGGGCGATCGAGCGCGGATCGCGCGCGTAGGCCTGCATGGTGGACGGCTCCAGCACGTCACAGGTGATCACCATCTGCTTGTGCGCCGCGAACGGATCGATGAAGGCGCTTTCCGGATCCGGCATCAGCACCATGTCGGATTCGTTGATGCCCTTCCAGCCGGCGATCGAGGAACCGTCGAACATCTTCCCGTCCTCGAACGTGCCGTCATCGATCGCGTGGGCGGGAAAACTGACGTGGTGCTGCACGCCGCGCATGTCGGTGAAGCGCAAATCCACGAAGGCGACGTTTTCGTCTTTCAGGGTTTTCAGGACTTTCTCGGCAGCGGACATGGCGGGCCTCGGCTTGGAAGGATGCCCTATAGAGGCAAGGTGTGTGCCAGCAGCTCGGGCCCGCTGGATCAAAGGTTTATGGCGCGCGGCCGATCCATTCGCACCAAAATAGTTCAATCTCAAGCACCATATCGGCGCAGAAGCGAGTGGGCAAAATGCCGCTTTCGCAAGTCGTGACCATGCGCGTACACTTGCCCGCGTTTTGTTTGTGGATGCCTGCCCGTGCACGATCTGTTGAACGTCATCGTCCTCGGCATCATCGAGGGCATCACCGAGTTCCTTCCGATTTCCTCGACCGGGCATCTCCTGATTGCCGAACACTGGCTGGGCGCTCGCTCGGATCTTTTCAATGTCGGCATCCAGGCCGGCGCGATCCTGGCGATCACGCTGGTGTACTGGCGACGCATCTGGGAGCTTCTGACGCGCTGGCGCGATCCGGCGACGCGCGATTACCTTTTCAAGCTGATCGTTGCGTTCCTCATAACCGTCGTGCTGGGCGTCATCGTGGTCAAGCACGGGTTCAAGTTGCCGGAAACGGTGACGCCGATCGCCTGGGCGCTGATCATCGGGGGTATCTGGATGATCGGTGCGGAACAGGTTGCCGCGCGCATGTCGGATCGCACCTACGTCACCTGGCCGGTGGCGATCATGGTCGGCATCGCGCAGATGGTGGCTGGCGTGTTCCCCGGCACCTCGCGTTCCGCGGCGACGATCTTCGCGGCGATGCTTTTCGGCACGTCCAATCGTGCCGCGGCCACCGAATTTGCGTTCCTGGTCGGCATCCCGACCATGTACGCGGCGACCGGCTACGAATTGTTGAAAGTGGTGAAGGGCGGCGGCGCCGCGCATGAGGATTGGGCGGCGCTCGTGGTGGGCTTCATCGTCTCGCTGCTCGTGGCGTTCGCCGCGGTGAAGTGGCTGCTGCACTACATCCGCTCGCACCGCTACACGCCCTTCGCGGTTTATCGCATTGCGCTGGGTATCGCGCTGCTGCTGTGGCTGCCAGCGGGGGCGTGAGAATCACCTGCAGCGCAGCAGCTCAGCTGAGTGCTCAATCCTTCGGCGGCGGCGCGACGTTCGCCGCGCGATTGAAATCGCCGATGCCGCCGACCAGCAGCGCGGTTGCTTCGCGTTCCGCCTCGGTGAGATCCGGATGCCAGCTGTCCAGGATCATCACCGCGCGCACCTTGTCGCTGCGGTTCCAGGCCTCGTGCTCGAACGTGTCGTCGAAGGTGACGCAACGCCCTTCCTGCCACACGTGATCGATGCCGCCCACGCGGATGGCGCAATCCTCCGGCACGATCAGCGGAAGATGAGTGACCAGGCGGGTGTTGGTCACGCCGTGATGCGGCAGGATGTGCGAGCCCGGCGTCAGCACCGAGAACAACACTTCCGGCGCGTGCTCGCGGATGTGCACCAGCGGCAACGAATCGAGGATCTCGGTGGTGCGCGGGCATCGCCGCGCGTTCTGTTCGAACACTTCGCCGTGGCGGTGGAAGAAGAACGAGTTCCATTGCGCCGGCGTTTCCCGTATCGCCGCCAGCAGGTTTTGATCCTTCAATAATTGGTTGTCGTTGGTGCCGAGGAACGGCTCGACGCCTTGCGGGTCGGCCAGCACGCCGCGCAGCTCCTCGCGGATCGTGTTGGTGTGCTTCTCCAGTTCGGCGTGCCAGGGAAACAGCTCGCGCTCGAAGTACGGCTGTGTGCGAAGGCCCGGCACGTAGAAGAACTTCGGTCGCTGGCGCGGATCGGGATAGTTCGCCGGCACGTCGCCGAGATAGATCAGCAATCCTTGTTCAACGCGCTTCAGCGCATCGGCCCCGTATCGCTCGCGCAGTGGCGCAAGCAGATCGAGGAACAGTTGCCGGCGCCCCGAGTTGACCGCGCGGATCGCGTGCAGCACTGCCACGCGCAGCCCGGGAGCGGTGGAGGCTTCGCTCACCCACTGTCCGCGGTTCTGCGCGGCCACGATCGCGCCATAGTAATTCGTGATCGCTTCCCGGTGCTGGCCGAGTCGTTCCAGTGCGGCGCCGCGATGCAGGCGCGCCACGAAATGCTCGGGATCGAGTTGCAGCGCGTGGTCGAAACACTCCAGCGCACGCTGCGCGCGATCGGCGGCCAGGTGCACGATGCCCAGGTTCTTCCGGATCTCCGGCTGCGTCGGTTCCAGTTCACCGGCGCGTTCGAGCTTGCCCTGCGCATCGGCCAGGTCGCCGCGCGCGAGCGCGCACATCGCGACGAAGTTCAATGCTTCCGGGGTATCGGGTGCATCCGCGAGGATCGTGCGATACGCGCCCTCGGCTTCCGGGATGCGGCCCTGGCGCGCAAAAGCGCGCGCCTGCTCGATGCGCTGCGGATCGGCGGATGCGGCATGGATGCGATCGTTCATCCGCGCATTATCCGTAATCCCGGCGCCGCGTGTGGCCGGCGCGGGGGTTGCCGTCCACGGACAAGAACTCCGTGGCCGAGAGTACGTGCCGAGCAACAGCGCTGGAGAGATTTCGACGCTACCGCTCGACCATCCTCGCGAACCACTCCATCCCTGGCACGCGCTCGGTGATCAGCTTCGCGCAAGTCAGCATCGGTACCGCCAGCAGCGCGCCGGGGATGCCCCACATCCAGCCCCAGACCAGCAGCCAGATCAGGATCGCCAACGGAGACAGCCGCAGGCGGTGGCCCATGATCATCGGTGTGATCACGTTGCCTTCCAGCGCCGCGAGACAGGCGAAGCACAGTGCCGGCAGGAGCGCATGCGCGGCACTGTTGAAGTGCAGCAGGCCGACCACGCACAGCAGCAGCGTGGAGGTGATCGCGCCGAGGTACGGCATGTAATTGAGCAGCGCCACCACGCAGCCCCACAGCACCGGATCGGGCATCTGCCAGCCCCACAGGATCGCGGTGGTGAGCGCGCCGAGGCAGCCGTTGATCAGGGTGACGGTCAGCAGGTAACGCGAGATCTCGACCTGGATGCCGCGCACCAGTTTCAGCGCGATGCGCCGGTAGGCGAAACGGGGCGAAGCGCTGGCAAGCCGCCGTCGCATGTCATCGCCGAAGGTCAGGAAGAAGAACACCAGCAGCAACACCGTCAGCGCTTCGGCGAGGATGCGCGGCGCCAGCAACAACAGGTCGCTCACGCCGAATCCGGCCGCGGGACCGGCCGAAGGCGCGGCCGGCGCGCCGACCCCGAAGCCCGCCAGCGACTGCGAAGCCGCATGGCTGGCCGCGCTCAGCGGCCGCATCATGTGGCGGATCTTCGGCGCAAGTTGGTGGATCGCCTGCGGTGCCTCGCGGATCCACTCCGCGGCCGGCGCGGTGAGCAGTATCGCCGCTTCGCTCAAGCCGATGATCAGCGCGACCATGATCAGCAGCGCGCCCAGTGCGCGCGGCACGTAGATGCGTTGCAGGCCGGCGACGATCGGGTTCAGGCCCATGCCGACGAACGCGGCCAGCACCAGCGGCACGAACAGTGTGCGTGCGACCACCAGGGTGGTGGCGATCGCGAGGAAGGTGAGGATCAGCAGCGGAACGCGCAGTGCGCGCAGGCGACGCGCGCGACGGCGCTCCAGCACGCCGGGACGGCGCGGCCTGGGCAGCGGCCGCAGCAGCAGGCCTCCGGTTATCGGCACATTGGCGTCGGCGATGGTCGTTTCCACCGGCGGCGGTACCGCAGGTTCCCCTTGCATGGGCCGTCCCGCTCAGAGCCTGGACATCAATTTTTTCAGCAATCCCGAAGCCGGGCCACCGACCACCTGCGCACCGGCCATCGCCAGCGCGCGGCCGACCCGGAATTGCGCAAGTACCACGCCCGCGACCGCGGTGCCGGCAAGCACGGGAACCGGATAGGCGCGATAGGTTTGCGCCACGTCGCCTGCCGCGATGCGCACCCGTTCGCGCGCCATGATGCAGCGAGCGAAAGCCTGCTCGCGTTCGGCGACCGCGCGGAAGTAACTCATGCCGGCTTGTCCTTCTCCGTCGGGCCGCTGCGCATCTGGGCCGTCAATCCATGCGTGAAGCGATCGATGTCTTCGCTGAACTGCGTGCGCATCGCGCGCAGTTCAGCGCGCGCCTGCGGGAACGAAGCCTGGTAGACGCCGCGCTTCAATGCGAACCACACGCCGGCGATCAACACGATGTGGCCGGCGACCAGCAAGCCGAGCGCGAGGCCCAGCGAGTTTGTCGCCACCATCAATGCCCAGCCGATCAGTGCCATCGCGCAACCCCACAGCGACACCGCCAGCGCGATCAGCGCGACGAAGCCGATGAACAGCAGCGGGATGCCGGTCCACAGCACCCGACCCTCCGCGCGCAGCAATTCCTTCAGCGTGACGAAGAAGCGTTGCAGCGCCAGGATCAAGCCGCTGCCGGCCGCGTACAGCGCATGCATCTGTTCGGCGAGCGGCGGGCTTTCACCCGTGCGCACGTCTTCCGCCGCCGCCTCGGCTGCCCGATCGGCTTCGACCCCGGCCTTGCGCTCGCGCGGGGATTCTTCGGTCGCAGCGGGGTTCATCGGCAGGCTGCCGTGCGTACGCTCAACGGCGTCCGCCCAGCACCCGGCCCAGCACCCAGCCCGCGGCCAGGGCGATCGCCAGTGACTGCGCAGGGCGCTCGCGCACGAACTCGCGCACGGTCTGCAGCATGTCCGATGCGCGCTCGCGTGCATCACCAGCCAGTGCGCGGCTGCGTTCGCGAGCCTCCGCGGCCTTTTCGGCGGCACGGATCGCCGCGCGAGCGCTGGCGTCGGTGGCGCTGTGCAGGCCTTCCTCCACGCGATCGGCGGCGGCATCGAATTTCTGCTTGGCGGTTTCCACCGCCTGCGTGGTGCCCTGCTTGAAGCGTTCGGCGCCTGCCTCGATGCGCGAACCGGACGCGCCGTCGCGCGACATGTCGCCGTTGCCCTTCTCGGCGCCGAGCTTTTCGGAAGCGGGTTGATTGGCCATGGCGTTTACCTCTCCTTGTCTGCGGATGAAAGTTCACTTTCGAAACGCGCCACCTCGGCCTCGGCGCGATCCCTAGCCCAGCCGTAGCGTTCCTGCAAACGGCCGATCAGGTAGTCGCGGTGGCCTTCGGCCAGACCGATATCGTCCTCACTGAGCTTGGCCCACTGCGTCTTCAGGCTGGCGCCCAGTTGTTTCCATCTGCCCTTGATGATGTCCACGTTCATCAGTCGCCTTGATGGGGATCCGCGCATGTGCACGGTGGCGATAAGCACAGTATCGGGCGGCCGCGTGAACGGCGGGTTGCTGGGGTGTTAAACGGAGTGTGAGCGTCGGGTGAGCGGCGAGTGGAAGCCAACCGTCACCCCACGCTACGACTCATCAACAATTATTTTCCGCCGTACGTGACGCGATAAATCGCGCCATTGTCGTCATCGGAAACCAGCAGACTGCCATCAGCGAGCGGCTGCACGTCCACCGGCCGGCCGAGCGTTTTCTGCCCATCCAGGAAGCCGGTCAGGAACGGTTGCTGGTCAAGCACCTTGCTGCCGTTCACGTGTACCACCACCACGCGATATCCGGATTTGCTGGAGCGATTCCACGAGCCGTGCTCGGCGATGAACATCGCGCCCTGGTAGGACTTCGGAAATTGCGTGCCGGTGTAGAAGCGCATGCCCAGCGGCGCGACGTGCGCGCCGAGTTTCAGAGCGGGCGGCGCATAGTCGTTGCACGGATGCCCCTTGCCGAATTCCGGATCGGGCACATCGCCGGCATGGCAGAACGGAAACCCGAAGTTCTCGCCAAGTTTGTCCACGCGATCAAGTTCGTCCGAAGGCACGTTGTCGCCCAGCAGGTCGCGGCCGTTGTCGGTGAGCCACAGCGTGTTCGTGCGCGGCTGCCAGTCGAATCCCACCGTGTTGCGGATGCCGAAAGCGACGTCCTGGAAATCGCTGCCGTCCGCGTTCATACGGATCAGCTTGGCGAAGCCGGCCTTGTCGCACACGTTGCAGGGCGCGCCCAGCGGCACGTACAGCTTGCCGTCCGGCCCGAAGGCGATGAAGCGGCCGCCCGCGTGGGTTTCGTCCGGCAACTTGTCGGTGACGACCTGGGGTTGCGGCGGATTGTCGAGGTGAGCCTCGATCGCGGGAAACCGCAGGATGCGATTCACCGCGGAAACGTACAGGTCGCCGCCACGCATCGCGACGCCGCTCGGGCGGTCCAGGTCGGAAGCGATCACGCGCACGTGGTCGGCGCGGCCATCGTGGTTGGCGTCGGTGAGGGCGAAGACCTTGCCCTTGTTGCTGCCGACGAACACCGTGCCCTTGGGGCCGACGGCCATCTCGCGCGCATCCGGCACGGCATCGCTGAATACGGTGACGTGGAAACCGGCGGGCACTTGCAGGTGCGGCAAGGACGCCGCCGCATTCGCGTCGCCGGCGCAGGCGCATCCCAGCAGCAGCGCACCGAAACAGATTCCCGCTCTCGAGATCGTGCGTGTCACGGTCCAGTCCTCCTTGTGAGCGACTGGACAGCGTACACCTTTCGAGCGCGAAGAGCCGGGGATGCTTCAGTCCAGCGCGGCGAACGCCTCCGCCAGTGCATCGCGATAGTGCTTCGCATGGCCAGGCTCGAAAGCGATCGGCATGCCGCGGGGGTTCCTTGGCACCGCATTCACCGCTGTTCCCGGCTCGAGCCGCTCGAGCCCGAGGAATTCCGCCAACTCCTTGCCCTGGGCGCCCTGCGGGTCGGCCAGCACCACATCCGGATCAATGCCGCACGCCGGCAGCAGCTCCGCGGCAAAGCCTTGGTGTTCGGCCGCGACTTTCAGCCAACGCGCCGCCTCCACCGGATCGCGGGCCGGCAATTTGGTGTTGCTGCCGAAAGCCAGCCAGTTCAACAGCGCGTCGCGCGAATCGCACCGCACCTGCACGATGCGCAGCGCGGGCAAGGCGCGCTTCAATGCCGGCACCACGCGCGCATCCAGATACGGCAGCCAATCGATCACGCGCACGTCCTCGCGCAAACCACTGCGTTGCAGCGGACGGGCGTAGCGGCGGCGCAGGAGGGCGAGGTCGGGTTGGCCCAAGGGCGCCAGCAGTCGCTCTTCGAAAGCGGTGGAAACGAAATCCGGATCGGCGCTGAAGCGATCGCGGCGTACCGCGAGGCCGGCCTGGTCGCCGAGCAACGATGCGAGCCGGCCGGCACCGCTGCCTGGAAGCCCGACGAAGAGAATCGGCGCCGCGATCGGCGATTCCGCCAATTCCGGTTCGGCGGCGCGTGCGCGCATCAAATCGCGCGTCGCCTGATCCAGCTCCGGCAAGCGGGGCAACGCAGGTGCATCCGACCACGATGCACGCCGGAAATCCGCCACCGCTTCGTCCCACTGCCCGAGCGCATCATGCGCCAGGCCCGACAGTCTCCATCGGCGGCGCGCCTGGACCGGATGTTCGCGCCATTGCGATTCGTCCATGGAGCGCAGGACGTCCAGGGCACGTTGCCCGTCCCCTTTCCTCAATGCCGCACGGGTCCGCAACAGCACCAGCGCCGGACGCGGCGGTCCGCCCACGCGCTCGGCCTGTTCGACCGCGGCATCGTGCTCGCCCGCCCGATCCAGGGCAATGGCGAGATTGCTCTGGATTTCCGGATCGTCGGGAAATGCGCGCGCCGCCTCGTGCCACAAGGGCAGCGATTCCTGATGCCGCTGCTGTCCATCGAACAGGTGCGCCAGCGCCACCTTCAATTCCGGCGCTTGCGGATATTGCCGCGCACGCGACTGCAACTCGGCGATCGCCTGGTCGGTGCGGCCGCTGCGGTCGAGCGAAGCGGCACGGCGGATCGCGGCCGGGTGCAAATCCGGTTCGTGCGCGAGTGCCTGCTCGTAATGCGCGATCGCTTGCGGATAGCGCTGTTGCAGGCGCGCGATATCGCCCAGGCCAAGGTGCGCCGCGGCGAGCTGCTCGCCCTGGGCCAGCAGCGCCTCGAACGCCGCCTGCGCGCCTTGCGCGTCGCGTTTCAGCAGCAGCGCGTTGCCGAGCACGCGCCGCGCGAGTGCATAGTCCGGCTTCAACGCGAGCGCGTTGTTGGCCGACCGCACCGCGAAATCCAGCATGTTGAGCGCCAGCATCACATTGGCGAGGCTGCCATGGATCAACGCGTCGTTCGGGGAAAGTTCGGCCGCACGGGTGAGATGCGCCGAAGCCTGGCGCAGTTCGCCGCGCGCGACATGGATGTTGCCCAATCCGGCCAACGACTGCGCATCGTCCTCGTTGGCACGCAGCGCGATCCGGAAGTGCTCCTCGGCGCTTTCAAGGTCGCCGCGCAGGAAGGCGATCTGGCCCAGTCCGCTGTGCGCGCTGGTGAGGTTCGGATTCAATTCCTTGGCGCGCAGGTACGCCGCTTCCGACTCGTCCAGGCGGCCGGCGTGCAATTGCATTTCGCCCAGCGTGTGCTGGAAGACATCGCGGTCCGGGTCGCGCTCGATCGCGCGTTGCACCAGCCGCAGGCCCTCTTCGCGATCGCCGGCCTGGCCGCGCAGGATGCCGAGCAGGTGCAGCACTTCGGCGTCCCCGGGATTGGCCTCGAGCAGTTCGCGATAACCCGCTTCGGCCTCTGGCAGACGGCCGGCGCGGTGCAGTTCGATGATGTCGTCGAGCACGGAAATTTCCCGCAAGGTAATTGAGCTGGCTCGTGGCGCGGATCAGACCGTTGCCTGGGCGCAAGAGTCGTTGAGCCAAGCCGCCGCTCGAAAGCCGTTGAGTTTAGCTGCAGCGCCACTCGCGGTGGTTGCGCACGGGGAGCGTTCGGGCCCGTCGGCCTGGACGAAACGACAATTATGCCGCAGCAGCCTGTTCCCGGCTGGTGCTTTCACGCACCGGCGCGAGCCCGCCAAGTTTTTCGGCGATGTAATCCTCGGCCATGCTGGAAAACCCGAGGTTGCGGATGAAACCGCAGTGCCCGCCACGCGCGGTAATGTCCAGCTCGACGTTCGCGGGCAGTCGCATTTTCTCGAAATCGGCCACCGGAATCACCGGGTCGTCGCGCGAGGTGAGGATCCAGCTCGGCACGCGCATGCGTGCCAATGCGTCGCCGGCGATCGAATAGCCGTCGAGGTAATTTTCCAGCGTGCCGAAATCCGTGTGCCGCTCGACCAGTGCGGTGGTGAGCCCGCGCAGTCCGCCGCGCAGGTCATCGCGCCCGAACAGCGCCGCATCGGGAAACGCCCGCTGCTTGCGGCGCAGCGAGCGCCGCCACTTGTGCATGAAATACCAGTGGTAGAACCACGGCGCGTGTTCGATCGAGAACAGCCCCTGGTGCGGATCGATGACCGGGCACACCGCGGCCGCACCATCGAGTTCCAGACCGGCATCGGCTGCATGCAGCGCGACACGCAGTGCGAAATTGCCGCCCAGCGAGAAGCCGACCACCACGCGCGGCGTGACGGGATGCATGCGCACGAACGTGCGAACGGCGCCGATCGCCTCGTCCAGCAGGCAGGAATGGAACAGGCCGCGGTTGAGGTGATGCGTGTCGCCGTGGTCGCGGAAGTTCAGCCGGAACACGTCCCAGCCTTCGCGCAGCAGGCGTCCGCCGGTTTGCAGCAGGTACGTCGAGCGCACGCTGCCTTCCCAGCCATGGAACAGCACCGCCATCCCGCGCGGCGCATCCAGCACGCGTTGCCGCGTGTAGAAGCCCTGCAGGCGCACGCCGCCGCCCGCATCCAGTATGAGTTCTTCGGCGCGGCTCTCCAGGTCGCGAGCATGCGCCCGGCGCAGCACGCGTCGCAGGCCGCTGGAAGCCAGGGTGGATTGCACGTGCGGATTGCGCAACCACCACGGCGGATCGAACGGCAGCTCCCGCGCCACGCTCATGCCGGAATGCCCAGAGCCTGTGCAATGCGCGCGCGCGCCGTGTCCGCCATGCGGCGCCGGCCCTCTTCGGCATTCGCCACCGGCTGCAGGAAATGCACTTCCGCCACGATCCGCCGCTCGCCCATCATGCGCCACAGATTGCCGATGAAGCTCTCGCCGGGCCTGAACGAAACATCCCGCCAGGGCCGGTCGTCGCGCAAATAACGGATCGCCACCGGCTGCACGAGTGCATTGGCGTCGACCGCAGCCTGGAAAATCCGCGCATGGAATACCTTCAAGGTGCCGGCCGGCGCGGTGCCGCCTTCCGGAAACGCCGCCACGCTGTAGCCGGCACCCAGGCGCTTGCTCATCACCGTCATCACGGCGCCCAGCGAATGCGTGCTGCCGCGCTCGTGGAAGATGGTGCCCCCGCGACGGGCCATCCAGCTGACCAGCGGCCAGCGCGAAATCTCGGCCTTGGCCACGAAGCCGGCCTCGCGCTGGGTGTGCAGCACGCTGATGTCCATCCACGAGCCATGGTTGGCGACGAACATCACCGGATCCGGCAGTGCATCGCCCACGCGCCGCACGCGCACGCCGAAGCAGGCGAGAAAGCCGCGCGACCAGTTGCGGATCAGCGCACCGCTTGGCGTCCCCGGCCGCGGCGCGCCGAACGGCAGGATGATGAAAATCGCGAGGAGGCAACCGCCGAACGCCCACAACAGGACGGCCGGCACCCGCCAGAAATAGCGGAAAGGGCGCAGCAGGTTGCGGCGTTCCATCGCGGGTGGATCTGCAGTGGTGTCCATTGCGCCACTTTAACGAAAACGGCGTTCCTCCACACGCACGGGCAGCCGGTTTTCGCGACTTGGCGATAGACTAGGCGGCATGAACAGCCAACCGCGCCGCGTCGAACACCAGCAAACCGATCGGGGCAACATCCCGGTGTACGCCGTCGGCACGGTCGAGCAGCCGTGGGCCGGTTACTCGCGCACCGATCACGAGGTCTGGGCGCAGTTGTTCCG
>JBQCHG010000073.1:0-19553 GCA_051954935.1 Rhodanobacteraceae bacterium
GCGCTGGAAGCGACCAAGTCCGACGTCGGCTGGGGCAGCCAGATCCGCAACTACGTGCTGGACCAGTCCCGCATAAAGGACCTGCGTACCGGCGTCGAACGCTCCGATACCCAGCGCGTACTGGACGGCGATCTGGATGAATTCGTCGAAGCCAGTTTGAAGATGGGGCTGGAAGCCGGCGCGAAACGCGCCGATGCTTCGTGAGTGTGCGCGTGATCCCTCCACTACCATTCAAACCATGAACGACCAGCCCGACAGTCCTCCCGCAACAGACGAAAACAAGTTGATCGCGGAAAGGCGCGAAAAACTGCGCGCGCAACGCGGGCAGGGCATCGCGTTCCCGAACGATTTCAAACCGGACGCGTTCGCCGGCGACTTGCAATCGGAAACCGAAGGTGTGGATGCCGCGGCACTCGCTACGCAGGCGAAGCACGTGCATGTCGCGGGACGGCTGCTCGGCAAACGCGTGATGGGCAAGGCCAGCTTTGCGCGCGTGCAGGACATGACGGGTTCCATCCAGCTGTTCCTGCAGGCCGGCGCGCTGGGCGAGGCTTACGACGCATTCAAAGGCTGGGACGTGGGCGACATCCTCGGCGCCGAAGGCACGCTGATGCGCACCAAGACCGGCGAGCTGTCGGTGGCGGTGGAATCGATCCGCCTGCTGACCAAGTCGCTGCGCCCGCTGCCGGACAAGTGGCACGGCCTGGCGGATGTCGAGCAGCGTTACCGCCAGCGCTACGTGGACCTGATCGTGACGCCGGAAGCGCGGCGCGTTTTCGCGCTGCGTTCCAAGGTGATCGGTTTCATCCGCAAGTGGCTGGAAGCCGAGCCACGGCGTTTCATGGAAGTCGAAACGCCGATGATGCACGTGATCCCGGGTGGCGCGACCGCGCGCCCGTTCATCACCCACCACAACGCGCTGGACATTGATCTGTATCTGCGCGTGGCGCCGGAGCTGTATCTCAAGCGTCTGGTGGTCGGCGGCTTCGAGCGTGTCTACGAGATCAACCGCAATTTCCGCAACGAGGGCGTGTCCACGCGGCACAATCCCGAGTTCACGATGCTGGAGCTGTACCAGGCCTACGCGACCTACAACGAGGTCATGGACCTGACCGAGGCCATGATCCGCGAAACTGCCAAGGCCGTGCTCGGCCGTACCGCGCTGACTTGGGAAGGCCGCGACATCGACGTCGGCCCGGCGTTCCGGCGCTGGTCGCTGGCCGATGCAGTGCGCGAACACAACCCCGAAATCGGCGCACACGAATTGCGCGACGTCGCCGCACTGCGTGCGCACTGTGCGCGGCTGAAGGTGCCGGTGAAGAACGAGTACGGTTGGGGCAAGCTGCTGCTGGAGATCTTCGAGAAGACGGTCGAACACACTCTGGTGCAGCCGACCTTCATCACCCAGTACCCGACGGAGGTCTCGCCGCTGGCGCGCGCCAACGACCATGACCCCGAAGTCACCGATCGTTTCGAGCTGTTTGTCGGCGGCAAGGAACTGGCGAACGGTTTCTCCGAATTGAATGATCCGGAGGACCAGGCCGCGCGCTTCCGCGCGCAGGTCGAGGCCAAGGAACACGGCGACGACGAAGCCATGCACTTCGACGCCGATTACATCCGCGCGCTGGAATACGGCCTGCCGCCGACCGGCGGCCTCGGCGTGGGTATCGACCGGCTGGTGATGCTGCTGGCGGACGTGCCGTCAATCCGAGATGTGTTGTTGTTCCCGTACATGCGTCCGGAGACCTGACATGTGGTACGCCATCATCGGTCTCGACAACCCCAACTCGCTGGAAGGGCGCAAGTCTGCGCGGCCCGCGCACTTGGCGCGCTTGAAGCAATTGCTCGAAGAGGGTCGCTTGTTGCTGGCCGGGCCGTTTCCCGCGATCGATGCGGAAGATCCGGGCCCGGCGGGCTTCGATGGCAGTCTGATCATCGCCGAGTTCGAAGGCCTCGACGCCGCGTGCGCCTGGGCGCAGGCCGATCCTTATGTCGCCGCGGGCGTCTACCGCGATGTGAGCGTGCGGCCGTTCCGCCAGACATTGCCATGAGCGGGGCGCGCATCGAGGACATCCGCGCGAAGCTCACGACCGCGCTGGATCCGCAATCGCTGGAAGTGATTGACGAAGGACACCTGCACATCGGCCACGCGGGCGAGGGCAGCGGCCATTTCCGCGTTCGCATCGTCAGCGCGGCTTTTGCGGGCAAGAACCCCATCCAGCGGCACCGGTTGGTATACGACGCGGTGCACGACCTGATCGGTCACGGCATCCACGCGCTGGCGATCGAGGCGCGGACACAGGAAGAGCAGCGGGCTGCTTTGCCTTGAGCGACGCACCAGTCCACGCACGATCTTGGGTCGAGCGCACGCTAGCGACTGCCGCGGCGCACCATGCCTTGCAAGAACTTGAGGTTTGCGCTGTAAATAGCTGATTTAGAAATGATCGGCAAGTTTTCATTGCGCCCGGCCGCCGGGCTTGGCAGAGTGCGGCATTCGCGTGGCATGGATGCCAGTTTCCGAGCGCTGCAGCTTTCGGTGCGCTCACCCAACCAAGCAGTGACCCATGCGCCTGACCACCATCAAGCTGGCCGGATTCAAATCCTTCGTTGACCCGACCACGCTGCATCTGCCCACCAATCTCACCGGCATCGTCGGCCCCAACGGCTGCGGCAAGTCCAACATCATCGACGCGATCCGCTGGGTCATGGGCGAGAGCGCGGCCAGCCGCCTGCGTGGCGAGGCGCTGACGGACGTGATCTTTTCCGGGTCGAGCGGACGCAAGCCGGTCGGCCAGGCCACCGTCGAGCTGGTGTTCGACAATTCCGATGGCGCGATCGGCGGCGAATACGCCAGCTACAACGAGATTTCGGTCAAGCGCGTGGTCGGGCGCGATTCGCAATCGGATTATTTCCTGAACGGCGTGCGCTGCCGCCGCCGCGACATCACCGACCTGTTCCTCGGAACGGGTCTGGGCGCGCGCAGCTATTCGATCATCGAGCAGGGTGTCATCTCCGACATCGTCGAGGCGCATCCGGAGCAGTTGCGCGCGCACCTGGAAGAGGCCGCGGGCATTTCGCGTTACAAGGAACGCCGCAAGGAAACCGAATCCCGCATCAAGGCCACGCGCGAGAATCTGGACCGCGTGCGCGACGTGCGCGAGGAAGTGGAGAAGCAGCTCGACCACCTGAATCGGCAGGCGCGTGCGGCCGAGCGCTGGAAGAAGCTGAAGGAAGAACACACCCACCGCGAGGCGGAATTGCGCGCGCTGAGTTATCGCGCGATCGCTCAGGAACTCAATTCTCATCGCGAAGCGCTGCGTGAGGCCGAGACCGGAATCGAAAAGCAACTCGCCGAACAGCGCCACCTGGAAGCCGCGATCGAAACCGGCCGCGTGCGCCACCAGGAACACAACGACGCACTGAATGCGGTGCAGGCCGAGGTCTACCAGGTCGGTGCGGAGCTGGCACGCGTCGAGCAGCAGATCCGCCATCACCGTGAGCTGGGCGAGCGCCTGCGCCAGGCACGCGAGGAAGCCGAACGCGCCTGGAAGGAGCTCGGCGAGCACATCAGTGCCGACCGCGCGCAGCACGAGTCCGTGCGCGTGGCGTTGGCCGAAGGTGAGCCGGAGCTGGAACGGCTGCGCGAAACCGAGGCACGTGCCAGCGCCGCGCTGCGCCAAGCCGAGGCCGCGCATGCGGCGTGGCAGGAACGCTGGGAAGCGCACGGGGGCGATTCGGCCACGACCTCGCGCGAGGCCGATGTCGAGCGCACCAACATCGATCATCTGGATCGCCAGGGCCTGGAACTGGCACGCCGCCGTGAAGCGCTGCAGAAAGAGCGCGAAGGCTACGACCTGGACGCGCTGCATCAGGCCGCCGAAGCACTGGAAGCCGAGCACTCGGCGCAGCGCGGCAGGATCGAATCGGCTACCGAACAGATGGAGGCGCAGAAGGCCGATGCCGAACGCCTGCTCGGCGAGGAGCGGCAGGCGCAATCCTGGCTCGCCGAAGCCCGCGCGCAGGAACAGTCATTGCGCGGCCGCATCGCTTCGCTCGAAGCCCTGCAACACGCGGCGCTCGGCCAGGATCGCGACCACGCGCGCGAGTGGTTGCAGAAATTCGGCCTCGCCGATGGCGTGCGACTGGGCGCGCAACTGAAGGTCGAGGGCGGCTGGGAGCGCGCAGTGGAAACCGTGCTGGCCGGCCTGCTGGAAGGCGTGCTGGTGGACGATCCGCTGCACCTCGCCGCGGACATGGCCGCAATCGAGCGCGCCGACATCAGCCTTATCGGTTCGGACGGCGTACCGGTTTCCGGCATCGAAGGAACACTCGCCGCTCAGGCGCGAGGCCCGTCCGCTGCGCTGGCGTTGCTGGCGCAAGTGCGCACCGCGGAAACACTGGAGCAGGCGCGTTCCATTGCCGCCACGTTGTCCACGCCGCAATCGGTGATCACGCGCGAAGGCGTGTGGCTGGGCGCAGGGTTCGCGCGCGTTCGCCGCGAGGAAGGCGGGCAGATGGGCGTGCTGGCGCGCGGCCGCGAGCTGCAGACCCTGCACGACGAAATCGAGCAATTGCAGGTACGCCTGCGCGAGCTGGCGCATCGCGCAGAGGAAGTGCGCGCGCAGCGGCTCGCCGCCGAGCAGGCGCGCGACGATGCGCAACGCGAACTGTATGGCGCCCATCGGCGGTTGTCTGAGCTCGCCGGAGAACTGCAGGGCAAGCGCGGCCGCATAGACAGCGCGCAGGCACGCCTGCAGGCGCTGGATGGAGAACTGGCGGAGATCGCCACGCGCGTCGCCGAGAACGAGGAAGCGGCGCACGCCGCGCGTGCGCGCATGGAAGCGGCGATCGCACGCATGGGCGAGCACGAGCGCGTACGGGTGGAGCTGGAAAGCGAACGCCGGCGGCTCCTGGAGAACCGCGCCGCCACGCGCGCGGATGCTCAGGAAGCGGCAGATGCGGCGCATCGTCATGCACTGACGCTGGAGTCCAAACGCTCCGCGCTGACCTCGCTGGAGCAGTCCCTGGCGCGCATGGAAGCCCAGCACGCGCAACTGGAATCGCGCCGCAGCGAACTGGATACGCAGATCAACGCCGGCGACGATCCCATCGCCGCGCTCGAAAAGGAACGCCAGACGTATCTCGACCAGCGTTTGCAGATCGATCGCAAGCTGGTCGAGGCGCGCCGCGCGGTGGAAGAGGCCGATGTCGAATTGCGCCGGCTCGAGCAGGAGCGCCACGGCGCCGAGGCGGCCATCGCCGGCCAGCGCGACGCGCTGACCGAGCGCCGCCTCGCCGAGCAGGCGCTGCGCATGCGGGCCGACCAGTTGATCGAAGCGATCAATGCGGCGGGTTTGGAAGTGGAACCGTTGCTGGCGGAACTGGCCGAGGATGCTCAGCCCGGGCAGTGGCAGGAGCGCATCACCGACCTGGAAGGCAAGATCGCGCGGCTGGAACCGGTGAACCTCGCGGCCATCGCCGAGCACGCCGAGGCTGCGCAGCGCAAGGAATACCTGGACGCGCAGCTCACCGATCTGACCGCTGCGCTCGAGACGCTGGAGAACGCGATCAAGAAGATCGACCGCGAGACCCGCCAGCGCTTCAAGGACACGTTCGATCGTGTCAACGCCGGTTTCCAGACGCTTTTCCCGCAGCTGTTCGGCGGCGGTCATGCGCACCTGGAGCTGACCGGCGAGGATCTGCTCGACACCGGCGTGACGATCATGGCGCGACCGCCGGGCAAGCGCGTCAGCCACATCTCGCTGCTGTCCGGCGGCGAGAAGGCGATGACCGCGGTGGCGCTGGTGTTCTCGATCTTCAACCTCAATCCCGCGCCGTTCTGCCTGCTGGACGAGGTGGACGCGCCGCTGGACGAGGGCAATGTCGGGCGCTTCAGCCAGCTCGTGCGCGACATGTCCGAAAAGGTGCAGTTCATCGTCGTCACCCACAACAAGGCGACCATGGAAGGCACCAACCAGTTGTGCGGCGTCACCATGCGCGAGCCGGGCGTCTCGAGATTGGTGCAGGTGGACCTGGAAGAGGCGGCGAAGATGGCGGGGGCTGCTTAAGGACCGCCGCAGCGCTGCTGCGCTCGGCCACGCAGCTCTTGGCCATGGATGGCGGCTCCAGTAGCGCGCCGGCGGTGCTCGCGCGGCGCTTTGCGACGATTCCTGCTCTGCACGTGCGGTTGCGCTCTGCGCTTTGCTAAAGTCCGCACATGGACACCGGTATTTCCTCCACCACCTTGCGCATCATCATCGCGGTCGTCGGTGCGCTGATCCTGCTCGCAATCTATTTCTTTGGCCGCCCGGGCCAGCAGGGGCAGGGCCGGCGCATCCTGTTCAAGCGTGGCCGTGATGCGCGCGTGGAGCCGGTGATCGGCGAAACCGACGAGGTGATTGCCGATCCCGCCGATCCAGCCACCGAGGTTCCCGAGCCACGCCAGGGCGAACTGGATGTCGACCTTCGCGAGGAGCTCGACCGTCTGGGCGAGACGGTTGCCGCCGAGCGCCCACGCGGACGCGCCGCGCCGCAGCGACCGCTGCCAGGCAAGCGTCCGGCCGAGCTGCCGGTAGAGCGGATCGTCACCCTGTTCGTGGTGGCGCGCGGCGACGGCCGGTTTTCCGGCAGTGACATCGCGGTCGCGGCGGAGAAGGTGGGCCTCGAATTCGGCGACATGCACATCTTCCATCGCCCGCTGGACGGCAAGCCGGATTCCGGTCCGATCTTCTCGATGGCCAACATGATCAAGCCGGGCACGTTCGACATGAGCCGCATCGACGCGCTGCGCACGCCGGGGCTCACGTTCTTCCTGACTTTGCCGGGTCCGCTGAGCGCGCTGGATGCGTGGGACGCAATGCTGCCTGCCACGCAGCGCATGGCCGAGCTGCTCGGCGGCAACGTGCTGGACGAGGAGCGCAACGCACTCGGGCGCCAGCGCATCGCGGTTCTTCGCGACGAGTTGCGCGCGTGGGATCGCAAGCATGAGGGGCCGGAGATACAGTTCAACCCCCGGCGCTAGCGAACACGAGGAACCGTGGCTTACCCCAACCCTTATTTCCGCGAAGACCGCATCGAAGCTTTGCACGATGCAATCCGTGCGATTTCGTTCGGTACCCTGTTGACCCATGTGAACGGCGAATTCGTCGTCACGCATCTTCCGTTCGAGGTGGACGCGCACCCGGCTCCGAAGGGCACGCTGATAGGACATATCGCGCGTTACAACCCGCAATGGCGCGATGTGGGCGAGGGTATTCCGGCGCTCGCGGTCTTCCAGGGGCCACACGCCTACGTGTCGCCGTCCTGGTATCCGGGCAAGCGCGATGATCCGCGCCAGGTGCCGACCTGGGATTATGTCGCGGTGCACGCGCACGGCACGCTGCGCGCCTTCGACGATCCGGATCGCCTCTACACCCTGCTCGAGCGGCTGGTGAAGCAGAATGAAGATGCCCACGCCGAGCCATGGAAGATCACCGATGCGCCGGCCGACTACCTGCGCGAACAGATGCGCTACATCGTCGGGCTGGAATTGCGGATAGAGAGGCTGGAGGGCCGCTACAAGCTCAGCCAGAACCGGGACGCTGCGGACCGGGAAGGCGCGCGTGCCGGGCTGGCCTCAGGCAGTGAACGCGAGCGCGCCGTGGCAGAGGCAATCACAGCTGCGCAAGCGAAGCGCCGGTAGAGAGGGATCCCTGAAGAAGCGTCGCGAGCTGCCGAGCGCAGCAGTCTATTCAGAGGATTCCAGCTTGCGCACCAGCTCGATGTACTTGGCCCGCGCTTCCTCGCATGGCATGCCGCGCAATTGCGCCCACGCCTCGTACTTGGCGGTGCCGACGAAATCGAAGAAGCCGGGCTTCGGACCGCTGACATCGCCCTGTGCGCCCTGCTTGTAGAGCGCATAGAGCTTGAGCAGCGTGTCGTTGTCGGGGCGTTGCGCCAGTTGCTTGACG
The DNA here is from genome assembly GCA_051954935.1 of Rhodanobacteraceae bacterium. Taxonomy (GTDB): domain Bacteria; phylum Pseudomonadota; class Gammaproteobacteria; order Xanthomonadales; family Rhodanobacteraceae; genus 66-474. Next base: position 7,950 of record JBQCHG010000073.1, read on the forward strand.
TCCGCGGCGGCTTGCTCGAATTCGGTGGTCAGATCGGCTGACATGTCGCGGTCCCGAGGCCAGAAGAGTCCCGGCTCACGCGTTCGCCAACGCCGGGATGCACATCCTCCATCCATTCTTGAACGCCGGCGCGCATTCCGTCAACGCGGAGCATCACCTCACTTGACCGGCGGTTCCTGGCGCGGCGGTTCGGCTTGCCTGCTCGCCCGCAGCTCGCGCTCAAGCTCCTCCACGCGCGTCGACAGGTTTTCGAAATCCTCGCGCGTGGGCATGCGCATGCGCTGCATGGCGCGCGCGAGCCGGTCGTCGAACATCTGCTCGAATCGCCCGAACGCATCGCCGGTGCGCTTGCGTGCCTCGCTCATCCAGGGTTCGGTGCGACGCTGCACTTGTTCGAACTGGGTTTGCGTATAGGCCCGGGTCTTGTCCTGCATGCGCGAGCCTTCCTCGACCAGAGTGTCGAAAAATTTTCCGCCTTCCTGCTGCGCCTTGGAGAAAGCACCCAGGCCCGCCAGCCAGATCTGCTGGGCAGATTCCATCAGGCTGCGGCCGAATGCCTTCGTCTGTTCCGCGCTGCCCGTCGAATCGCCGAGGGTTTCATTGTCGTCCATACCGATTACTCCATCTTGCGAGTCCGGGCCTCACAATCTACGCCGATCGGTGTGCGAATTCATGCAGCGTGGATACGCGCGTGAACGGCAGGCGCCACTCCGCCGGCCCGGGCTGGGCTACCAGTGTTCGCAGGCGGCGCAGATATTCAACGCGCGGAATCGTGATCGCACCCATGCGTTGCAGGTGAGGGTTCGGCACCTGTGCGTCCAGCAGCGGAAAGCCCCAGCCGTTCAAGGTGCGGCACAAGGCGAGCAGGGCGACCTTGGATCCGTCGTTCGCGCGCGAGAACATGGACTCGGCGCTGAACGCGCGCCCGATGCTGACGCCGTAAATGCCGCCGACCATGGCTTCGCCATCCCAGACTTCCAGCGAATGCGCGAATCCCGATTCGTGCAGGCGCGTGTAGGCGACGAGCATTTCGTCGGTGATCCATGTGCCGGGTTCGCCGGCGCGCGGTGCGGCGCACTCGCGCATCACTCGTGCGAACGCACGATCCATGCTCAGCGTCCATTTCGAGCTTTTCAGCGTGCGCTTCAAACGCCGCGAGACGTGCACGCCATCGGTGGCGAACACGCAGCGCGGATCGGGCGACCACCACAGCAGCGGATCGCCTTGCGAGTACCAGGGGAAGATGCCTTGTGCATACGAGGCAAGCAGGCGTTGCGGGGAGAGATCGCCTCCGAAGGCAAGCAGGCCGTTGGGATCGTGCAAGGCACGTTCGGGGTCCGGAAAGGCGTCCGGATCGTCGTCGCGCAATTGCACCAGCCGGATCATGCGATGTCCCGTTGCGCGAAGGGAGAATGTTCGAACAGTTCGCGCCCGTACGCCTCCAGCATCGCGGCTTCCCGTTTCAGCGCGCCGCGCACTGCTTCCCGGAAGCGCTCGTCGGCGAGATAGTGCCGCGAGTGCGTGCGCACCGGCAGGAAGCCGCGCGCCAGCTTGTGTTCGCCCTGCGCGCCGGGTTCGAAGCGCGCCAGACCGGCGCGCAGGCAATGCTCGATGCCCTGGTAATAGCACAGTTCGAAATGCAGGCCGGGCAGCTGTTCGTGCGCGCCCCAGTAGCGCCCGTACAACGTGTCGCCTGACGAGAGGTACAAAGCTCCCGCGACGATCTCTCCATTCCGGCGCGCAAATGCCACGTGCGAGCGTGTCGGCAGCGTGCGACCGAGATGACGGAAGAAGTCGCGCGTCAGCGTGGCCGTGTTGCCCTTCATGTCGAACGTGGAGAGATACAACGCGTGCATTGCATCCCACTCGGCATCATCCAGCGTGCCGCCGTTCCGGAATTCGCATGCCAGGCCGGCCCTGGCGACTTGCGCTCGTTCGTGCCGGATCGCCTTGCGCCGCTTGTGCGTCAGCGCGTCCAGGAAGTCGGCGAAATCGCGCCAGCCGTCTTCGTTGCGCCAGTGGTACTGCCAGTCGTAGCGAGGCAACCATAGTTCGTGATCGAAGGCGACCAGCTCGTCCTCGCGCAGGAAATTCACGTGGACGGACGACAGGCCCAGTTCGTGCGTCAGGTCCAGCAGCGCCTGTGCGAGCGTCACGCGGCATCTCGTCAAAGCCGGGTTCGTCGCTGCCAGCAGCCGCGGTCCGGTCACGGGGGAATAGGGCACGGCGCACAACAGCTTCGGATAGTAATCGCCGCCGGCGCGTTCCCATGCGTACGCCCACGACCAGTCGAACACGTACTCGCCGTGCGAGTTGTCCTTGAGATAAAGCGGCAATGCGCCGACCAGCTCATCGCCCTCCTGCAGCGTCAGGTGCTGCGCACGCCAGCCGAGCGCATCGCGGATGCAGCCGGTGCGTTCGAGGCCGGATAAAAAAGCATGCAAGACGAAAGGGTTGTCGTCGCCGACCAGCGCGTCCCAATCCGCGGCGTTGATCTCGTCCAGGGACGCATGGGTGCGCAGCGAGAGCATGCATCTGATTGTAGGAGCCGGCTTGCCGGCGACCAAGGAGCTCTTGGCCATGGGCCGCGCCTTTTTTGCGCGCAGGTGTTCCTACATCGGCGATCAGCCCGTCAGCCCGACGCTATCCAGATACTTCTCCGCATCCAGCGCGGCCATGCAGCCGAAGCCGGCGGAAGTGACGGCCTGGCGGTACACCTGGTCGGCGACGTCGCCCGCCGCGAACACGCCGCGCACCGACGTCGCCGTCGCGCCGCCTTCGAGCCCGGTGCGGATCCTGATATAGCCATTGCTCATGTCGAGCTGGCCTTCGAAGATGCTGGTATTGGGCGTGTGGCCGATCGCCACGAACATGCCGCTGACCGCGATTTCGCGCGTGCCCTTGCCGTCGGTGCTCTTCAGGCGCACGCCGGTCACTCCGGAATCGTCGCCCAGCACTTCGTCCACCACATGGTTCCAGACCAGCTCGATCTTGCCCGCGCGCGCCTTCTCGAACAGCTTGTCCTGCATGATCTTCTCCGCGCGCAGCTTGTCGCGGCGGTGTACCAGCGTGACCTTGCGGCAGATGTTGGCGAGATACAGGGCTTCCTCGACCGCGGTATTGCCGCCGCCGATCACTGCGACGTCCTGGTCGCGGAAGAAGAAGCCGTCGCAGGTGGCGCAGGCGGAGACGCCGCGACCCTTGAACAGTTCCTCGGACTGGATGCCGAGGTATTTCGCGTTGGCGCCGGTGGCGATGATCAACGCATCGCAACTGTATTCGCCGTTGTCACCCTTGAGGCGGAACGGACGCTGGGTCACGTCCACGCTGTGGATGTGATCGAACACGATCTCGGTGTCGAAGCGTTCCGCGTGCTTCAGCAGCCGTGCCATCAGGTCCGGCCCCTGCACGCCGGCATCGTCGCCCGGCCAGTTGTCCACGTCGGTCGTGGTCATCAACTGGCCGCCCTGCGCCAGGCCCGTGATCAGCATCGGTTTCAGGTTCGCACGCGCCGCGTACACCGCGGCGGTGTAACCGGCGGGACCGGAACCGAGGATCAAAAGGCGGCTGTGCTTGGGGGTGCTCATGTATAATCCTTCGGATTTTTTCGGTGGTTCACCCGACCCGCGCCACGCGCGTATTCCTGATCAATCACCACTGCATTGCCCGCGAGGCGATGCGTTTCGGTTGCGCAGGATGGGGAGAGGCGAGCCTGAATTCAAGCTGGCGATTGTCGCACACAGGAAAGACAAACATGCGTATCGGCATTCCTTCCGAAACCAAGACGCTCGAGGGCCGCGTTGCCCTGGTGCCCGCAGCCTGCGCCGACCTGGTTCGGCACGGCCATGAGGTATTTCTGCAGTCCGGCGCGGGCATCAAGAGCGGTTTCGCGGATGCGGCGTTCGAAAAAGTCGGCGTCAAGATCGTTCCCGATGCCGCGGCGCTTTACGAAAAGGGCGAGCTGATCGTCAAGGTGAAGGAGCCGATCGCCGGCGACCTCGCGCTGCTGAAGAAGCACCACCTGCTGTTCTGCTATCTGCATCTGGCGCCGGAGCCGGAGTTGACCAGGCGTCTGCTCGACATCGGCCTGACCGGCGTGGCGTTCGAGTCGGTGGAAGACGAGCAGGGCAACCTGCCGCTGCTGGCGCCGATGTCGGTGATCGCAGGGCGTCTTGCCACGCAGTGCGGCACGACGTTGCTGCACCAGCCGGAAGGCGGCAAGGGCAAGCTGCTTGGCGGCATGCCGACCACCGAGCGCGGCAAGGTCGTGGTGCTGGGCGCCGGTGCGGCCGGCGGCAACTCGGCAGCCCTAGCGGCGGCGGCCGGCGCGAACGTTGTAGTGTTCGACAAGCGTCCGGATCGTTTGGCGCAGATGATGGCGCTCGGCCCCAACGTCACCGCGCTGTACGCGTATGACTCGGTAATCGCAGAGGAAGTGGCCTCCGCGGACCTGGTGATCGGCGCGGTGCTGATCCCGAGCGCCAAGGCCCCGCACGTGGTCTCCGCCGCGATGGTGAAGACCATGGAGAAGGGCAGCGTGATGGTGGACATCTCCATCGACCAGGGCGGCTGCTTCGAGACGTCCAAGCCGACGACCTGGAAGGATCCGACCTACGTAGTGGACGGCGTGACCCACTTCTGCGTCACCAACATGCCGGGCGCGGTGCCGCAGACTTCCTCGCAGGCGATTTCCGCTGCGCTGCTGCCGTACGTGCTGCGTCTCGCAGCGGGTGGCGACTGGCGCGGCTATGCGCCGCTCGCCAAGGGCATCAATGTCGCCAATGGCGAGATCGTGCACCCGGCGCTCAAGGGCATGAAGCTGTAAAAGAATCTCTGAACAAGCCGCTGCGCTCGGCACGCCGCGCCGGCGGTGCTTGGCGTGTACTGACGTGTACATTCCTGTGCCTGCGCTCCGGCGTCACGCGGCAACGGAGCATTTTTGCCATGGATGGCAGCTTCGCTCGCGACGCTTCTTCAGGGATTCGCGAACCGGCCTTGCTGCAATCCAGTACGGATATCCGCATTGGTTCGCAGGAATCCGTGTCAAATGCCGTTTTGAAGCGGGTATAGTCGGCGCCACGATGATGCAAGTTTGAGGTCGCAACACGTGGCGCGCGCCAAAGCCCTTGCCGCCAGCGGCGGTGAACCCAACGAACGCACCCGCCGCATCCTTCGGGAGGCGGCGGTGCTGTTGTTGCTGCCGCTGGCGCTGTACCTGTTCGTCTGCCTGATCAGCCATAGCCCCGCGGACCCGGGCTGGTCGCATACCGGCAGCGACACCACGCTGCATAATTTTGGCGGCACCATCGGCGCGTATCTGGCCGACCTGTTGCTGTACCTGATCGGCAACATCGCCTACGCGTTCCCGATCCTGCTGGTCGTGCTTTCGATCGGTGTGCTGCGGCAATGGCGGTCGGCCGATCGCAGCACGCTGGAACCGACCCTGCGCCTGATCGGCTTCGTCGCGTTTTTCGTCAGCGGCTGCGGTCTGGCCGCGTTGCGCGACGGTGGTGCAAATCTGATGAGCGACCTGCCCGCCGGCAGCGGCGGCATCCTCGGCCAGCTGGTGGCGCAAGTGCTGGCGCGCGGCTTCGGCGAACTGGGGGCAATGCTATTCCTGCTGGCGCTGTTCCTGGTCGCGGTAACGCTGGCCACCGGACTGTCGTGGTTCAAGCTGATGGATGCCATCGGCCGCGGCGTCCTGGTCGTGTTCGGCTGGCTGCGCGGCAAGGTGAAGCGCGCGCCGGAAGCACTGGCTGCGCGCGCGGCGCGCACCGAGCGCGAAGTGGTGCGCAAGGTCGAGACCGCAAAGCAGGCCAGGCGCGAGCCGGTGAAGATCGAGCCGGTGGTCGCGCCGATCGTGAAGAGCGAACGCTCCAAGCGCGAGAACCAGATCCCGATGTTCGCCGGTGGGTCCTCGGAAGGCGAACTGCCGCCGCTGTCGTTACTCGACGAGCCGCCGCCGAGAGGCAAGGGCTACTCCGAGGACACGCTCGAAGTCCTGTCCCGCCAGGTCGAGATGAAGCTGAAGGATTTCCGGATCGACGCGCACGTGGTCAGCGCGCACCCGGGCCCGGTGATCACGCGCTTCGAAATGGAACCTGCCGCCGGCGTGCGCGGCAGCCAGATATCCTCGCTCGACAAGGACATCGCGCGCGGACTTTCCGTCTACAGCGTGCGCGTGGTTGACGTGATCCCCGGCAAGAACGTGATCGGCCTGGAGATCCCCAACGCGTCGCGCGAAACGGTGTATCTCTCCGAGATCCTGAGTTCCAAGGAATACGGGGACGCGCGCTCGCCGCTGTCGCTGGCGCTGGGGAAGGACATCGGCGGCCGGCCGGTAGTGGTGGATCTCTCGAAGATGCCGCATCTGCTGGTGGCAGGCACCACCGGTTCGGGCAAATCCGTCGCCTTGAACGCGATGGTGTTGTCGCTGTTGTTCAAGGCGTCCCCGGCCGACGTGCGCGTGATCATGATCGACCCGAAGATGCTGGAGCTCTCGGTGTACGAGAAGATCCCGCATCTGCTGGCGCCCGTCGTCACCGACATGAAGGAGGCGGCCAACGCGCTGCGCTGGTGCGTGGCGGAAATGGAACGCCGCTACAAGCTGATGGCCGCGGTGGGTGTGCGCAACCTCGCCGGCTTCAACAAGAAGGTGCGCGACGCGCAGGCGGCGGGCCAGCCGCTGCTGGATCCTCTGTTCAAGCCGAATCCCGAAAATCCGATGGACATCGCGCAGCCGCTGCAGCCGCTGCCGTTCGTGGTGGTCATCATCGACGAATTCGCCGACATGATGATGATCGTCGGCAAGAAGGTCGAGGAGCTGATCGCGCGGCTGGCACAGAAGGCGCGCGCCGCCGGTGTGCACCTGATCCTCGCCACGCAGCGACCCTCGGTGGACGTGATCACCGGCCTGATCAAGGCCAACATCCCGACCCGCATCGCCTTCCAGGTGTCCAGCAAGATCGATTCGCGCACGATCCTCGACCAGTCCGGCGCGGAGACGCTGCTCGGCCACGGCGACATGCTGTACCTGCCGCCCGGCACCGCGACGCCCGAGCGCGTGCACGGCGCCTTCGTGGACGATCACGAGGTGCACAAGGTGGTCGAATGGCTGCGCGCGCAGGGCGAACCGAAATACATTGATGGCGTGCTGGAAGAAGTGCAGTCGCTGGGCGACGGCAAGGTCATCAACGAGTCCGGCCTGCCCGAGGAAGAGGAGGGCAGCGACGACAACGCGCTCTACGACAAGGCGGTGCGCATCGTCACTGAATCGCGCCGCGCCTCCATCTCCGGGGTGCAGCGGCACTTGCGCATCGGCTACAACCGCGCCGCGCGCCTGATCGAGCAGATGGAACAGGAAGGCGTGGTCAGCGCGCCTCTGCATAACGGGCAGCGCGAGGTATTGGCCCCGCCGCCCGTCGCGGGATAATCCGGCATTCATCCGCCACCTGCATGATTCGCCGATCCGACACGCGAGGACTATCGATGCGTATTCTGTTGATGCTGGCCCTGTTGCTCGGCGCGGGTGTGGCGCAAGCCGCCGATACCGCGCGCGCGCAACTGGACACGTTCGCCAACGGTCTGCATTCGCTCTCCGGCAACTTCAGCCAGACCGTCTACGACGCGAACGGTCGCACCGCCCAGACCTCGCACGGCACCCTGGCGCTGCAGGCGCCGCGGCAGTTCCGCTGGGACACGCAGGCGCCTTATAAGCAGCTGATCGTCGCTGATGGCAGGAAGGTTTGGATCTACGATCCGGAGCTGGAACAGGTCACGGTGCGCGAGCAGGGCAGCGAGGAGGCGCACAGCCCGCTGACCGTGCTGACCGACCTCTCGCAACTGGACCGCGACTTCGATACCAGCGAGCAGGGCGAGCGCGACGGGCTGCAATGGTTGCGGCTCAAGTCGCGCGCCAGGGACCCCCAGTTCGAATACGCCGACATCGGCTTCGCCGACAACGCGCCAAGGCGGATGATCTTCAAGGACACCCTCGGCAACCGCACCGAAATCGTGTTCACCGATTGGCAGCGCAATCCGAAATTGCCCGCCGGTGCCTTCATGTTCACACCGCCCAAGGGCACCGATGTTGTCGGTGACGGCGCGCCCAATACGGGGCAATGATCGCCACTGGCGAATGACGCGTCACCCATGATCAACAAACTTCCGCGCTGGGTGCTGTTCGGCGGCATCGTGCTGTCGTTCATCGGTGGCATGGTGAATGCTGCGGGGTACCTGAGCTTCCGTCACCAGGCGGTCACGCACATGACCGGTACGACCACGCTGCTGGGCATCGGCGTGGCGCAGGGCGATATCGGAGAGATGCTGAAATTCGGCATCGTCGCGCTGGCGTTCCTGCTCGGTGCCGCGCTCGGCGGCTTCATCGTGCGAGACAGCGAGCTGCGGCTGGGCCGCCGTTACGGCGTGGCGCTCTCGGTGGAGTCGTTGATGCTGTTCGCGGCGGTGCCGCTGCTGGTCGGCGATCGCGACGCGGGCCTGTGGCTGGCGGCGGCCGCATGCGGCCTGCAGAACGCGATGGCCGGCACCTACAGCGGCGCGGTGGTGCGTACCACCCACGTGTCCGGCCTCTACACCGATCTGGGCATGTTCCTCGGGCAATGGTTCGGGGGCGTGAAGATGGATGTGCGCCGCGTGCGGCTCTACATCACGCTGGTGATCGGATTCTTTGCCGGTGGTGTGACGGACGCACTGATCTTCCCGCGCGTCGGCCAATACGGCCTGTTGCTTCCGGCCATGTTGACGGGCCTGGCCGGCGTCACTTATGCGATTTATCGGCACCGTCATAGACCGGTGCTGGCGACCGGCTGACCGCGCGCGCTTGCAGGTCGGTATGATCATTCCATGCCGCGCCGTAAACCACTTTCCGCCGAGTCGCCCGAACTGTTCGCCGAGCCCGACGCGCTGAAACCGCTGGCCGAGCGCATGCGGCCGCGCACGCTGGACGAGATCGTCGGGCAGGCGCGCCTGCTCGGGCCGGGCACGGCGTTGCGGCGGGCGCTGGAAGCGCATCGCGTGCATTCGATGATCCTGTGGGGTCCGCCCGGCTGCGGCAAGACCACGCTGGCGCTGCTGGTGGCGAAATACGCCGACGCGCATTTCCGCGCGATCTCGGCGGTGCTGGCGGGTCTGGCCGACGTGCGCGCGGCATTGGCCGAGGCGGAAGTGAACTTCGCGCAGGGTCGGCGCAGCGTGCTGTTCGTGGACGAGGTGCACCGCTTCAACAAGGCGCAGCAGGACGCGTTCCTGCCGCACATCGAGCGCGGCGTGATCATCTTCGTCGGTGCTACCACCGAGAACCCTTCCTTCGAATTGAATTCCGCGTTGTTGTCGCGTTGCCGCGTGCACGTGATGGATGCGGTGGGTGCCGATGACATCGTGGTCGCGCTGAAGCGCGCGCTGGTTGACAAGGAGCGCGGGCTCGATTCACTGCATCTGCAAGTGGACGATGAAGCGCTCGCGCTGACGGCGCGCGCGGCGGACGGCGACGTGCGGCGTGCACTGACGTTCCTGGAAATCGCTTCCGAACTCGCCACCGACGGCCGCATCGACGCGAATACCTTGCAGCAGGTGCTGGCCGACCGCACGCGCCGCTTCGACAAGGGCGGCGAGCAGTTCTACGATCAGATCTCGGCCCTGCACAAGTCGGTGCGCTCGTCCGATCCGGACGCGGCGCTGTACTGGCTGGTGCGCATGCTGGACGGCGGCTGCGAGCCGCTGTACCTCGCACGCCGCATGGTGCGCATGGCGGTCGAGGACATCGGCCTCGCCGATCCGCGCGCCTGGCAACTGGCCCTGCACGCCTGGGATACGTACGAACGGCTGGGTTCGCCGGAAGGCGATCTCGCGCTCGCCGAAGCCGCGCTTTATCTGGCGATGGCGCCCAAGAGCAATGCGGCCTACGTCGCCTATGGCGCGGCGCGCGCCAACGTGCGCGAGACCGGCACGCTGGAAGTGCCGATGCACCTGCGCAACGCGCCGACCAAACTGATGAAGGGGCTCGGTTATGGCAAGGGCTACCAGTACGACCCGGACATGGAGGGCGGCGTGGCGCTGGACCAGCAATGCCTGCCCGATGCGCTGGTCGGCACGGAGTTCTATGTGCCGACGGCGAACGGCATGGAAGCGAAGATCCGCGAGAAGCTGGATGCGCTCAGGCAGGCGAGGGCGAAAGCACGAGAAGGTTAGGAGCCCGCTTGCAGGCGACCGGCGGTAGGAGCGCGGTTGCGCGCGACCGCACTTTTGTTCATGGATGGTGGCGGCGGCAATCCGGCTCCCCAAGAGTGGATCCGCTGGAAAATCCGTTCACGTTGAGCGTAGTGAGCGAAGCGAACGGAGTCGAAACGCTGGTTGCCCTTCGACTCCGGCCCTGCGGGCCTATGCTCAGGGCGAACGGAACGGACTTCAAAACAAACTACAACCCCCAACAAGAGAGCGTTTGCGCGGCCCCGCCACGCACCGCGATAATTCCCCTCTTTTCGGGCATTCCAAGGATCGAACATGCTGGATCCGGTTCTGCTGCGCGCGCAGCTCGCCGACACCGCCGCGCGGCTGGAGACACGCGGCTTCGAACTCGATGCCACCGCGATCGAGGCGCTGGAGTCCGAGCGCAAGAAGCTGGCGACCGAAACGCAGGAATTGCAGAACCTGCGCAACACGCGTTCCAAGGCGATCGGGCAGGCCAAGGCGAAGGGCGAGGACGTCTCCGCGATCATGGCCGAAGTCGCCGGCATCGGCGACAAGCTGAAGGCCAACGAGGCCTCGCTGGCTGGGGTGCAGTCGAAGCTCTCGGACATCGCGCTGCGCATTCCCAACCTGCCGCACGAATCCGTGCCGGTCGGCAAGGACGAAAGCGAAAACGTCGAAGTCTCGCGCTGGGGCAAGCCGCGCGCGTTCGATTTCGCGGTCAGGGATCACGTCGAACTCGGCGCGCGCCACGGCTGGCTGGACGGCGAAGCCGGCGCGAAATTGTCCGGCGCGCGCTTCACCGTGCTGCGCGGCGAACTTGCGCGTCTGCATCGTGCGCTCGCTCAGTTCATGCTTGACCTGCACACCCGTGAGCACGGTTACACCGAATGCAACGTGCCGCTGATCGTGAACACCGAGACGATGCTGGGCACATCGCAGTTGCCGAAGTTCGAAGAGGACATGTTCTCGACGACAATCGGTGACTCGCGACGTTATCTGATTTCCACTGCCGAGATTTCGCTGACGAACCTAGTGCGCGATTCCATCGTGGAAGCCGACGCGCTGCCGATGCGCGTGACCGCGCATACGCCGTGCTTCCGCGCGGAAGCGGGCTCCTACGGCAAGGACGTGAAAGGCATGATCCGCCAGCACCAGTTCGAGAAGGTGGAACTGGTGCAGATCGTCGAGCCGTCCAAATCGTACGAGGCGCTGGAAGAACTGGTCGGCCATGCGGAACGGGTGCTGCAATTGCTGGAGCTGCCGTACCGCAAGATGCAGCTCTGCACCGGCGACATGGGATTCGCCGCTGCGAAGACTTACGACCTGGAAGTCTGGCTGCCTTCGCAAAATACCTATCGCGAGATTTCCTCGTGCTCGAACTGCACCGATTTCCAGGCC
>JBQCHG010000074.1:0-31711 GCA_051954935.1 Rhodanobacteraceae bacterium
CACCAGCCACACCTCGCCGCGGCGTGCGCGCGGCAGGCCGTTGAACAAGGCGAACCATGGTGCGAGCAGGCGCACGGTCCAGCCCAGCCGGCGGATGCGGCGGAACGGGCTGGAGACGGCGCGTTCGGCGCGGATGGTGAAGCCGGCTTCCTGCAGCGCCTTTTCCAGCACCCACGGGCTGAGCGGGGTGATGTGGCCCTGTTCGCGGTAGTCGATGTCGCGAAACCACTGGAACTGGCCCGTGCGCAGGAACAGCGCCTGCGAGACCGGGTTGGCGATGTTCGGCGTGGACAGCACCAGTTGCCCGCCGACCGGCAGCAGGGCGCGGATCTGCCGCAGCACGTCGCGGGGGTTTTCCAGGTGCTCGACGATTTCCAGCGCCATCACCGCGTCGAAGCCCTGCGGCCATTGCGCGGCGAATGCGCCGTTGAGGTCGGCCGCGACGAAGGGCACGTCGGTCGGCTTGAAGCTTTCGGGAAACAGGTCGCTGGCAGTGACGTGAAAACCCAGGTCGGTCAGCCGCAAAGACATCGCGCCGCTGCCGGCCCCGAACTCCAGCACGCTCGCGCCCGCGCTCGCCGCGCCGACCAGCAGTTCGGTGGCCGCCTCATGCAATCCGGGGGCGGCGTAGATCGGCAGGCCCTTGTACTCGCGCATCGGCTGGCCCGCGAAGCCGGTGCGGAAGTTCTCGGCGCGCGCGCTGGCCTGGTCGGCCACGGAGGGAGTGGGCATGGGCGTCGTGGTGGGCGGCTGGAGGGTTGAGGGGCGGCGGTCACACGCGCCCGGTCACCGGGATCAGGGCACCGGTGATGGCGGCGGACTGTTTCGACAGCAGGAACACGATCACGTCGGCCAGTTGCTCCGGTTTGACCCAGCGCGTGAAGTCGGCCTTCGGCATGTCGGCGCGGTTGGGCGGCGTGTCGAGGATGCTGGGCAGCAGCGCGTTGACGGTGATGTCGCGCTCCTTCAGTTCCTCGGCGAGCGATTCGGTGAAGCGCATCACGCCGGACTTGGAGGCGGTATAGGCGCCGACGCCGGCGCCGGCCTTCAACGCCGAATTCGTACCGATGTTGACGATGCGGCCGCCTTCTTTCAGGTGCGACAGCGCCGCCTGGCTCGCCGCGACCGCGGTGCGCAGGTTGATGCGATAGAGCAGGTCCCAGGTGTCGAGCTTGCCGTCGGCGAGCGTTTCCCAGCGGAAGGCGCCGGCGATGTTGACCAGCGCATCCAGTCCGCCGAGCGCCCTGGCTACACCATCGATTGTCGCCTTCGCCTGGTCGGCATCGGCGAGGTCCACGCCGCCGAAGCGCTGCGCCGCACCGAGGTCGACGCTCGCATGCGGTGCATCGGCGCGATCCACAGCCGCAACCTTCGCGCCCGCGTCCAGCGCTGCGTGCACCACCGCCGCGCCGAGCGTGCCGAAAGCGCCGGTGATGATGATGCGCTTGTCCTTGAGTTGCATGGTGCTCTCCCGTGCCCGCGATCAGGGCATTCTAGGCCACGCGGCCCGAAAGCGAACGCAGGATCGGCCGGTCTGCTTTCGGAGTAAGCTCGACCCGGCAAGCGGGAACGACATGCAGGACGCCGCGACCATGCACGACTCCGCGTCACCCGAAGGCGGCATCCGGCCACCGCCGCGCATTCGCGATCGCGTGCGCGTGATCTATCGGCATCGCCTGCCCGTTCGCATCATGCACTGGATCAACGCGATCTGCCTGCTGGTGCTGCTGGGTAGCGGCCTGCAGATCTTCAATGCACACCCGGCGCTCTACTGGGGCCAGAAATCCAACTTCGACAAGCCCCTGTTGGCGATGGGCGCGCGGCAGACGCCGAACGGGTTGCGCGGCGTAACGGTGGTCGACGGCCACACCTTCGACACCACCGGTGTGTTCGGCGTATCCAGCTTGAACGGCCAACCCACCGCGCGCGGCTTTCCCGCATGGATGACGATTCCCGGTCCACAGTGGCTGTCCATGGGCCGGCGCTGGCACTTCTTCTTCGCATGGCTGTTCGTCATCAACGGCATCTGTTTCGCGGCGTACACGCTGATCGGAAGACATTTCCGCCGCGACCTGCTGCCGACGAAAACCGACTGGCGCGGCATCGGCCGCTCGATCGTGGATCATGCGTTACTGCGGCATCCGAAGGGCGAAGCCGCGGCACGCTACAACGTGCTGCAGAAATTGACCTATCTCATCGTGATCTTCGGCTTCGGCCCGCTGATTGTGCTGATGGGCCTTGCCATGTCGCCGCGCATGGATTCGGTGCTGGGCTGGCTGGTGGATCTGGTCGGCGGGCGGCAATCGGCGCGCACCATTCATTTCATCCTGGCGTGGGGCTTCGTCGCGTTTTTCCTGATCCACATTTTCGAGGTGCTGGTGAGCGGCGTCGGCAACGAACTGCGCTCGATCATCACCGGCCGCTACGCCATCGAAGAAGAGAACAAGGATGAGCACTGACCGCCGCCGCTTCCTGCGCAATGCGTTGACCGCGATGGGCGCGGGCCTGCTGGCAGGCTGCGACCAGTTGTCGCAAACCGAATGGGCGCCGAAGGTGCTTGCGAATGCGGAGACGCTTTCGCACACGGTGCAGCGCGTGCTGGCGCCGCACGCCGCGCTGGCGCGCGAGTATCCGGAATCGGCGATCTCTCCGGTGTTCCGCGCCAATGGCAGTACCGATCCGCGGACGCCGGAATACCTGAAATTGGTCGCGAGCGGATTCAACGAGTACCGGCTCGGCGTCGGCGGGTTGGTCGCGCGCCCGCTGTCGTTTTCGCTGGCGCAGCTGCGCGCGCTGCCGCAGCGCACCCAGATCACGCGCCACGACTGTGTCGAGGGCTGGAGCGTGATCGGCAAGTGGACCGGGGTGCAGTTGTCGCGCGTGCTGGAACTGGTGAAGCCCAACGATCAGGCGCGTTACGTGGTGTTCCGCTGCTTCGACCGCATGCCCGATGGCGGCGAGAACGGCGGCACGCCGTATTACGAGAGCATCGGTTTCGACGATGCCTACCACCCGCAGACCATCCTGGCGCACACGCTCAACGACAAGCCGCTGCCGATCGCAAACGGCGCGCCTTTGCGCGTGCGAATCGAACGCCAGCTCGGCTACAAGCAGGCCAAATACATTTCCGGCATCGAACTCGTGGATTCGCTGGACGATATCGGTGACGGCAATGGCGGGTATTGGGAGGACCAGGGGTACGAGTGGTACGCCGGGATTTGAGGAACCATCGCAAAGCTGCTGCGCTCGGCAGCTCGCGACGCTTTGCGACGACTCCTTAGCTGCTCGCGCCGAATCGCAGGCCCGCCAACAGCATCGTCTCGCCGAGATTGCGTCCGCCTCCCAGGATATGCGCGTTGGAGGAGTGGCGCAGAAGCACCATCCAGCGGCCGTCGCGCCAGCCGATGCTGGTCATGAACTCGAAGCGGCTGCTGAGTGCGTCGGTGCGCGTGCTGGTAGCCGCGATCTGCTCGCTGACGAACAACCCGTCCTCGCGTCCGTAGCGCAGGCCGCCGGCGACCAGGAATACGGTGTGGTCGAGGTTCTCGTGGGCGGCAGTGCGTGAGCCGATCACGCCCACGCTACCGATCGGCTCGAAATGCGCGCGCCCGTCGTCCGGTGGCGAGGCGGTCGCATCGGCAAACAGCGCCGGGGCCCACCGCGTGCCCGCCGTGGCGCTCGCTCCGCCGGCGACGTCGAACTCCACGGCCCGGGCGGCCGTTGCCGCCCCCGCCAGTCCAAGCGCCAGCGCAGCGCAGAGCCATGCATTGGGTTTCATGCCCGCTTCCTTTCCGATCCAGCATCTTCTTCTCTGGATCAAGGCAGCGTGAGGCCCCGGCCCGCAGGCACTTGCAATCCGGCAGCAAAGTTGCCAGCACAATTGTTGCCTTGACAACTTTTGCTGCGGCGATATACTGCGCCGCCTTATGTCCGGCAAGACTCCCGCCCCCGCTCCGTTCCAGTTGTGCAGCCTGATCGGCCGCATCCGCACCGAGCTGCACACGAATATCGAGCAGGAACTCGCACGCCAGGGCTTCGAACTGGGCTTCACGCAATACGTGGCGCTGAAGAAGCTCGGCACCGAAGGCCCGATGACCGCAGGCGAACTGGCGCGGCTGCTGAACCACAATCCCGGCGCGCTGACCCGCCTGCTGGACAAGCTGGAGCAGCAGGATTACGTGCGCCGCGTGCCCGACCCCGGCGATCGCCGCGCCCTGCGCATTGAACTCACCGCTTCCGGCCGCACGCTGTGGAAACGCATCAATGCCTGCGGCGAGCGCGTGGCCGAACGCGCGCTGGACCGCAGCACAGAAAAGGAACGCACGCAATTGCAGTCGTTGCTCAATCGCGTACTCGACAACTTGCGCCAACCGGCCTGAGCGCCAACTCCCATGCCCATCTCCTCTCTTCACCCGCGCTTCGGCGCATTTCCGGCCGTTTTCGTTGCCGCCGCGTTGCTGGCCGGATGCGCCAGCATGCACGGCCTCAAACCCGAGGGCCGCGCACTCGACAGCAGCACCGTGCACAGCGAACGCAGCCTGAGCGGCGTGCACGTGGATCCAGCCTCGTGGCCGAAGACCGACTGGTGGAAAGCCTTCGGCGATCCGCAACTCGACGCACTGGTGGACGAGGCGCTCGCCGGCAATCCCGATCTCGCCATCGCGGATGCGCGCGCGCGCGAAGCGGTCGCGCAGGCCGGCGTGGTGGATGCCGCGCGCAAACCCTCCCTGAGCGCCACGGCGAGCGTCGCCGGCGCCAAGATTCCGACCACCCTCATCCCCGCCCCGTTCGGCGGTCACTTCGGCGTCGCCAAGTACGGCATCCTCGATTTCAAATGGGATTTCGACCTGTGGGGCGGCAGGCGCGCCGCCTGGGAAGCCGCGCTCGGCAACTCGCGAGCGGCGGAGGTGGAATCGCGGGCCGCGCGACTGATGCTGTCGGCGGAAGTGGTCGGCGCCTATGCCGCGCTGGGCGACGCCTACGCACAACGCGATCTGGCGAAGGCGGACCTTGACCGCGCACAAACCTTCGACAAGCTGACCCTTCAACGCGTCCAGGCCGGCATCGACAGCAGGTTCCAGCAGACCCAGGCCGATGCTGCGGTCGCGCAGGCACGGGCGCAGGTCGCAGCCGCCGACAACGAGGTGCGCACCTCCGGCATCGAACTCGCGGTGCTGCTCGGGCGCGGGCCCGATCGCGCGCTCGACATCAGGCCACCGAAGCCCCTGCCGGCGAATGCGATCGCGCTGCCTTCGACCCTGCCGGCCGATCTGATCGGACGCCGCCCGGACGTGGTCGCCGCGCGCTGGCACGTGGAAGCGAGCGCGAAGGACATCAAGTCCGCGAAGGCCGCATTCCTGCCCGACGTCAACATCATGGCGCTTGCAGGCTTGATCGCCGGTCCGGGCAAGAACCTGTTCCAGGCCGCGGCCGGCCTTTACAGCGTCGCGCCCGCGATCAGCCTGCCGATCTTCGAGGGTGGCAAGTTGCGCGCCAATCTCGCCGGCAAGGATGCGGCCTACGATCTGGCGGTCGCGCAATACAACAAGACCGTGATCGCCGCGGTGAACCAGGTCGCGCAGCGCATGGATGCGCTGCAGGCGTTGGACACGCAGATCGCGCAATACGAACAGGCACAGGCGAGCGCATCCCAGGCCTACGACCTGGCGATGCAGCGCTATCGCGGCGGTGTCGGCAATTACCTGGAAGCGCTCACCGTGCGCGAGAACCTGATCGGAGCCGAACGCAAGCTGGCCGCGCTGCAGACACAGCGCGCGGGCGCCGCGGTGCAATTGATCGAGGCGCTGGGTGGTGGTTTCGAACCGTCCAGTGACACCCCTTCCGTGGCGCAGGCCGCGGCGCAAGCGAACCGTGACAAAAAATCGAATACAGACAGGGCGAACAGGCAATGACCTCGCAAGAACATCCTCCGGTTGATCCCGAACAGGCCGCGCGCGAGCAGAAGCAGGCCAAGCGCGACGTGCGCCGGCGCTGGCTGCTGCGCGGGTTGGTGGCGGTCATCGTGCTGGTCGGCATCATCTGGGCGCTGTATCACTTCCTGGTCGGCCGCTGGTACGAAAGCACCGACGACGCCTACGTCAACGGCAACGTGGTGCAGATCACGCCTCAGATCCCCGGCACGGTGGTCAGCATCGGCGCCGACGACAACGATTTCGTGCGCGAAGGCCAGCCGCTGGTGAAGCTCGACCCCTCCGATGCGGAAGTCGCGCTGGCACAGGCGGAAGCCGATCTCGCCGCCAGCGTGCGCAAGGTGCGCGGCCTTTACAGCGGCGTGAGTTCCTCGCAGGCGGACGTCGCCGCGCGCGAAACCGCGGTGGCACAGGCGCGCGCCGATTACCAGCGTCGCCTGGGCCTCGCCAAGACCGGTGCGATTTCGGCGGAAGAACTTGCGCATGCGCGCGAGGCGCTGACCGCGGCCGAAAGCGGGCTCGCAGCCGTGAAAGGACAACTCGCCACCACCCGCGCGCTGGTCGAGAACACGCAGGTCGCATCGCACCCGGAAGTGCAGGCGGCTGCGGCCAAGGTGCGCGCGGCTTACCTGGACCTGCAGCGCGACACGCTGCTGGCGCCGGTTTCCGGTCACGTCGCCAAGCGTTCGGTGCAGGTCGGCCAGCGCGTGCAACCCGGCACGCCATTGATGGCGGTCGTGCCGCTGACGCAGGTGTGGGTGGACGCGAACTTCAAGGAAACCCAACTGACCGACATGCGCATCGGCCAACCGGTGACGCTCACGTCCGATCTTTATGGCGGTGGTGTCGAGTACCACGGCAAGATCGAAGGCTTAGGGGTAGGCACCGGCAGCGCGTTCTCGCTGCTGCCGGCGCAGAACGCCACCGGCAACTGGATCAAGATCGTGCAGCGGCTGCCGGTGCGCATCGATCTCGATGCCGGCGAATTGCAGAAGCATCCACTGCGGATCGGCCTGTCCATGAACGTGACGGTGAACCTGCACGACCAGAACGGCCCGGTCCTGTCCGAGCACACGCCGTCCAAGCCGGTGTTCAGCACCGATGTGTACGAGCGCGGCCGGCAACAGGCCGATGCGCTGATCGCCAGGATAATCGCGGAGAACAGCGAAGTGCCTGCGGGCAGCAGCAAGCAAGGAAAAGCTTCGAGGTAGGAGCGCATCTGCGCGCGACAACGGAGTTCCTAGCCACGGACGGCACTGATCACCTGCACGCAGGCTCCTGCATAAAGAATTCGAATGGCCTCCACTTCCGCCCAATCCGGTTCATTCGGCGAATTCCGCCCCCGCAACCTGCCGCTGGCGACAATCGGTTTGTCGCTGGGCACCTTCATGCAGGTGCTGGACCTCACGATCGCCAACGTCTCGCTGCCGACCATCGCAGGCAATCTCGGCGCGAGCCAGAACCAGTCGGTGTGGGTGATCACCTCGTTCACCGTCGCCAACGCGATCGCGTTGCCGCTCACCGGGTTCCTGTCGCGCCGCTTCGGCGAAGTGAAAACCTTCGTCTGGTCGACGCTGCTGTTCTCGATCGCATCGCTGATGTGCGGGCTTTCGACCAGCCTCACGATGCTGGTGCTGTTCCGCGCGATCCAGGGCGCCGTCGCCGGCCCGATGTACCCGCTGACGCAAAGCCTGCTGGTATCCATCTACCCGCACGAAAAACGCGGCATGGCCCTGGCAATCCTCGCCATGGTGACGGTCGTGGCGCCGATCGCCGGCCCGGTGCTGGGCGGCTACATCACCGACAACTATTCGTGGGAATGGATCTTCTTCATCAACGTGCCGATCGGCGTCGCCGTCAGCGCGGTGATCGCCGCCCAGCTCGGCGGGCGACCGGAACACATCGAGCGCCCGCGCATGGACTACGTCGGCCTGGTCACGCTGATCCTCGGCGTGGGTTCGCTGCAGGTGCTGCTGGACAAGGGCAACGAGCTGGACTGGTTCCAATCCAATTTCATTGTCGTGCTGGCGATCATCGCCGCGATTTCGCTGAGCATCTTCCTGATCTGGGAACTGACCGACCGCGACCCGATCGTCAACCTGCGCCTGTTCCGCCACCGCAATTTCTCCGCCGGCACGCTGACGATGGTGCTGGCGTACGCCGTGTTCTTCGCGATCGGCCTGCTGGTGCCGTTGTGGCTGCAGGAAACACTGGGCTACACCGCGATCTGGTCGGGGCTGGCGACCGCGCCGATCGGCATTGCGCCGGTGCTGCTGACCTTCTTCATCGGCAAGTACGGAACGAAGTTCGACCTGCGCTGGCTGGCCTCGTTCGCGTTCGTGATGATGGGCCTGACCTGCTTCCTGCGCGCCGAATTCACCACGCAGGTGGATTTCTACCACGTGGCAATGGCGCAGTTCCTTCAGGGCATCGGCGTGGCCTTTTTCTTCATGCCCATCCTGACGATCGCGCTTTCGGATCTGTCCGGACGGGAAGTCGCCGCGGGGTCGGGACTGATGACCTTCGTGCGTTCGCTCGGAGGCAGCTTCTCGGCATCCATCACCACCTACTTCTGGGAACGCGGCGGCGCCACCAACCATGCCACGCTCGCCACGCACATCAGCGCCTACAACCCGCAGACGCAGGCCGCGATCGCGCAAAACGGCGGCAATGTTCAGCAGTTCGCCGCCGGCATCAACGGCGCGATCTCGCAACAGGGCGTGCAGATTTCCTTCGACAACCTCTTCTACATCTTTGGCTGGATCATCCTCGTGCTGATCGCGGTGATCTGGCTGGCCAGGCCGCCATTCATATCCAGGGGCGGCCCGGCCGCGGGTGGCGGACATTGAGGTCTTGACGCCGGCGCCGACTGGCGGTGCTAAATTTGAAGCCGGCAGGTCCCGCCATGCGGGCGGTGCATGGAGCCGGCCATGGACGCCAGGCGCACGGGTTCGTGCGGCGGTCGGGTGGTCGAAGCGGCGTTGACCGAGCGCGGCTTCGCGCCTTCGCGCGAGTCGCTGCTGGCAGAGGTGGAAGAGGGCCACGTGCTGCACTTCCGCAGCTTTCCCTTCGCGTTGCAAGCGGATGAATTGCGTCTGCTGGACGTCACGATCGCCGATCCGCGACACAAGAACATCAGCCTCGATCCGGCCAGCGGCGCGCTGCATGGCGTGCTTGGCGAAGATCCGCTGCGCGCCGCGGTAAAGGGATTGATCACGCGCTATTTCGAAGCGGCGCGCGACCTGATCGACCGCCTGTTCCCCGAATACCATGCTGCCCTGCGTCCGGCGCCGACCAGCCTGCGCCTGCGGCGGATCGAATCGCGCGAGACGCACTGGCGCAAGGACGACAGCCGCCTGCACGTGGATGCGTTTCCCTCGCGACCCAACCACGGCGAGCGCATCCTGCGCGTTTTCCTCAACATCAATCCGGACGGCGCGGCACGGGTGTGGCGGGTCGGGGAATCGTTCGAAGCCGTTGCGGCGCGTTTCGCCCCGCCGGCGCGGCGCCAATGGCCCGGCGAGGCGGCGCTGCTGGCCGCGCTGCGGATCACCAAGCGCAGGCGCAGCGAATACGACCATTACATGCTGCAGCTGCACGACGCGATGAAAGCCGACACGGCATATCAATGCAGTTGCGACCAGCAAACGGTGTCGTTCGAGCCCGGCTCGGCCTGGGTATGCTTTTCCGACCAGACCTCGCACGCCGCGATGTCCGGGCAATACATGCTGGAGCAGACCTTCTTCCTTCCCGTTGCCGCGATGACGCGACCCGACAAGGCGCCGCTCACCGTATTGCAGCGGCAACTGGGGCGTGTGCTGGTTCCGGGGCACACGCCCCAGTCGGCTTGAGGCCCGGCCCCGGGTTCCGCCTCATCTTCGCTGGATGCGGGAGCGGGCACCCGCGAGAGGCACGCGGTTGCGCGCCCTCCCCTCGCAGATCGCAATCACTTCACCGGCACCATCAGGTGGTGGTACGGCGTGCCGGCCCACATCACGTACGGCATCGCGGTATTCGGCTCCGCGCCCTTCGGATACTGATCGTAGAAAGCCGAATCCGCGCCGACGATCATCACGTGCGGCCCGGTCTTGATCCAGTGATTGCTGGCGGTCGGCTTGGCCGCGTAGGGATCGGTGTTGCTGGCATCGGTACCACCTTCCAGCATGTACATCAGGCCGATCTTGCCGCTGGGCGGAGTCTTGTGCGTCATCATCGCATTGACCCATTCCATCGCGTTCTTGTCCATGCACATCGGATCCGGACCCGGCGTGTGCGGATCGTCGGGTATGCAGGTAAAACCGTTGTGGCCCTGGCGCAGGGTGCGCATCTTGCCGTTCGCATCCATGGTCATGATGGTCGCGTCCTTCGACACGGCGGCGGGCGCGGCACGTTCGGCGCTGGCGATCATCTGCGCGTCGCTGGTTGCGCTCCTTGCCGCGAACGGCAGCGCGGCAGCGGCCAACGCGAACGCCAGAACCGTCTGGTGCCCGATCGAAACATTCCTGTTCATACGATCCTCCTTGAAGGTGGTAAATCCCTGTCCAGCAGCCGGCGGCAAGAGGCCGCCGGCTCCGCTCGCATCGCGAAGAAAATCCGAACGACCCGCGAGCGTTTGCAAGCAATCGTTCAGAACGCCACACCGGCCAGCAGCATGGTTTCGCCATGGTTGGGCTTGTGGAAATCACCGTTGGAAATGTGGCGCGCCATCAGTTGCCAGTGCGCGCCCTGCCAGCCGAGGCTGCTGACGAATTCGTAAGGCGTGCTGAGCGCATCGGTCTTGCCGTCCGTGGCCGCGACCTGGAAGCCGAAGAACGCGCCGCGCCAGAGATACAGCCGCGCGCCGGCGGCGCCGACCCAGACATCGTTGTCGAGCCGCGCATTGGACAGATTGGAGCGGGCGCTGAAGTGGCCCAGGCCGATCGCGGGCGCCCAATCGAACTTCCACCACGGCCGCGCATCGCCGATCCACTCGGCGAACAGGACCGTGGTCCAGTCGTGGTGCAGGGTCATGCTGCGTCCGGCGGACAGTTCCACCCGCGCTGCGGCGCGCGGAATGCAGGCGAGGAGCGCAGCCAGCACGAAAGCGGCGAGCAGCCATCCGTGCACACGACGGTTTTTCGCAAAAGCAGACATGACCGACGCAACCAGCCTGCCACAGCAATACCGCTGCGGCAGACTTCATCATACGCCGATCGGAAGGCTCCGCTTCAAGCGCGTCAATGCTTCTTCGCGGATGATCCGATTGCCGGCTTGCCGGCCGCCTTCAGCCTGGCATCCAGGGCGGAAACGTCGCCGACCCGGATTGCGTCCCAGTTCGCCAGCACCGCGTCCAGCCTGGTGTTCAACGCGGCGTAACCGGCCCGCGCATCCGGCGAAGGCGCGGCATCCGCACCGCCGTCCACGGCCTGCATCAGCGAACCGATCGCGCCATCCAGGAAATGGAAGTTGTCGGTGCCGGGCGGCGCCAGCGTCCACGCGTTGAAATGGTTGGGCGCTTCGGTAATGCCGGCGATCGCGACCACCTTCGCATCCAGCGCATCGATCGCATGCGCGACATCCCCGCTCGCGTTTCCGTGCGCGGCCTGCAATTGCTTGTGCAGCGCGCCGGCCTGCGCCTGCGCGGCCGCAAGCCTTGCCATCAGGCCTTCCACCTGCTGCGCCAGCGCGAACTGCTGGTCGAATGCCGACTGCGGCAGGTGCACGCGCGGATCGGCGACCACGTTGAGCGGCTGCTTGAACGCGCGGCCATCCACTTTCAGTTCCACCGTGTACCGGCCCGGAGGCGCCCATGCGCCGTTCGCGTACGGGTTGCCGTCCGCCAGCACGGCCGGCGGCGCGTAGCGCAGCGGCCACACGAAGCGATGCAGACCCGGCGTCGCCTGCAGCACGCTCGGCACGTGCATCCAGTCCGCCGTCATGTTGATCTTCGAGAGATCCGGCTTCTTCGGCTGCTCCGCGCTGGAGTAGTGTCGAACAAGCTTGCCGCTCGCGTCGTAGATCGAAAGCTCGACCGGCTTGCTGGGCGCGCTCGCCAGTTGGTAATCGATGTACCCGCCCCACGGCGGATTCTCGGCGGTGGGTTCGTCGCGCGGCATCGGCGTGCCGGTGAAGCCCGGCGTGCGCACGCGATACGCAACGGCCGGCTTGAACAGGCGCGTCGCGGGCGCCGTGCCCTCCATCTGCCGCAGCGCGCTGACGTCGTCCATGATCCAGAAGCCGCGGCCGTGCGTGGCGATCACCAGATCGTCGTTCTTGACGTCGATGTCGCGCACCGAGGTGCGCGGCAGGTTTTGCTGCAACGACTGCCAGTGGTCGCCGTCATCGAAGGACACGTACATGCCCAGTTCCGTGCCGGCGTACAGCAGGCCCTTGCGAGTCGGGTCTTCGCGCACCACGTTGGCGAAATCGCCATCGCGGATGCCGGTGACGATCAACTGCCAGGTTTTGCCGCCGTCGCGCGTGCGATAGATGTACGGCTTGCGGTCGTCCAGGCGATGCCGGTCCACCGCGACATAGGCGGCGTTCGCATCGAAATGCGAAGGCTCGATGATGCCGATCTTGGACCAGGGCGTGAGTTGCGGCGGCGTCACGTTGTCCCAATGCGCGCCCTCGTCGGTGGTGCGCCAGATCAGGCCGTCGTCGGTGCCGGCCCACAGCAGCTTCGCATCCAGCGGCGAAGAGCCGATCGCATAGACCACGCCACGACGCGGACCTTCATGCAGGTTGTCCGCCGCGGTGACGGCATTGAGATTCGCCGGCACGCCCGGATCGGGCCGCGAAAGATCGGGGCTGATCGCGCTCCAGTGCTCGCCGCCGTCGTCCGTTCGCCAGAGCTTCTGGTTGCCGAAATACAGCACGCGATGATCCTTCGCATTGAAGGCCAGCGGCAGCGTCCAGGTGTGGCGATAGACATCGGGATCGGCGAGCGTGGGATCCACGTCGCGCGTCTGCTGCGTCTTCAGATCCAGCTTCTCGACCGTACCGCCGTAGACGACGTCAGGATCCTTCGGGTCGGGCGCGATCATGCCGCTCTCGCCCCCGGCGGTGATCTCGCGGAACTGCTCCATGCTGATGCGATCGTGGTACGGCGCGCGCGATGGCAAGCCGACCGCGCCGGAATCCTGCTGCGCGCCGTACACCTTGTATGGGAAGCTGTTGTCGGTCGAGACGTGATAGAGCTGGGCTGTCGGCTGGTTGAACCAGCTCGACCATGTCTTGCCGCCGTTGACCGTGATCACCGTGCCCTGGTCCACGCCGAGGATCTGGCTATCGGGATTGCTCGGGTCGATCCACAGCTCGTGGTAATCGTCGCCGGTCGGGTCGCCCTTCATCGGCAGGAAGGTTTTGCCGCCATCATCGCTGCGCAGCATGATGGTGTTCATCGCATAGACGCGATCCGGGTTCTTCGGATCGGCGGTGATCTGGCCGAAATACCAGCCGCGCTGCCAGATGCGCGGGTCGCTGCTCACCTTGTTCCAGTGCGCGCCGGCATCGTCCGAGCGATACAGGCCGCCATCATCGGCATCCACGATCGCGTACACGCGCTCGGGCGCCGCATTCGAAATGGCGATGCCGATGCGGCCGACGTGCTTCTCCGCGAAGCCGTTCGTGAGTTGCGTCCAGTGCGCGCCGCCGTCGGTGGACTTGTACAGGCCCGAACCGGGGCCGCTGGCTGGCGGATACACGTTCCAGGGCGGGCGTCGCACCTGCCACAGCGCGGCGTAAATCGTGTTCGCGTCGCGCGGATCGAAAATGATGTCCACCGCGCCGGTATCGTCGTTGGGGCCGAGCACCTTGCTCCAGGTCTTGCCGCCGTCGGTGGACTTGAACACGCCGCGCTGCGCGTTCGGCCCGTACGGATGGCCGAGCGCGGCGACGAACACGGTGTCCGGATCATGCGGATTCACGCGGATCATCGCGATCTGCTGCGAATCGGCGAGACCGATGTGCGACCAGGTCCTGCCGCCGTCGGTGGACTTGTACATGCCGTCGCCCTGCGCAATGTCCGAGCGCATGTCGGATTCGCCGCTGCCGACGTAGATCACCTTCGGATCGGACGGCGCCACCGCGATCGCACCGATCGAACCGACGTCCTGCGAATCGAAGATCGGATTCCAGGTACGCCCGGCGTCGTGCGTTTCCCACACGCCGCCGTTCACCGACCCGAAATAGAAATGCTGGGGTTCGCCCGGAACGCCGGTCACCGCCAGCACGCGCCCGCCGCGGAACGGCCCGATCATGCGCCAGTGCAGGTCGCCGAACGGCGATGGTGCTGAATGCGCGCTCACTTGCGCCGCGGCATGTGCGGTTTGCGGCAACGCCGCGGAGGCGGCGAGCACGCTGACCCCGAAAGACAACAGGGCTGGACCAACGAGACGAGGCAGGTTCATGGCATTCCCCGGGCCGAGCTGCGAGCGCCGCATCATAGCCGCGGCGATGGACGGCCAAGCATTACGCAGACGGATGTCTCGTGAATGTGCCGGGCGTCATGCAGGTGGAGGCCCGTCGCTGTCCCGCGCGTCTTCGGCGCGCTTCGCGCGCGCGCGATCCACTTCGGCGGCGGTGCCGGGGAAGATGAAGCGGAGCGGGCTGCCCTCCTTGAACAGCCGGTGGTGCCATATCCATTCGTGGCGCATGCGCAGGAGGCGCTTGATCATCCAGCGCGAGGCCCACGGCAGCAGTGCAAGCAATGCCAGCGACACGATCAGCGGCACGGAAATCAAACCCTGGAGCGTTTTCGCGCTCGCGATGCGCGTGCCGGCATTCACGTACACCACGGTGCCCGCCAGCATCCCGAGCTGCGACACCCAGTAAAAGGTGAACACGCGGATGTGGGTCAATCCCATCAGGATGTTGATCATGAAGAACGGGAACACCGGCACCAGCCGCATGCTCAGCAGATAGAACGCGCCCTCGCGCTCGATGCCCGCATCCACGCGCTGCAGGCGATGCGCGAACCGCTTGCGCACCGCGTCCTTGAACACGAAGCGCGCGGCCAGCATCGCCAGGGTCGCGCCGATCGCCGAACCGAATGACACGATCACGCTGCCCTCGACCACGCCGAAGATCGCGCCGGCGGCGAGCGTCATGATGGTCATGGCCGGCAGCGACAACGCGACCACCACCACGAACGCGGCGAAATAGCTCAGCCCAAGCTCCCACGGGTGCGCGGCCTGCAAGGCATTCAGCGCCGCGCGATAGTGATGGAAATTCGCCAGCGTGAACTGATGCTGCGTGCCGGAGAGGAAGAATGCGACCACCGCGCCGACCACCACCAGCACCAGCACCGCGCGGATCGTCCATTTCATCCCGTTGCCCATCGGCGCCGATCATGCACGGGCGGCCGTGAACGCAGGGCGTGCGGGAGCGCGAGTTGCTCTTTACGCTGAACCTGGCGTTCAGGCAGCATGGCGCACCTCGCGAGGACCTCCCTTGTTCGCCACGGCGCTGCAACGACTGAAGCACGATCACCTGCTGCAAGCCTTGCTGCTGATGACGCTCGCGTTGGCAATCTACGATCCGCGCCCGCCGCGCGCGTACCTGCACTGGCTGGACGTGCCGACGCTGGCCGGCCTCACCGGTTTGCTGGTCCTCACCCAGGGTGTGCGCGCGAGCGGCGCCATCCAGCGCTGGGCGCTGCACCTGGTAGCGCGTTTGCACAGCGTGCGCATGCTCTCGATCGTGCTGGTGCTGCTGGCGGCGACGCTTGCCTCAGTGCTGACCAACGACGTCGCCCTGTTCCTGGTCGTGCCGCTGACCCTGGCGGTGGACGGCATCGCGAAGATCCCACGCCAGCGGCTGGTGATCTTCGAGGCGCTGGCGGTGAACGCAGGTTCGACCTTCAGCCCGATCGGCAATCCGCAGAACCTGCTGTTGTGGCAGCACTCGGGGCTGTCGTTTCCCGGTTATGCCGCGGCGCTGGCCCCGGCTGGTGCCATTCTGCTGGCAATGCTGCTGGTTCTATGCGTGATCGCGTTTCCGCGGACGCCGCTGCAGCTCGACCACCACGCTGTGGAACCGCCGCCACCGAACGCACCGCTGGCAATTGCCACGACTTTGTTCCTGGCCGGCATGGTCGCGGCGCTGCAATGGGGCTTCGCCTGGCAGGCCGCGCTGACCGTGCTCGTCATCGGCGTGGCGTTCTTCCGGCGCGCATTGCTCGGCGTGGACTGGATGCTGCTGGTGACGTTCGCGGCGATGTTCGTGGGGCTGGGCCATCTCGCCGCCGTACCGGCGGTGAATGCACACCTGCACGCGCTCGACTGGCGCGACCCGCGCGTGCTGTACGGTGGAGGCATCGTGCTGTCGCAACTGATCAGCAACGTGCCGGCGGCGGTGCTGCTGCAGAACTACACGCACGATCTCACTTTGCTTGCGGTCGCGGTGAATGTCGGCGGATCGGGGTTGATGATCGGCTCGCTCGCAAACCTGATTGCGCTGCGGCTGGACGGCTCGCCGCGCATCGCCTGGAAATTCCACGCCTGGTCGGTGCCGTTCCTGCTGGTCGCGGCGGTGCTGGTGGGCCTTTGGGCGATGCTTTGAATTATCCGTTAGCCCTGGGCGTAGGCGCGAAGTCGAAGTGCGCCCGAATGTGCTTCGGCTCCGCCTGCTTCGCAAGCTACGCTCAGCACGAACGAAATTCGTGCGATGTGGGCAGGCTAAGCGCCTTTGCCAACCTGCCCTACAGCAGATCGTTGTACTCCGGATGCCTGCGCAGGTACGCCACGGCATAGGAGCACATCGGCACCACCTTCCAGCCATTGGCGCGCGCGGTTTCCAGCGCCACGCGCGTGAGGTCCGCGGCCACCCCGCGACCACCGATCGCCTCCGGCACCAGCGTGTGCGTGATCGTCATGGTGGTGCCGCGCAGGTCGTAATCCAGCGTGCCGGTGTAGCCACCCACCTCGACGGTGAACGCGCGTTTGCCGGGGTCGTGGCGAACTTGCAAGGTCATCGAAGGAGTCTCTGGACGCGTCGCAAGAAGGCGATGTGCTGTTACGGATCAGGCGCATCGCCGGAGCGGGCCCCGGAGTGTACACGCCGGTGCATGAAGGTGCCGAGCCCCGCTCAGATGATCGGAATGCGGCGGATGTTGGTGTTCGGATCCAGCCAGAACGAATCCTTGACGAAACGGTTGAACAGATCCGGCGGCAGCACGCTTTCGCGCTGGGTTGCGGTCACCTTGGGCTGCACCTTGTGAAGTCCGGGCAGCCCGAGGCGCGCATCGAATTCCGGTTCGTCGTACTGGATGTTCTCGAAATCGTGCGGATAAGGCTGCTCGCCGATGAACTGATACACGGCGTTGATCGCGCGCTGCGGATCGCGCGTCAGCGTTTCGTAGGTCAACAGCATCAGCCGGCCCGGCGCGTACTCGCCGTAATACGCATCCTTGGTGGCCTGATAGGAGAAGCCGACCATGCCGGCGACGTCGATCAGGCTCTCCGTGCGCGAATACACCGTGCCGTTGGGATTGAAGTGGAACATCTTGCTGGCGCTTAGCGGATGCTTGCGCACCATGCGCTCCACGCTGTCCAGCACCCACGGAACCTCGCGCACGCAGGCGATTACCTTGGCATGCGGAAACAGCGAGGCGAGCATCGGCATCTTGCTGCACCAGATGCGGCCGGTATCGAACGCCACCTGCAGCCCCGGATACACGCTGTAGTAGTTGCGGAACACGCCGCGCAATACCGCCTGCCGCTGCTGCTCGGTGATGAACACCGAGAAATCGTTCTTGCCGCTCATCTCCCCGATCAGCGCGCTGACCATGTCGCCCACCGGCGAGGTCATGCCGGCGTGGAAACGCGGGTTCTGCCTGAGGATCGCGCCCAGCAGCGTGGTTCCGGCGCGCGGAAAACCGGAGATGAAATGGATCCTCGGCATCACCACCTGCTGCTGCGGCGTGGCCGGGTGCTGCCCCGCGACCTGCTGGGCCGGCGGCGGTGGTGTGACGTGCTGCTGCATGACGCCCCCTGGAGCGAAGATTCAGGCGGCGAGTGTACCAATGCGCGCGGGCGGGCCGGATCGGCGCGGGTCTGAAGGCTTGCCGG
Source organism: Rhodanobacteraceae bacterium (assembly GCA_051954935.1). Taxonomy (GTDB): domain Bacteria; phylum Pseudomonadota; class Gammaproteobacteria; order Xanthomonadales; family Rhodanobacteraceae; genus 66-474. Next base: position 17,981 of record JBQCHG010000074.1, read on the forward strand.
ATTCACCCCTCAAGCGGAGGAGACGGAGCGAGCGGGTGAAAAGGAGCTTGGTGCCCGTCGATCCGGACTAGCTCATCGAGCCAAAGACCACGCTCAGCATGCTGATGCTGCCGTGCTCGATGCCGTCGATCAGGATTTCCGCAGATTCGTCTTCGCCCTGCTGCGCCAGCGCGTACAGCAGCGGCCAGTAATGTTCCGGCGTGGGCGCACTCAAGCGCGTGGCCTCGTCGTCCACCGGCTCGACCAGAGAGGCGTGATCGTGCGAGCGCAGCGCATCGTCCACGTGCCGGTTGAAGTGCTCGGCCCACGGCGCGGGCGGGGCGGCTTCGTTCCAGTCCATCCGCCGCAGGTTGTGCACCACGTTGCCGAAGCCGGCGATCAGCACGCCCTCGTCGCGTAGCGGACGCAGGCGCTGCGCGAGTTCGTAGTGCTCGCGCGCGGACAGCGCGCCATCGAGGCTCAACTGCACCACAGGAATGTCAGCTCGCGGATACACATGCCACAGCACCGACCAGGTGCCGTGATCCAGGCCCCACTGGCCCTGATCCGGCGTGACTTGCGCGGGCGACAACAGCTCGAGCACGCGCTGTGCGAGCTGCGGATCGCCCGGCGCCGGGTATTCCACCTCGAACAACGCGCGCGGAAAGCCGCCGAAATCGTGGATCGTGCGCGGACGCGCCATCGCGGTCACCGCCGTGCCGCGCGTCACCCAGTGCGCGGACACCGCCAACACCGCGCGCGGCCGCACCCGCTCCCCGAACGCCCGCCAGGCGCGCGTGTAGCGGTTATCCGCCAGCGCGTTCATGGGACTGCCGTGGCCGAGGAAGACGGAGGGAAGCATGGTTTGTCCTCTGCCGCCCTATCTTGCGCGCCTCGCGCGCGCGCTGCGTGAAGCCGGCTTCTGCGCCGGGGGGCCGCTGTCCACCGGGCCTTCGCCAAGCGTGACGGTGCCCGGTATGTGTCGCTTGCCCCAACGCACGAACGCGAGCAGCACGTCACCCAGATCCCTGCCCTTGGAGGTGAGCGTGTAGGCGTACCTCACCGGCCGCTGCTGGTACGGCGAGCTGCTGATGATGCCAGCCGCTTCGAGGCGCTTGAGCCGATCCGCGAGGATGTTCGTCGGAATGTGTTCCGGCGAATCCGCAAGCTCCCCATAGGTGCGCTTGCCGTACAGCAAATCGCGCACCACCAGCAGCGACCACTTGTCGCCCAGGATATCGAGCGAGCTGGCGACGGCGCATGCCGAGCGGGGGAACGGTTTCATAGCGCCATGATAGTACTAACTTGCGAAATGCAAGTAAGCGTGTTAAGTTCACCCAATACTTGCAAAGTGCAAGTGATGGAGTGCGTCATGTCAACGATCATTCTTCCACCTGGTAATTCCCGATTGAGCCCGCTCAGCGACATCCGCCTTGTGGTGACCCTCGCCCTGACCGGCTGGTTCCTGCTTGTCCTGACACTCGGCGCCGCCGGCGCTTTCCTCGGCCGTCCGGGCACGCCGCCCATCGGCATCGCGATCGCCACGACCGTGCCGTTGCTGTTTTTCTTTGCGTGGCTCCGGTTTTCGCGATCCTTCCGCGGTTTCATCTTTTCGCTTGATCCGCGCCTGATCACGGCCATGCAAGCATGGCGGTTCGCTGGCCTCGGCTTCCTGTTCCTGTATGCGTACAAGGTGCTGCCGGCCGTATTCGCCCTGCCGGCCGGCCTCGGAGACATGGCCATCGGCATCGCCGCTCCATGGCTGATCGTCGCGCTCACGCGCGACCGCCGCTTCGCCACCAGCGCCGCATTCATCCGCTGGAACTGGCTGGGCATCCTCGACCTCATCGTGGCGCTCGGGCTTGGGGCTGCGAGCGCCACGCTGACCGCAGGGGACCCGGGAGAGATCAGCGCCGTCCCGATGGCAACGCTACCGCTGCTGCTGGTCCCGGCATTCCTCGTGCCGCTGTTCCTGATGCTGCATGCAGTTGCGCTGATGCAGAGCCGGCAAATCCTCCTGGAGGATGGTTGAAGCGATGTGGGGCGGTCGACGCCAGGGGCGGCCGCCGTTGCGCGCGGGCCGGTTACGCCGCCGCGCAGCTGGCCCGTCCTGCATCAACCCTTCGCCGCATCCGGCTTCATCGCCCGGATGCTCCGCATTTGCGGGCTGCTCAAGCACGACAGCGCGATCACGGTAAGCGTGAGGCCGGCGATGCCGAACAGCGTAGCCAGCGAGATCACTTTCAGCAGCGCCCCCGCGGCGGCAGCGGAGAGCGGGCCGAGCCCCATGAACGTGAACATCAGGATGCTCATGGTGCGGCCCATCATCTGCTGGGACACGCGCTGCTGGATCCAGGTGAAGATCGCGATCTGCACCATGCCGCCGAACAGGCCGGTGCAGAACAGCAAGGCCGCGCCGAAGTAAGTGGTGTGCACAAGCGTCAGCGCGGCGAGCGTCAGGCCGATGATGCTGTCGATGCACAGCACCATCACGCCGAGATGCCCGCGTACCAGCTTCTGGCCGAGGCCCGAGAGAAAGCTGCCCAAGAACATGCCCACGCCTTGCGCGGTCATCAGGATGCCGAGCGAGGCCGCGCCGAGGTTGAGGCGCGTGTCCGCCAGCACCGGCAGGCCGACCTGGATCGGTCCGCCCACGAAGACCGACACGAAGCTCGCATAGATCACGAACGCGCGCAGCGGCACGTCCGCCCATACGTAGCGCACGCCCGCGGCGATGCTGGCGAACACGCCGCCGCTCGCCTTCGGCGGATGGAAATCGCCGTGGATACGCACCATTGCCAGCGACACCAGCGAGAACACGAAGCTCGCCGCGTCGATGGAGAACGCCAGCCCCAGACCGCGCTCATCCTGCAGCGCCTGCGTCGAAGGATGATGCGCGCCCAGCGCGATAACGAAACCGGCGAGCACCGGACCGACCACCATGCTGAGCTGGCGCATGCCCATGAAGGCCGCGTTCGCGGCGCGCAACTGATCCAGTTTCACCAGTTGCGGCAGGATGGCGGAACCGGCCGGATACGCGAACGCCGTCGACAGGCCGATGCCGAGCGCCAGCAGATAGACCATCCACATCTGGATGTGGCCTGAGAGCACGAGCGCGGCCAGGACCACGATGCAGGCGGCATTGACCGCGCGCGCGCCGAGCAGCACGCGCCGCGGCGACATGCGATCCACGATGGCGCCGCCGACCAGCATGAACGCCGCGCGCGGGAACGCCATTACCGCCAGCACGATGCCCAGTGCGGCGGGATTGCCGGTGAGCTTCAGCACCAGCCACGGCAGTGCCACCAACGTGAACTGGTCGCCGAACGCGGAAATCGAACTGCCGCCGAACAGCAGGCTGAAATCGCGATTGGCGAAAAGCGAACTGCGCGCGGGCGTGGGTGCCGCGGGAGAGGCGGTGCTCATGATGGTGCCTGCCGGGATCCGCTGCGCAGTCTACCCGCGCAGCGGATCCCATACAGGTGATCTTTGTCAGATCAATCTGCTGGCGCGAGCAGTTTCGGATCGCCAACCTTTACCGGGTCGCCGACGGGCAGCGTCTGCACGCCGGCCGACTTCGCCTGCTCGTTGAAGGCGAGCACGGCCTGTCGCAGCGAACCGTTGAAGGTGTCGAGCTTCGGCTGCAGTCCCGCTTCCTGCTGCGCGATGTACTGCTGCTGGCTGGCATTGGGCGCCTGATCCGGCCCCATGCGCGATATGCTGCGGTACAGGCCGAAGAAACTCATGCCCCAGGGCGAAAGTTCGTGCAGGTCGTCTTCCGGCACCTTGTACTGGATGCCCGGGAGCCAGAAATCCTTGGAGAAATCGCCGAGCTGCTGCTTCAACTTCCCGGCACTGGCATGCACGTTCGCTTTCGCGCTGCCCGCCGCAGCATTCTTGGTTGCATCCAGCACCTTGTCGAGCGTCTGCACCATGTCGTAGCTGCGGCCGATCATCGCCACGTCCGCGGCGGCTTCGCCACGCAACCGCATCGCGGTGTCGAATGCCGCGCGCTGCACGTCCATCGGCGGGTTGACACGCGGATCGGCAATGACCTGCACGCTCTCGTTCGCGCTGCGGCCATTCGCCTCGACCTGCACCTGATAATTGCCGGGCAACGCGAGCGGGCCTTTGGGCTGGTCGTTTTCGTCGGGGCGTTCCTGCTCACGCAGCGATTTCGGCAGTTCGACTCCGGTGTAGCGCATGTTCCAGGACGTCACATTGATGCCGGCCTTGGCGGGCGCATGGAAGGTCGCGACCGGTTTGCCGGCGCTGTCGGTCACGGTGACCACCACCGGATTGCATTGCTCGAACGACGGCTTCTTCTCCGACTTGCCTTGCTTCTCTTCGCCCTTCTTCTGCACGTCGCCTTTCGGTTGCGGTCCGGCACTTTCCTGCGCAGTTTCGTTGCCGTTCTGTTCCTTCTTCTCTTCCGCCGCGCACTCCTTCGGCACGTTGATCGCCTTGGCGAGCGAATAGACGACGGTCGGCCCGCTCGGCGGATTCGGCGTCTTGAAGTCGCCCGGCGCAGGCCCGATGTGGCGGCCGCCGAACTCGATCCACTCCGTGCCCTGGGCGCTCGGGAACAGATGGAACGCGGCGTCGGCCATCTTCGGCTGCCACTGCTCCAGCGCCTCGATATTGTCGAGGATCCACAAGCCATAGCCGTGCGTGGCCAGCACGATGTCATGCGGCGACTTGGTGAACTTGACGTCCCACACCGCCATCGTCGGCAGATTGCCGGTCATCGGCTCCCAATGCGCGCCATCATCGAACGACAAATACAGGCCGCGCATCGTGCCCAGCGCCAGCAGGCCCTTGCGATTGGGATCTTCGCGCACCACCACCGCGGCGTAGTCGTCCGGCAGGCCGTTCGTGATGCTCTGCCAGTGCGCGCCGTAGTCGCTGGTCTTCAGCACATAGGGATGTTCGTCGCCGAGCATGTGGCCGTCCACCGCGATGTACGCGATGCCGGCATCGAACGGCGACACGCCGATCTGGTAGATACGGCCCAGCGACACGGCTTGCGGCAGGCCGGCTGAGACATTGGTCCAGTTCGCACCGCCATCCTTGCTCACCCACACCAGGCCATCGTCGGTGCCGGCCCAGATCACGTTCGCATCGGTCGGTGCGAGCGAAATCGAAATGATGGTATCTGTGTTCTCCGCGCTGGAGATGTCATGGAACACCGGACCGCCGGCAACCGGCTGGTGCTCCTTGATGTCGCGCGTGAGGTCCTTCGAGATCGGCTGCCAGTTCGCGCCGCCGTCGGTGGATTTGAACACCACGTTCGCGCCGAGGTAGAGCGTGTTCGGATCGGTCGCCGAGACCGCGATCGGCGCGGCCCAGTTGAAGCGGTATTGGAGTTGCGAGATCGGCGTGTCGCCCATGCTCGTCATCACGGGACGGATGAACTTGCGCGTCCAGTTCTTCATGTCGATGCGCGAGGTGAAACCCGTCTGCGATGCGGCATAGACGATGGACGGATCCGAAGGCGCGGGCACCACGTAGGTGCCATCACCACCGGAGGGATTCCACCAGTCCGCGCCCCAGATGCCCGCGCCGGCCAGGCTGTTGGACGGGCCACACGCGGCATTGTCGTCCTGGATGCCGCCGCACACGCCGAACGGCACCGTGTTGGAAATCGCGACGGTGTAGAACTCCTCGATCGGCATGTTGTTGAACGAGCGCCAGGTCTTGCCGCCGTCCACGCTCTCGAAGGCGCCGCCATCGTTGCCCTGGATGATGCGCTCGGGATCCTTCGGATCGATCCAGACCGAGTGGTGGTCCACGTGCACGCCGCGATCGATCACCTTGGCAGTCTTGCCGCCATCGGTGGACTTCATCAGGTTGAACGAACTGAAGTACAGCGTCTTCGGATTGTCCGGCGCGACCGCCATCGAGCTGAAGTAGAACATCCGCACCGCGAGCTCGTGGTTGTTGCTGATGCAATCCCAGTGATTGCCCGCATCGGTGCTGCCCCACAGGATGCACTTCTTCGTCGGCATCGTGGCGTACACGGTGTTCGGCTCGGAGGGCGCGAACGCGATCTTGACGCGGTCGGTCGGATCGGAAGTCGGCAAACCACCGCCGAGCTTGGTCCAGGTCTTGCCACCGTCCTGCGAACGCCAGATGCCGCCATCGGTGCTGCCGTTGACCATGTCCCACGGCTTGCGTTGCGCGGTCCACATGCCCGCGAGCAGCACGTTCGGGTTGGACGGATCCATCTCGATGTCGCTGGCGCCGGTCGTGTCGTTGACGTAGAGCACCTTCTCCCAGTTCTTGCCGCCATCGGTGGTCATGAACACGCCGCGCGTTTCGCTCGGCTTCCACGGATTGCCCAGCACGCCGACATAAACGGTGTTCGGGTCCTTCGGATTGACCAGGATGCTGGAAATCTGGCCCGCGTCGGCCAGCCCCTTGAATTGCCAGGTCTTGCCATCGTCCGGCGAGAAGTACACGCCGCGACCGATCAGCACGTCGTTGCGCGGATTGGCCTCGCCCGTGCCCAGCCAGATGTCCTTCGGATTCGATGGCGCCAGCGCGACTGCGCCGATGGAGGCGGCGTTGCCGTGCTTGAACACGTTGTCCCACTTGATCCCGTCGTCGGTGGTCTTCCACAAACCGGCGCCGGCAGTGCCGACGTAATAGATGTTCGGCTTGCCCGGCACGCCAAGCACCACGCTCACGCGGCCGCCCGACACCGCAGGCCCGAGATGGCGGAACTTCAAGTTCGCGAACGGGCCGGCGGGTTTGTCGGCCGCCAGCGCGGCACCGGCGAAGGTCAGCAACAGCAGTGCTGCAAGGGATCGTGTTTTCACGGCGGCCTCCCGAAGGAACAAATCCCGGAAACCGTAATCCTGCGCCGAACGATCAAGGAGTGCCGGAAGTCAGTCCGACAAGAATGTTCGCAGGCGGAATCGGAACTCCACCACACATCGCGCGCGGATCCGGCGTTACATCGCTTCCTTGATCCCGGCCTTCGGCAACCAGGCGTTCACGGGAAGCGCGGTTCCGCACGTGCTGCGGCTTGACTATGGACCAGACTCCAGGGTTTACACTGGCCGCATGAACACCAATCCCGCTTCGCACATGACCATCGGCGCGGTTGCACGCGGCGCCGGGGTCCCGATCGACACCATCCGCTACTACGAGCGCGCGGGCCTGCTGCCGGAACCGCGCCGACGCGGCTCCGGATACCGCGACTACGACCGCGGCGCGATCGAGCGCTTGCGCTTCATCCGCCGCGCCAAGGCGCTCGGCTTTTCGCTGGACGACATCCGCGAGCTGCTGGCGTTGTCGGCGGACCATGAGAAAGGCGTGCGCAACGTGAAGCAGCGCGCAGAAGCACGGCTGGCGAAACTGGAACTGCAGATCCGGGAACTGCAACGGATGCGGCGCGGACTGAAGCACCTGATCGCCCGTTGCCCCGGCCGGGGTGATCCGGATGCCTGTCCGATCCTGCACGCCTTGGCCGGGGATCTCCCGAATGAATGAGCACTTGCACACGCACGATCATCCGCGCGGGCGCGGCGATGTGCCCGCGCCGTCGGCTGATGCCTGTTGCGGACATCGCAACATGCAACCGGATCCGCAGGCCGGCGCCACCGATCCGGTCTGCGGAATGAAGGTGGATCCGGCCACGGCCAGGCACCGCGCCGAACATCGAGGGCAGACGTACTACTTCTGCGCGGCACGATGCCGCGAGAAGTTCCTCGCCGATCCGAAGCAGTACCTGGAGCCGGAGCCTGCTGGCGCACCGTTGCGCGGCGTCGCCGAAGGCGCGATCTACACCTGCCCGATGCATCCGGAAATCCGGCAGGTCGGCCCGGGCAACTGCCCCAAATGCGGCATGGCGCTGGAGCCGCTTTCGCCCGTTGCGGAAGAAGACGATTCCGAGCTGCGCAAGGTGCGCCGCAACTTCTGGATCGCGGCGGCGCTCGCGCTGCCGCTGTTTGCAGTAGCCATGGGACCGCACTGGTTCGACGCGCAGGTCGGCATGGCGGCCGTTTACGCCTTGCGCTGGATCGAACTTGCGCTCGCGGTGCCGCTGGTGCTCTGGCTGGGTCTGGATTATTACCGGCGCGGCTGGCTGGGCGTGCGCAACCACTCGCCGAACATGTACACGTTGATCGGGCTGGGCATGCTGGTCGCATTCGGCTACAGCCTGGTCGCGACGTTCGCCCCGGAAATCTTCCCGCCACGCACGCGCGATGCGCACGGCATGGTCGGCGTGTACTTCGAGCCGGCCGGCGTGATCGTCGCACTGGTGCTGCTGGGCGAATGGCTGGAAGTGCGCGCGCGCGGCAAGACTTCGACGGCGATCCGCAAGCTGCTCGGCCTGGCGCCAAAGCAGGCCAGGCTGATCGGAACAAACGGCGAGGAGCGCGACGTGCCGATCGAAGCGGTGCACGCGGGCGACGTCCTGCGCATCCGCCCCGGCGAAAAAGTGCCGGTGGACGGCGAGGTGCTTGACGGTTCCAGCAGCGTGGACGAATCCATGCTGAGCGGCGAACCAATGCCCGTCGAAAAGCGCACGGGCGATCGCCTGACCGCCGGCACGGTGAATGCCAATGGCAGCCTCACGATGCGCGCCGAGAAGGTCGGCAACGAAACCGTGCTGGCGCAGATCGTCGCGCTGGTCGCGCAGGCGCAACGCTCGCGCGCGCCCCTCCAGCGCCTCGCGGATCGCGTATCGGCGCTCTTCGTGCCGGCAGTGATCGCGATCGCGGTGCTGACCGGCATCGTCTGGTTGGTGATCGGGCCGGAGCCCCGGATCGCCTATGCGATCGTGAATGCCGTGGCGGTGCTGATCATCGCGTGCCCCTGCGCGCTTGGACTGGCCACGCCGATCTCGATCATGGTGGCGAGCGGCCGCGGCGCCGAGAGCGGCGTGTTGTTCCGCGATGCCGCCGCGATCGAGGCGCTGGCACAGGTGGACACGCTGGTGCTGGACAAGACCGGCACGCTCACGCAAGGCAGGCCCGGTTTGAGCCATGTCGTCGCGCTGGGCGGCAGCACTGAAAAAGACGTACTTGTCCTCGCGGCCAGCCTCGAAACCGCGAGCGAACATCCGTTGGCCCGCGCGATCGTGGCCGGCGCCCGCGCGCGCGGACTCGAGTTGCTGCCAGCCGCCGGCTTCACCGCGATCACCGGGCAAGGCGTGCGTGGCAGGATCGACGGCCATGACGTCGCACTGGGCAATTCGGCCATGCTGCAGTCGCTCGGCATTGCCGTGCCGAACGACGCCGAGCTCGATTCGCTGGCGCAGTCGGCGAGGACAGTGATGTATCTCGTGCAGGAACGTCACGTCGCCGGAGCATTGGCGGTCGAGGACGCGATCAAACCTGATGCCCGCGCGATGCTCGATGCGCTGCGCGATCAGGGCCTGCACGTAGTGATGCTGACCGGCGATGCCGAGGCGCCCGCGCGGGCGGTGGCGGAAGCGCTGGCCATCGAGGACTTCGCCGCATCACAAACGCCGCAAGGCAAAGCGAAATACATCGAGGATCTGCGCGCGCGCGGCGCCAGGGTCGCGATGGCGGGCGACGGCATCAATGACGCGCCCGCACTGGCCGCCGCCGATGTCGGCATCGCGATGGGCGACGGTACCGACGTGGCGATGGAAAGCGCGCAGGTCACGCTCGTGAAAGGCGAACTCGGTGGCCTGCTGCGCGCGCGCAGGTTGTCCGCGCGGACCGTGCGCAACATCCATCAGAACCTGGGCTTCGCCTTCCTCTACAACACCCTCGGCATCCCGATCGCGGCCGGCGTGCTGTACCCGGTGTTTGGCTGGTTGCTGAGCCCGGTGGTCGCGGCGCTCGCGATGAGCCTGTCGTCGGTCTCGGTCGTGGGCAACGCGCTGCGCCTGCGCTCGGCCCGGCTTTGAGTCCAGCGGCTCGCGCAGGACTCATGAAGCGATGCGTTTCAACACGCCTCGACGCAGGATTGCACGCAACTCGCCGGAGCGCATCGGGCGGGCGAACAGCCATCCCTGCGCGAGATCGCAGCCGACCTCTCTCAGGAACGCCGCCTGCGCCTCGCGCTCGACTCCTTCCGCGACGACGCGCATCTTCATCGCGTGCGACATCGCGACGATCGCGGTGATGAGCTGCATCGCGTTCCGCTCTTCCGGCACGCCCGCAAGGAAGCTCTTGTCTATCTTGATCACGCTCACCGGAAAGTGCCGGAGATAGGCGAGCGAGGAATAGCCGGTCCCGAAATCGTCTATCGCGATGTCGATGCCGGCTGCGCGCAGTCCCTTGAGTACGCTGATCGTGGTCTGGTCCGACTGCACCAGCGCGCTCTCCGTGATTTCGAGTTCGAGCAGGTGCGAGGGCAGGCACGCATCCTCGAGCGCGGCATTGACGGTCTGCAGCAGGCCTGTGCATGCCAGTTGCCGCGGGGAGAGGTTCACGGCCAGGCGGATCGCCGGCACGCCGTCGGCGAGCCAGCTGGACAGGTCCAGGCAAGCCGTGCGGAGCACCCATTTCCCCAGCGCCTCGATCAACCCGTGTTCTTCGGCGTAAGCGATGAAGTCGGAAGGCGGGACCAGGCGGTCATCCTGCCGCCAGCGCACCAGGGCCTCGACGCAATGGACCCGGCCCGTCGCCAGGCAATATTGCGGCTGGTAGAGCAGTTCGAACTCGTTCTTCTCGATCGCCTTGCGGATGGATGCACCGAGCGTGATGAAGGCATTGGCCTGCGTGCTCAGGGCGGCGCTGTAGAAGGCGACGCTGTTGCGCCCGCTTTCCTTGGCCCGGAACATCGCCGCGTCCGCATTCTTGAGCAGGGTGATGCCGTCTGTGCCGTCGGCCGGGAACATGCTTATGCCGACGCTTGCGCTGACGAAGAAATCCTTGCCCTCCAGTTGGCAGGGTTGCGCGATCGCGCGACGCGCCTCTTCGGCGACGAGGGTGACCTGTTCGACTTCGCCCGCGCGCGCCACGATCACGAAATCGTCCCCGCTGAGCCGCGCGACCGTGCCGATCGGTCCGCGCAAGGTCTTGAGCCGCTCGGCCATTTCCTGCAGGAGTTTGTCGCCCTGCGGGTGGCCGAAGCTGTCGTTGATCCGCTTGAAGTTGTCCAGGTCCAGCAGCAGGACCGCGATCGGCGTGTCCTTCTGCGCGATGGCGTGATCGATGCGGTCCAGCAGGAGCTGCCGGTTCGGCAGGCCGGTGATCGCGTCGAAATGGGTGAGGAATTCCAGCTCGCGGGTGCGGCGGTGCACGCCGCGGCGCAGGGTGTAGACCCATATCAGCAGGATGAAACCGGCCGTTGCAAGCGCGCCGGAAAGGATGACGAAGGTGTTCTCGTAACGCGCCAGATCCACCGGTTGCCCCGTCCACTTCTCGCGCAACCGCTCGCGCTCCTTGTCCGTGATCTGCGACATGCCGCGCTCGACCATCGCCAGCGTGGCCGCGTCGCCCTTGCGTACCGCGAAATGCAAATCGGCGGAGTAGAAATCGAACGCCTTGACGAACTGCTGCTGGGCGTGGAGCCGGTACAGGTAGTAGGCCGCCGGCAGGTCGTCCATGCAGAAGATGCGGATGTCCCTGGCCTGCGCCGCCGCGATGATCTCGCTGTAGTCGGTGTACTCGCGGATGCTGGTCACGCCCGCCTTGCGCAACCTGTCCACGCACGCGTCCCCGCGTTCCACCCCGACCGTAAAACCGTGCAGGTCGGCGGCGGTGGCGATACCCGTAATGCTGGTATCGGTGTAGACCCCGACGTGGACGTTCGCATAGGGAGCTGAAAAGTCATATCTAGCCGCACGCTCTGGCGTGGCGAAGATCGGATCGATGACATCCGCCTGGCCATCGAGAATCCGTTGCTGCGCGGTCGCAAAATCGGTGGCGGTGAGCTCGACCTTGATGCCGGTCTTCTGCTCCCACAGTTTCCACTTGTCCACCAGGTAGCCCTGGGGCTCGCCGTCGGACCCGAGGAACAGATAGGGCGGATAGTTGTTGTCGCCGACGACCCGGAGCGTCGCCGCGGCACAACCAGCCGAAAGGCCGAGAGCCAGGGCCCCTGCGAGCCACCGAAGTGACCGATGCATAAATAGATTTCCCCTTGGCATTGAGCGCGGCTGCGTCATGGAATCCGCAGCCAACGCAGATTTCGCGTTGCGCAATTTGCTTTGCTTGCTGCTTTCAGAACGTCAGAGTCACCGTGATCGCATCGCTGTAGGCGCCGAGGTACGGGTTCTGTCCGGCCGGCGCGCTGCCATAGACCACCTCGTCGACATTGGTTCCGCTGCCGCTGACCACCACGCTGCCCCCGGTACCGTCTCCCCAGACCATGGTGTGCGCGGGATCGGTGTAGAGGTTGTAGCTGAGCTGGTGCGCGCCGTTCTGCATCGTTCGAGAGGCATAGGTGCCGGCACCCGTACTCAGGCCGATGCTGAAGCTGGAACTGACGTCGCACGTCACCGTGACGTGACCCGTGCTGTCGAGGTTCTGGCTGCTCATGAAGTCATAGCTTCCGAAATTGACGCCCTGCACGTTCAGGCTGCATGTCGCCGAAGCGATCGGCGCGAACAGCAACGCGAGCGAGAGCAGCCAGGCATGCCTGCCATTGCAAGCCGCGATCATGGCGCGATCTCCTGGCACGTCATCGGAGCGAGACGAGGCAGCGGGTCGGAGCTTTCCGGGAACCGGACCGTAAGATTGCAAGTCTGCCCGCGCCACATCACACGCAGATGATTGAGTTGTTGCAAGCCGGTGAGATAGACCTCGCCGCCTGCGCCGACCGGGAACACCGCGGGATTGCCTTCGAGCATGACGCCCGCGCCCTCCGGGAGGAAACTGCCGTCGCGCAGCTTGATCGTGAGTACCGCGCCGCGGGACCGCGTGACCGGAAATTCGAGCAGCACCGCACTGTGGTAATAGGGCACCGCTTCCAGTTGCAGCCCCTGTATTTCGGCATCCAGCGGAAGATCGGCCTGTTCGATGCGGATCGGATTGTCCTGATACGGGCGCAGTCGCGGGACCAGCGCATAACCCTTGCCGTCGGTGGTCGCGACTTCCTGGTTGTCCTGGTAGACGCGCACCCCGGAAAAGCCGGGCACTTCCACCACTCCGAAGCTGCCGTCGATCGAACGGCTGGGAAAGAACCTGCCATCCAGCAGTGCCACGCCACCACGCATGGAAGCCTGGTACGCCTGCTGCCCGCGCGTGCTGGCCGCACCGAAGCTGTAGGTGCCGATGTCGTTCTGCAGGCTGACTTCCGCCAGATCCGGGTCGGCCGGAGAAAGCCCGGCCTGCAGCCGATAACCGATGCCGCTGCCCGCCGGCAGGTTGCGCTGGAACTGGAGATTGCCCTGGCGATCGCCCGCCTGCGATTGCGCATTGAGGCTGACGCTGTAGACCGAATCCAGCGGTATGGTCATGCTGAGCATGAACAGCGAGGATGGATCCTTGCCAAGGAAGTGCAGTCCGGACAGGCTGAGATAACCGAGTGACCCCAGGGAGCGGCTGTAGCTCGCGCCGACGAAATCCACGTCCGGCTGGCCGTCGCGAAAATCCTCGCGCGTGTAGTTCAAGCCCAGGGAGCCGGAGTTGCCGGAGCCGAAGCTCATGTATGCGCTGGTCGCCTGGCGCGGCGGACGCTGCGGCCACTCGTAACCGAGCTGGGTGAAACCCGGCGTGGTGAACTGGGTGCGGAACCCGTAACTCAGGTACGCCGATTGATGCTGGAAGCCCAGCTCCAGCAACTCGCCTGAGCCTTGCGGGTCGTGGCTTGCAGCGATGG
>JBQCHG010000075.1:0-18990 GCA_051954935.1 Rhodanobacteraceae bacterium
TGGTCGGGGATCCGCTGGGTCTGTGCGTAGGGCGCCAGCGTGGATTCCAGCGCCAGCAGGCGCTCGCCCAGCTCCAGTTGGCCGTAGCGCCCGCAGGCGCCGACCAGGTTGGACACCTCGTCGTGCACCAGGCGCAGCACATTGATGTCCCAGCCGCAACGACTCTGCGCGCGCGCGCGGCGCAACAGCGTTTTCAGGCGCTGCGGCAGGTAGTGCAGAAACGCCTCGCGCAGTTCCGCGCTTTGGTCTCGTTCGGGCACTTGCACCGACATTCAAGTTTTCCCCTGGCGGCCCGAACTATACCCGCATCGTGAACAACTATGGCATGCAGGGGGCGTGCCGGAAGTCAGGGCTTGACGGTGGCAAGAATCACGATCCCGATCAGCAGCAGCGCGGGAATTTCGTTGAAGATGCGCAGCGCGCGCGGACTCCAGCGGCACGCATCGCGGGAGAAGCTGCCGACCAGCCGCATCAGCACGACGTGATAGATGATAAGCAACAGCACCAAGCCCAGCTTGATGTGCAGCCAGCCGGCGAACCGGAAGTAATCCGGCGCCGCCTGCTGCCAGGCCGCCAGGGTGGCCATGCCCAGCGCCACCGTGAGCAGCGCGCCGATGTGCGTCATCACCAGCAGGCGCCGTTCCATCGTCTTGAAGCGGTCGCGGATTTGCGGCTCCGCCGCTTCCGCGTGATAGACCAGCAGGCGCGGAAGGTAGAACAACCCGGCGAACCAGGTCACCACCGCGACGATGTGGAACGCCTTGAGCCAGAGAATGAGCATCGTTTTGCATCCGCCACCGGAAACCGCGGGCAGTATACGTGCCGGAGCTGCGCGCCCAACCGGAAATGCGACGCATGCGGACCGGAACGGGAGCCGGGTTTGTTACCCTTCGCCTTCACCCTCTCCCGCCTGCTGAATGCGCCTGTCCTCCATTCCATCGCTTTGGGCCAGAGTCCGCGCCGTGCTCGCGCGCAGGCCGCGTACGCTGATTGCACTGGCGGTCGCGCTGGCGATCGCGGTGATCTTCGGGCTGGGCGTGCTCACCGGCCATCGCATGGCGATGGCCAAGGGCTCCGCCGCTCGGGCGTTCGAACTGGCCAAGCGCAATGAGGAGTTGCAGAACCGGCTCTCGGTCCTGCAGCGCAGCCGCCAGGTTTCCCAGATCGCCGATCGCCTGCTGCAGAAGAATCTGGCCGAGCGCGACGAGGAAATCCGCAGCCTTCGCGCCGACCAGGCGTTCTATTCGCGGCTGGTGGGCGCCGATGCGCAACCCGGCGGCTTGGCCGTGCACGGCATCGTGCTGAAGCCGATCGCGCACACGCGCGCCTTCAATTTCACCGTCACGCTCACGCACAGCGCCGAAGGCGCCAGGGAAACGGATGGCAAGCTGAGCCTGGTGGTGGAGGGCATCCGCTCCGACAAGCTCGTGGTGCTGGACTGGAGCGAACTGGTCGGTACCGCTGCCGCCGACGGGTTGCCCTTCGCGTTCAGGTATTTCCAGCAGGTGCAGGGCACGTTGATGCTGCCGGGAGGCTTCACACCCAACCGCATCCGCATCACGCTGGAGCCGAAAGGCGGTCCGGAGGTGACGCGCAGTGTACCCTGGAGCGAGGCCCTGCACGGTGGCGGCGTCGGCGCCATGCCCTGAGGCTTGCGCCTGAGCGAAACAGGCCGCATCTTTGGATGACCGCACTTCCTATAATGCAACGCATGTCCAGCGCTCCCGATTACCGCAACCAGCCCGCGGCGCCGCTGCTGTTCACCGACGCCGCCGCGGCCAAGGTGCACGAGTTGATCGCCGAGGAGGGCAATCCACAGCTCGCCCTGCGCGTGTACATCCAGGGCGGCGGCTGCTCCGGGTTCCAGTACGGCTTCAGTTTCGACGAGAACCGCGCCGAAGACGATCTTGCCGTGGAAAAGGACGGCGTCACGCTACTGGTGGATCCGCTCAGCCTGCAATACCTCACCGGGGCCGAGATCGACTATTCGGAATCGCTGTCCGGCGCGCATTTCGTGATCCGCAATCCGAACGCGCGGACGACGTGCGGCTGCGGTTCGTCGTTCACGGTATGAATGATCTGCGCGACAGTTCTGCCGCGCGTTCGCACCGCAACACCTTCGCCGCGCTGGAACTGGAACGTGCCGCCGAGCATCGCGATGATGCCGGCTGGCTCGCCGCGCAACGTTCGTCTCCGGGGGCGCGCTTCATCGCTTTCGATCTGGAAGGCCGTGCGCCGGTGCACGACGATTGCCTGCAGTTCCTTGCCGCCGATCGCATCGCGCAGGATACGCAAGTCAGCCTGCTTGGCCTGGATGATGGCGCGCCCGTATTCCTGCTGCGCGATCCGGCCAGTGCGGAGATGTTTCGCGCGGCGGAATGGATCGGCTTGCGCGAAGCCGGCGTGCGCCTGCCCGCAGCCGATGCCGGATTGCTCGCCTACGCCCGCGGGCTGGCGAACTGGCAGGACGCAACGCGCTTCTGCGGCTCCTGCGGGTCGGCGCTGCGCTTGGTCAGCGCCGGCCACCGCGCCGCATGTCCGCAATGCGAACGGCTGCATTTCCCGCGCACCGATCCGGCGATCATCGTGATCGTCGAGCACGAAGATGCCTGCCTGCTGGGCCGCCAGGCGCTGTGGCGCCCGAATCAATACTCGACGCTCGCCGGGTTCGTCGAGCCCGGCGAGTCGCTGGAAGACGCCGTGCGCCGCGAAGTCTGCGAGGAAACCGGCGTGGAGGTGCTGGATTGCGATTACCACTCCTCGCAACCCTGGCCGTTCCCGGCTTCGCTGATGCTGGGCTTCACGGCCGTTGCGCGTGCGCGTGAAATCCGCCTCGCCGATGGTGAACTGGAAGGCGCTCGCTGGTTCAGCGCGAAGCAGATCGTGGATGACGTGCGCAGAGGCGCATTGCGGCCATCATCGCCGCTGTCCATTTCCTATCGCCTGCTCGAGCACTGGTTGCGCACGCGCGCGGGCATCGAGTTGAATGAAGTGGTGCAAACGGCTCCCGCTGCGTAACACCACTTCGGCAACACGGGGATACAATCCGGGGCAACACTCCCGCTGGCGCAACCATGGCCATCCGACTCGTCGCCGCACTGATCGTTCTGCTGCTGGCGTTCTCGCAAGTGGACTTCACGCGGGTGCGCAACTTCGCATGGTTTCGCTCGTGGCTCGGAGAGTTGCGTTTTGCCGAGGGCGGCGGGCGCATCGCGATCGCGCTGGCATTGCCGGTGATCGTCTGCGCGCTGATCCAGCGCGCGCTGTATGGATGGGGCTTCGGTGCTGCGGGCGTGGTCTTCGCGGTGCTGGTACTGATCTACACGCTGGGGCCGCGCGAGCCGGAAGCCGACATCGATGCCGTGCTCACTGCGCCCGATGCGCCTGCGCGCGAGGCTGCGGCACAGGAACTTCGCGACGATGCCGGCGCCACCCCACTGCCGTTCACCTCGCCCGCACTGGTTGAAGCCGCGGTGCTGGCCGGCCTGCGTCGCCGCTTCGGCGTGCTGTTCTGGTTCTTCCTGATCGGTCCCGTCGGTGCGCTGTTGTACCGGCTTGCGCAGGTCGCGGCCGACGATGGCGGCGAGCTCGACCTGCGTGCGCGTGACGGCGCGCGCCGTTTTGCTGCCGCGCTGGACTGGCTTCCCGCGCACCTGATGGTGCTCGCGATGGCGCTGGTTTCCGACTTCGAGGCGGTACTGCATGCGTGGCGCGTATGGCACGCGCAGCCGGGCCGCTCGCCATGGGAACTGGAGCCGGGCTTCCTCGCCGCGGTCGCGCGCTCGGGTGTGGATGCCGACATCGAAGCCGGCGACGGCGGCGCGGTGGCCGACGTAAGCGATCCGCTGGAAGAACTCGCCGACGCGCGGCGCCTGCTGATCCGGGTCCTGGTCGTGTGGCTGGCAGTGGTCGCGCTGATCGTGCTGGCGGGTTGGGTCGCGTAGCGCTTTACGCTTCCGCGCCTCGCAAGGCCCGAACGCGCTGCTCGAGATCGGCCGCGCTGGTCGCGGTGCCGTCCACGATCGTCCCGGCCAGCAAGGCAATACGCGCGCGGAAGCGCCGCGGCAGTCGTGCGCGCCCGAGTTTGGAATCGCGCCGGCTCCACATGCTCCGCCACAGGCCACGCAAGGCGAGAGGTACCACCGGCACGGGTCGCTGTGCCAGGATTTGTTCGATGCCGGGGCGGAACGTCGCCACTTCGCCATCGGCGCTCAACGAACCTTCCGGAAACACGCACACCAGCTCGCCTTCGGCAAGCGCCTGATCAATCTGCGCGAAGGCGTGCTTCAAGAGTTGCGGGTCCTCCTTCGCGCCGGCGATCGGAATCGCCTTGGCCGTGCGGAACACGAAGCTCAGGACCGGGATCCGGAAAATCTTGTGGTACATCACGAAGCGCACGGGCCGCCGCACGCTGCCCATGATGATCAGCGCATCCATGAAGCTCACATGGTTGCACACCAGCAGCGCCGGACCTTCGTCGGGGATGCGCTCCAGCCCGTCGCAATGCACGCGATAGAACACGCTGATCAGCAGCCAGTCCACGAAGCGCATCAGGAATTCCGGTACCAGCAGGAAGATCCATAAGGCAACGGCGGCGTTCAACAGCGCCGTGATGAGGAACAGTTGCGGAATGGTGAGGCCGGCCTTCAGCAGGCCGAGGCCGAACAGCGCGGCGACCACCATGAAGGCGGCGTTGATGATGTTGTTGCCGGCGATCACGCGCGACAGTTCGCTGCGCTCGCTGCGGCTCTGCACCAACGCGAACAGCGGCACGATGTAGAGGCCGGCGAACAGTCCGAGCAGCGCGAGATCGAGGGCGATGTGCCAGTGGCCTGCCGCGCGCAGGAAGGCCAGCCAGTCCAGTCCGTGCTGCGCGGCCGGTTCATGTTGGGCGAAGTACAGCAACAAACCGAACAGCGTCATGCCGAATGCGCCGAGCGGCACCAGCCCGATCTCGACCTTGTGCCCGGACAGCTTCTCGCAGAGCAACGAGCCGGCGCCCACGCCGACCGAGAACAGCGTCAGCACCAGGATTTCCACGCTGGCATCGCCGCCCAGGTACAGCTTGGTGTAATTCGGCAATTGTGCGGTCACCACGCCGCCGAAGAACCAGAACCAGGAAATCCCCAGCACCGAATTGAACACCGCGCGCTTCTTCGCGACGAAGCGGATGGCGCGCGCGCTTTCGTTGAAGGCGTTCCAGTTGAACTTCAAACCTGGCGCGGCGGCCGGGATACGCGGGATCGCGCAGCTCGCTGCGAAACCGACCAGCGCCACGCCGATCACCAGCACGGAGGACAGTTCCGCGCCGATGCCCGCCTTCGCCATGGCCCAGCCGCCGGCGATCATGCCGACCAGGATCGCGATGGATGTGCCCATCTCCACCAGCCCGTTCCCGCCGACCAGTTCGTCGGGCTGCAGCACCTGCGGCAGGATGGCGTATTTGATCGGCCCGAACACCGTCGAATGCAGGCCCATCAGGAACAGCACCGCCAGCAACAGCGCGGGGCTCGCGATGTAAAAGCCCCACGCCGCGAAGCACATCGCGCCGATCTCGAACAGCTTCACGTAGCGGATGAGTTTTTGCTTCTCGAACTTCTCCGCGATCTGGCCGGCGCTCGCCGAGAACAGGAAGAACGGCAGGATGAAGAGCGCCGGCGCGAGGTTGGAATAAAAGCCGACCTTCGCATCCGACAGGCCCAACCGGAACGCCACCAGCACGATCGTGGCATTGCGGAACGCATTATCGTTGAACGCGGAAAGCGCCTGCGTTGCGAAGAACGGCGCGAAGCGGCGCGTGGCGAGCAGCTTGAACTGGTTCATAGGAGCCCCCGGTGCGGCGCAAGGGTAGCTCATCGTTGCCCGGTGAAAGTATCAGCGCGCCAGCGCCCGGTGCCCGATGTCCCTTCTGAAGAACGCGCCGTCGAAACGGATCGCGCGCGCGGCGGCATAGGCGCGGTCGCGCGCCTGCGCGAGATCGTCGCCCAGGGCGCAGGCAGTCAGTACGCGGCCGCCGGCGGTGACCACGTTTCCATCCGGAGCAAGTTTCGTTCCGGCGTGGAAGACCTTGACGTCGCGATCGCCGGAAACGACCTTGGCATCCAGCCCCGAAATGGCATCGCCGGACTTCACCTTGCCTGGATAACCGCCCGCTGCGATGACCACGCCGAGTGACGGGCGCGGATCCCATTCGGCCTGCACGCGATCCAGTCGTCCGTCCAGCGCCGCTTCCAGCAGATCCAGCAGATCGGACTTCAGGCGCAGCATGATCGGCTGCGTTTCCGGATCGCCGAAACGCACGTTGAATTCGATCACCTTCGGCGCGCCATGCTTGTCGATCATCAATCCCGCATACAGGAAACCGATGAACGGGGCGCCCTCCGCCGCCATGCCGCGGAGCGTGGGTTCGATCACTTCGCGCAGGATGCGCTGCTCGACCGCCGGCGAAACCACGGGCGCCGGCGAATAGGCGCCCATGCCCCCGGTGTTCGGGCCATTGTCGCCCTCGTCGCGGCGCTTGTGGTCCTGGCTGCTCGCCATCGGGAAAGCGCGCGTGCCGTCGCTCACAACGATGTAGCTGGCTTCCTCGCCTTCCAGGAACTCCTCGATCACCACGCGTGCGCCGGCCGCGCCGAACGCGTGTGCGCCGAGCATGTCGTGCAGCGCGAGCTCCGCATCGGCCAGCGTGTGCGCGACCACCACGCCCTTGCCGGCAGCGAGGCCGTCGGCCTTGATCACGATCGGCACGCCGTGCGCGCGCACGTGGGCGAGTGCCGGATTCAATTCGGTGAACACCGCGAAGTGCGCGGTCGGGATGTTGCGCCGCTGCAGGAAAGCCTTGGCGAACGCTTTCGACCCTTCCAGTTGCGCGGCGATGCGGCGCGGGCCGAAGCAACGCAAGTCCGAAGCGCGGAACTTGTCCACGATGCCGGCGACCAGGGGCGCTTCGGGGCCGACCACGGTCAGGTCAACGCGCTCGTGGCGTGCCAGTGTGAGCAGGCCTTCGACGTCCGTGGCGGCGATCGCGATATTGCGCATGCGTTTCTCGCGCGCGGTGCCGGCATTGCCGGGCGCGACCAGCACTTCGCTGACGCGCGGCGATTGCGCGAGTTTCCAGGCCAACGCGTGTTCGCGGCCGCCGGAGCCGATGACGAGGACTTTCATTGCCTGCGCGGATGTTGCTGCGGAACGCGCAGTTTAACCGCGCAGCATTTCCAAAAGTGCCGAGCGCGGCAGCTTGCCGGTTTCGCTGCGCGGAAGCGCATCCACCAGCTTGAGCGGTCGCGGCAGGAAAACCGGATCGATCGCCTGCCGCAGCGCATGGAGAATCGCGCCCGCGGAAAGCCCCGGGGCCACCGCCAGCGCGGCGATGCGCTGCACCCCGCTGCGATCGGCTTCGTCCATCTGGAACACCACGCCATCGCGCACGCCCGGCACGGCGAGCAGGCGCCTGGTGAGATCGCCCAACGAAGCGCGCTTGCCGGCGATCTCCAGCAGGTCCGCATTGCGGCCGCGCAGGATGAAACGCCCGCCTTCGGCGAGTTCCACCAGGTCGGCCAGGGTGACGGGGTGAAGCAACTGCGGCGCCTCCACCTGTGCGCCATCGGGCTGCGGGTGCAGCGCGACGCCCGGATACAGGGTGAAGCACTCTTCGCCCGCGGTGCGGCGATGCGCGATCACGCAGGTTTCGGTGGAGCCGAACACCTCCTGCACCGGCGTCCCGAACAGCGCTTCCGCCGCGCGTGCCAGGTCCGGCGGCATCGGCGCGGTCGCCGAAACGATGGCGGCCAACGCAGGCAAGGGTTCACCGTGCTCGACCAGTGCACGCAGGTGCACCGGCGTGGTCACCAGCACGCGCGGCGCGGGCACCTCTTCCAGTGTCCTCGCGATGTCGCCCGGGAAGAATGGCTTCGCCGCGTGTATCGCCACGTTCTCGAACAGCGGTAGCAACACCGAGAATTCCAGCCCGTACATATGCTGCGACGGCACCGTCGCTACGACCGTGTACGGCGCGCCGGCCAGGCCCTTCAGCAGCGCATGGTTGTGGGCGCTGCTGATGGCAAGCTTGTCCCATCGTTTTGCATTGGCCTTCGGCACGCCGGTGGAACCGGAGGTGTAGCCGATCGCCACGGTCAACTCCGGATTGACGGCCGGCGCCCCTTGAGCAGCGCGGACATGGATGTCCGGGCTATTTTCGCGATCAGGGGCGATCGCATGCAAAAGATCGAAACGCAGGTAGTGCGGCGGAGAGGCCGGCAATTCGACATCGCCGATGGTGTAGCTGCCCGGATGCGCGGCCAGCACTTCGTCCACCGCGTGCGGGGCGCGGGAAGGAGGCAGCAGGTTGGTCTGCCCCCGCACCGCGAGCGCGGCGAAGGCGATCAGGAAAGCGTAACGATCTTCGCAGAGGTTGATCGCGGCCGGAGCGGAGGGCAGTCGCGCCGCGAGCGCGGCGACTTCGTCCAGAAATTCGGTCGCGCGCACCGCACGGCCATCGCGCCAGGCGATGATGCGATCCGGGTTCGCCGCGCGCAGCAGCGGAAGCGGGATCTGTTCCGCACGCGATCGTGCGGTATCGAAGACAACGGCCACCACACCCTCCCCTGATTCTCCTTCCTTGAAAATCGTGTCCGACCGCGGCCCCCGCCGCCCCTATTTCCGAATGATAGCGCCGGTCACGGCATCGGCAATCGGGGTGGGGCGGGACAACCCGCCGGTCTCGCCTTGCAGGATGCCATCCAGCGCTGAACCGAACATGGCTTCGCATTCATCTGCGCTGCGCGCCGGTGGCTGGCCGTGCACGTTTGCGCTGGTGGAGACGATCGGGCCGCCGAATGCGCGGCACAGCGTCGCGGCGCCTTCGTGCGCGGTGACGCGCAATGCGATGCCGCTGTGACCGCCCGCCACCCATTCGGGCACCCGCGGCGTGCGCGGAAAAATCCAGGTGTGGGCGCCGGGCCACGTCGCCTGCGCGCGCACAATCGCTTCCGGGGGCGCCTCGATCCAATCGGCGATTTGCGAAAAATCGGACGCGATCAGCAGCACGCCCTGTTCGGGTGGGCGTTGTTTCAGCGCAAAGATCTTCTCGAAGGCCGCGGGGTTGTCGGGGTCGCAGCCCAACCCGAACACCGCTTCGGTGGGATAGGCAAGCACGCCGCCGGCACGCAACAGCGCCGCGGCTTCGGCGATCCGGGCGGCTTCGAAGCGGCGCATCTTTCAGGTTTCGAAAGGCGGCGGTGTGGACTCGTTGCGCGCCGGCGCGGCTTTCTCCGCAGGGGATTTCTTCGCCGCTGTTTTCTTCGTGGCTGTCTTCTTGCGCGCGGTTTTCTTCACGGTTTTCTTCGCCGCCTTGCGCGGCGCAGGTGATTCCGCGCCGTCCGTCACCGCCGTTTTTCTCGCGGCTGCTTTCTTGGTTGCGGCTTTCTTCACGGCGGTCTTCTTCGCGCCGCGCCGAGGCCGGTTGGGTGCGGCTTCCAGCAGCGCCCTGCACTCGTCATGGGTCAGCGACTTCGGATCGCGGTCCTTGGGGATGCGTGCATTCTTTTCGCCATCGGTGATGTACGGACCATAGCGTCCGTTCAACACCTGGATACCATCGCCGAAATCGGTGATCACGCGATTGGCGATCAGCTCCTGCTTTTCGCGGATCAGTTCCTGTGCGCGCTCCAGCGTAACCGTGTGCGGATCATCGTCGCCCTTGAGCGATGCGTAAAGTTTGCCCTTGCGCACGAACGGTCCGAAGCGGCCGATGCCGGCGCTGATCTCCTCGCCGTCCACGTCCTTGCCCAGTGCGCGCGGCAGCTTGAACAGCTCCAGCGCCTGCTCCAGCGTAATGGTGTGCATGCTCTGCCCGGGCAGGAGCGAGGCGAATTGCAGCGTTTCGTCCTGATCCTTGTCGCCGAGCTGCGCGTAGGCGCCGTAGCGGCCCAGCCGCACCGAAACCGGCTTGCCGGTTTTCGGATCGCGGCCCAGCTCGCGCGCGCCGGAAGCTTCCGCACGGTCCACCGATTCGGTCTTGTCCTCGACCAGCGCCTTGAACGGCTTCCAGAATTTCTCCAGCAGCGGCTTCCATTCCTCTTCGCCGCGGCTGACCGCGTCCAGTTCGTCCTCGAGCCTGGCGGTGAAGTCGTAATCCACGTACCGCGTGAAGTGCCCGGACAGGAATTTCGCCACCGCGCGGCCGACGTCGGTCGGCTTGAAGCGCCGCGAATCCAGGATCACGTATTCGCGGTTCAGCAGCACCTGGATGATGCTGGCGTAGGTGGAAGGCCGGCCGATGCCGTATTCCTCGAGCGCCTTGACCAGCGAGGCTTCCGAATAGCGCGGCGGCGGTTCGGTGAAGTGCTGTTCGGTGACGATGTCGGCCAGCGGCACCACGTCGCCGACCTTCAGCGCCGGCAGCTTGCGCGCTTCCTCGTCGTCCTCGGACTTGCCGTCGCGACCTTCCTCGTAAACCGCAAGGAAGCCCGGATCCACCACGGTCGTGCCGGTAGCGCGGAACGTCGCATCTTGGCCGCAGGGAAATTCGACGGCTACGGTGTTCAGTGTCGCTGGCTTCATCTGGCAGGCGACCGCACGCTTCCAGATCAGTTCGTACAACTTCAATTGATCGGGCGCCAGGTATGCCGCGACCGATTTCGGTGTGCGCAGCGCGGAGGTCGGGCGGATCGCCTCGTGCGCTTCCTGCGCGTTCTTCGACTTGGCCTTGTAGACCATCACGTGCTCGGGCAAGCCCTGCTTTCCGAATTCGCGTTCGATCACCGCGCGCAGTTCCCCGATCGCATCGTTGGACAGGTTCGTGGAATCGGTGCGCATGTAGGTGATCAGGCCCACGTTGCCTTCCGAGCCGAGCGCCACGCCCTCGTACAGGCCTTGCGCGATGCGCATGGTGCGGCTGGTGGAGAGCCCGAGCTTGCGCGCGGCTTCCTGTTGCAGCGTCGAAGTGGTGAACGGCGCAGACGGCCGGCGCTGGCGCTGCTTGCTCTGGACGTCGGCGACGGCAAGCGTCCCGCCGGCGTCGCGCAGCAACGAATCGCGCGCAGCGTGCGCATCGTTTGTATTGGTGAGGTCGAACTGCTCGAACTTCTTGCCTTCGAACCGCACCAGCCGCGCGTTGAACGCGCCGTCGGGATGCGCGAATTGCGCTTCCATCGTCCAGTATTCGCGCGGCCTGAAGGCTTCGATTTCCTCTTCGCGCTCGACGATCATGCGCAGCGCCGGCGACTGCACGCGGCCGGCGGAGAGCCCGCGCTGCACCTTGCGCCACAGCACCGGCGAGAGATTGAAACCGACCAGGTAATCCAGCGCGCGCCGCGCCTGCTGCGCGTCCACCAGGTCGTGCGAGAGCTTGCGCGGATTCGCGACCGCTTCCTTGATGGCGCGCGGGGTGATCTCGGAGAACACCACCCGGTGCACGTCGCGATCCTTCAGCAGGCCGCGTTCGCGCAGGATCTCGCTGATGTGCCAGGAGATCGCCTCGCCTTCGCGGTCAAGGTCGGTGGCCAGATAAATGGTGTCCGCGGCCTTGGCGGCTTTGGCGATCGCGTCCACGTGCCGCTCGTTCTTCTCGATCAGCGCGTAGTCCATGGCGAAGCCGTGCTCCGGATCCACCGCGCCTTCCTTGGGCACGAGGTCGCGCACGTGGCCATAGGAGGCCAGCACGTGGAAGTCGGGGCCAAGATATTTGTTGATCGTCTTGGCCTTGGCCGGCGACTCGACGATGAGCAGGTTTTTGGCCATGCGTTGCCTTGAATCCGAGGGCCGGGCCCGGCCCTCTCTTATTTATAGTGGAGGCACGGCACCCCGGCCGCTGTCAAGCGGACGGAGCAAAAATCCTTTGCCAGCGGCCATTTACGGCCGGCGCGACGGTGCCTTCCAGCTCCAGCAAGAGCAACATCGAGGACAGTTCGGCCGGTTTCAAGCCGGTCCGGGCGGCCAGCTCGTCCAGACCCGTGGGCGCTTCGTCCAGCGCGGCCAGCAGGCGCGCGTAGTCCGGGTCATCCGCGCGGGCTGGGTGCGCCGCGGCTCCGGACGGCGAGGACTCCAGGCGCTCCCGCAATTGCGCGCCCAGCGCTTGGGCGCCGGGCGCAAGCGCCTCGATCACCTCCAGCGCGGTCTCGGTGAGCCGGGCGCCGTCGCGGATCAGCTTGTGGCAGCCGCGCGAAAGCGGGTTGTGGATCGAACCGGGCAGGGCGAACACCTCGCGGCCCATTTCCCCGGCCAGCCGGGCGGTGATCAGCGAACCCGATTGCAGGCTGGCTTCGATCACCAGCGTCCCCAGCGCCAGCCCGGCGATCAGCCGGTTGCGTTGCGGGAAGTGCGCAGGCAGAGCGGGCGTCCCGAGCGGATATTCGCTGACGATCGCACCGTTTCGCGCGATCCGCGCGGCCAGCTCGCGATGCTTACGCGGATAGACGAGATCCGCGCCGGTGCCAATCACCGCGATTGTGGCGCTCCCGGCTTCCAGCGCGCCATCGTGCGCCGCGCCGTCGATGCCATCGGCCAGGCCGCTCGTGACGGTCAGTCCGGCACGCGCCAGGGCGCGGGCGAATTCGCGCGCGTTCGCCAGCCCCTGCGCGCTGGCGCTACGGGAACCCACCACCGAGACCTGTGCGCCCAGCAGCAGTGCCGGATCGCCGACCACGAACAAAGCCGCAGGCGGCTGCGGGATTTCGGCGAGCTGGGGCGGGAAATCCGGATCCGTGCAGCGCAGCAGGTGGTGGTCGGGTTCGGAAAGCCAGGCGAGATCGGCATCCAGGCGTGCGGCATCGGGGGCCTCGATCCAGGCCAGCGTTTCCGGGCTCAGGCCTTCTTTGCCGCGGAATCGCCGTGCCGAGGCACACGCGGCCCGCGCGGACCCTGCGTGCGCAACGAGCGCGCGCGCGGCCGCCGGGCCGGCACCCGGCGCGCGCAGCAGGATCAGCCAGGCGCGGAGTTCGTCGTCCGTATCCATGGCGGCAGTTTACGGGTGACCCAAACGAAAACGGCGCGGTGGTCAGCCGCGCCGTCGCGTAAGGGAAGCCTGACCGCCTTACTGCGGCAGTTCCAGCATAGCGTTGATGCGCACCGGCTTGATGCCGTCCATGATCAGGCCGTAGCTGACGTGATCGAAGGTGCGGAACACCATTACGTGGCCGACGAATTCCGGCGGCAACCGGACGTGAGGTCCGAACGAGCGCCGATCGCTGTCGCCCGCGACGTCGTCGGTGATCCGGACACCCGGTTGATAGATGGAGAAGGTGGTGCCGTTGTTGACGCCGTCGGCAGCTCCGACCGAGAGCGCCACCACCGATTTGGGTCCCTCCGCGGAAACAGAATCCATGCCATTGGCGAAAGCCAGCACGCGCGCATGGGGCGGCAGCGAGCTCGCCGGATGCGGATAGAAGGTGGGATCGTACGGCGCGTCGTTCACCGGCACCAAGCGATCGCCCGGACGGATTTCCATCTTCGCATTGGTCAGCAGGGTGGTGGCGGGGTCGCCGCCCTGCAGCACCCGGACGGTACCGATGATCTCGACCTCGGTGCCGAGTTCGGTGCCACGGCCCATCATGCCGTCGTTGCGGGAATTTTCAGACCAAGGACCGGCCGCGACGCCGACGTTGCTGTCGAGCAAATGCGCGACCTCGTCGGGATGCGAGGCATCCCCGGTCGCGCGATAGACGTGGGTCGGACGGGCCAGCGCGAAGCGCTCACCCCGCGTGGCATTAAGGCCGCGCACGTAAACGAACTGCCCCTCGACGGCGCGCGGCTGATCTTCTTCGCTCGCGACCACGTAAGGCGTGCGTTTCAGCTCATCGGAGCTCAGGATGCGCAGGTCGTGCAGGAACGGCTCGATCTCGGAGAGCGGCACGGCCGGGACCGGGTTGGCTTCGACCTGCGGCTGTTGCACGACGTGCAGGCGATTGTCTGCACCGAGTTGGAGCACTTCGCCCGGATAGATCAGGTGCGGGTTGTGGATCTGCTGGTTGACGTCCCAGATTTCGGGCCACAGCCAGGGCTTCTGCAGGAAACGCGCGGAAATGCTCCAGAGCGTGTCGCCCTTCTGCACTGTATAGGTGGAAGGGTGATCGGCACGCAATTCCGCGGTCGCGGCGTAGGCGCCGAGGGTCACCAGCAGCCCGGCTGCGAGCGCAAGCGCTTTCTTAAACATAGGCGGCAATCCCCCGATCCCCCAGCGATTTTGGGCGAGTGTATCTGAAACAGGCGTACAATGGGCATCCTAGCCATGCGGCTGGGTTGGATAACGCCAAACCGTCCACAAATATGCGCTATCCCCGCGCGTGAACGTGGCATCCGTGGCTGCGGTCCATCATCGTCCCTGACCGAAAAGGCAGCCTCCCGTGGCTGCAACTTCAACAAGAGCAGATTCTCCAGCGTTCTCATGGCCAAGCTCGAAATCCTCGAATTCCCCGACCTGCGCCTGCGCACCAAGGCGATGGCAGTCAGCGTGTTCGATGCCGACCTGAAGCAACTCGCTGCCGACATGCTGGAGACCATGTACGCCGCGCCGGGAATCGGGCTGGCCGCGACCCAGGTGAACGTGCACCAGCGTCTGCTGGTGGTGGATGTGTCCGAGGAACACAACGATCCGCGCGTGCTGGTCAATCCGGAGATCCTGCACGCCGAAGGCCACCAGACCTATCAGGAAGGTTGCCTCTCGGTGCCGGGCATCTTCGCCGATGTCGAGCGCGCCGGCTTGATCCGCGTGCGTGCGCAGGGCCTGGACGGCACTCCGCTCGAGTTCGAAGCCGACGGACTGCTCGCCGTGTGCATCCAGCACGAGATGGATCACCTGATGGGCAAGCTGTTCGTGGATTACCTCTCGCCGCTCAAGCGCGAGATGGTGAAGCGCAAGCTGGAGAAGGCGAGGCGACAGGCCGAGCCGCAAGCTGCTTCGGCCTGAGCCGATGAGTGACAAGCGATTGCGGCTGGTGTTCGCCGGCACGCCGGCGTTCGCGCTGCCGGGGCTGCGCGCGTGTTTCGATTCAGGCGCGGAAGTCGTCGGCGCCTACACACAACCCGACCGTCCGGCCGGACGCGGTCGAGGACTGGCGATGAGTCCGGTCAAACAGGCCGCGCAGGAAGCGGGCATTCCGGTCGAGCAACCCGAGACGCTGAAGGACCAGGCCACGCAGCGGCTGCTGCGCGACCACGCCCCCGACTTGCTGGTCGTGATCGCGTACGGATTGATCCTGCCGAAGGCGGTGCTCGCGATTCCGAAACTCGGCTGCTGGAACGTGCACGCATCGCTGCTGCCGCGCTGGCGTGGTGCGGCGCCGATCCAGCGCGCGATTCTCGCCGGCGATGAGGAAACCGGCGTGTGCCTGATGCAGATGCAGGCCGGGCTGGATACCGGACCGGTGTTGCTGTCCGCGCGCACGCCGATCCAACCGGACGACACCGGTGGTTTGCTGCACGATCGCCTGGCTTTGCTCGGCGCGCAGGTGCTTGCGGAAGGCTTGCGGCGTGTGATGCGCGGCGAACCGATGAACGCGATCCCCCAATCGAGTGAAGGCGTGACCTACGCGCACAAGTTGGACAAGGCGGAAGCGAAACTGGATTTTGCGCGGAGTTCGATGGAACTGGAGCGCAAGGTGCGCGCGTTCGATCCCTGGCCTGTAGCGGAAGCCCAGATTGCCGGCGAGAAGGTTCGAATCTGGTCGGCGGAGGGACTCCGGACCCGGACCTCGGCCAGGCCGGGCGAAATCGTTGCCGCGTCGAAACACGGCATTGACATCGCCTGCGGCGAGGGCGTGCTGCGCGTATCGAAATTGCAGCGCGCCGGCGGTCGCGTGATCAGTGCGGCCGATTACCTCAACGCCCGTTCCGAACTGCGCAACCCATGAACGACACGCGCGCACTCGCTGCGCAGGTGCTGGCTGCGGTGGTTTTCGATGGCGCTTCGCTGCGCGAGGCGCTGGCGCCGGCGCAGACGCAACTGGCCGATCCGCGCGACCGTGCGCTACTGACAGCCATTGCCAACGAAGGCGCGCGCTGGTGGTTGCGCCATGACACTGCGCTGGATCGCCTGCTCGACAAACCCTTGCGCAAGCGCGAGCCGCTGGTGCATGCGCTGCTGGTTTGCGGATTGACGCAGATCGAAAGCCTGCGCCTGCCGCCGCACGCCGCCGTCGCGGCGACAGTGGAAGCCGCGCGCGCGCTGCGCCGCGCGCCCTTCGCCAATCTGGTCAACGCGGTCTTGCGCCGTTGGTTGCGCGAGCGCGAAGCGCTCCATGCGCAACTCGATCGCGATCCGGTGGCGCGCACCGCGCATCCGCCATGGCTGGTCAAGGCCATCGCGCGCGACTGGCCGGACCAGGTGGTGGCGATCCTCGCGGCGAACAACACGCCTTCGCCGCCGATGTTGCGCTTGAACCAGCGAGTGGCAACGCGCGAAGCCATGGTCGCCGCGTTGCAGGCCCAAGACATCGTCGCGAGCGCGCATCCATTCCTGCGCGATGCGCTGGTAATGGACGAACACGCCGACATCGCGCGACTGCCGGAGTTCAAGGAGGGCAAGCTCTCCGTGCAGGATGGCGCCGCGCAACTCGCCGCCGATCTGCTGGATGTGCGCAACGGCATGCGCGCGCTGGATGCCTGCGCTGCGCCGGGCGGCAAGGCCTGTCATTTGCTCGAGCGCGCGGATCTGCAATTGCTCGCCCTGGAACGCGAACCGCAACGCGTCGTCCGCATCCGCGAGAATCTTGCGCGCCTGCACCTGCAATGCGAGGTGCGCGTTGGCGATGCAGGCGATCCTTCCGCGTGGTGGGAAGGCAAGCCGTTCGATCGCATCCTGCTGGATGCGCCGTGTTCGGCCACCGGCGTAATCCGTCGGCATCCGGACATCAAATTGCATCGGCGCGCGGCGGATATTCCGACACTCGTGCAGCAACAGCGGCGACTGCTGGCTGCACTGTGGCCGCTGCTGGATTCCGGTGGCAAGCTGGTTTACGGCACCTGCTCCATCCTGCGCGCCGAGAACGAGGAAGTCGTCGCGGACTTCCTGCTCACGCACGCGGACGCCGAAGCGCTGCCGTCCGAACTTCCTGCGGGACACAAGGCCGGCCCGGGTTGGCAGATCCTGCCCGGCGAAGGCGGGCTGGATGGCATGTACTATGCCGTCCTCCTGAAGCGTGGGTAGGAACCTGCGTGCAGGCGACATGGAGTTCCTTGCCATGGATGGCCTGCTTGCGAGAAGTCTCGGTCGCGAGCACGCTCGCTCCTACATGAAGCAAATGACCTCACTCTCCCAAACCCGAGGCTGGCTGGTGCGCAATGCGCGCGTCGAGCTGATCCTGTTTTTCGTTTTTGCGCTGCTGCTGCTGGGCTTGGGTATCGGCCTGCGCGATCCATGGCCTTCGGATGAACCGCGCTTCGCGCTGGTCGCGCGCGAGATGCTGCGCAGCGGGTTGTGGCTGTTCCCGCACCGTGGCGTCGAGTTGTATTCGGACAAGCCGCCGATGTTCATGTGGCTGGAAGCATGCGCTTACTGGATCACGAGCGGCTGGCGCGGCTGGTTCCTGATTCCCTCGTTGCTGGCCGGGCTCGGCACGCTCGGACTGGTCTACGATCTGGTGCGCCGGCAATGGAACCATCGCAGCGCGCTGCTCGCCACCGGTGCGGTGCTGGTAAGTTTCGATTTCACCTTCCAGATGCGCGCTGCGCAGATCGATGCGCTGGAGGTGTTCTGGATCACGCTCGCCAATTACGGCCTGTTGCGACACCTGCTGCTCGGTCCGAACTGGCGCTGGTACCTGTTCGGTTGCTTCGCTGCAGGGCTCGGCGTGATCACCAAGGGCGTGGGCGTACTGGCGCTGCTGATGTTCGCGCCGTATGCGTTCGCCTGCGCGCGTGGCTGGCGCAACGTGTACGCAGCGCGCGCGGGCGATCCCCGCTGGTGGCTCGGCTTGCTGGCGTTCGTGGTTCCGGTGCTCGGCTGGGCACTGCCGATGCTGTGGATGGTGCGCGTGCACCACGATCCGGAATTCACGCACTATGCGCACGACATCCTGCTCGGCCAGACCGTCTCTCGTTACGCGCATGCCACACACCATTTGCATGCCTGGTACTACTACCTCGGCGTGATCGCGTTTCAGTGGCTGCCGCTGTCGCTGGCGTTGCCGTGGGCGATTCCGGGCTGGGTACACCGCCTGCGCCGGCGCGATGCGCGCGTGCTGCTGCCGATCGCATGGGCGGTGATCGTGGTGGTGTTTTTCTCGATCAGCGCGGGCAAGCGCAATGTCTACATCCTGCCCGTGATGCCGATGGTCGCCGTGGCGATGGCGCCGCTCCTGCCGGGCATCGTGCGGCGCCGCGATTTCCGGATGGTGCTCTGGGCTGTCGCGCTGCTGATCGCCGCGGTCATGCTGATCGCGGGTGTGCTCATGCACGCCGGACACTTGCAATCGTTGACGCAACGTGCCGCGTCGGCGCTGGACGCCTCGCCCGCGCCACTGATTGCGATGTTCCTTGGCATCGGCGCGGCCGGTGTGCTGATCGCGCTGCTCACGCTGCCGCGGCGCGCACCGCTGACCTGGAGCTTGTTCGCGCTGGTGCTGTGGGGCACGTGGGGGCTGGTCGGGTATCCGCTGTTGAACGGCTATTCATCGGCACGCGATGTGATGGCGCGCACCGCGAGCCTCGTGCCGCCGCAGGACCAGATCGCGCTGGTCGCCTGGAAGGAACAGAACCTGCTGATGCTCGATACGCTGGGACGCCCGAGCGTCAACTGGGGCTTCCTGCTGCCATGGCACGAGCAGCTCGGGCGCGCGCTCGAATGGCAGGAGCAGGATCCGCAACATCGCTGGATCTTCTCGCTGGGCGACGTGCTGGCGCCCTGCGTGCGCGCCGATCGCGCCATCCACGTCGGCCACGCCAATCGTCGCGAGTGGTACCTCTTCAAGCGAGACGCCGTGGTGCCCGGCTGCGTGCCGCCCAGGAGCGACGATGCCAGCCAGTTCGGCGCCTATGATCCGGATGCGGAAGAGTGAG
>JBQCHG010000076.1:0-64007 GCA_051954935.1 Rhodanobacteraceae bacterium
GCGGGGGCGTACGTCCTGCACTATGGCCAGTACGTGTACAACAACCTGCAGGTGGGCTACAACATCGAACCGATCAACACCCGCATCGACCTGGGTGTGGACAACGTGTTCGACAAGCAGCCTCCGTTCCTGTATGCCAACAACTCGCAGAACGCCAATACCGATCCGAACGACTTCGACGTGCTGGGCCGCTACTACTGGGCTCGTGTGACCGTGAAGTTCTGATCGGGCTGGCTCAAAGCTTCAACCTTCAGGGCCGCACGAGTATTCTCGTGCGGCCCTTTCTCTTTCTGCTTTTTCTTGTGACCCAATGGCCGAACCTTTGATTGACCCGGTCGCCGCGCTCGAGGGCGGTGATCCTCAGGCCGCCGAACGCATTTGCCGGAACGAGCTGCAGCAAAAGCCGGATGACG
Source organism: Rhodanobacteraceae bacterium (assembly GCA_051954935.1). Taxonomy (GTDB): domain Bacteria; phylum Pseudomonadota; class Gammaproteobacteria; order Xanthomonadales; family Rhodanobacteraceae; genus 66-474. Next base: position 414 of record JBQCHG010000076.1, read on the forward strand.
CCAATTTGCTGGTTCTTCTGGCCTTGAGCTTGTGGCAGCAGGGGAATTTTTCGGAATCGCTGGAGTTGTACGCCCGCCTGACGCGGTTGTATCCGGATGACAGCGTGCACTGGCGCAATTACGCGGCAGCTTTGAGCAGGGTAGGAGATCTGGAAGCGGCCGAACGCGCCTATGAGACAGTCGTACTGTTGGCCCCGAATGATGCAGAGCTGTTGGAACTGTACGGGCTTGTGCAAATGGATTTGGGCAAGCATGTCGAAGCGCGCGACACCCTGTTGCGTGCTTTCGGCAAGTCGCCTGATTCGGCCGCTATTCGTATTCACGCCGCGAAAGCCTGCGCCGCATGCCGTGATTCACGTTCCGAGAGCCTTTTGCAGCCCTGGCGGCAATGGTTGCCGCTCGACGATTACCTGCAGTCGCAATTAGCCGAGGTACTTGCCCAACAAGGCGAGGCAGGGTCGGCTGTCGAATTGGTGGAGGATTTGTTGCGCCGCCACCCCGATGAGCGGCGGTTAGCGCTGCGGTTGGCCGGCTTGTATGAGCGCATCAACCGGTTGGACGAGGCCCGGGCTCTTCTGGAGGAGGTGGCGCCAGCGGGTGATGGGATCGACGCGAAGACCGAAATGGAAGGAGTGCGGGAGATTGCCGCTCAGCGCGCCCAGCTCGCCATGCGTCGCGGCCAGTACGCAGATGCGCGCGCGATGCTTGAACGCATCGGCCCCCGGGCGGAAGGCGATTACACGTATTGGTTTTCGCTCGGCCAGGCCTGCGACAAAGTGGGCGACACGGCCGCCGCCATGCATGCCTTCCGATCGGGACATGCTCATCAGATAGAGGAACTGAAGAGCGTTGTGCCGCATTTTTTTGAAGCTGATGCAGAAATCCTGTCGGGCGCCGATGCGCGCGTCAGCGCGGATGACTACGCCGGTTGGCCGAAACTGAGTGCGCCCGCTGCGACGCAATCGCCCGTGTTCGTGGTCGGGTTTCCACGATCGGGAACCACGTTGCTGGAACAAATGCTGGACGCGCATCCACGTCTGCAGTCCATGGATGAGCGGCCGTTCTTCAATATGCTTACAGTGCAATTGGAGAACAGCACAGGGTTCAAAATTCCTCGCGACCTCGGCAGGTTGGACCAGCGGGACTGCGATGAGTTACGCAAGGGATATCTGCTGTTCGCTTGCGGGAAAGTGCCTCGCCGCTGGAATGCACGGCTGGTGGACAAGAACCCCCTGAATATGCTGTGGCTGCCAATGATCCATCGAATGTTCCCGGAGGCAAAATTCATCCTGGCGATTCGCCATCCGTGTGACGTCATCCTGAGTTGCTACATGCAGAACTTCCGCGCACCGGTGCTGGCCGTGGCGGGACAATCGCTCGAGCGCCTGGCGCGCGCCTATGTGAAGGCAATGGAGAACTGGCTGCACCACGTAAAAGTCTTCGCGCCGGATGTGTTCATATCTCGCTATGAGGATCTGGTGGCCGATACGCCTGGGCAGACGGGTAGGATCGCGGCATTCCTCGGTCTGGAGGACGCGCAGCTGATGTTGGAATTCGATGCACGCGCGAGAGAAAAGGGTTATATCAAGACCCCCAGTTATAGTCAGGTGATCGAGCCTATCAACACCAAAGGCATCGGCCGTTGGCATCGCTACCGGGAACATTTCGAGACGGCCTTGCCGGTCCTGGAGCCCATGTTGAAGCATTGGGGCTATGCAACGTAACAGGCACGGCGGCAGCGGAACAGAGACATGAGCGTCAGCGACCGAATGTTCGAACCGCCGGCACCAGATCTGGCGAAAATCAACGCACGCCTGCGAGCATTGCCATCACCGCTGCCCGCTTTGATTCAGTGCGCGGGTGATGCGCTAGGATTAGGCGATCTGGGTACTGCACGTGCGGCGCTTGCTCAAGCGCTGTCGCGGGCGCCAGGTCAACCCGATGCGCTGCGCCTGAACGGCTTGTTGCTGGCGCGCATGGGCAATCTCCCCGCCGCGGTCGCGAATTTCGAGGCGGCGTTGCGCGCTGCGCCGGATGACGCGATGGGGTATTGGCAATACGCTCAGGTGTGCGAGGAAGTCGGCGACTTGGCCGCTGCGTGGCGATTGCGCGAGTCGGCCGTGCAGCGTTTGCCCGATTCGCCGATGGCGTGGGCCGACTTCGGCGAGCACATGGCACGTCATCGGCAGCCCGATCAGGCCGTGGCACCACTTGAGCGCGCCGCAAAGCTCGCGCCGGACTATGCGCCAGCGCACCTGAAGCTTGGCGATGCACTGGTGGCATGTGGGCGGGCCGAGGAGGGTGCTGCAGCGATGCGGAAGGCCATCGCCATCGAACCGGCATTTGGCGCCGCATGGATCAATCTCGCGGACATCAAGACGGTACCGGTCACGGATCGCGAAGCGGAACAGATGCGTGGACTGCTGCGCGGCAGGGATATTGATGAAAGCGAACGAACCGCGATCGAATTCGCGCTGGCGAAAGTTTGCGAAGACAAAGGCCACTTTCGTGAAGCATTTGAACTCCTGAAGGATGCCAATGCGCGGCGCAAGCGCGAGCTTGCGCCATGGGACTCCGCGCAATTCTCGGGCCGGGTGCAACGAGCGCAAGAGGTATTTGCGGAACCGCATGCCATTGCGGAAGATCCTCGTTTGGGAGAGGAAGTCATCTTCATCGTTGGAATGCCGCGATCGGGCACCACGCTGGCCGAGCAGATTCTTGCCTCGCATCCCGAAGTAGAGGGAGCGGGCGAATTGGGTGAACTGGCCCAAGTGCTGACGGAGGAGTCATCGCGACGGCAGCGGCTATATCCCGACTGGGTGCCTGAGGCGAGTCCGCAGGATTGGCAGCGATTGGGTCAGCGATATCTTGAACTCACCCGGCGGTACCGCAATGGGCATGCGCGCTTCACGGACAAGATGCCGAACAACTGGCGCGCCTTGGGCGCGATCCGGGCAATGCTTCCCGGCGCGCGGATCGTGATTAGCCGGCGGGATCCACTTGAAAACTGCTGGTCGTGCTTCAAGCAGTTCTTCACGCGGGGCTGGGAGTTTACCTATGATTTCGATCACCTGGCCGCATTCTGGAAGGCATTCGATCGCACGGCCTCGTGGTGGGTCGCTCGCGATCCGCTGCAGGTATGCGAGCAGAGTTATGAGGCGTTGACGGAAGCCCCGGAAGCCCAAATTCGCGCGTTGCTGGCGTTCTGCGGCTTGGCATTCGATTCCGCTTGCCTCGCATTCCATCAAGCCCGCCGCAACGTGCATACCTTGAGTGCGGCACAAGTGCGTCAGCCAATGCAGGCCCGCAGGCGTACGGCCGCGCAATATGGCGCCTTGCTGGATCCGTTGCGAAGCGCTTTGGGGATGCCTCCATTCGAACAGCTCCCGAGGGGCGCCGTGGGTGTGATCTGATCGCCTGCGTCCCTCAGCTTGCCGGGAAGGACAGCAATTCGGGCAGGTGCGGTGCGTAGTGCTCCCAGCGGTTCACCGATTTCGAATGGACAGGTTGCCGTGCCTGCCACAGGCTGGCCGTGCTGATGACGCTGGCAGGATCCTCAGCCGTTTGCGTCTCACTTGAAGTCGGGGCTGGCAAGCCGATCCACGCCGCCATTTCTGCAATCACCGTACAAGGATGCGCAACCAACTGCTCGTACTGGACAGGCAGGATGGCTTCGGGGAAACGCGAGCGCCAGTGTTCCATCAGCCGTTCGCAATCACGCATGACCGATGAGATGGCGTTGAAATCGTAGGAGTAGCCTTGCACTTCTTCCTTGAAGGATTGCATCCACAATGAAAGCGCAGTATCGCGGGAGTTCCGCCGACAATGGATGACCTTTGCCTTGGGGAACATGGCAAGCATCAGGTCAATGTAGCGGAAGTTGAGCGGCTGTTTGTCTATGTACCAGCACGCAACGATTGGATCATCCTGCCTCACCTGGGTCCGATAGATTGCGGCGCCGCGTTCAAGTGCCGCATGCCCGGGAGCTGCGGCCAATTCCGGGAGCAGCGCCAGCTTTCCAATCCAGGGCAATTCCCCGCGGTTGCAGACTTTCGGACAGCGCGCCAGCAGTTCAGCAAGGAGGGTGGTGCCGGATCGCGGCATGCCAACGACGAAAATAGGCACGAAATCTTCCGATTCCGACACATGATGGCTGATCGGCGGGGCTGCCATGCGGGCTTCGACAGCGCGGCGCCACGCTTTGCGCGTCCAAAGCGTCATTGAATGCGCCAATGCATTTGCCTGCCGAAAGTATTCGGTGGCTTGTGCGTATTCGCCGATATCATCGTGGGATTTTCCCAGGGCAAACAGCAGCGTCGAACGCGCGCGCCTGCTCAGGCCCTCACGTAGCAACAGCTTGCGAAACAGGGGGAAATCCCGGTGGCCGGCATCCATATAGCGCTGTGCATTGGCCAAACCCAGGGGTGCATCCCATTCGCAGGCATCCGGACTGTGTTGCAGCACGAACTCGTAATGCCCGCGCGCGCGCCCGAAATCTCCGAGTTGAAGCTGCAACATTCCGGCGTACGCGTGCAGGCGCGCATCGTTGGGTGCAGCAACAAGCGCGATATCCGCGATCGCAGCCGCATCGCCCTTGCGATCGGCTTCATCCAGAAATTCAATCGCCCTGATCGCCAATTCCGGGTCCTGCAGATCCTGCTCGAAACAATTGCGCAGTGATTGCGCTGCCGATCGCCCACGCGCTTGCGCGAGAAGCAAGCGCGCAAGCGTGAAAGCGGTCGCGAAGTCACTTGGCTGTTCAAGCAGCAGTTCGCGGAATAGCGGTTCCGCAAGATCCGGTTTGTCTGTCTGTTGAAATATGCCAGCGAGCATTCGCCTCAGCTCGAAGGAACGCGGATGCTCCGCAAGCGCAGCGGTAACGAGAGAAGAGGCGCCGGCAAAATCGCCGCGCAGAACGCGCGCCCGCGCCTGATCCAGCCACATTTGTTCGGGCTGCGCCATCAGTCGGCGAACGCCGGCAACCCCAGCGCCTTGCGAAGCGGATCGAGCAGAGTGCCGTATTGCTGCGCGCGCGCGGTGCCGCCGTGTAGCGGCTGGCGAACTTGCGTGGCGCTGGGGGAACGCACATCGCGGCGGGTCTGGTGGAAATCCAGGCAGGCTTGCTCGAACGGCAGCCCGCAGCGGTTCAGCAAAGCGCGAATGCTGTTTTCCGGATCGGCAATCAAATCCTCATAGAGGTGCGTGTACACGTTTTCGGGGTGCAGCATCTGCCAATGCGCGGCAGTGCGGTCGAAGGTATGCCAGAACGCGGCAAGATCCTCGAAGGTATGCTGATAATCATTGTTTTCGAGGTAGTGCCGATAGCAGGAAAAGCAGGTTTCCAGTGGATCGCGCCGGCAGACAATGACGTGGGCGCCGGGCAGCATTGCCCGAATCGCGCCGATGTACATCCAGTTGCCGGGCAGCTTGTCGGTCAATGCAGGCTTGCCACGCCGCCAATGGGCGGTTCTTTGCAGGTAAGTTTGTCCCAGGCGTTGCCAGTTTGCCGGTTGCATTTCCGCCACCCACTGCGGGAACGGCTTGCCAGTCCGGTGTGCTTCGGATGCCAGCACCAGCGGCAGGTCGGGCAATTCTCCCGACCCCGCCATCTGGGAGTGCGAAGCGAGAATTTGCTCGACCAGCGTCGAGCCCGAACGCGGTAGTCCAACGATGAAGATCATCCCACGGCCCAGCTCCCGGGCTGCGCCGTGTGGTGGCGGGGTAAACGCCTGCAGAATCAAGTCCATCTGCGCGTCAAACGCTTCCGCATCCCAACGCCGACTGCGCCGCGCAACCGAGTTGGCGTGCTCCAAGGCGGCCAGAGATTCGGCATATCGGCCTTCATCATCCAGCGCCTTGGCCATGGCGAAGCCGATTGCAACCAGGTCGTGGTCCGTGGCTCGCGAATCTCGCATAGCGCGCTCCATCTGCTTCACGTCACTCGCGTTCAAGCGCACGGTTTTGAGGGCCGCGAGTCCCCACCACGCCATTCCAGCCCAGGGTTTACGTTCCAGAACATGGCGGTACGTGGCAATCGCCTCGTCCATCCGGTTTTCGATGCGCAGCATGTCGGCCAGCAGGGCGCGCGCCTCCATGTGCGCGGGTTCGAGCGCCACCGTGCGGCGTAACGCGTCGATGGCCTCCTGATGGCGTACCGAGCGCGTCAGCATCACGCCGAGGTTGAACCAGGCCGTGGCCAGGGAGGGTTGCAGTTCGCAGGCTCGACGTAGCGCCACTATGGCGCCTTCGTAGTCACCGCTGGATCCGAGCACCGCGCCCAGCGTGTTGTGGTAAAGCGGATCGTCAGGGCGTTGCGCGATGGCGGCCTGCATGACGCGCGCGGCTTCCCCGGGCCTTCCGCGCAGATCGAGCAGGCCGGCGTGCAGGCGCAGGACTTCCGGGTGGCGTGGATCGGATTTCAGCAGTGGCGCAAGTCGGGCAGCCGCCTCGTCCGGCCGTCCCATTTCCAGTGCCTGTGCGGTCGCCAGGACGTGCGGGATGGCCGCCTGACTCAGGCCTTGTAATCTCGATCTGCTCATCTGGCCATTATCGTCTGGACCGCGGATTCGGAAACCCGATATACCATACCGCCTCGATTACACGAGCCGCCCCGGGCGTGATCGTGGCGCAGCCGGCGAAGACAATGCATATTCCCCAACCCGACAACGAGGCCCTGCGATTTTCCCGTGCCTCGGAGCTCTGGCATCGCGGGGACATCGCACAAGCGGAGGCCATCTTGCGCGAACTGGTCGCGCGGCGACCCGCCCGAGAGGATTTTTCCACCCTGTTGGCCGAGGTTCTGCGCAACCAGGGCAGGGTGGACGCCGCATCGCGGGTAATCCTTGAATGCTGCAAGGCTGGCGGCTTCGATCCCGATGCGAGCCTGCGCGGAGCGAAATTCATCCAGCAGTGCCATCGCCATGGGCTGGCCGACGAACTATGCCGTGCGGCGACCGCTCGCGGCCCCGTGAGCTCCGAGATGTGGTTCGTTGCGGGCAATATCGCCCGTGAACTTGGCGATTTCGAACGGGCGCGCACCAACTATCTCACCGCGCTCGATGCCGGCGTGGATCTGGATTCTTCAATGGTGCTTGGTGCGCTTGCCCGCACGCAGCGCTACCGCGATCCGACGCATCCGGATTTCGCGAAATTCGCCGCGCATTTCGACAACTCCGGTTTTTCGGCGCGCGCGCGTGCGGCGACCGGCTTCGGGTTGGCGAAGGCGTGCGACGATATCGGCGAGTTGCGAACGGCCGCAGAGGTATTGCGCAAGGCAAATGCGCTGGTGCGCACGGTCCAGCAGTGGGATTCCTCTGTCTGGTACCGATTCATGGAAGCCCGCACTCATGCGCGGGTAACCCGCTTGCGATCCGCAGTCGCTCCGGATTTCGTTCCGATCTTCATCCTGGGATTGCCGCGCACCGGTACGACGCTCACGGCAACACGGTTGGCCAGTCACATCGGTGCGCGCGATCGCGGTGAACTGCGGGTGTTGCGGTTCGTCGCCGAGGAGCTTATCCGCGGCGGCCATCTCGACAATGTGGGCGCGATCGGGGAGGCGGCACGATTGTATTGCGCGCACGCGCGCCAGGACGATGCACCTGCGCGCTATTACATAGACCAGGATCCGCTCAATTTTCGCTATCTGGACCTGATCGAGGCGATGTTTCCGCAGGCCCAGATCATCCATTGCCGGCGTGATCGGCGCGACACCGCCCTCTCGTTGTGGAGCCAGGATTTCGCCCATCCGGATTGCGCATTCGCCTACGACTTCGATTCGATCGCGGACTACATGCGAGGGCACGACGAGTTGATGGCGCACTGGCGGCGAACGTCGTCATTGCCGATCCAGGCGGTGGATTACGAGTCGCTGGTCGCGGAGCCGCAGCGCGTCCTGTGCGAACTTGCGGATCGTATCGGAGCACCTGAGCGGGCCGCGCCGGACGCGCAAGTCACGCCGATCAATTCCTCGAGCGTGTGGCAGGCGCGCCAGCCGATCTATAAGACTTCGGTCGGGCGCTGGCGCGCTTACCTTCCTTTCGTGCCGGAGCTCGCAAAGTTCGCAAGCGGCGCCGCCAAGTAATTGGTCAATGCGAGCCGCGCTCGATGCGCACGTCGCCGCTGAAGCTGTTGATCACGATGCTGCCGTTGCCGCTGCCGATCTTGGTGCCGAGATGTTCGCCGGGGCCGTGCTCGCTGCCATAGGGCTTGCCGAAATCGCTGTGCAGGTCGCCCGAGAAGGTGTCGGCTTTGATCTGCGCTGAGGCGTTTTCGGGAATGCCGAGCCGCACGTCGCCGCTCATGGTGTCCACCTTCCAGCTGGCGGCGGGAGCCGGCGCCGCATCGAGCTGGATGCGGCCGGACACGGTGCCGAGGCTCACCCGGTCCAGCGTGTCGCCGCGCAGGATCAGGCCGCCCGACACGGTCTGCGCGGTGACGTTGCCGCTGAGCGTTGCGGCCTGCACGTCACCGGAGACCGTCTGCACGTCCATGCCGTTGGCGGCGCCTTCGAAATCCACGTCGCCGCTCACGCTGTCCACCTTCACCGCTCCCGCGCGGGCGTTGAGATGCACGCGGCCACTGACGGTATTGACGCCCAAGGCTCGGCCGTCCATGCCCGTAACGTCCACCGGTGCGCTGACCACGTGCACCTCCAGTGCGGCGGCATGCGGCACGTGCACGTCGAGCGCGGTGGGGTTCATCTCGTTGTCGCCGCTGAATCCGAACCACTTCGTGGAATTCCCGGCGGGCTCGACGCGGATTTCCAGCGATCGCGCATCGCCGCTGATCTGCAACGGCTTGGCGCCGTCACCGAGCGTGCCGTCGACCTGCACGCGGTTCTGGTTCCAGCCGCTGACGCGGACTTCGCCTTTCACGTTGCTGATCACGATGTGTGCATTCGGCGCAGCGTCGTGGCTGAGGTGGATCGGCGTGTCGGCGTAGGCGGCGGCGTTGGCCAGCACCGCAAGCAGGGCGGCCGTGCCGGCGTGGAGCCGGACGAAACGGATGATGGGCATGCGGTACATGGTCGTGTCCTGACGTGAATGGGATCAACCGGCGCCGACGTCGAGGCGACGCAGGCGCGACTGCTGGTGTTCGGTGTTTTGCAGCAACCGTTGCAGGTATTCCGAATGCGGCGCGATCGCCAGCGCCTGCTGCAATTCGCCCTGGGCTGCGCGCAGTTCCACCGCCGCGCCGCGCAGGCGCGGATCGTCGGGTTTCCAACGCGCCGCAGTGTTCGCGGCCGCGGCAATCTGCGCCGGCGAGGTCGCCGGCTGCGGCGAATGCAGGGCGCGAATGCCGACCGCGCCGACGATCACGGCGGCACAGGCGAACGATGCGGCCATTGCCAGCCATCGCATGCGCCGGCGCGGCACACGCGATTGTGTTTCGATGCGTGCGGCGATCGCCGGCCAGAGGTCGCGCTGCGGCTCGACCGCCTGCGCCAGTGCGCGCAGCTTCTGGCGATCTTCAAAGTGCAGGTTCATGACTCCATGACTCCCAATGCGCGTCGCAACAATCGTCGCGCACGATGCAATTGCGCTTTCGACGAGCCCACCGCCATGCCCAGCTCGGCGGCGATCTCTTCGTGCTTCCAGCCTTCCACGTCATGCAATACGAGCACTGCGCGCGTGCGTGGCGACAGCGACGCGACCGCGCGCTCCAGCTCTTCGCGCTCGGCCGGGCAGAACGGCTGTGCGCCGGATTCGGGCAGCGCGTCTTCTTCCACGCCTTGTTCGACCGGGTCGTTTTTCAACGAACGGAGGTCCATCAACGCGGTGTTGATGGCGAGGCGATAAAGCCAGGTACCGAACGCGCTCTCGAAGCGGAATCCGGGCAGCTTCTGCCAGGCGCGCACGAAGGCTTCCTGGGTCAATTCCTCGGCGCGCGCATGACGGCCGCCGACGAGACGCAGGATCGCGCCGTGCACCCGGCCGACGTGGCGCCGATACAGCGCTTCGAACGCACGGCTGTCGCCACGCGCGGCATGCCACGCGAACTGGACGTCTTCATCAACCGGACTGCGGCTGGCGAATTCGGCCACCGGCGCGCCGCGCGCTGGCTGCATGGGAATTCCGAGAGAGAGGCAGGCATCCATCTTGGCAGATTGGATGCACGGATGCGGCGGAGGGTTTACTCCGCCGCTCGAGCCCAGGCAGGGCAGGTGCCGGTCAGGACACCGCCGCGGCTTTGCGCGCCGGGGTGGCGGACTCGCTTGGCTCCCGCTTCAATGCCTCCGCCACGCGTTGCTGCTCGGCTCGCAGCCTCTCCGGCAGATGCGTGCCGTAGCCGTCGAGGTACTCGCCGATCGCGGCGACTTCGGCCTGCCAGCCTTGCGCATCGAAATCGAGCAGGGTGTCCAGGGCATCGTCGGCCAAGTGCAAGCCTTCGGTGTTCAGGTCGCCCGCGTTCGGCAACAGGCCGATCGGTGTTTCCGTCGCGCCCACTTCGCCGTTGACGCGCTTCAACATCCACTCCAGCACGCGCAGGTTGTCGCCGAAGCCTGGCCAGAGGAACTTTCCATCCGCGCCCTTGCGGAACCAGTTGACGTGGAAGACCTTCGGCAATTGCGCGCCGGGCTGATCGAACGACAGCCAGTGCGAGAAGTAGTCACCGTAGTTGTAGCCGCAGAACGGCTTCATCGCCATCGGGTCGCGGCGCACCACGCCGACCTTGCCGGTCGCTGCGGCGGTGGTTTCGGAGGCCATGCCGGCGCCGACCAGTACACCCTGGGTCCAGTCGCGTGCTTCGAAAACCAAAGGAACGAGCGATTCGCGGCGCCCGCCGAACACGATCGCGCTGATCGGCACGCCATCGGGATTCTCCGCTTCAGGCGACCAGCTTGGGCACTGCGTGGCGCGCACTGTGAAGCGCGAATTGGGATGCGCGGCGGGGCCGTTGGCGGGATCGTAATCGCGCCCTTGCCAGTCCTTGACCGGCTTGCGGTCGTCCAGGCCTTCCCACCATGGATCGTTTTCGGCAGTGACCGCGACGTTGGTGAAGATCGCATCGTGATCGAGCATCTTTACCGCATTCGGATTGGTCTTGTTGGACGTGCCTGGCGCCACGCCGAAATAGCCGGCCTCCGGATTGATCGCGTACAGGCGGCCATCCTTGCCCGGCGTCATCCAGCAGATGTCGTCGCCGACCGTCCACACTTTCCAGCCGTCCCGGCGATAGCCTTCCGGCGGAATCAGCATGGCAAGGTTGGTTTTGCCGCACGCGGATGGGAACGCCGCGGCGATGTACTGGATGTCGCCGTGCGGGTTCTCGATCCCGACGATCAGCATGTGCTCGGCCAGCCAGCCTTCCGAGCGCGCCTGGAAACTGGCGATGCGCAGCGCGTGGCACTTCTTGCCGAGCAGCGCGTTGCCGCCGTAACCCGAGCCGTAGGACTTGATCGACAGCTCTTCCGGGAAATGCATGATGAAGCGGCGCTCGGGATCGAGCTCGCCGGTGGAATGCTGGCCCTTCACGAAGCGCCCCTCGCGCTCGATCCGCTCCAGCGCCGCGGTGCCCATGCGGGTCATGATGCGCATGCTGGCGACCACGTAAGGCGAGTCGGTGATCTCCACGCCGCACCGCGAAATCGGCGAACCCAGCGGGCCCATGCAGTAGGGAATCACGTACATCGTGCGTCCCTTCATGCAGCCGTCGAACAGCGCATCGATTTTTGCGTGCGCTTCGGCAGGTTCCATCCAGTGGTTGTTGGGACCGGCGTCTTCCTGATTCCTGGTGCAGACAAAGGTGAGGTGCTCCACCCGCGCCACGTCGCCGGGCGATGAGCGGTGCAGGGTGCAGCCCGGATGGGTTTTCTGGTTGAGCTCCAGCAGGTCGCCGTTTTTCAACATCAGCTCGGTGAGCTGATGCGCTTCGGCCTCCGAACCATCACACCAATGGATGTGGTCCGGGCGTGTTCGCTGGGCGACTTCGTCCACCCATCGATTCAGCGCATCCAGTTTGCTTGCCATGTCTCCTCGCCCGCATATAGAAAAGGAATAGAAAGTTACGGTAGCCCCGGCGACAGGTGAATGCAAGGAAGCGGGGCGGGGAGGCTGCGGGGCGTGACGATGGACGCTCGCCGGGATGGGGAGCCGGGGCGGAGCGGGAGGGGGCGTGATCGCGCCAAGAGACGGGAGCGGAGCGTTCCCGCTGGCACCCCGACTTCTATTCAGGCACCAGCGTCGCGATCACGTGTTCGACATAGGCATCGAACTGCTCCTGCGAAAGCCTCGGCAGGTCGGGCAGCAGGCTCAGCTGCAGGAAGCCGACGTAGGCCGCATAGGCCAGTCGCGACCGATGCTGGGCCTCGCCCTTGCTCATGCCAGCTTGCCGATACGATTGATTGAGGAATTCCAGCCGCCGCTGCGAGACACGCCCCATCACGTGCGCCACCGGCGGCAGGTCCAGTGCCTGCAGGAACGCAGCGTAGACCTTGTTCGGCCGCGCTTCGCGCGCGACGTGATGGAACAGCTCGCGCAATCGCGCGCGCGGCTCGTCGATCGAGACGATGTGATTCTGCAACTCGTGCTCGTCATGTGCTTCCCAGCGTGCGAGCGCCGCCTTCAGCAATGCCTCGCGGGTGCGGAAGTGCCAATAGAAGCTTCCTTTCGTGACGCCCAATCGCTTCGCCAGCGCTTCCACTGCGAGAGCGTTCACGCCTTCCTCGGAGATCATGTCCAGCGCGCCGTTTTCCCAATCCTCGGCGGACAGACGATTGCGTTCACTGCGTGACGACATCGGCGGCATCTGCGAATCCATACGCTGGAGCGCGAAGCGAGCCCCGTGCCAAGCGTGCGCCGTTCTCGAACATGTTGACAAGCTGTCACAATACCATTACCATACGTATGCGTATGGTGGCGATGCCAACCGGTCCGGCAGCTGACGCGTGCTTCTTGCGAAGCGCCGAGGGGTTGCCGCTGGCTATCGAAACGCGAGGCCCGGCGAACGCGCCGGCGGTGTTGTTCGCACACGGCTTCGGGCAGACGCGCCACGCCTGGACGCGCTCCGCGCGGGCACTCTCCACCGCCGGGTTTCATACGCTCACCGCCGACATGCGCGGGCATGGCGAGAGCGGCCGCCTCGCCGATGGCGCTTACCACCTCGAGCAATTCCTCGACGATCTCCTGCGCGTCGCGCGCACGCTCCCCCGGCCGCCTGTGCTGGTCGGCGCTTCGATGGGTGGGTTGCTCGGACTCGCCCTGGCCGGAGAAATCTCGCCGCCGCCGTTCCGCGCGCTGGTGCTGGTGGACATCACGCCGCGCTGGGAATCCGCAGGCGTTGCGCGCATGCTCGGCTTCATGCGTGCACATCCGCATGGGTTCGCCGATTACGACGAAGCGATCGCGGCGATCGCGGCGTATCTGCCGCATCGCACCCGGCAGAAACGCCGGCACGAACTGGAACCGCTGCTGCGTCGCGGCGATGATGGACGCCTCCGCTGGCACTGGGATCCGGCGCTGCTGGAGACCGTCGCGCGCGAAGGCGAGCGTCACCAGCCGCGCCTGCTAGAGGCCGCACGCAGGACCGAGGTACCGGTGCTGTTGGTGTCGGGCGGACGTTCCGACGTGGTCTCGCGCGACACAATTGCGGAATTCATGCGGCTGCTGCCGCATGCGCAACACATCCAGCTGCCGCACGCGACGCACATGCTCGCCGGCGATGCCAATGACGCATTCACCGGTGCGATCGAAACTTTCATCCGTTCGCTGCCCGAGGGTGGCGATTCCATGAGGCAGGCCCCATGCACGTCTTCCTGATCATTGTTGCCGCGCTGGCCATCACCGGCGCCTGTGCCTACTTCCGCAGTCGCCTGTGGCTGTGGACGGTGCTGACCATCGCCGCGATGATCGGCGTCGGTCTGGGGCTTCACGCACCGCGCGCGACATGGATCGTGCTCGGCGTGTTCGCGGTGCTGCTTGCGCTGCCGCTCAATTTCAAACCGCTGCGGCGTGCGCTGGTTTCGAAGCCGCTGCTGAACGTGTTCCGCCGCGTGCTACCGAAGCTGTCGGAGACCGAACAGGTCGCGCTGGATGCCGGCACTGTCGGCTTCGAAGGCGAGTTGTTCGCCGGCAAGCCGGACTGGTCGAAGCTCCTCTCGCAGCCCAAGCCGCAGCTGAGCGCGGAGGAGCAGGCATTCCTGGACGGGCCGTGCGAACAGCTGTGCCGCATGGTGGACGACTGGAAGATCACCCACGAGCTGGCCGACCTGCCGCCGCAGATCTGGGACTTCGCCAAGCGCGAAAAATTCTTCGGCATGATCATCCCGAAACGTTATGGCGGGCTGGAGTTTTCCGCCCTGGCGCATTCGGCGGTGCTGCAGAAGCTGGCGAGCATCTCCACGACGCTCGCTTCCAACGTGTCGGTGCCCAATTCGCTCGGGCCAGCGGAACTCCTGCTGCGTTACGGCAGCGAGGAACAGAAGAATCACTATCTTCCGCGTCTCGCCGATGGCCGCGAGATTCCCTGTTTTGCGCTGACCGGCCCCTATGCGGGATCGGATGCCACTTCGATCCCGGATTTCGGGATCGTCTGCAAGCAGATGGTCAACGGTGTCGAGACGCTCGGCATGAAGTTGACGTTCGACAAGCGCTACATCACCTTGGCGCCGATCGCGACGATCATCGGGCTGGCGTTCCGCCTGTACGATCCCGAGCATCTGCTGGGCGAAAAGGAAGATCTCGGCATATCGCTGGCTCTGATCCCGCGCGAGACGTCGGGATTGCAGATCGGCCGCCGTCACTTTCCATTGAACATCCCGTTCCAGAACGGTCCGTTGCACGGCAAGGACGTGTTCGTGCCGCTGAGCACCCTGATCGGCGGCCCACACATGGCCGGCGAAGGCTGGAGGATGCTGGTGGAATGCCTGTCGGTCGGGCGTGCGATTTCGCTGCCGTCCAACGCCACCGGGTTCGTGCGAATGGCGGTGGCATCGACGGGTGCTTACGCGCGCATCCGCAAGCAATTCGGCCTGGCGATCGCACGTTTCGAGGGCGTCGAAGACGCGCTGGCGCGCATCGGTGGACACGCCTACGCGATCGCCGCACTTTCGCGCGCGTCGGCTGCCGCGGTGGATCGCGGCGAGAAGCCGGCAGTGCCCTCGACCATCGCGAAGTACCACGCGACCGAACTGGGCCGCGAAGTGGTCAGGGACGCAATGGACGTGCACGGCGGCAAGGCCATCCAGCTCGGGCCCAACAATTACATGGGCCGAAACTGGGAGGGTGCGCCGATCCCGATCACCGTGGAAGGTGCCAACATCATGACCCGCAGCCTGATGATCTTCGGGCAGGGCGCGATCCGCTGCCACCCTTGGGTGCTGAAGGAAATGCATGCAGCGCGCAACCCGGATCGCTCGCAGGGGTTGCGCGAGTTCGATGCGGCCTTTTTCGGGCACCTGGGCTTCGGCATTTCCAATGCCGTGCGCAGCTTCGTGCTGGGCCTCGTATTCGGCAAGCTCGGCATGGTGCCGGGCGATGCTTACACGCGCCGTTATTACCGCAAGCTCGATCGCTATGCCGCCGCCCTCGCTCTGGTGGCCGATACCGCAATGGGCGTGCTCGGCGGGCGCCTGAAGTTCAAGGAAAAGCTGTCGGCGCGTCTGGGGGACGTGCTGTCCTATCTCTACATCGCATCCGCGATGCTGAAGCGTTACGAGGACGAGGATCGGCCGGAAGTCGAGCGCCCATTGCTGGCGTGGGCGTTCCATCAATCCATCTGGAATATCCAGATGGCGATCGACGGCGTGATCCGCAATTTCCCAGTACGTCCGGTGGCGTGGCTGCTGCGCTTGCTGGTATTCCCGTTCGGCCGCCGCGAAGTGCCGCCGTCGGATCGCCTTGGCCGCCGCGTGGCCGCGCTGATCACCTCGCCCAATGCCGCGCGCGATGCGTTGTTGCGAGGGATGTACCTCACGCCAGCGCCCAATAATCCGGTCGGGCGCATGCACGCATTGTTGCCGGAGGTGGTGGCGGCGGAACCCGTCGAGCGCAAATTCCTGAAGGCGCTGAAGGGCGGCGCGATCAAGGCGCACGACTACTTCGAGCAGTTGCAACAAGCCGAGGCGATCGGCGCGATTACGCCCGCCGAACGCGCGCAACTGGAACACCTGCGCCGTGCCACTGCGGAATTCATCAACGTGGACGATTTCGATCCGGAGGAGTTGAAAGCGGCGGTGATACGCGGCGAGGAATCACCACGGTCGTTGCACGTGGCTTGATGATTCTGCCGTCATTCCGGATGGTGCGTAGCGGCGATCCGGAACCGGCTCTTTCGTGCGCGCCGGAACAGGGCGGGTCTTGCCCGCCAATGTGACTGTCCTTTTCGGGCGAGTTCGCGCCGGAGGATTGAAATCCGCCCTACAGGGCCACCACGCTGGCGTGCTCGCGCGTGGCGGCGAACGTGACCGCCGGTGCGCGTTCCTGCGCCAGTTGCAGGTTGACCCGCGTGGGTGCGAGGTAAACCAGCTCGCCTGCGGCATCCAGCGCCAGATTCGGCGCATTCTTCTCGCGGAACTCTTCCAGCTTCTTCGCGTCATTGCAGCGAATCCAGCGGGCGGTGGCGATCGCCACCGGCTCGAACGCGGCATCCACGCCGTACTCGTCCTTCAGCCGGTATGCGACGACGTCGAACTGCAGAACGCCCACCGCGCCGAGGATCAGGTCGTTGCTCATCAGCGGCCGGAAGAACTGCGTCGCGCCTTCCTCCGACAACTGCTCCAGGCCTTTCTGCAGCGCCTTCATCTTCAGCGGATCGCGCAGGCGCGCGCGGCGGAACAGCTCCGGCGCGAAGTTCGGGATTCCGGTGAACGAAAGCGCTTCCCCTTCGCTGAAGGTGTCGCCGATCGCGATCGTGCCGTGGTTGTGCAGGCCGATGACATCGCCCGGATAGGCGACCTCCACGATTTCCCGATCCGAAGCCATGAAGGTGAGTGCATTGGCGAGCTTCACCTCCTTGTTGCCGCGCACCTGCAGCGCCTTCATTCCCGACCGATAGCTGCCGGAGCAGATGCGCATGAACGCGACGCGATCACGGTGCTGGGGATCCATGTTCGCCTGGATCTTGAATACGAAGCCGGTGAGCTTGTCCTCGCCCGGCGAAACCTCGCGCGTGGTGGCCGCGTGCGCCTCCGGCGGCGGCGCATGCTCGACGAAGAAATCCAGCAGCGGCTGTACGCCGAAATTGTTGACCGCCGAGCCGAAGAACACCGGCGTCTGTTTGCCGGCGAGGTACGCCTCGCGATCGAACGGGTGCGAGGCGCCACGCACCAGTTCCAGCTCGTCGCGCAATTCCGCGAGCATGTCCGCGCCGATGCGCGAGGCGAGTTCCGGATCATCGAGGCCCCTGAAAATCGTCGAATCCTGCCGCGTGAAATTGCGGCCCGGCTCGTACAGGTGCACTTCATCATCCAGCAGGTGATACACGCCTTTCAGGCGCGAACCCATGCCGATCGGCCAGGTGATCGGCGCACAGGCGATCTTCAGCACGCTCTCCACTTCATCCAGCAGTTCGATCGGCGCGCGGCCCTCGCGGTCCAGCTTGTTGATGAAGGTCATGATCGGCGTGTCGCGCAGGCGGCACACCTCCATCAACTTGATGGTGCGCTCTTCCACGCCCTTGGCGCAGTCGATCACCATCAGGGCCGAGTCCACCGCCGTCAGCACGCGGTAGGTGTCTTCAGAGAAATCCGCGTGGCCCGGCGTGTCCAGCAGGTTGACGATGCGGCCTTCGTAGGGGAACTGCATCACCGAGGAAGTCACCGAGATGCCACGCTCCTTTTCCAGCGCCATCCAGTCGGAAGTCGCATGGCGCGCGGCTTTGCGCGACTTCACCGAGCCGGCCATCTGGATCGCGCCGCCGAACAGCAGCAGCTTTTCGGTGAGCGTGGTCTTGCCCGCGTCAGGGTGCGAAATGATCGCGAACGTGCGCCGGCGCGCGGTCTCTCGTTTGGGGTGGGGGGGTGGGGCCGACATGGACGGCGGGTTGGCGGAACCCCAAACCCGCGATTTTAGCGTGGATCGCCGGAGCACCGGGCAATCGGCTACGCCAGGTTATTTCGCCAGCTTCGTGAGGACGCTGTGCCAGAAATCCAGCGACGCCGGCACTTCGGAGGCAAGCAGTTTCTCGTTCAGGCCGTGCGCGAAGGTGTCGTTGGGCTTGGAGAAAGTTGGGTCCACGCCGTAGCAGGGCACCCCAGCATTGCGGAAATACATGCTGTCCGAGGCGCCGGCCGACATGCCCGGCACCACTTCGACGCCCGGATAGCGCTCGTGGATGGTCGCGGCCACTGCATTCAACACGTCCGGACGCAGCGGCGAAGCGGGGCTTTCGACCGGCGGCGGCGCTTTCACGCTGATCCCCACGGAAGGATCGGCGATCACCTTGGTGAGCGTGGCTTGCACGGAGGCGACGCTGTCCCCCGGAAAGATGCGGCAATTGATGTTGGCGGTGGCGCGCTGCGGCAATGCGTTGAGCGCGTGGCCGCCGTCCAGCATCGTGGCAATGCAGGTCGTGCGGATCTGCCCGACGTAGGCGGGATCGGCCGAGATCGCCGCCGCGGCTCTGGCGTCGTCCGGATTCGCGGCGAACTGCCGCATGGCTCGAGCAAGCGCGCCGGTACCGTGTTCGCCGGTGGCCTTCAAGGAAGCCAGCGTGATCTCGCTGTGCTGCGCCGGGAATTGATAAGCAGCGATGTGGTCGAGCGCCTTCGCCAAACGGTAGATCGCGTTCTTCGAAGGTTCCGGCTCGCTGGAATGCCCGCCCGGCGAGGTGACCGTCAACGTGAAATCCGCATAGGTCTTCTCGGCGGCCTGGATCTCGTACACGACGGGCTTGAGGTTCGCGTCGTACGTGCCGCCGCCGGCATCCGCGTTGAGCAGGAATTCGGCGTTGTGGTATCGCTTCGCCAGCTCGCGCGTGGAAGCCATGTCGGTTTCCTCGTCGCCGGAGAACACCAGGATCATTTCCCGGCTCGGCACGAAGTGTTCGCGTTTGAATCGCATCATCGTCTCGACCAGCGCGATCACGTTGGTTTTCATGTCCGCCACGCCGCGGCCGTACAGGTAGCCGTTCTCCGCGATCAGCTTGAACGGATCGCGCTGCCAATCCGCGGGATTTGCCGCAACCACGTCCATGTGCGCGGAAAGCAGGATCGGCTTCTTGCCGGTGTCACTGCCGCGGTAATGCACGACAAGCGCTGCCGTGTGCTCGACCGGGATGATCTCGATATCGGATTTGGCGAAACCGGCTGATTCCAGTTTCGCCGCGAGATAAGCAGCAAAGGCGGGCACCTGGCCCTTTCCCTCGACGGTTTGTGCGGAGATTGCATGGCGCAGCATGTCCATCGTCTCGGGCATGGCTTGCGACGTGGTTTCCGCCGCGGCTCGAGGGCCGGGAACGGTCGCAAATGCAAGGCAGAGGATCAGGCCAATACGCGGCTTGGGCATGGGGATTTCCCGGGTTGTTGCGTGCCGCCGAGTATAGAAGAAGGACGCGACCGCGTTCAGGAGCGGTGATGGGGCGGAGTGGTGCTCCACGCCTGCCGCGGGATGTAGTGATTCGGACTCATCATGAACAGACATATAGACGTCTAAACGTCCGTTGACAAGATGCAATCTTGCCGCTACAGTCAGTGCACGCAACCCATCAAGACCGGCGGAGGGACAGGCCCTTTGAAGCCGGGGCAACCCGCGAATCGTTCGCAGGGTGCCAAATCCTGCGGAGATTCCACTCAGGGAGTCGCCGGGAGATGGGTCGGAGCGTGGCCGCGCGATCTCTCCTCCCCGCGCGGCCATGCCGAGACTCCGCCTCTCACGCAGGGATGCAGAGACGGAGAAATGGCATGACCCTCGAGAATCGCTTCGCATCGCAGCTGGTAAACGGCTGTACCCGCGCCGTGCGGGCCGGCATCGACTGCGATGCCGCGCACGGCGCCGTAACGCCGCCCCTGCACCTTTCCAGCAACTTCGCCTTTGCCGGCTTCAACGACAAGCGCGCCTACGACTACACGCGCAGCGGGAATCCCACGCGGGACCTGCTGGCCGATGCCCTGCGCGACCTTGAGGGCGGCGCCGGGGCGGTGATCAGTTCCAGCGGCATGGCCGCGGTCGCGCTGGTGCTGGAATTGGTGCCGCACGGCGGCACCGTCATCGCCGCCCACGATTGCTATGGCGGCACCTGGCGCCTGCTGGATGCCTGGGCACGCAAGGATCGCTTCCGCGTGCACTTCGTTGATCTCACCGACCAGCTGGCGCTTGCCGCCGCACTGGACGAGCGGCCCTCTCTGGCATGGATCGAGACGCCTTCCAATCCGCTGCTGCGCATCACCGACATCCGGCATGTCGCGCAAGCCGCACATGCGGCGGGGGCGCTGTGCGTGGTGGACAACACGTTCCTCTCGCCGGCGTTGCAGCAGCCGTTGCGGCTGGGCGCCGATGTGGTGGTGCACTCCACGACGAAATACATCAACGGCCACAGTGACGTGGTCGGCGGCGCCGTGATCGCGAACGATCCGGCGATTGCCGAGCAACTGAAATGGTGGGCCAATTGTCTGGGATTGACTGGCGCGCCGTTCGACAGTTGGCTGACCCTGCGCGGTCTGCGGACGCTCTCCGCGCGCATGCGTGTCCATCAGGAGAATACGGCCACGATCGCCGCGCTGCTGCAGGCGCACCCCACGGTTGCGCGCGTGTACTGGCCGGGTCTGCCCGGGCACCCGGGACATGGGCGCGCCGCGCGCCAGCAGACCGGCTTCGGCGCGATGCTCAGCTTCGATCTGCATGGCGGCGAAGCGGCCGTACGCGCCTTCCTGGATGGCCTGCGCTGCATAACTCTGGCCGAATCGCTGGGCGGAGTGGAGAGCCTGGTCGCGCATCCGGCGACCATGACGCACGCCTCGATGAGCGCCGAGGCACGCCATGCGGCCGGCATTTCCGATTCTTTGTTGCGGCTCTCGGTCGGCATTGAGGAGCCGAAAGACCTGTGCGCCGATATCGGGGCAGCGCTGGAGCGCGCGGCGGTGGCGGTGGAGTGCGAGCTTTCAACGGGAGTGCGGCCAGATCTGCCATCCAGGGCCAAGAGCTCTGTGGTGGCGCCATGAATGCGCAGATTTCCGTCGCGATCCCATCGCGCATCGGCGTGGTACTGCTGGGCACCGGTGCGGTCGGTCACGTGTTGTTGCAGCAGCTGGGGCCGGCCAGTCGCGCGGGTGTCGCGTTGGTGGGCGTGGCGAACTCACGCACGCAGGTTGCCGACGCAAATGGGTTGGGCGTGGCGGACGCGCGCGCGCGGCTGGATGCCCAAGGTCAGCCGCGGGACGATGGGGCGCTGCTCGCTGCTCTGGACGCATTCGATTGCGATCGCCGCGTGATCGTGGACGCCACCGCTTCCCTTGCAGTGGCGAGCAGGCACGCCGAGTGGCTGCGCGTCGGTTACGACGTGGTCACCGCGAACAAGCCGGCTGTCGGTGGTGCGCTGACGGCGTGGCAGGCGGTGCAGAACGCCACGCGCGCGGGCGGCACCACGTATGGCGACTCGGCTACGGTCGGTGCCGGGTTGCCGGTGCTTTCCACCTTGCGGCGGCTGCGCGGGGCAGGCGACCGGTTGCTCGCTCTGGACGGGGTGTTCTCGGGATCGCTCTCCTGGTTATTCAATCATTACGACGGCACTCGCCCGTTCTCGGCTTTGCTGGCCGAGGCGCGCGCGTGGGGTTACACCGAACCCGATCCGCGCGCGGACCTGTCTGGCGCCGACGTCGCGCGCAAGCTGCTGATCCTCGCGCGAGCCTCGGGTTACGCGCTGGACGAGCACGAAGTCGAAATCGAAAACCTCGTTCCGCCCCATCTGCGCGAGGTGGACGCGGATACGTTCCGCGCTCGCGCATGCGAATTGGACGATGCGCTGGCTGAGAGGCTGCATGCAGCGCGCACGAAAGGCAAGGTATTGCGCTTTCTCGCGCAGCTGGACGTGCGCGGCAACGCATGCGTCGGCTTGTGCGAAACGGACGCGACGCATCCGGCTGCGCGGCTGACCGGTTGCGACAACCTGTTCGCGCTCACCACGACGCGTTATCACGCGCGGCCGCTGGTGATCCAGGGTGCGGGTGCCGGGCCGGAAGTGACCGCGCAGGCTTTGTTGGCGGATGTGCTGGCGTTGCGCGAGCGCATTGCCGCGCCACTGGCGCTCGCGGTGTAGTAGCGCGCCTGCGCGTGACCCCAGCTCGTGTGGGCCGGATCAAGCCGCTGCAAGCGGCGGATCCGGCACTCCGCGCCGGTCCGCCCTGCAGGTCCCGGCTCCTACGTTCGCATCAATCCATCAGCATCGCCGATGGATCGGCGACGGCCTGCTCGATGTCCGGCGTGCGCCAGCCGCATGCCAGCCCCCAGGCGAAGAAGCCCAGCGCGACGATCGCGACTACGGCCAAGTCCCAGCCGAACGGGATGTAATCCCGGCCGCCGAACTTCTCGCTGCCGGCCCAGGACAGCGCGGCGATCGTGGGGAGATAGAAGATCATCCAGGCCGCGCCGCGCAACTGCTGGCCCATGTGCAGGCGACCGCGCTTGAGCGTGTAGTACAGCCAGATCGGCAGTGCGACCACCATCAGCAGGATGATCTCGCCGGTGCGCGGCCAGCGCGCCCAGTACAACAACTCCGTCGAGAACACGAACGCGCAGGCGGCCACGATCATCAGCCCCGGCACGCGCAGCGGACGGTGCAATTCGGGCGCGGTGCGCCGCAGGACCGAGACGCTGACCGGTCCGGTGAGATAGGAAATGATCGTCGCGACCGAAATCACTTCGGCGAGCGTCGCCCAGCCGCGAAAGAAGAACAGGAAGATGAAGGCGACGACGAGGTTCAGCCACATCGCCGGGCGCGGAATGCCCCAGCGCGGATGCACCTTGCCGAGCACCGCCGGCAGCGTGCCGTTGCGCTCCATGCCATAGATCATGCGTGCTGTGGTTGCGGTGTAGGTGGCACCAGTGCCGCTCGGGCTGATGAACGCATCCGAGTACAGCAGCAATGCGAGCCAGTTGAGGTTCAGCGCCAAGGCCAGCTCCGCGAATGGCGAGCTGTAGGCGAGCGAAGCCCAGCCGCCCTTCGCAAGCTGCGCCGGATCCACCGCGCCGAGGAAGGCGACCTGCAGCAGCAGGTAGACGATCGTGGCCAGCAGGATCGAACCGATCACCGCGAAGGGCACGCTGCGCCCAGGATCGCGCGCTTCGCCGGCGAGGTTCACCGGGCTCTGGAACCCGTTGAAGCTGAACACGATGCCGCTGATCGCCACGGCCGTGAGCACCGCGGACATGCTGATCGCGTGCGGTCCGCCGTGCGCGCCGATATGCAAGTTCTCCGGATGGAAGGAGGTGGCCATCAATGCGATCGCGGTCAGCGCCGGCACGATCAGCTTGT
Organism: Rhodanobacteraceae bacterium; assembly: GCA_051954935.1. GTDB lineage: Bacteria > Pseudomonadota > Gammaproteobacteria > Xanthomonadales > Rhodanobacteraceae > 66-474. Next base: position 23,820 of record JBQCHG010000076.1, read on the forward strand.
AGAACGTGATCGCCGTGTTGGCCTTGGCGAACAGCTTCACGCTCCAGAAGTTCAGCAGGAAATACACCACCACCAGCGCCGCGGAGATCGCCAGGCCCGTCGCGCTGAGTTCCCCGTGACCGCCCGGCGCGCGGTGGAAAAGGTCCTGCGCCCATGCCCACGGCCACGACGACATGTATTGCACGGACGCTTCCGCTTCCACCGGGATCACGGACGCGATCGCGATCCAGTTGGCCCAGGCCGCTATGAAGCCGACCAGCGTGCCGTGCGAATACTGGCCGTAGCGGACCATGCCGCCGGATTCGGGGAACATCGCGCCGAGCTCCGCGTAGGTGACCGCGATGAACAGGATCACGACCGCGCCGATCACCCATGCCCAGATCGCGCCGGGACCGGCGAGTTGCGCTGCGCGCCAGGCGCCGAACAGCCAGCCCGATCCGATGATCGAGCCGAGGCCGGTGAACATCAGCGCGATCGCGCCGACGTGGCGACGGATGGCGAATTCATTGGACATGGATGGGACTCCCCGTGCGTGAACCATCCATGGTGCGAATCCGGGGATGATCGCAGATTGCGCGACGGGAGTCAGCGTGCCATTCGCTCTACACCGAGGCGAACGCTTCGCGCGTCAGGTTGATCGGCTCGCCCTGCGTGCACACGACGTCATCCTCGATGCGGATACCGCCATAGACGCGGAATGCGTCCACCTTCTTCCAGTTCACGTCGCGCGCGGCGGGCTTGCCGCGCAGTTCTTCCAGCAGCATGTCGATGAAGTAAAGTCCAGGCTCGATCGTGGTGACCATGCCTTGTTGCAATTCGCGGGTCAGGCGCAGGTACGGGTGACCATGCGGCCTGGCGATGCTGCCGCCGCGCTCGTCGCGCTGGAAGCCCGCGACATCGTGGACCTGGATGCCCAAGAGGTGGCCCAGGCCGTGCGGGAAGAACGTGCTGGAGATGCCGTTCGCCACCGCCGCTTCCGCGCTGCAGGTGACGAAGCCCTGCTCGTGCATGGCCTGCATCAGCACGTGATGCGCATGGATGTGCAATTCGGGATAACTCTGACCGGCACGCACCATCGCGCAGAAACCCTGTTGCGCGCGTTCCACCGCATCGATCAACGCCTGGAATTCGCGCGCGTCCGCGGCCGCGTACGTGCGCGTGATGTCCGAGTTGTAGCCGTGGAACTGTCCGCCGGCGTCGATCAGGAACGAATGTGCGTGCGTGGGCGGGTTGCGGTCGAAATGGGTGTAGTGCAGCACCGCGCCATGGCGATCGAGCGCGATGATGTTGTCGTACGGCAACTGGTGCTCGGCCAGGTGCGTGGCCGCCAGATAGGCGACGTGGATCTCGAATTCGGACGCGCCGTCGCGGAAGGCGGCTTCCGCCGCGAGGTGCCCGCGCGCGCCGATCTTGCTGGCCACGCGCAACATGCTGAGCTCGTATTCGGTCTTGAACGAGCGCTGCCAGTGCAGATAGTCCGTCAGCGCCTGCGGATTGTCGGGCGTATAACCCTCGAGCGCGGCGCTGCCGTCTCCGACGATTGCGCAACGCGCGGCATCCTTCGGCAGGTGCGCGCGGGCGTCTTCCGGGGTGCGGATGGTGACGATCTCGAAATGCTCCACCCAGTAACCGGCGGGGGCGGCCGGCACCACGTGCCAGTAGTCGTGCGGCTGCAGGAAGATCAGCTTCGGTTTGGCTCCGGGCGTGAAGACGATCCAGCTTCCCGGCGCATCGGTCAGCGGCAACCAGTGCACGAAGTGCGGATTGGCCCGGAACGGGTAATGCGTGTCGTCGAGGAAGCGCTCGACGGGCCGTCCCGCGGCGATCACCAGATGCTCGCGCTGCGCGAGCCCGAGCGCGGCTTCGGCGCGGCGCTTGAGCTCGGAAAGATGCGAAGGATAGAGGCCTGCGAGATTGTCTTGCGGCGCGGCAGTCATGGCGGCGACATCACGATGCGGAAAACGTCATGGTGCCGCGTCGCGCGGCGCAGTGCAAAGCGCGCTTACGCGTCCGATTCATCCAGCCATTCGTTCAGCGCCGCATGATCCGCTTCCGACAACGCGATGATGCGCAGCCCGGCCCAGTGCTGCCCCGGCACCGCGGCCGGTTCGCTCCATTGCTCGTGCACGCCAGCTTCCAGCAAACGCATGCGGCCATGACGGTCCGGCAACTGGAAGCGCACCTGGTACAGCGCGTCGGGCGTGAGCATGCGACGGCCGATCAACATCATGCCGTTGCGCGAGAGATTGCCTATTCGGCCCATGTTCTCGCCGGTCAATGCATCACTGACCTCGATCGGATCGAGAGCAGGCTTGCGCGTGGCGCGGCGTTGTTCCGAATCGTTCATTCCGTCAGGTCCTGCCTGGTTGAGAAGTGCGGCCGGGGAGCTCCTGGTCGAGGATGGCGGCGTTTGCCGTTTCCTGGTCCTTGCGGCCGGGGATGGCCGCATGAGGACGGTGCAGGCCCGCGACCAGCGTGTTCCATGCGCGGTCCATCATCGATTCGGATTGCTGCGGCAACAGTCGCGCCTGCCCGAGCACCATCAGGCGCGCCACTTGTTCCAGCCAGCGCTCCGGCGCTGCGACGCCGCGCGCGCTGACGAAAAGGCAGCGGTTGGTGGCGAGCGTGTACCAGGCGAGCTTGCGTTGCACGCGTTGGCCCTGCTGGTTGAGGGTGAACTCGAACCAGGTGCCGAACGGCAACGAACGCAGCCGGGTCAGGGCGCGTTGTTCCTCCGCGCTGAGCGGCAAGTGCGGAGCGGCATCACGTTCGGCTTTGGGCTCCTCGCTCTCGCCCAGGCGCTGGCGTGTCTTCAGGCGCACCGCCAGTTCGGTCTGGGTGGGCGCGTCCTGGCGCGCATCCGTCGCAGGCTGCAGGTCCAGCACGCGCTGGGCGAGCTGCGCGGCTTCCGGGCCCTGCAGCCCGACCTGCGCGAGGCCGGCTTCCAGTTCCGCGCACAACCGCACGTTGTCGCGCTGTTCGGGCTCGCGCAGCAATTCGTCTGCCGCGGCGAGGCGACGATGGAAGGCCTCGCTGTCCTCGCCGTGGCGCAAGATCGCCAGGGCCAGTGCGTCGCACCAGGCCTGCTCCAGCAACGCCCGGATCAGCGGAGTGGTCTTGCGGCCGGCCAGGCGTTCGCCGATTGCGGCGGAAGCCCTCGCGCGCGCCTGCTCCAGCCGGTCGCGCCCCTGTGCGGCTTCCAGTTGGCGGCGCTCGGCGATTTCCGCGCGACGACGCAGTCCGCTGACGTGAGACTCCAGATCGTCCACCAGCTTCTCGAGCAGTGACTGGTCGCCGGAGAACTCGTTCAGCACGCGATCCACCACGCGTTGAAGTTTTTTCGCCAGCGCCTCGTCCATCTCGCCATCGCCGGCATCGAGCCACAGGTTGGCGGTCTCGGCCACGGAGTTCAGCAGTCGTCGCGCGGGATGCGCGCGACGGGTGAAGAAGCTGCTGTCGGCCAGCGCCACCCGCAGCAGCGGAATCTGCAGGTGGGTCAGCATCTGCTGCGCGATACCACCGCTGCGGGTTTCATCGAGCAGACGGTCGAACAGCAGGGACACAAGCTCCAGCACGTCGCGATGTTCCGCCGCAAATTGCGGGAGCTGGCCATCCGGAGCGAAGCGATGCAATTCGGTGATGATGTTCTGGCGCAAATCCTGGATGGTGCGTGGCACTTCGCGCCCACCCAGATGCACGGGCGTCGACGCGCGGCCCTGCAAGGCGCCCAGGACCGACTGCAGGTCTTCGGTGGAGGCGATGTATCCGCCGCCGGCCCCCGCAGGCACCTGCGGCAGGGTCGGGCGATGCTGGTCCAGCAGCTGGCGCAGCTTGCCGAGCGCGGCGTCCGCCGAGACCGCGTCAACGGCGGGGGCCGGGGCGGAGGTCGGAGCGGGAGCGGACTTGGCTCTGGAGCCGGGAGCCGCAGATTCGGCTTCGGTCTTCCTGGTTTTGGATTCCTGGGTTCGCCGCGGCAGGAACGCCCTCAGGTTGGGCAGGATGCCACGCTGGGCGAGATGGTCGTTGAGGCCGCCATAAATGGATTCAGCCGCCCCCATGACCCGCCGATCGCACAACCGGTAAAACAGTATCCGATGCTCGCGCGGCAGCCCCATGTGCGATCCGATGTCGCGAAAGCCGTGGGCCAGCGCGTGCGGACCCAGCGGCAGCGCCTCCGCGTCCAGCAACGGCGAGGCGATCAGCACGCCATAGCGGTGGCCCAGTTCGAACAGGATCGGATTGACGCGCAGTTCGGTGCGGGTGGCGATGTCATCCAGCGCCACCGCTTCGTCGAACTCGTCGTGGTCCACCAGCGTCAGATCGAAGCGCGTGCGGGGCGCGGCGACGCCGCTGCGCAGACCAATCGCCGCGAGCCGTCGCTCAAGCGAGATCAGCAGTTGCGGCGTGGCACCGGCGCGGGTGCGCTTGACTTCGCGCAGGCTTTCGAGCGCCGCCTGCTGTTCGGCATTGTTGCGCGACTGTTCGGCCAGCTTGAACAACTGCTGCTCGAATTCGGTCAGGCCGGCGCGCAGCATAGGCTCCACGCGCGCGCCGCACTCGGCGAGCTGCTCTTCCAGCAGCGTGCGCACGCGCGGCGACAGGTCGATGCGCTCGGCCAGCTTCTGGGGTAAGCGTTCGGTTTTCATGCAGCCCCCTGACGAACCCGCGCGAGGCCGAATCCGCAGCGGCATTCTAAGCCCGTGCGCAGGCGCGCGCGACTCCGGGCTAGAGGATCTTCAGCGTGTCGCTTTCGCCCAGCCAGGCGTTCAGCGCGGCGGCATCGTCGTCAGAAAGCGAGACGATGCGCAGGCCGGTCCAGTATTGCCCGGGTACCGCGGCGGGCTCGCCCCACATCTCGTGCAGGCCGGCCTCGATGACGCAGGGCGCGCCTTGTGGATCGTGCAGCTGGAAGCGGGCCTGGTACAGCGCGCCGTCGCCGAGTTTGCGGCGTCCGATCAACATCATCCCGTCGCGCGAGAGATTGCCGATCCGGCCCAGGCTCTCGCCGCTCAAGGCATCCATCACCTCGATCGGCTCGGAAACGCGCTTGCGCCTGGCGCGACGTTGCTCGGGTGCGTTCATGCCCGCTCGACCTCGGCTTTGCCGAACTGCCGCAGGCTGGCGACGGTCAGATGCCAGGCGCGGTCAATCATGGATGCTTCCTGATGCGGCAACAGACGCGCGCGTCCGGCGGCCATCTGCCGTGCCAATTGGTCCAGCGTGCGTTCCCCCGTGGTCGCGCCGCGCGCATTGACCATCACGCATTGCCCGCTCTCGCCGTGCCAGATCAGCTTGCGCCGCACGCGCAGCCCCTGATCGGTGGTGCATTCGAACCAGGTGTTGAACGGTAGTGCCCGCAATCGGCCGAGATTGCGCTGCTCTTCGTCGGTGAGTGGTGATGCGACGCGGCCGGTGCCGCCGTCCTGCTCGCCCAAACGCTGGCGGCCTTTCAGCTTTACCAGCAGTTCGGTCTGGGTCGCCTGCTCCCCGGCGCCGGGCGCCTCGCGATCCAGCACGCGATGCGCAAGCTGGCTGGCCTCGTTGGCGTGCAGGCCGATTTGCAGCAGGCCCTGCTCCAGTTCGCCGAGTAGACGCGCCTCGTCGCGCTCGCCGCGTTCGCTCACCAATTCGGCGGCGATGCCGAGGGTGCGCGTGAACGCTTCGCTGCCTTCGCCGTGGCGCAGGATCGCCAGCGCCAACGCATCTGTCCATGCCTGTTCCAGCAGCGCGCGCATCAGGCCACCGGGCTTGCGCTCGGCGACCAGGCTTCCGATCGCGGCGGCAGCCTGGGCTCGCGCCAATTCCAGTTTCTCCCTTCCTTGCGCCGCATCGCACTGCCGGCGTTCGGCCACCTCGGCGCGACGGCGCAAGGCGCTGACATGATTTTCCAGTTCAGCCGCCTGTTGCTCGAACAACGCGGGATCGCCGTTGAAATTGGCCAGCGTGTATTCCACGGTTTGGCGCAGCTTGTCGAGCAATGCGTTGTCCGGTTCGCCCTCGCTGCCGTCGATCCATAGATCGGCGGTTTCGGCCACGGCGTTGAGCAGGCGCCTCGCCGGGTGCGTACCGCGTTGAAAGATGCTGCTGTCCGCGAGGGCCATGCGCAGCCATGGGACCTGCAGGCGCGACAGCAGGCGTTGCGCCGCACCCCCGTTGCGAGTGTCGTCGAGCAGCCGTTCGAACCACAGCGACACCAGATCGAATACATCGCGTTGCTCGATCGCCAGCCGAATGCTCGTCGCGTTCGGGGTGAGGCGACGCAATTCCAGGAGCAAATCCTGGTGCAGATTCCGCATGGAATTCTGCACGCCGCGTGCGTCCGGCAGTGCGGCCGTTTGCGCGCGTTGCTGCAAGGTCGCGAGCGCGGCCTGTACCGATTCCTTCGGTGCGGACTGTGCGCCGACCGGTTCGTTTTCTTCGAGCTTCAGCAGCTCACGCCTTCGCGCCAGCAGGCTCCGCAGCGGCGTAAGGGCCTCCTCTCCGGCAGCAGCTTCGCCCGCCTGGCCCGGACCGACGGATCTGTCCGGCCCGCGCCGCGTGCGCGGCGCATTCCCGCGGCGCGGCAGATACGGACGCAGCGACGAAAAAATACCCTGCGCGATCAGGCGCTGGTTCAGCACGGCATAGGCATCGTCCACTGCGCCCAGCAGCGGCGCATCCAGCAGCCGGTACCAGGAAATGCGGTGCTCCCGCGGAAGCCCGGCTTCGTGCGCGATCTCGCCCAGACCGCGCAGCAGCGCGCGCGGGCCCAGCGCCAGTTCCTCGGCTTCGAACGGCGATCGTGCCGCGAGCGCGCCATACCGGTAACCCAGCTCGAACAACTGGCGCGCCGCGCGGATTTCCGCGCGCGTGGCGATGTCGTCCAGCAGGACCGTCTCTTCGAACTCGTTGTCGTCGATCAGGCTGAGGCCACCCTCCAGCGATCGTGCATGCCCGGCCGCGGTCGCGGTCCGATCGAATGCGGCCAGCTTGCGTTCGAAGGTCCACCGGAACACCTGCATGATCTCGGTGTCCAGTTGCTTGGCCTTCTGCATGGCGGAAAGCGTGGCCTGCTCTTCCGCGCCGCTGCGCGGGCGCGATTCACTCCGCTTTGAGAGCTGATGCCGGAATGCCAGCAGGCTGCCATGCAGCAGGGGTTCCATCTGGACGCCCAGTTCCGCCAACTGCCCGGCCAGCAACTCGCGCACGCGCGCCGGCAGATCGGTGCGCGCGGCGATGCTGGAAGGCGTTTCGGGCATTGCGGTTCCCGGCACGGCGGACGTGCGGTGATTCTAGTCCAGTCAGAGCCCGACGTCCGGGTGCCAGGCAAGCTCGATCCAGCCCGATCTTCCCGGTGTGTTGTAGCCGCTGATCAGCGAATACGTGCGATCAGTCAGGTTCTCCGCACGCAGGTGCAGTTGCCAGGCGGGCGAGAGGATGAGGTTCAGGCGCGCGTTGATCAGCGCGTACCCACCGAGCGGGCCGTTGAAATCCGGTCGCGGGCCTTCGGCGTACAGCTCGAGGCCGGCATCCACGCGTGCATTGAATTGCCGGGTCAGCAGCAGGTCGCCCTTGCGGGAGGCGCGCCGCAGCAGGTGCTCGCCCGTTGCCGGGTCGCGCGCGTTCTGCCAGGTCGCGTTGCCGTGGAACGCCCAACCATCGCGCTGCCAGTTCGTCTGCAACTCTATCCCTTCGATCCGCGCCTGCGCGGTGTTCTCGGCCCGGAACAGCGGGCCGGTGAAGTCGATCAGGTCGTGGATGTCGGTGCGATAGGCGGCGAGCTTGAACGACAACGATGTGGTGGGCGTCCATTCCGCGCCCAGCTCGCTGCTGTGCGAACGCTCCGGCCGAAGTGCCGGATTGCCCGCGAAGTAACCGCCGTAACCGGGCGAGAATTGTTCGTTCAAGCTAGGGGCGCGGAAGCCCTGGCCGAAGCTCGCGGTAAAGCGCAGGCTCGGCAGCACGCGGTAACCTGCGGCCGCGGAGCCGGTGGTCGCGCCGCCGAACACGCTGTTGTGATCGTGGCGCGCGGCCAGTTCCCAGTCGAACCCTTGCAGATGCCCGTTCCAGCCGGCGAAAGCGGCGGTGTTGTCGCGGCTCTGTTCGAACGAATTGCCTGCGCCGGAGCTGTCCACGTTTTCACCGCGCTCATGCACGCGCTCCACGCCGGCAGTGAGCGACTGGTTCGGCGCGAGCGTGAAGATGTTCAGCCACGTCGCGCTTTGCCGGCGCGAGCGGAAGAGTTCGAAGTAGTCCGGCGTGTTCAGGTCATCGCGCGCGCTGCCGATGCTGAGGCGCTGGTACCAGTGTGAGGAAATATCTCCCGCCAGCGCGGCGCCGAGGTCCTGTTCGATGGTGTGCGAAACGCCCTGGTCGAATTCGTTCACCGAGTCGCTGTAAAGCGCATTCGCCGACAGCGCCTGCGTGCCCAGTTTCAAATCGCCTGATGCGGCGAAATTGCGGTTGCGCAGGCCGTCGTCGTCCGGGTTGTAGCCGAAGCCTGTCGGGTTCTCCGCGGAAAATCCGCGCACGTGGCGAATCCCTGCCTGCACACTGAACCCGCCGTGCTCGCCCTGCTGGCCGATGCCGGCGCTGGCCGAGGCGTCGTCGTAGCTGCCGTATTGCACGGCTGCGTTCGGGCCGGTCAATTTGCGCGTGAAGATCTGGATGACGCCGCCGATCGCATCCGATCCCCAATACGCCGCGCGCGGGCCACGCACGATCTCGATGCGCTGGATTGCGTCCAGCGGCAGCAGCGAGAAATCCACACCGCCCGTTCCCGTGGAGGCGATGCGCACGCCATCCACCAGCACCAGCACCTGATTGGAATTGGTGCCGCGCAGGAACAGCGCGGTCTGTTCGCCGGGTCCGCCGCTGCGTGCCAGGTCCACGCCGGCCTGCGTGCGCAGCACATCGTAGAGATCGGCGGCGCCGCTGGCCTCGATGTCTTCGCGCGTGATCACGGTGACATCGGCAAGGGAGGCGTCCACTGTCTGCGCCATGCGCGTGGCGGTGACCTCGATGGCCGGTTCGGTGGTCGGGGTTTGCTGCGTGTCCTGGGCCCGCACGCAAAGACTCACCGCGCCAAGCGCGGCAAACAACAGGAAAGCGTTTTTCATTCTTTATCTCCGTTCGCACACCCGCGTGAAGCGCAACGGAGAGAGGGCAGGGCACGGCGTGACGGCCGTTCCCGACCGCCGCCCACCGCGACGCCAAGGATCGCGGCACTTGCGAATTTCGCAATGCCGCGGCTGCAGGCCGGTCTCCGGGCTCGCGAGCTTGGGAGTGCGGCCAAGGAATGACCGCTTTTTGATTTTTGCGATCATGGACGATCGCAAAACCAACTCCATTCTTCGGATCGCCTTCCCGCGCTGATCGCGCAGTGGCTTGTGATCCGGTTCGACTCGCCTACCGTTGCGGGGGCAGCGCCGGCCTCAAACCGGCTTCCCGTTTCACCCACGTCGTGGGCACCTGCAAGACGCGGAGTGTATGCGCGGATCTTCCACGCCACAAGATTCCGCCCGGTGGATGACGGGCATCTCTGTCTCCTCCCGCTTGCTTCCAAGGTGGCCGGGCTAGCCTTGAGCCTCTGGGTTAATCGCTGCGCCTGACGTTTAGCGTGAAAGTATCTTCACCGCTCACGCGAACCTCGATTTCCATTGGCCTGCAACACACCTGGCAGTCCTCGATATAGGTCGTCGAACCCGCGGAGGCATCCACGCCGGTCTCGAAGGATTCGCCGCAGTACGGGCAGGTGATTTCCACGAGTTCGAGCATCGGATTTCTCCGGAGCAGAGCTGCTGGCGCGCGGACGCGAAAAGCGTATGATGCCAAGTAGCTCCGTTTGAAAGTGCAGCCACGGAGCTCTTGGCCATGGATGGCGACCTTGGGCTGCTCTCACACGCAAGGATGCGTATGACAGTCGAACGCAGGAGCGGTCTCTCCTACGCGCAGTTCGTGCGCGAATACATGCTGCCGCGCAAGCCGGTGATCATCACCGATGCGCTGGACGAATGTCCGGCGCGGCAAAAGTGGACCCCGGATTACTTCCTCGAACGTTTCGGCGAGCGGCGGCTGCGTGCCGAATCCGGCGAGATGAGCATGCGCGAAATCGTGAACGGCGTGCTGCATCCGTCAGCCGATCGCATGCCGTTCCTGCGCGAATCCCCGATTTCGTGGTGGCTGCCCGAGGCGATGGCGGATCTCGCGCCATTCCCGCCCTACGTGCATCCCAACTGGCTGACGTATCCGTTCGCGCGCTGGCCGGACGTGCGCCGCAGCGGTTATGCCAGCCGGCTTGCGCGCACTGCGCAAACCGAGATCAATTTCACCGGCGCCAACAGGCGGTTCGGTGCACTGCATCTGGACCTGTTCTGGACCCATGCACTGGTGATGCAGTGGTACGGCGCCAAGAAATTCTTCGTCTTTCCCGTCGGGGACACGAAGCACCTATACCGGAAGCCGGAAGCCTGGATATCCGAGATCACCGATGTCGAGCATCCCGATTACGCCAAATTCCCCGATTTCGCCAACGCGCACATGATTGAATTCACCCTGCAGGCGGGCGAGGCGTATTTCAATCCGACCGGCTGGTGGCACACCACGCGCACGCTGGATGTCTCGATCGCCACGGTGGTCAGCTTCGCCAATGCCAGCAACTGGAAGGAAGTCACCCAGCACCTGTTGCCACCGAATGCGCCCCTGCGTTCCAGGCTGGGTGCGTTGCCGTATCGCGCCTACCTGCGGGCACTGGGGGTCCGGGCGCTGCCGAATTACGCCTTCCCCGAAACCACCGATCCGGCGTGGTGCCGCGATTCGCTGGCGCATTTCAGGCGCACCGCGGGCAGGTGGGCAGGCTCGGCCCTGGGTGGCGTACCGGAAGAGGCGATGGCCTCGCGTTACTGAGACAGGCGTGATCGAAACCACGCTTGACCTTTCGAAGATGGTTGAGATGGAAGTCGAACGCAGGAGCGGTCTTTCGTACGAGGAGTTCGAGCGCGAATACATGCTGCCGTGCAAGCCGGTGATCCTCACCGATTCGGTGGACGAATGTCCGGCGCGGCGCAAGTGGACGCCGGAATATTTTCGCGAGCGCTTCGGCGATTACCGGTTGCTCACGGTTTCGGGCGAGATGACGATGCGCGAAATCGTGGAGGGGGTGTTGCACCCGGGCACTGGGCGCGTGCCGTTCCTGCGCGAATCGCCGATTGCGTGGTGGGTCCCGGAACTGATGCCCGATCTAGCGCCCGGCCCATGCTACGGGCGACCCAATTGGCTGACCTATCCGTTCGCGCGCTGGCCGGACGTGCGCCGCAGCGGTTATGCGGCGCGGCTGACGCGCATCGGCCAGATCGAGATGAATTTCACCGGTGCCAACATGCGTTATCCCACGCTGCATGTGGACTTGTTCAAGACCCACGCGCTGCTCGTGCAGTGGTATGGCGCCAAGAAATTCTTCATCTTCCCCGAGGAAGACACGAAATATCTCTATCGCAAGCCCGGGGCCTGGGTCTCGCAGATTACCGACGTCGAGCATCCGGACCTCGCGAAGTTCCCCGATTTCGCCAAGACGCACATGATCGAGTTCACCCTGCAGCCGGGTGAGGCGTATTTCAATCCCACCGGCTGGTGGCATACCACGCGTACGCTGGGCGTCTCGATCGGCACAGTGATGAGCTTGGTCAATGCCAGCAACTGGAAAGAAGTGACCAGGAACCTGCTGATGCCCGATGCTCCGCTGCGCTCGCGCCTGGGCGCGTTGCCGTATCGCGCCTATTTGCGCGCACTCGGGGCATGGAAGCTGCGCCACTACAGCTTCCCTGACGCCTCCGATCCGGCGTGGTGCCGCGACTCGCTGGCGCGTTACCGGCGGACGGCGGGAAGCTGGGTGGGGCAATCCAACGGTGGGGTGCCGGAAGCCGCCGAAAAGGTATGATGATTCTCTGCGCCAAGGGATGGCGCTCCCGTACAGGGAGGTTGACATGGAAGTCGAACGCAGAAGCAATCTCTCCTACGAGCAGTTCGCGCGCGAATACATGATTCCGCGCAAGCCGGTGATCATCACCGATGTGTTGGACGAATGTCCGGCGCGACGCAAATGGACCCCGGAATATTTTCTCGAACGTTTCGGGGAGCGCAAGCTGGTCACGATCTCGGGCGAAATGCGCATGCGCGAAATCGTCGAGGGCGTGCTGCACCCGAACGGCAAGAACACGCCGTTCCTTCGCGAATCGGCGATCGCTTGGTGGCTGCCCGAAGTGATGGCCGATCTCGTGCCGCACCCGTGCTATGCACACCCGAACTGGCTGTCTTATCCGTTCGCGCGCTGGCCCGATGTGCGCCACAGCGGCCATGCCAGCCGGCTGACGCGCATCGGGCAGATCGAGATGAATTTCACCGGTGCCAACATGCGCTTTCCCACGCTGCACGTGGATCTGTTCTGTGCGCACGCGTTCCTGATGCAGTGGTACGGCCCCAAGAAGTTCTTCATCTTCCCGCCGGAGGATACGAAGTACATGTACCGCAGGCCCGGCACGTGGGGGTCGCAGGTCAACGACGTCGAGCATCCGGATCTGCAGAAGTTCCCCGATTTCGCCAAGGTGCACATGACCGAATTCACCCTGCAACCGGGCGAGGCGTATTTCAATCCGACCGGCTGGTGGCATACCACGCGAACGCTGGGTGTCTCGATCGGCACGGCGATGAGCTTCGCCAATGCGAGCAACTGGAAGGAAGTGACACAAAACCTCTTGATGCCCGAAGCGCCCCTGCACTCGCGGCTGAGTTCGCTGCCGTATCGTGCCTATCTGCGCGCGCTTGGCCTCTGGAAGCTGCCGCGTTACGCCTTTCCCGACACCACCGACCCGGCCTGGTGTCGTGAGTCGCTGAAACATTACCGACGCACTGCGGGAACCTGGAGGGGTGCATCACAGGGGGGCGTTCCCAGTGAGTCGGCCGTTGCGCAGCATTGAGCGGGGTCGTGGCGAACGCGATCTCGCCTGCTTGAGTCATCTACAAAGCTTTCGCACTTTTCGCCGCAGTATCGTCGTGCAGCAGCTTCTCTGCAGGGTCCCGCACGGGCGTGCTCGAGCGGTGGTATTTCGCGCCAGGGAGTAGGCGCCTTTACAAGGGGTTGATATGGAAGTCGAACGCAGGAGCGGCCTTTCCTACGCGGAGTTCGTGCACGAATACCTGATGCCTCGCAAGCCGGTGATCATCACCGACGCCCTGGACGCGTGTCCGGCACGGCACAAATGGACTCCGGATTATTTCGTCGAGCGCTTCGGTGAGCGCCGGCTGCGCACGATGTCCGGGGAAATGAGCATGCGCGAAATCGTGGACGGCGTGTTGCGTTTCAGCGGTGACGACGCGCCGTTCCTGCGCGAGTCGCCGGTCTCGTGGTGGCTGCCCGAGGCAATGGCGGACCTGGCGCCGTTCCCGTGCTATGCACAACCGAACTGGCTGGCCTACCCGTTCGCGCTCTGGCCCGATGTGCGGCGCAGCGGTTATGCCAGCCGCTTGATGCGCACCGCGCAGATCGAGGTCAATTTCACCGGCGCGAACGTGCGCTTCGGCACGCTGCACCTTGACCTCTACTGGACGCATGCACTGGTGATGCAATGGTACGGTGCCAAGAAGTTCTTCATCTTCCCGGAGGAAGACGCGAAGTATCTCTATCGCAGGTCCTACGCCTGGGTCTCGGAGATCACTGACGTGGAGCATCCGGATCTGGAGAAGTTCCCTGATTTCGCCAAGGCCCGCATGACCGAGTTCGTCCTGCAGCCGGGCGAAACCTATTTCGGGCCGACCGGCTGGTGGCATACCACGCGCACGCTGGATGTCTCGATCGCGACGGCGATGAGTTTTGCCAATGCCAGCAACTGGAAGGAAGTGACCCGGCATCTCCTGCCACCCAATGCGCCGCCACGCTCGCGGCTGGGTGCCCTGCCGTATCGCGCTTACCTGCGTGCACTGGAATGGGGAGCTCTCCCGCGTTACGCGTTCCCCGAGCCCACCGATCCCACGTGGTGCCGCGATTCGTTGGTGCACTTCAGGCGCACCGCCGGCAGTTGGAAGGGCGAGGCATTTGGCGGCGTGCCGGAAGAAGCGGCGGCGGCGCAGTATTGAAGCCCGGGTAAAGGCATGGCGAAGAGCGTTTCGCCTTCGGTGCTTTGGTGGCTGTTTTCACGCGCCCGGTCGTGCCTCACGCCATGAACAGCTCGATCACGTCATTGAGAAAACGCTGTCCCAATTCGGTGGTGCGCAAGAGGCTTTCGTTATCGTGCAGCCATCCGCGCGCGACCGCCTCCTCGAGCGCCGGGCGGATCGCATCGGGCGCAAGTCCGGTGCGCGCGGCGAAATCGTTGAGCGGCGCGCCGTCCATCAGGCGCAGCGCGTTGAGCATGTATTCGAACGGAAGTTGTTCGGCAGGCACGTCGTTGTCCCCGCCGATGCGCTGCGGCGCGCCCGCGCTTTCCAGATAGGCCCGCGGGTGCTTCACCTTCCAGCGGCGATGCACGGCGAGCGCGGCTTCGAGTGCCGAGTGCCGAGTCCCGAATCCCGTAATCTTCCCGTGCGCCCCAGCGCCGATCCCGAGGTAGTCGCCGAAGCGCCAGTAGTTGAGGTTGTGCAGGCAGCGCCGGCCATCGCGTGCGTAGGCCGACACCTCGTATTGGGCATAACCTGCCTGCGCCAGTCGTGCCTGACAGGTTTCCTGCATCGTCCACGCGGCATCGTCGTCCGGCAGCGGCGGCGGACTTGCCGCAAATGCGGTGTTCGGTTCCAGCGTCAACTGGTAATGCGAGATGTGCGCCGGGGCCAGCGTGATCGCCCGTTCGATGTCGGCCAGCGCGCCGTCCAGCGTCTGTTTCGGCAGTGCGTACATCAAATCGAGATTGATATTGTCGAAACCGGCATCCTGGGCGAGCTTCACCGCGCTCTCCGATTCACCGGATGAGTGGATGCGGCCGAGCGCGCGCAGCATCGCGTCGTCGAAACTCTGCACGCCGAAGGAGATGCGATTGACGCCGGCACGCGCATAGCCATCGAAGCGCCCGTGTTCGACCGTGCCGGGATTGGTCTCGAGCGTGATCTCGCATCCGTGCGCGAATTTCAGCCGCCTGTCCGCGCCTTCGAGGATTTCCGCAATGCGCTCCGGCGCGAACAGGCTCGGCGTGCCGCCACCGAAGAACACGCTGGCGATTTCGCGGCCTGCCGTCGCTTCCCCGAAATCCCGCAGGTCTCCGTCCAGGTCGGCGAGCAGCGCGGCCACATATTCGCGCCCCGGCAACTCGCCACGCAGCCCATGCGAATTGAAATCGCAATACGGACACTTCTTCACGCACCAGGGGATGTGGACGTACAGCGAAAGCGGGAGCGCGTTCATTTCGCCGGACGCAGGGATTCGCGCAGGCGCGTCAGCGCCTGCCCGCGATGGCTGATGCGGTTCTTCAGCGCGGGGTCGAGCTCGGCAGCGCTCAGTCCATTGCCGTCGTGCGGCCGGAACACCGGGTCGTAGCCGAAGCCGCATCGCCCGCGCGGCGCGCGGAGGATGCGCCCCGGCCAGCGTGCCTGCGCGATCAGCGGATCGGGATCGTCCGTGCGCTGCAGCAACGCGAGCACGCAGATGAAATGCGCGCCGCGTCGGTCGTCGGGCGTGACGTCCAGTTCGTGCAGCAGCTTTTCGATGTTGGCGCGCGAATCGCCGTGCGCGCCGGCGTAGCGCGCGGAGTACAGCCCCGGTGCGCCGTGCAGCGCATCCACGCACAAGCCCGAATCGTCGCCCAATGCGGGCAGGTTCGAGGCGCGCGCGGCATGCCGCGCCTTGAGGATCGCGTTCTCGACGAAGGTCAATCCGGTCTCGTCGGCATCGCGGATGCCGAACTGCGATTGCGCGATCAGCTCGATGCCGGAGCCGGCGAGCAGCTCGCGCAATTCCGCGAGCTTGCCGGCATTGCCGCTGGCCAGCACGATCTGCATGGTTTCAGATCGCCAGCGCCGCGCGTTGTAACGCGATCAGTTCGAAGATGCCTTTCTGGGCCAGTGCCAGCATCGCATCCATCTCTTCGCGGCGGAACGCATGGCCTTCGGCGGTGCCCTGCACCTCGATGAAGCCGCCGCCGTCGTTCATCACCACGTTCATGTCGGTGTCGCAGTTGCTGTCCTCGGCGTAATCGAGATCCAGCACCGGCGCGCCGCGATGGATGCCCACCGACACCGCAGCCACGGCGCCGAACAGCGGATTGCGCGCGATCAATTTCTTCGCGAGCAGGACATCCACCGCATCCACCAATGCGACATAAGCACCGGTAATCGCGGCGGTGCGCGTGCCGCCGTCGGCCTGCAATACGTCGCAGTCGAGCGTGATCACGCGCTCGCCCAACGCCGCGCGATCAACGCACGCTCGGAGCGAACGCCCGATCAGGCGCTGGATTTCCATGGTGCGGCCGCCCTGGCCGCCGCGCGCGGCTTCGCGTTGCGTCCGCTCGGACGTCGCACGCGGCAACATGCCGTATTCGGCGGTGATCCAGCCCTCGCCCTTGCCGCGCAGCCACGGCGGCACGCGTTCCTCCACGCTGGCGGTGCAGAGCACGCGGGTATCGCCGAAGCTCACCAGCACGGAGCCCTCGGCGTGGCGCGTGAAGTGGCGCTGGATCGTGACCGCGCGCAACTGGTCGGGCGCGCGGCCGGAAGGGCGAATCGTGGTCATGCAAGTATCCGCGCAGGGCGCAACAGTTTACCATTCCGCTTCAATGCACCGATTTGGAACTCCGCCATGATCCGCAGCATGACCGCTTACGCGAACGCGGAGGAAAACGTCGCGCAGGGCTGGCTGGCCTGCGAACTGCGTGCGGTCAACCATCGCTTCCTGGAAATCGGCGTGCGCCTGCCGGAAGAACTGCGTGCGCTGGAGCCGGCGCTGCGCGAACGGATCTCCGCGCGCATCTCGCGCGGCAAGCTGGACGTGGGCCTGCGTTATCGGCCACCGACCACCGCGGCCGATCTGCTGTTGAATGATCGCGCCACCGAACAGCTTTCCGCGCTTGCAGTGGAATTGCGCGCGCGCTTCCCGGAACTCGCCACCGACTTCGCGACGCTACTGGGCTGGCCCGGTCTGCTGGTCAAGCCGGAGCTGGACCAGGCGGGCCTCACGCAAGCCGCGCTGGCGCTGCTCGAGCGCACGCTGGACGAATTCATCGCCGGTCGCCAGCGCGAGGGTGACAAGCTCGCCGTGGCGATCACGGAACGTGTGGACGATATCGCGCGGATCGTGCGCGAAGTGCGCGATATCCTGCCGGAAATCCGCGCCGCCTTGCGCGCCAAACTGGAAACCCGGCTGGCCGAATTGAAGCAGCCGGTGGAACCGGGCCGGCTGGAGCAGGAGCTGGTGCTGCAACTCTCGCGCATGGACGTGGACGAGGAGCTCGACCGTCTGGATGCGCATATCGCCGAGGCGCGCCGCGTGCTGGCGTTGGCTGAACCGGTCGGCCGCCGGCTGGATTTCCTGCTGCAGGAATTCAATCGCGAAGCGAACACGCTCGGCTCCAAGTCGGTGGACGCACGCACCACCCGTGCCGCGGTGGACCTCAAGGTACTGATCGAGCAGATGCGCGAGCAGGTGCAGAACATCGAATGAGCGCCGCCTCGCCGCACGGCACGCTGTTCATCGTGTCCGCGCCGTCCGGCGCGGGCAAGTCCACGCTGGTCAACGCGCTGCTGGGGCGCGAGCAGGGGATCGCGCTTTCGATTTCGCACACCACGCGCGCGCCGCGTCCGGGCGAGGTCAATGGCAGGCAGTATCACTTCGTGGATCGCGCGACCTTTGAGGCGATGGTCGTACGCGGCGAATTCCTAGAACACGCGGAAGTGTTCGGCAATCTCTATGGCACGTCGCTCGCCGGGGTGCGTGCCCAGCTCGCGGCCGGGCACGACGTGCTGCTGGAGATCGACTGGCAGGGCGCGCAGCAGGTGCGCAAGGCGGTGCCGGGTTGCATATCCATTTTCATCCTGCCGCCCTCGCGCGCGGAATTGGAACGCCGGCTGCGCGCGCGCGCGTCCGATAACGAGGCGACCATCGAACGGAGGCTGGCCGAATCGCGCGAGGAGATGTCGCACGCGCACGAGTTCGATTGCGTGATCGTCAACGACGCGTTCGATGATGCGCTGGCTCAATTGCAGGCAATCGTGCGTGCGGTGCGCGCCGGCGAGCCGCTGCCGCATGAACCGCACGGGAATCTGATAGCGCAACTGCTGGCATAGCGACCGCACGCGGCACGCCAAACGGTGTGCCGCCGGGTAAACTAGCGCGCTTATGCCGCAAGCCCCAGCACAATTCGACAGCAGCGCGCCACTGGTGCGGGTGTGCGACCTGCACACGCGGATCGGCGGCAAGGTGATCTTCGATGGCCTGAGCCTGGACGTTCCGCGCGGCAGTATCACCGCGATCATGGGCCCGAGCGGCACCGGCAAGACTACGCTGCTGAGGCACATCACCGGGCAGATGCGTGCGGACGCCGGCAGCGTGAGCGTGGGTGGAGAGGACGTGGCGCGGCTTTCGCGCAACGCGCTGTTCGCGCTGCGCGAGAAGATCGGATTCCTGTTCCAGAACTCGGCGCTGCTGACCGACTTCAATGTGTTCGAGAACGTGGCGTTTCCGCTGCGCCAGCACACGAAGTTGCCGGAAGCGCTGATCCGGATGATCGTGCTCACCAAACTGCAGGCGGTCGGCCTGCGCGGCGCGGCGCGGCTGATGCCGAGCGAACTGTCCGGCGGAATGGCGCGGCGGGTGGCTCTGGCGCGCGCGATCGTGTTCGACCCGATGCTGATTCTCTATGACGAACCGTTCGTGGGGTTGGACCCGATCGCGCTGAACCAGGTGTTGCGCCTGATCCGCACCTTGAACAGGACGCTCGGCATAACCTCGATCCTGGTCGCGCATGAACTTGCCGCGATCCGGCAGGTCGCAGATCGCGTGTACCTGATCGCCAACGGCAGGCTGGTCGCGCAAGGCACGCCGGATGAATTGGCTGCCGAGGCAACGCCGTGGACGCGGCAGTTCTTCGGCGGTGAGGCCGACGGGCCGGTGCCGTTCCATTACCCGGCACCGGACTACGCGCTTGACCTGGGGTTTGCGAAGTGAACGCGATCGTGCGCCGCAACTGGCTGTTGAACGGCATCGCGCAAGTCGGCGAGTGCGGCTTGTTCTTCCTCGCGATCGTGGCCGCGCTGCCGCGGAGCCTGCGTCATTTGCGCGAAATCTGCCGGCAGGTCTGGTTCGTCGGTGCGATGAGCCTGGTGATAGTGATGACCTGCGGGCTGTTCGTCGGCATGGTGCTGGCGCTGCAGCTCTATTACACGCTTTCGATCTTTGGCGGCACCGCAGCGTTGGGTACAGTGGTGGCGCTGAGCCTGTTCCGCGAACTCGGGCCGGTGGTGACGGCATTGTTGTTCGCGGGCCGCGCCGGGACAGCCGTCACGGCGGAAATCGGTCTGATGCGCGCCACCGACCAGATCGAGGCGATGGAGATGATGGCGGTGGATCCGATCGCCTATGTGGTGGCGCCGCGTTATCTTGCGGGCATTTTGGCGATGCCGCTGCTGATGTGCCTGTTCAACGCGCTGGGCATCCTCGGCGCGCACGCGGTCGGCGTCACCTGGCTGGGCGTGGACAACGGCACCTTCTGGGGCAACATGACTTCCACCGTGGATTTGTGGAAGGACATCATTGATGGCGTCTGGAAGAGTCTCGCGTTCGGCGGCGTGGTCACGCTGATCGCGGTGTTCCAGGGCTACAACGCACCGCCGACCTCCGAGGGCGTGGCGTATTCCACCACGCGCACCGTGGTGTTCTCGTCCATCGTGATCCTTGCGCTGGACTTCGTGATGACGGCTTTTTTGACGTAGAAGCGTCGCGCGCAGGCGCGCTCCTACCAACAGGTGAATGACATGAACTCGCGTCCCTCCTACGCCATCGGCACCGGACTGTTCATCCTGCTCGGCTTCGCCGCGCTGGCGTACCTGGCCACCCAGACCACGTCGGTAGCCAATGTTCACCAGGGCCACAGCTACATCCTGAAGGCGCGCTTCTCCAATATCGGCCAGTTGAAGGATCGCGCGCCGGTGAAGATCGCCGGCGTGCGCGTGGGTTCGGTGCAATCCATCCAGCTCGAGCGCGGCAAGATGGACGCGCTGGTGACACTCAGCATCGACGACAAGTACAACGACATCCCCGACGACACCGCCGCCGCGATATTCACCAGTGGTTTATTGGGCGACCAGTACGTTGGCTTGCAGCCGGGTGGCTCGCCGGAGTACCTGAAGAACGGCGACGAGCTGGTGCTGACGCAATCGGCGATGCAGCTGGAAGACCTGATCGGCAAGTTCCTGGTCAACGGCGGACCGAAGGGCGGCAGTGAATCCGCACCGGCATCAAAGCCGAAATCCGGATCATCGGGCGGCTAGTTCGTAGCGGGCTGTATTTGAAAAGTGCGGCCATGGATGGACGCTTTCACATGCGGGGATGCATATAAAGGAGCACCCATGTCGCGCTTCATCCGTTTTCTTTCCGTGGCGGCGATCGCAACCCTCGTCGGCATCGCTTCGCTGATTTCCCCTCGCGCATCCGCGCAGCAGTCGGCGCAGGCGCCGCAGCAGATCGTCCAGGGCATCATTGACGAACTGGGCACCGCGCTGGACGGTCATCGCGAGGAGCTGCGCCAACACCCCGAGCAGTTGATCAAGGTAATCGACAAGATCCTGCTGCCGCACTTCGATATCGATTACGCGTCGCTGCTGGTGCTCGGGCGCCATGCGCGCGAAGCAACCCCGGCGCAGCGCGCGCGATTCTCGCGTGCGTTCTACAACTCGATCACGCATCGCTACGCGGAAGGCCTGCTCAACTACACCAAGGGCAAGGTCAAGCTGCTGCCGTTCGAGGGCGACCTCAACGCGCGCCGCAGCGTGGTGCGCACGCAGGTGATGCTGGACGACGGCAAGAGCTTGTCGGTGGATTACGTGTTCCGCAAGACATCGAGCGGCGACTGGAAGGCGTACGACGTGGTGATCGAGGGCATTTCCTATATCACCAACTACCGCAACCAGGTGGACGTGGAAATCCAGAAGGAAGGCATCGAGGGCCTGATCCATCGGCTCGAAACGCAAGGTGCGGCAGCGATCGATCAATTGCAGCAGCAAGGCAAGCAGTGAGCCGCTCGCTGCCACGCGAAACCGGCGTGCGCTGCGAAACCGATCGCGACACGCTCGCACTCTCCGGCGCATTGACGTTCGACGACGCGGCGAACGCGTTCGAGGAGGCGGGCCGTGCGTTGCGTGAAGGCGCACACACGCGGCTCGACTTGTCCGGGATCACCCGCGCCGACAGCGCGGGGCTGGCCTGCGTGCTGGCGCTGCTTGCGCAGGCCAGCCGCGCCGGGCGGCGTTTGGCCATGGCCAATGTTCCGGAAAGCTTGCGCGCGCTCGCCGAGGTGTGCGACGCGGGTGCATTGGTTGGCGATCGTCCGTGATCGCGGAATCAAGAAGCGCCCTTCCATGGGCGCACTTCTCACTGGAAAACCTGCTTCAGTTTTGAATCGGATGTCCGCTCGAGGTCGCCGGCGCCGGCACGGCGCCGCCCTTGATGCCGTGCTGCTTCTCGTACTCGTGCTGCTGCTGCAGCAACTGATCGATATCGTCGCTGTTGTCGTTGATGCCCTGGAAGCGCTCGATCACCGAGGCAGGCGGATCGCCATGGTAGATCTCGTAGATGCGCCGCTGGCGATAGGCATCGCGCTCGAAGATATACGGATCATAGGCTGAATTCAGGAAGCCCTCGGCATCGATGCCGCGCGAGCGCAGGGTGACGAGATACGCGAGGCTTGGAAAATACTCCGCGTGCAATTCGAAATCGTGCTCGCGCGCGTACCACGACAGCGGATCGAAATAGCTGTCCACCGGCAGCCGCCACACGTCGCGCGCAGTGGTCGGGCCGATGAGCGGCAGCACCAGGAACGGCCCTTCCGGCACGCCCCAGTGGGCCAATGTCACACCGAAATCGGTTTCGTCCAGCGGCAGGTTCATGTTGCTTGCCGGATCGAAAAAGCCGAGCAGGCCCAGTGTTGTGTTCACCGCCATGCGCCCGCTGGACTTCAGTGCATCCACCGGATGGGCCTGCAGCAGGTCGTTGACGATCGTGATCGGCATCCGCACGTTGGAAAAGAAGTCGCTGATGTGCTCGCGCGCCTTCGGCGTGGTCACCTTGCGGTAGGCTACCGCGACCGGCCGGATCGCGACCTTGTCGGCGGTGCGGTTGAACGCGTACATCTTGCGGTTGAAGTGCTGCAGCGGGTCGTCCGTGCGGGGGGGCGGAACGGTCGCACAGCCGGCGAGCAGCGCGAGCGCGGCAATGAGGGGTGTACGCCAAATACGAGAGTTCAGGACCCGACGCATTGCAAATTCCGGAATGGCGCTGCCGCGCCGAGCAAGGGCGCGATTTTACATGGGGCTAACATTAACGGACTCAAGACAGCAGCCCCGCTCGCCACGGAACTTGCGTGCTGCTACAATCCGTCGGTTCAGCGTTTCGCGAGAAGACACATGGCACGCATTACCGTGGAAGATTGCCTGAAAGTGGTGGACAACCGTTTCGAACTGGTGCTGATGGCGACGCGTCGCGCGCGCCAGTTGGCCAAGGGCGCCGAGGCGGTGGTTGACCCGGAAAACGACAAACCCAGCGTGATCGCCCTGCGCGAGATCGCGGGCCGCCGCATCGACATGGGCACCATCGACGAAATCGACCGCATCGAGCGTGAGCGTCGCGAGCGCGAGGCCCTGGAATGGGCCGCCGCCGAAGTCGACGAAGACATGAGCAAAGGCGGCGACGACCTTTGATACGGCTGCACGTCCTGCCGAGGTGCGGGATCGATCCTGAACTCGGTTTCGTGCCTCATCCTCACCTGTGCGTGCGATGCCTCGAAGGCATCGCATAAGTGCAGAGGCTTCGATGTCCGCGCCGCCGACGCGCAACGCCGGATCAAATCCGGACAGTTCTGGCTTCGCTCGCGACGCTTCGCAATCCGCTATCCGGGTCTCGGCATTTCATCCCGGACATTGACTCCCGAACCGCGCCTGTCTAGCGTGCGGTTATGAACGCGGCAAACGCGCCCACGCCTTCCACCGAACCGGCCATCCCCGCTCCGGCCGACACCACCAATATAGACGCGCTGGCCGCGCGCCTGTCCGAATACCTTCCCCCCGAACAGATCACCCGCGTGCGCGGCGCGTACGCCGTGGGCGAGCACGCGCACGGCGACCAGAAGCGCAAGAGCGGCGAGCCCTACATCACGCATCCGCTCGCTGTCGCCGGGATCCTCGCGCGACTGCACCTGGACGCGGAAACCATCATCGCGGCGATCCTGCACGACACGCTGGAAGATACCGGCCTCACCCGCGTGCAACTGGAAGCAAGCTTTGGCCCGACCGTTGCCGAACTGGTGGATGGCGTCACCAAGCTGGACAGCATCGACTTCGCCTCGCGCCAGGAGGCTGATGCGGAGAGCTTCCGCAAGATGGTGCTGGCGATGGCGCGCGACCTGCGCGTCATCCTGATCAAGCTGGCGGATCGCCTGCACAACATGCGCACGCTGGGGGCGATGGAACCGGAAGCGCGCCGCCGCATCGCGCGCGAAACGCTGGATATCTACGCGCCGATCGCGGCTCGGCTCGGAATGAACGCCTTCAAGGCGGAATTGCAGGACATCGGGTTTCGCTCGTTGCATCCGGACCGCTATCGCGTCATCGCCACCCGCATCAGGAGCGCGCTGGGCAATCGCCGCGAAGCAATGACGCGGATCGAGGGTGAACTGCGCGCCCGGCTCGCGGCTGACGGCATCGAGGCGCGGGTGGTCAGCCGGATCAAGTCGCCCTACAGCATCTGGTCGAAGATGCGCAGCACGCGCAAGTCGTTTGCACAGTTGATGGACGTGTACGGATTCAGGGTGGTCACCGACACCGTTGCCCATGCCTATCAGGGGCTGGGTTCGGTGCACGCGCTTTACAAGCCGGTGGAAGGGCGCTTCAAGGATTTCATCGCCATCCCGAAGGCCAACGGCTACCAGTCGCTGCATACCGTGCTGTTCGGGCCGTTCGGCGCCCCGATCGAAATCCAGATCCGCACGGCGGACATGGACATCGTCGCCGAGCGGGGCATCGCGGCGCACTGGGCGTACAAGACCGACGTCGCGCCATCCAACAGCGCGCAACTGCGCGCGCGCGAGTGGCTTTCCAGCCTGGCGGACAGCCAAGCGAGCACGCCTTCGTCGCTGGAGTTCCTGGAGAACGTCAAGATAGACCTCTTCCCGGACGAGGTTTACCTGTTTACTCCGCGCGGCGACATCCTCTCCCTGCCCAAGAACGCGACTGCGCTGGATTTCGCCTACGCGGTGCACACCGACGTGGGCCACCACGCAGTGGCCGCACGGATAGATGGGGCGTTGGCACCGCTGCGCGCGCTCCTCGCCTCGGGCCAGACGGTGGAGATCGTCACCGCGCCTTCGGCCACGCCGAATCCGCAATGGCTGGATTTCGCGGTGACCGGCAAGGCGCGCACCGCGATCCGGCATTTCCTGAAACGCCTGCAGCATGAGGATGCGGTGGAGTTCGGCCATCGCATGCTCGATCGTGCGCTGGACTCACTCGGATCGAGCCTCGATTCGATTCCCGCCGAAGCGCTGGAGAAGTACCTGCAACAAAACAACCAGCGCCGCCTGGAGGAGCTGCTTTCCGACGTGGCACTGGGCAACCGCATGCCCGACCAGGTCGCCGCGCAACTGGTCGCGCTGCACGGCAAGGTGATCGGTGCGATCCCTCGGTCGCGCGAGAAAATCCGCATCAGCGGGGCGGAACGCGGCATCCTGAGTTTCGGCAATTGCTGTCATCCGTTGCCGGGCGACACGATCGTGGGCTATCTCTCGCCGGGCAAGGGCATCGTCGTGCATCGCACCGAATGCCCGAACCTGACCGAACTTTCCAAGTTGCCGGAGCGGCGCGTGGAGATCGAATGGGATCGCGACGTGCAGGGCGACTACAAGGCGCAGTTGCGGAGCGAGGTGGTCAACCGACCCGGCGTGCTCGCCACCGTTGCCGCCGCGATCGCCGCCGCCGGCTCCAACATCGAGAACGTCGAATACACCGAACGCAGCCCATTCGCCGCGACCTTGCTGTTCACGCTGGAAGTGAAAGACCGCAAGCACCTCGCCGACGTGATGCGGCGGGTGCGGCGGACGGGTGTTGTGAACGGTGTTTATCGCTACCCCGTCTAGGGTCGGCGACAAGGGAAGAGGGCGAGTGCGAGGGTGCTGCATGGGTGTGCCCGGCGTGCCCGCCGCCCATCCCTCGTTCCTGGACTACACTTCAGGTTTCCGAATCGGAACGCACCATGCCCCGCACCCCCATCCACTCCCCCAACGCGCCGAAGGCGATCGGCCCGTACTCGCAGGCGATCCGCTGCGGCAACACGCTGTACCTGTCCGGGCAGACGCCGCTCGATCCGGCCACCGGCGAAATGGTCGCCGGCGGCATCGAGGAGCAGGCCACGCGCGTGTTCGAGAACCTGAAAGCCGTGCTGAACGCGGCCGGTGCTTCGTTCGACGACGTGGTGAGGGTCGCGATCTACATGACCGACCTCACCAACTTCGCCATGGTGAACGAAGTGATGAAGCGCTACTTCCGCGAGCCATATCCGGCCCGCTCAACCATCGGCGTGGCGGCATTGCCCCGTGGCGCAGCGGTCGAGATCGACCTTATCGCGGTGATCGGCGGCTGATCCGCGCCTGTCGGCGCGCGCCGACAGGGTCAGGCGCATTTCGCACATCGCGCGCGTGCGCCGCATTCGCTAACCTTGCGCGCGATGACCAGCGTGCGCGTGATCGCCAGCCCACAGGAACATGACCCCGGCCTCGCGCCGGTGTCGTCGCTGCCGGGCGTCGGCCCGGCGGTGCAGCAGAGCCTGCAAAAACTGGGCATCGCGCGCGTGCAGGATCTGTGGTTCCACTTGCCGCTGCGTTACGAGGATCGTACGCGCATCACCGCAATCCGCGATCTGCGCATCGGCGAAGCCGCGCAGGTGGAAGGCGTGGTCGAAGCAGTGGAGACTGCGTTCCGCTATCGCGCGCAACTGCGGGTCGCGATCACCGACGACTCGCGCGAGACGCTGGTGCTGCGCTTCTTCCATTTCCGCCGCGCACAGGGCGAGCGCTTGGCTCCGGGCACGCGGCTGCGCTGCTACGGCGAGGTGCGCCATGGCGCACACGGGATGGAGATGGTGCATCCGCAGTACCAGATCCTGCATGGCGTTCGCGAAGTAGAAGAACGGCTTACACCGGTGTATCCCGCAACCGAAGGACTCGGCCAGCAACGCCTGCGTTCGATCATCGGGAAGGCCTTGGAGCGTCTTCCGGATGAAGCGAAGCTGGAGCTGATTCCCGAATCGCTGCGTGAATCGTTGCACCTGCCTTCCTTGCGCGAGGCGCTGCTGGTCGCGCATCGTCCGCCGCCGGAAGCCGATGTGGATGCACTCGCGCGTGGTGCGCATCCGGCGCAGCAGCGTCTGGTATTCGAGGAACTGCTGACCCATCACCTGAGCCTGAAGCGCCTGCGCGCGCAGGTGCGCACCCATCGCGCGCCGGCCTTGCGCGCGAACGCAAGTTTGCGCGGGCGGCTCCTGGATGCGCTGCCGTTCGCATTGACCGGCGCACAGCAGCGCGTGGAAGCCGAAGTCGCGAAGGATCTCGCGCGCGCCAAACCGATGCTGCGGCTGGTGCAGGGCGACGTCGGATCAGGCAAGACGGTGGTCGCCGTGCTCGCCGCGCTGAGCGCAGTCGCGAACGGAAAGCAGGCCGCACTGATGGCGCCGACCGAACTGCTGGCCGAGCAGCACCTGCGCAGCTTCCGCGCATGGTTCGAGCCGCTCGGCATCGACGTGATCTGGCTGGCGGGGAAGGTACAGGGTCGTGCGCGCCGGACTGCATTGTCAGCGGTAGCTCAGGGCGCGCCGGTCGTGATCGGCACGCACGCACTGATGCAGGAAGGCGTGGAATTCAGGAATCTCGCGCTGGCCATCGTGGACGAGCAGCACCGTTTCGGCGTGCAGCAGCGTATGGCGCTGCGGGACAAGGGTGCGGACGCGAAGTCGTTCCCGCACCAACTGGTGCTGACCGCCACGCCGATTCCGCGCACGCTGGCGATGAGCGTATATGCCGACCTCGATATCTCCGCGCTGGACGAATTGCCGCCGGGCCGCACGCCGGTGCAGACCACCGCCGTTTCGAACGCGCGTCGTGGCGAGGTGATAGAGCGCATCCGCGCGGCCTGCGCGGAAGGGCGGCAGGCGTATTGGGTGTGCACGATCATCGAGGAATCCGAACAACTGGTTGCGCAGGCCGCGGAAGTGACCTTTGCGGAACTGTCCGCCGCGCTGCCGGAATTGAAAATCGGCCTGCTGCACGGGCGCATGAAGCCAGCCGAGAAGCAGGCCACCATGGATGCGTTCAAGGCCGGCGAACTCGCGTTGCTGGTGGCGACCACGGTGATCGAGGTCGGCGTGGACGTGCCCAACGCCAGTCTGATGGTGATCGAGAACGCCGAACGGCTGGGCCTCGCGCAACTGCACCAGTTGCGCGGACGGGTGGGGCGCGGCAGCGTGGCCTCGCATTGCGTGTTGCTCTATCAGCCGCCGCTTTCGAGTCTCGCCAAACAGCGGCTGGAAACCATGCGCGAGACCAACGATGGGTTCCTGATCGCCGAACGCGACCTGCAACTGCGTGGCCCCGGTGAATTGCTGGGCACCCGCCAGACCGGCGAACTGGGGTTCCGCATCGCCGATCTGTCCCGCGACGCCTACCTGCTGCCTGCCGTCCAGCGCGTGGGTGCGGCGATGCTGAAGGATCACGCCGACCTGGCGGGGCGGCTGGTATCTCGCTGGATCGGGGGGGCGGCGCGGTTCGCGGATGCTTGACCCGGCATTGCGCCGGGACGCACTACGCTGTTACACTGCCGCTCTTTTCTCGCGCGAAACCCTCGCGCCCGGAGCCTCACGATGAAAGCCGACACCCATCCGAACTACCAGCCGGTGGTGTTCCAGGACGTCAGTTCCGATTTCGCGTTCCTGACGCGCTCGACCATGACCTCCAAGGAAACCATCAAGTGGGAGGACGGCAAGGAATACCCGCTGATCAAGGTGGAAATTTCCAGCGCCTCGCACCCGTTCTACACGGGCAAGCAGAAGGTGATGGACACCGGCGGTCGCATCGACAAATTCAAGCGCCGCTACGCGGCAGGTGCGAAGAAGTAATCCCGTCCGCACTGCTCATGCCCGAAGCGCCGGCCCTCGTGCCGGCGCTTTGCTTTTGGCGCGCCGGCTTTTCGCACATGCGGTCTTCCGAGCTGCCTGTGCGATAATAGCGAATTGTCCTGTCCAGCCGGATCGTAATTCGATCCACCGGATGCAAGCGAAGGAGCAAGCCGTGCCCAAGACCATCACCCTGGCCGATCGCGCAGATCATTCCGTGCAACTTCCGCTTGTGGAAGGCACGCTCGGTCCGAGTTGCGTGGACATCGGCGCGCTCTACAAGGACACCGGCCACTTCACCTACGATCCCGGCTTCGCCGCCACTGCGGCCTGCAAGAGCGCGATCACATTCATTGACGGCGAGAAGGGCGTGCTGCTGTATCGCGGTTATCCGATCGAACAGCTCGCCGAAAAATCCAGCTTCCTGGAAGTCGCCTACCTGCTGCTTGAAGGCGAGCTGCCGACCACCGGGCAGTTCGGTGCGTTCGAGGACCAGGTGACGCATCACACGATGATGCACGAGTCGCTGAAGTACTTCCTTCACGGCTTCCATCACGATGCGCATCCGATGGCGATGCTGTGCGGCGCGATCGCCTCGCTGTCCGCGTTCTACCACGACAACCTGGACAACGAGGATCCGGCGCAGCGCAAGCTCGCGGCGATCCGCCTGATCGCCAAGATGCCGACGATCGCGGCGGCTGCATACCGCTATTCGATCGGATGGCCGTTCCGCTACCCGCGCAACAACCTCGAATACGTCACCCGCTTCCTGCACATGATGTTCGAGGTGCCGAGCGAGCCGCTGGCGCTGAACCCGGTCGCGGCGAAAGCCCTGGACCTGCTGTTCATCCTGCACGCCGATCACGAACAGAACGCCAGCACCTCGACCGTGCGGCTGGTCGGTTCCACCGGTGCCAATCCGTATGCCTCCATCGCGGCCGGCATCGCCGCGCTGTGGGGCCCGGCGCATGGCGGCGCCAACGAAGCGGTGCTGAAGATGCTGGCCGAAATCGGTGACGCGAAGAACGTGGAGAAGGCGGTCGCGCGCGCCAAGGACAAGGATTCCGGGTTCCGCCTGATGGGCTTCGGCCACCGCGTCTACAAGAACTTCGACCCGCGCGCGAAGATCATCCGCGAAATGACCCACAAGGTGCTCAACGAGCTGGGCATCAACGATCCGCTGTTGGATATCGCGCTGAAGCTGGAAGAAGCTGCGCTCAAGGACGATTACTTCGTCGAGCGCAAGCTGTACCCGAACGTGGATTTCTATTCGGGCATCATCTACAAGGCGCTGAAGATCCCGACCGAGATGTTCACCGTGATGTTCGCGATCGCGCGCACCGCCGGCTGGATCGCGCACTGGATCGAACAGCACGAAACCCCTGGCGCGCGCATCGGACGTCCGCGCCAAGTGTATACCGGCGCCACGCCGCGCGATTACGTGGGAATGGAGAAGCGTTGAATTTTTCGTCATTCCGGACGCCGAGCAGCGGCGATCCGGAATCCAGTGTTTTTGTTCCTGTCAAATGCAAAGTCGCTGGATTACAAAGTCTGTCCCTGGGCTTTGCCATTCGGGTCAGCCTCCGGCTGTTGAAATTCGTTCCAAACGAATTTGTCCCCCTTTTCGCGGGAATGACCACGCGCTCAGCTGTCGTTCTCGAACTGCGCGATTTCCTCTTCCGCGAGCATCGCTTCCAGGGATGCCAATGACGCGCGCCGCATCGGCCGCTCGTCTATGCGATCCAGCGGCGGCTGCCGCAGCGCGTCGCGCGGCATCAGCGTGAGATCCATCGCGATGCCTTCCGCCGCGAACAGCAGCACCGGAAGGTCGGCATCGCGCTGACGATCGATGCGCAACGTTCGCGTGCGCTGTTCGAAGGGAATGCCGTGTTCGTGCAGGAACATCGCGACATCCTCGGGCGAATCGCAGAACACGTGCAGGCTTACCGCCGAATGCGCATCGGCGGTGCCTTCCAGCACCGCGCCGACCAGTCGCGGCTCGAAGCGCCCCAGAAAGCGCATGGCTTCCACCGCGGCTTCACGGCGCTCGCGCAGGGCCTGCGGTTGCGATTCGGACAGGAACAGACGTTGGTGCTCGCGCAGCGCATCCTCGATCTCGCGATTGCGCGGCAGGCCTTGCTCGTCGCCGATGCCGAGCCGCTGCGCGGCTTTGAGCTTGGCCTGGCGGTAATCGCGGATACCGTGCTCGCTGATCAGTCGCGCGGCTTCAAGCGCGATGCGGCGGCGCATCTGCCTGCTGCGATCCTGCGCGTGGATGCGGTGGTACTCGGCAGCCTTTCGCATCGCTCCTGCTCCCGTGCATCCGCGTTGCGGTCAGTGTGGCAAATGCGACGCGAAAGAGCAAAAGCGGAGATCGGGCACTCGCAATCGGAGCGGTTTTCCTGAGAAATCCGGCCGCGGAGCTTGGCTTTGATGACCAAGGCGGCTCGGGTTGCGCAATCGCTTCGAGGACAGCGATGACGGACGATCGCTAGAAAATATCGTACGCCGGCGATTGATCCTGGTTCTGCGCTTGCGTGCGCAGGCGATCAAGATCCTCGACCTTGAAGACCTCGTTCATGGCATTGGGATCGCCTGCCGGAGCCAGCGCGCCGGTCACGCTATCTATGGATGCCGTGACAATGCCCGGGGGCATCGGCACGCCGTTCTCGGGCTTGCCTTGCAGCGCCGGACCCATGAACGCCATCCAGATCGGCAGTGCGGTCTCGGCGCCGAACTCGCCTTTGCCGAGCGAATCGTAGTTGTCGAAACCAACCCACACGGTCGCGACCAGGTCACCGTTGAAGCCGCAGAACCAGCCGTCGCGATGATCGTTGGTGGAGCCGGTCTTGCCGGCGAGATCGTTGCGACCCAGGGACTTCGCCGCTGCCGCGGTGCCGTGGTCCACCACGCTCTTCATCAGTGAGGTGATCAGGTAGTCATTGCGCGCGTCAATCACGCGCGGCGCAAGGTTCGGCACGGCGGATGAGGTGGCGCCGGCGGCGCTGGACGCGGCGGCGGGCACTTGCAGCGCTTCACCCGGATCGCCGGCCGCGGCCGAAGGTTGCAGGGGCGCACTCGCCACCGCCTTGCCTTCGTCCAGCAAGCGCGCGGTGCAGTTACGGCAGGCGCGCGGCGGATTGGCGCGATATACCGCGTGCCCGTCGCGATCATCGATCTGCGCGATGTAATACGGATTCACGAGGAACCCGCCGTTGGCGAATACCGAGTAGCCTCGCGCCATCGCCATCGGCGAAACCGAAGCGGTGCCGAGCGCGAGCGAGAGGTTGGATGGCATCGCATCCAGCGGAAAGCCGAAGCGGGTGATGTATTCGCGCGCGTAGCGGATACCGATCGCGTCCAGCAGGCGGATCGAAACCAAGTTCACCGATTGCGCCAGTGCTTCGCGCAGGCGCATCGGGCCGCGGAATTTTCCGTCGTCGTTGCCCGGTGTCCACAGTCCGCCCGGTACGGACGGATCCGGCAGCGCGATCGGCGCGTCGTTGATGATCGAGGCCGGCGTGAAGCCACGGTCGAAAGCCGCGGAGTAGATGAAGGGCTTAAAGCTCGAGCCCGGCTGGCGCGCGGTCTGGATCGCGCGATTGAACTTGCTGCGCTCGAAGCTGAAGCCGCCGACCAGCGCCTTCACCGCGCCATCCTCGGGATCGAGCACCACCATTGCCGACTGCGCAGCGGGAATCTGGCTCAGTTCCCATTTCGGCTCGGCGGACTTCTTGCCCTTCTTCGGGTCGGTGGCCGTCTGTTGGCCATCATCGGACAACGCCATGCGCACGATGTCGCCGCGGCGCAGGATTGACGCCACGCCTTCGCCACCGGTCTTGGCCTTGCGCGCGTACCGCTGCGCCCACTTCACCGCAGCCGCATCGAGTTCCGCCGAATGCGCGGCGTCGAGATACACCGTCGCGTGATCTCGATCCGCCTGCGTAACGATCCCGGGCAGCAGGCCGGAAACCGAATGGTAGTCGGCCAGCGCGCGATCGTAGTTTGCGGGGCTGGCCTGCGCCGGCAAATCCACGTGCGCTTCGGGGCCGCGATAGCCATGCCGATGGTCGTAATCTTCCAGACGCGTGCGCAAGGCAGTGTTGGCAAGATCCTGCAGCCGGCTGTCGATGGTGGTGCGTACCACGTAACCGTCCGTCAGCGCCTGGTTGCCCAGCCGTTCGATCGCTTGCCGGCGCACCATCTCGGCCAGATATGGCGCATCTACCTGCACGGGCGGCTCGTGCGCGGACGCGTCGTCCGGCGTGTTCACCGCTGTCTGGTACTGCGCCTGGGTGATGAAATCGTGGTCCAGCATTTGCCGCAGTACGTAATTGCGTCGCGCGGTCGCGTGCTGGGGGTTGTAGAGCGGATTGCCGGTGGTTGGCGCCTGGGGCAGGCCGGCCAGCATCGCGCATTCCGGCAGGGTGAGTTGATCGAGCTTCTTGCCGTAGTAGAACTCCGCGGCGGCGGCCACCCCGTATGCGCGATGGCCGAGGAAGATCTTGTTCAGGTAAAGCTGCAGGATCTCGTCCTTGGTCAATTCGTGTTCGATCCGGAACGCGGTGAACATCTCGATCAGCTTGCGGGTATAGCTCTTCTCGGGGCTGAGGAAGAAGTTGCGCGCGACCTGCTGGGTAATGGTCGAGCCGCCCTGCGCCTTGTCGCCACCGGTGATCATCACGTGCCACGCCGCGCGCGCGGTGCCTTCCCAATCCACGCCGGGGTGGTGATAGAAGTCGGCATCTTCGGCGGCGAGGAAGGCGTCCTTCAGTTGCGCCGGCACCTGGCTGATCTGCACCGGGATGCGGCGCGTTTCGCCGAACAAGGCGATCAGCTTGCCGTCGGCCGATTCCACCCGTAACGGCACCTGCAATTGGACGTCTTTCAGCAAGGCAACCGAAGGGATGCGCGGCGAGATCAGCCAGTAGGTGAAAGCGCCGGCGGCAACGCCGAGCAGGAACAGGCAAAGCACCGTTATCGCCGCGATGCGCAGCAGGCGTTTGAAAATTCGCATCAATAAATCTCTGACTCGTTGCGGCCGCTTGGATTTCTGCCCCGTGGGGCAAGAGATGAATCGCATTCCGGTCTGGCAAGGAAGCGACGATGTTGTGGAAAGATGACGATGTAGTTCGCAGCGAGCATACCCGACGAATGCCAGAGCGTCTGGTTGTGATCGCAATCAAATACGCAGGTTGGCGCTTGCGAGTATAGATGCTTGCCGCGCGCGGCGACGAGGAATCCATCGCCGATTCAACTTGCGGAAGCGGCGTCGGGCGGAGCGAACGGGCAAGCAGGCGTGAGATGGGCGGACGAGGCCTTCGCGGGTGGCCTCGCTCAGGGGTAAAGAGGTACTGTTGGCCTGAAAAGGCTTTGTTGATCAAGTGGTTGCAGACACTTTGCAAACTGTTTGATATTTCATTAACTTTCCGATCTAATGCACTTGCGCATCTTTCGCTCGTAAGGGCGCGTGGGGAAGGGGAAAATTCGTGGGCTTTCTATCGCCAAAGGCACCATCGCTGATCGGTGTCGACATCAGTTCAACGGCGGTCAAGCTGTTGCAACTGTCCCAGACCGGCGCTCGCTACCGGGTCGAGCACTACGCGGTCGAGCCGCTGCCGCCGAACGCCGTGGTCGAAAAGAACATCGTCGAGGTGGAGGCGGTGGGTGACGCCATCCGCCGCGCAGTCGCGCGCACCGGAGCACGCACCAAGTTCGCCGCCGCTGCAGTTGCCGGTTCCGCGGTGATCACCAAGGTGATCCCGATGCCCGCCGAGCTCACGGAGGATGAACTGGAAGGCCAGATCCAGGTCGAGGCCAACCAGTACATCCCGTATCCGATCGAAGAAGTCAGCCTCGATTTCGAAAAGCTCGGGCCGGTCAAGGACAATCCCGAGATGCTCAACGTGCTGCTGGCCGCGTCGCGTACCGAGAACGTGGACATGCGCGTGGCCGCGCTCGACCTTGGCGGGCTCACCGCCAGGGTGGTGGACGTCGAGGTGTTCGCGATGGAGAACGCGTTCAAGCTGATCACCGATCAGCTGACCGTCTCGCGCGACTCTCTGATCGCGCTGGTGGACGTCGGCGCAACCATGACGACGCTTTCGGTGCTGAAAAACCAGCGCACCATCTATTCGCGCGAACAGGTGTTTGGCGGAAAGCAGCTCACCGACGAGGTGATGCGCCGCTACGGGCTTTCGTACGAGGAAGCCGGAATGGCCAAGCGTCAGGGCGGCCTGCCGGAGTCCTACGAGATCGAGGTGCTGGAGCCGTTCAAGGAGGCGATGATCCAGCAGGTCAGCCGCCTGCTGCAGTTCTTCTATGCCGGTAGCGAGTTCGGCAAGGTGGATCAGATCGTGCTCGCTGGCGGCTGTGCTTCCATCGCGGGCGTCAGTGAAATGGCGGAGGAGCAGCTCGGCGTGCCCTGCGTTGTGGCCAATCCGCTGGCCAGCATGTCGCTGTCACCCAAGCTGCAGGCGCAAACCCTCGCGCAGGACGCGCCGGCGTTGATGATCGCCTGCGGTCTGGCCTTGAGGAGTTTCGACTGATGGCCAGAATCAATCTTCTTCCGTGGCGCGCGGAACGGCGCGAACTGCGCAAGCGCGAATTTTTCATGCAGCTCGGCGTTGCCGCCGGCGTTGCGATCGTGCTGGTGATCCTGTGGGGCCTGTTCATGGATGCGCGGATCAGCAACCAGAACGACCGCAACGATTACCTCACCGGTGAGATCAAGCAGCTCGATGCCAAGATTGCCGAGATCAAGGATCTAGAGAAAACCAAGTCCCAGCTGCTGGCGCGCAAGCAGATCATCGAGCAGTTGCAGGAAAACCGCGCGCAGATGGTGCACCTGTTCGACGAGTTGGTTAAGACCATTCCCGATGGCGCGCGCTTGGTGTCCCTGAAGCAGAACGGCGACGTGCTGACGCTGGACGGCGTGGCGCAGTCGAATGCGACCGTGGCGGACTACATGCGCAGGATCGAGGCTTCGCCATGGCTCGGTTCGGCGGAGCTGATCAGGACCGAAAACAAGCATAACGACAGCCGCACGCCCTACCAGTTCGAACTGGTGGTGCACATGGGCAAACCGAAGCCGGCGAGCGGGTCCAGCAGCGGCGCGGTCGCGGCCACGGGTGCCGGGTCGTCCGCGGCTGACGGCAACGGGGGGAGCGCGCAATGAAACTGATTGACGAACTGCGCAATCTCGACCGCAACAACATCGGCGGCTGGCCGCGCTCGGTCAAGGTCTTCTTCATCGTGTTGCTGATGGCGGTGATCCTGTTCGCCGGCTGGTACGTGTTCATCAGCGGCAAGCAGGATGAGCTGGCCGCCGCCCAGGCCAAGGAAGTGCAGCTGAAGCAGGAGTTCTCCTCCAAGCAGGCCAAAGTGGTCAATCTGGAGGCGCTGAAGCAGCAACTTGCCGAGATGAACGACCTGCTGCGCCAGATGCTGAGGCAGCTCCCGAGCAAGACCGAGATGCCGGCGCTGCTGGTGGACATCTCGCAGACCGCGCTGTCGTCGGGCCTGGAAACCGAGCTGTTCCAGCCTGGGCCGGAGTCGCCCAAGGAGTTTTACGCCGAGCAGCCGATCGCGATCCGCCTGCAAGGCACATATCACCAATTCGGCGCATTCATCAGCGGCGTGGCTTCGCTGCCGCGGGTGGTCATTCTCACCATGCACGATGTATCACTTCATGCCGCGCAAGCGTCGGGCAGCGCGACTGCGCCGCCCCCCGGCGGACGCCTGACGATGGAAGGCACGGTCAAGACCTACCGCTACCTTGGCGACGAGGAAACCGGCGCCGGCAAGCCGGCCAAGCACACCGCGGGAGGGAAGTGAGCATGCGTAACATACTCGCCCGCTTCGGCATTGCCGGTGCCCTGCTCACGATGCTGCTCGGCCTTGCGGCTTGCAGCGGCCAGGATGACCTGCACCAGTGGGTTGCGGAACAGAAGGCGCAAAAGGGCGCGCCCTTGCCACCGCTGCCGGTGATCAAAACCTTCGAAACGTTTGTCTACCAGGATCAGGACAAGCGCGACCCGTTCAGTCCGGGGCCCACGGAAGTGGCCAGTTCCCTGAATGGTCCCGGTCCGCATCCGGACCAGAACCGCGTGCGCGAGCCGCTGGAATCCTTCCCGCTGGACAGCCTGAAGATGGTTGGCACCATCGATGACAAGGGGGGGATAGAGGCCTTGATCAAGGATCCGCAGGGCGTGATCCATCCGGTCCACGTGGGCAATTACCTTGGCCAGAACTATGGCCACGTCACCGGCATTTCGGAAGACCACGTTGCCTTGGTCGAGTTGGTGCCCAACGGCAGCGGTGGATGGATGGAACGCGACGCGAGTATCGCGCTGGGCGACAAATGAAAATCATCGGGGATGACGCCATGACCGCAAGACCCGCTTATCACATTGGCCGCGCTCAAGCGGACCTCGCCCGGGCGCACCGGGCGTCCGCCAGCACGCTGGCGGTGGTAGCCGCGTTGTTCGGCCTGCTGCTCGCGGTTCCGGCATTCGCCGCGAACACGCTGCAGGACGTCACCTCAACGCCGCTGCCGGACGGCAAGGTGCAGTTGACCTTGAAGTTCGCCCAGCCGGCGAGCGCGCCCAATGCGTTCAGCACCGCCACTCCGCCGCGCATCGCGCTGGATTTCGCCGATACCCACAATGCGCTGAGCCAGCGCCATGTGGCGGTGGGCAGTGGCTCGGCTTCTTCCGTCACCGCGGTGGAAGCCGGGAATCGCACGCGGGTGGTGGTGGATCTAACCCAGCCGTCCCCGTATGTCACGCGCGTGGATGGCAATGACGTGATCGTCACCATCGGCAATGGCATGAGCGTCGCATCCGATGCGCCGGCACCGGCCCTGGCGCCGGTGCCGGCTCCACCGCCTTCGCAGATGGCGCTGGCCACTGCAGCGACCGATCAGAGCAAGGCGGCTCCGATGGCGGCAGGAAATGTCATCAATACGGTGGACTTCCGCCGTGGCGACAACGGTGCCGGCAAGCTGGTCATCGGATTCAGCGCGCCCGGCGCCGCCACCAGCATGCATGAGCAGGGCGATCACACGATCATCGAGATCTCCGGCGCGCGGGTCGCTGCGTCTCAGGTGCGGCGCCTCGATGTGACCGATTACGCCACCCCGGTTCGCAGTGTCACCACGCATGCCACACCCGGTGGTGCGCGCATCGATGTCCTGACCAATGGCCTGAGTACCGCTTCGGGCTACCAGAGCGGCGACCAGTACGTGGTCGAATTCGTGCCGCCCAAAAAGGACGCCAATAGCGCGCTCGGTGCGCCCAAGCCGATCGTTTACAAGGGAGGCCGCGTCACCTTCAACTTCCAGGACATCCCGGTGCGGTCGGTGCTGCAGTTGCTCGCCGATGTGTCGCACCAGAACATCGTGGCGTCGGACAGCGTGCAGGGCAATGTCACCTTGCGTCTGGACAACGTCCCGTGGGATCAGGCGCTGGACGTGATCCTGCGCGCCAAGGGTCTGGACAAACGTACCGACGGCAACGTGATCTGGGTGGCGCCCCAGCAGGAGCTTGCCACTTACGAGGAGAACGTCGCCAACGCGCGACTCAAGGCGCTCGACAACGCCGAACTGGTTTCGGACTACATCCCGATCTCCTATGGCAAGGCGGCGGACATCGCCAAACTGCTGACCTCCGGCAGCATGAGCGGCACGGGAGGAGGCGGCGGTGCCAATGCGCAGCGCGGATTCCTGTCCAGCCGGGGCAGCGTCAGCTTCGACGAGCGCACCAACACGCTGCTGGTCAACGACACTCCGGAAAAGGTGCAGGAGATCCGGCAACTCGTCGCGGTGCTCGACAAGCCGGTGCAGCAGGTACTGATCGAAGCGCGGATTGTGATTGCGACCGACAACTTTACCCGCGAGCTGGGCGCCAAGCTGGGCTTCAACACCTGGGGACGATACGGGCGCGAGCGCGTCATCGCTTCCGATACAACCGATGACGTCACCAAGTTGAACAACAGCCTGACGGCAATGCAGCAGTCGGCGACCCCGGCCCAGACCGGCTTCACCTATCCCGGTGGCCTGAACGTCAACCTGCCGTCCACCACGCAGGGCACCAGCAGCTTCGCGTTGGGCATCATCTCCGGGCATTACATGCTCGACCTGGAGCTGTCTGCCGCGCAGCTCGAGGGCCGCAGCGAAACGATTTCCGAACCCAAGGTCATAACCGCCAACCAGACGGAGGCCGTGATTGATCAAGGCCAGGAGATCGGCTATCTCACCTTCCAGAACTCCGGTGGTGGCGGTGGTGGTGTCGGTACCGCCACCGTGCAGTTCAAGGATGCCGTGCTGGAGCTTCGCGTCACCCCGACCATCACCGCCGACAACCGCGTGTTCATGCAATTGAAGGTGAAGAAGGACGCGATCAACTCGCTGGTGCCGAACCCGGGTGGTGGTTTCGTGCCGCAGTTGGACAAGCGCGAAATCGATACCTCGGTGCTGGTGGACAATGGCCAGACCGTGGTCCTGGGCGGAGTCTACGAGTTCCAGAAGAGCACCGACCTCAAGAAGGTGCCGTTCCTGGGCGACATCCCGGTTTTGGGGGCGCTCTTCCGCGACAAGAAGAACATCAACAACAAGGCGCAACTGCTTATCTTCGTCACGCCGCGCATCCTGGGGCAGGACACCGTGATGGAGTAAAGGTCGCGCCAGCGATGCAACGAGGACGGCGCGGCCACAAGCCGCGCCGTTTTCTTTTGCCCATCACAGCGTGAGTGCAGGAGCAGGGTGCAGAGACGAGGCCGGCGCGAGGCGTGACGCCTGAATCCTTGTGAGGTGCGGCCCGGACACCCTCCTTGCGACCTGCACAAACTTTCCTGACGGAATGTGGTCAACTAGGCGTTATGAATGCCGAACCACAAGCCGCCCTGATGCCGTCCGCAAGTACCGAAACCGCGCGCTTGCAGGGCGCTTTCGCAGACCTGCGCCGCGCATTGGACGGGGAAGTCATCGGCCAGAGCGCGCTAACCGAGCGCCTGCTGATCGCGCTGCTCGCCGATGGCCATCTGCTGGTGGAAGGTGCTCCGGGTCTGGCCAAGACCACCGCGGTGAAGGCACTGGCCTCGCGCATCGAGGCGGACTTCCATCGGATCCAGTTCACGCCGGACCTGTTGCCGGCCGATCTCACCGGCACCGACGTGCTGCGGCCGCAAACCGGCCTGTTCGAATTCGAACGCGGGCCGCTGTTCCACAATCTGGTGCTGGCCGACGAGATCAACCGTGCGCCGGCCAAGGTGCAGTCCGCGCTGCTGGAAGCGATGGCGGAACGCCAGGTCACCATCGGCCGGCGCTCGTGGCCGTTGCCCAAACTGTTCCTGGTGATGGCCACGCAGAACCCGATCGAGCAGGAAGGCACCTTTCCCTTGCCCGAAGCGCAGCTGGATCGTTTCCTGATGCACGTGTCGGTGCACTACCCGCAGGCCGGTTCCGAGCGTGCCATCCTGAAGCTTGCGCGCGAGCGCACGCGTGCGGACCTGGCCGAACATCCCGCACCGCGACGCCTGCTCTCGCAGGATGACGTGTTCAACGCGCGCGCGCAGGTGCTGGACATCCATTTGGCCGAGGGGCTTGAGGAATACATCGTGCAGCTCGTGCTGGCAACGCGCGATCCGCGACCGTACGACCTGAAGCTCGGTGGCAAGATTGCCTGGGGCGCGAGCCCGCGCGCCACGATCGCGCTGGAGCGCAGTGCACGGGCCCGAGCGTGGTTGCTCGGCCGTGACTACGTGCTGCCGGAAGACGTGCAGGCGCTCGCGCCGGACGTGTTGCGGCATCGCGTGCTGCTCGGTTACGAAGCGGAAGCCGAAGGCATGCGCGTGGACGACATCGTTGCGCG
>JBQCHG010000077.1:0-35448 GCA_051954935.1 Rhodanobacteraceae bacterium
TTTCCTCGCCCATGTGCGCCATCCCTGGCGCGCCGCGTCTTCCCTGGCGTGGAGTGTGCGCGCATCCTGCGCATCGAGTGGCATTCCGTGACCGCGTGGCCATTCGAACAGAGCGCATGTTCACCCGATGTGAGGAATGGGGATCCCGGTTTTCAGCAGACCGGCTCTCGACCATACTGCTCACACACCGAGGAGCAACCATGTCCGGGACCGATCTCACGACCCAACCGCTGGAGCACGCACGCGCCCTGCCCGCGCGCTTCTACACGGGAGCGCAGAGCCATGAACTCGATCGGCGCGCGGTGTTCGCGAAGGGTTGGCAGTTGCTGGCGCACACCTCGCGACTGGTGCGTGCCGGCGATCATGTGGTCGGCGAAATCACCGGAGTGCCCCTGCTGATCGTGCGCGGAAGCGATGGCGAGCTGCGGGCCTTGCACAATGTCTGCCGCCATCGCGCCGGTCCGCTTGCGCTGTGCGACGGACGCGAAGCCAGGCGCTTGCGCTGCCACTATCACGGCTGGACCTACGCACTCGACGGGCAACTGCTGAGCGCACCGGAGATGCAGGCCACGGCGGATTTCGATGTCGCGTCCGTCCGGCTGCCGCAGGCGCGAGTGGCAGTCTGGCGCGGACTGGTGTTCGCTTCGCTCGATCGACACGCACCGCCACTCGACGAGTTGCTGCACGGGATGGATGCGCGCCTGGGCGATCAGGCGATCGAAGGCTATGGGTTCCACGCGCGCGAGAGCTACGATATCGCCTGCAACTGGAAGACCTACATAGACAACTACCTCGAGGGCTACCACGTTCCGCACATCCATCCGGAACTCAACCGCATGCTCGATTACCGCAGCTACGTGGTGGAAACCTCGCGCTGGCATTCTTTGCAACACAGTCCGCTGGAAAGCGGGGATGCGCTGTACGGCAGCGGCGAGGCGCTGTACTGGTTCGTGTGGCCCAACACGATGTTGAACGTGATGCCCGGCCGCATGCAGACCAACAGCGTGCTGCCGATCGCGCCGGATCGCTGCCGCGTGGTGTTCGACTACTACTATCCGGCGGAGGAAAAAGACGCGGATGACCGCTACGCGCGCGACCGCGAATTCAGCGACTTGGTGCAGCGCGAGGACGTTGACATGTGCGAGCACGTGCAGCGCGGTCTGGCATCCGGATCGTATGTCGCCGGGCGACTGAATCCGCTGCGCGAGAACGGCGTGCACCACTTCCACGAGCTGCTGCGCGAGGCGTATCGCGATGAGCTCGTCTCCGGCTGACTCCGTGCCGGTGCCCGGATCCACTCGCTCCAAGCCCGGGTTGGGCGTATGGATGGCCACCGCCCTGATCATGGGCAACATGATCGGTTCCGGCTTGTTCCTGCTTCCCTCGGCGCTCGCGCCCTACGGTGGCGCGGCACTGCTCGGCTGGGGCGTTTCGCTCGCGGGCGCACTGCTGCTGGCGCTGATGTTCGCGCGATTGGGACTGGAGCGGCCGATGCGCGGCGGACCGTATGCCTATGCGCGCGCCGCGTTCGGAGATGCGGTCGGATTCGGCACCGCATGGAGTTACTGGGTTTCGACCTGGTGCGGGAATGCCGCGATCGCCGTTGCCTTCGCCGGCTATTTCGGTTCGCTGTTGCCCTCCACAACGACAAGCCCGTTTCGCGATGCCTGCATCGCCGTCGCGGCGCTTTGGCTGTGCACGTTCACCAACCTGCGCGGGACACGCAGCGCGGGCGCGATGCAGGTGCTGACCACGGCGCTGAAGTTCCTGCCGCTGCTGCTGATCGTTGCGGTCGGCGTGATCCGGTTCGATCCCCACGCATGGCAGCCTTTCAACCGCAGCGGTCATGGCTTGCTGCAAGTGACCACCACCACCATTGCACTCACCTTTTGGGCGTTGCTGGGAATGGAAAGCGTGACTGTCGCGGGCGCCGACGTGCGCGACCCGCATCGCACGATCCCGCTGGCGACCGTGCTCGGCACCGCGCTCGCCGGGATCGCGACGGTGGTCGCCTGCATGACCGTGGTCGGTCTGGTGCCGGCGGCGCAACTGGCGTCGTCCCATGCGCCGTTCGCGGATGCTGCGGCAGACTTGTGGGGCCGGACCGCCGGCATCGCACTCGCCGCGGTGGCCGCGATCTCCTGTTTCGGCGCACTCAACGGCTGGGTGCTGGTGGTGAGCCAGGCCGGGATGGCTGCGGCGGAGGATGGTTTGTTTCCACGCGTGCTGGCGCGCCGCGATGCGCGTGGCACGCCGGTGACGGGACTGCTGATCAGCAGCGCATTGGCGAGTGCGCTGATCCTGGCGAATTACGAGAAGCAACTGGTAGCGCTTTTCACCTTCGCGATCCTGCTCTCGACCGCAACCACGGTCGCGCCCTATCTGGTTTGCAGCGCGGCGGCATTGCGTCTGCACGAAGCTTCTCGTTCCCGTCGGCGCGCCGTGGCACAGATCATCGTCGCGCTCGCTGCAGCCGTGTTCAGCGCCTGGGCATTGCTCAGCACCGGAACGCAGGCGCTGCTCTGGGGTGTGGTACTGGTTCTGCTCGGAGTTCCGCTCTATTTGTGGATGCGCAAAAAGAAACAGCCCGGCATCGAGCCGGGCTGATTCGAAACGGAACCGCTGCCGGCGATCAATAGCCGTCGTAATAACCGGATCCGTAATATGTCGGCTGCGGATTGTTGTAATAGCCGTTGTAATACGAACCGCCGTAATATCCGCCGCTGCGATACGAGCCATAACCGTCGTTGTAGTAGCCGGACGGCGGGGCATAGTAGGTGGGCTGCGAGTAGTACGAAGGCTCGTAGTACGGGGTGGAGTAATACGTGCGCGAATAATCGTGCGAGTGATCGAGCGCGTTCACGATGACGCCACCGATCAGGGCGCCGGCGAGCAGCGCGCCCACGTTGTTGTCATGGTCGTGATGCCAGCCGTGGCGACCGTAGTCGTGGTAGCCGGAATACCGGTTGTAGTCATGGTCGCGGGCAAATGCTCCCGGCGCGACAACCGTGCCGGCGGTGAGCAAGCCACAAAGCAGCATCAGTTTGTTGCTGAGACGCGGGCGTTGAGCGTTCATGGTCATCATCCTCCTCGGACGATTGCAGTCTCGCACACGCCAGCTAAATATGAACTGAAGGGTTCAATAATTAGGATTTGCTTAGGACGGACCTTCCGGCCCGGCCCGCTGGTTTTACCGGCGCCCGCCCCCTCGTGCGTGCGCGGTCTTTTTCGAAGCCGTGGAACGCTTGCGCGCATCCTTGCTGCGAGCAACCTTTCTGGTCGACGGGCCTTGGACAGACCGATGGCGATTGCCTGTCTGGGAGAACGCGCACCGTGCTTTCCCTCGCGGACGTGTTCGATTTCCTCGCGCACGAATTCGCCGGCTTGCGTGCTCGCGGACTTGCCTTCCCGCCTGTCACGGCGGGCGTGCTCGATGGTCGTCTTCCTTGGCATGATGCGGCTCCCGCGTCCTGGGCCTCGCTCGGTCCGTGGCGAGGAACGGCCCCTTGTCTCCGACGCTATCTGTCCGTGATGCCGCGATCATGCGGCACGTTGTGCAGGTAGGTGGCCTCCTGGCTCGGCTCGGAAGTCTTCTCGGCGTGGGTGGGTTCGTTGCGATGCGGCGCGCCATGCGGCTGCTGCACCGGCCAGTTCGGCCCCTCG
Source organism: Rhodanobacteraceae bacterium (assembly GCA_051954935.1). Taxonomy (GTDB): domain Bacteria; phylum Pseudomonadota; class Gammaproteobacteria; order Xanthomonadales; family Rhodanobacteraceae; genus 66-474. Next base: position 3,664 of record JBQCHG010000077.1, read on the forward strand.
CGCTCGCGGCGTTTCTTGGCCTCCAGCAGGGCCTGCAGATTCGCGACGGCCTGCTCATGGCTGATGGCCTTGGGCTTGGGTGCACGCGGCTTGGGCGGTTTGCGAACGGGCGCCTGTGCCTTGGGCGCAGGCTGGCGCGGCAGCTCCACCGGCGGGCCGGGTGCTTTCCAGCTTTGCCGGAGCGGCTCACGGATCGGCCGCGGCACGGGCGCCTGATCGGCCGGGCGTGCCTGCGCCGGAGCAGCGGCCTTGCGTGCCGGCTTGGCGGCCGCTCGACTCGGCTTCGCGACGATGCGCCTGGCCGGGGCCTTCTTCGCAGTGGGCTTCTTCGCGACAGGCTTTTTCGCAGCCGACTTGCGCGGTGCGGCCTTGCGGGCCGTTTTCTTCGCAGCCGCCGCCTTCTTCGAGGATTTCCCTGCAGCCGCCCGCTTCGAGGGCGCAGCCGTTCCGGTCGACTTCTTTGCCGTGGCGGTCTTCTTGTTCGCGGAGGCGCGCTTGCCGGATGCGGGCTTCTTGCTGGCGGGCTTGCTGGGCTTGCGGGCTCGGCTCATTGCCATGTGCTCGATCTCCTTGATTCATCCCCATGCGCTGGTCGCGCACGTACGCGATAGTGCGCCTGTTCGGCGCGGATGTCACATCGGACGCGCTTACAGGCTGCGCCCGTCGAATTGCCGGATTTCCAGATCGGCCGGCTTGACCCCTTGCAGACAGCGCACGTTCACCGCGGCCATCGGTTTGTCGTTCAGGGCGCCTTCCGCGAAGGGCGCCACGCCGCATACGGGGCAGAAATGATGCGCGATGCGGTGTGTATTGAAACGGTAGGTGCTCAGGTCCGCTTCCGCCGTGTTCAGGCGCAATTGCTCGCGCGGCACGAACCACAACAGATAGCCCCTTGCGCGACAGAGTGAGCAGTTGCACTCGTTGACGCGATCAATCTCGCCTTCCACTTCGAAAGCGATCCGCCCGCAATGGCATCCGCCCCGATAGGTCACGGCCATTCTCCTGGGCGAAGTATCATCAAGCCCGGGTAGCGGGTCCAGTACCGGACGTATGGCCAAAAACGAAAACGCCGGACGGAAGACCCGCCCGGCGTTCGATTGGCGAAGGTCCGCGGCTCAGGCCGGCTGGACCTGGTCGGCCTGCAGGCCTTTCGGGCCCTTGGTCACCACGAAGCTGACCTTCTGGCCTTCCTGCAGCGACTTGAATCCGGTGCCCTGGATCGCGCGGAAATGCACGAACAGGTCGTCGCCGCCTTCCTGGCTAATGAAGCCAAAGCCTTTGGCATCGTTGAACCATTTGACGGTTCCGGTCTTGCGATCTGACATGACAAACTCCTCATAACGTTTTGAATGTGCTTCGGCAAAGGTCTTCCAAAGCCGGAACTGGTTGCGGGAAGTAAGCGGGGGCAGAACGATGAGCGGAACGCGCATCGGGCCACGTTACCGTGACCCGGCAAACACAGTGTCGGGGATGATACAGGTATGTAGCCCGAAACGCGAGTGACGTCCGGGGGTTAGTACAAACTCCTGCCGACTGCCGTCTCAGTATTCAGGCGGCACGTACAGGTTCAGCGTTTTCAGCAGCTGCCGGCCGTCGTTGCGCACTTCGTGGTGCTCGCCCTTCTCGATCAGCAGCAACACGCCTGGCCGCAGCGCATGCGGCTTGCCTTCCACCACCGCCGTACCGCTGCCTTCGACCACGTACAGCCACTGGTCGGCGCCGGCGTGGCGGTTCTGCGCATCGCCTTCCCGCTCGCCCGGCGCGATCGTCATTACCGCACCTTGCGCGCGCGGATTCCCGAAAGCCACGCGGAAACCCTCATCGAAATCGAGCGTCTTGCATTGCATGGCGCCATCCTGCCCGACCGGACGCGAACCCGGCGTTTAGGGTCCGAAATGAGGATGCTTCAATTGTTCGACGAAAAAGACGACAACGCGCGGCTCCATGAATACCGTGAACAATACGCCGTATGCCGCGCCCCACATGTGCGCACTGTGGTTGATCGGGCTGGCGCCGCGGTGGTCGCTGTAGATCGAATATGCCACGAACGCTATGGCGTAAAGAACCGCCGGCACGGGCAGGAAGAACACGAAGATCATCGCCCATGGCTGGAATAGGATGAAAGCGAACAATACCGCCGAGACTGCGCCCGAAGCCCCGAGGCTGCGGTAATTGGAGCTGTTGCGGTTGCTCCACCAGCTTGGAAGGATCGAAACCAGCAGTCCGCCGGCGTAGAACAGCAGGAAGCCGAATTCGCCGAGGTACTGCGCGTAGAACCCTTCCATCGCGCGGCCGAAGAAGAACAGCGTGATCATGTTGAACAGCAGGTGCTGTCCGTCCGCGTGCACCAGGCCGTAGCTCAGCAGGCGCCAGTATTCGTGGCGGCGCTTGATCGCCGGCGGCCACAGGATCAGGGCGTCGATCACCCTAGAATTGCCGAATGCGACGAACGACACGATGCAGGTCGCGGCGATCAGCAGGAGCGTCATCGGCATCGCGGAGGCATTCCTCGGGAGGCAAAGGGCGCACAGTGTCGCATGCGCGGTCCTGCACTGCCCTCGGTGCTATGCTGGTGTACTTCCCTGAAGCAAGAAACCACAGGACAGACACCATGCAGCACGTTTTGACCCGCGGCGCGCTGTGCGCCGTTCTCGCCATGGCCCTTGGCTCGCCCGCCTTCTGCGCGGAAGCCATCAGTTTCAGCCCCGGCTCCCCGTGGTCACAGACCATCGGAACGGTCAGCAAGACCGACAACTTCCACGAGTACACGGTCACGGCCGATGCCGGCAAGACGATGCAGATCAACCTGATCTCGCGCAATCCGAACCTCTACTTCCGCGTGCTGCCGGCCGACTCGCGCAAACCGCTGGTCGATACCATGAAAAGCGGCGCGACCACCTGGACCACCAAGCCGGAAGCGAACGAGACCTACACCGTACGCGTCTACCAGGATCCGTCCACCGTGGCCAGCGGAGATGTCACCAAGTACGCGCTGCAGATCGGCATTTATTGATCAGGCGCAAAACGCGGACAGGGATGTCCGGCTTCATCCGATCGGGCCGCGCTCGAGACTCCAGCGGCCCAGCACGCGATGCTCGGTCTTGCCGAGCAGGCTGTGGATCAGCACGAAGTCGCGCACGTACCATCCGACAGGCGGCACTGGTTCCGGCGCGAGCGCGCGTTCGTCGTACAGCAAGGTCACGTGCGGCGTGAATCGGCGCTCGACATGACGACCCAATCCGGCCGTTCGAAGTTGTTCCCCCAGCGCGCGCTGGAATGCGAACAGCGGCGCGTTCGCATCCTCGCCCCCGCCGCGCAGCACGCAAGGCCGCTTGCGCACGCGTCCGGTAAAACTGGCGACGAGGTCGAAGTCCACCGCGAATGGCGCCATCGCCATCCTTGCCGCCGCGGCGCTCGCGGCAGCGATCAACGATTCCGGCAATCCAGCGTAGTCACCCAGATGATGGAGCGTGACATGCAGGCGGTCCAGGCGTAGCGGATTGCCGCGCATGTGGTGCTTCGCGCGCACCGCTTCCACCAACTCGACGATACGTTGCGCGGCATTGGCGTCGGGATACACCGCGAAGAACAGCCGGTCGCTCGGCGGCTGCGGGGCGAGTTCGCCGAGCGACATCTGGGCTCCCGATTGCGCACGCCGCCGTTCCATCCGCCACTTCTACCACGCCGGCAATCAGCTTGCCTTGCCATGTGCGGTGCGCCAATCCTGAGGCAGAAGCGACATCCAGCGGTAAGGCGCTAGACCGCCGTGGTCTCGCGCGGCCAATTGGCCGCGAACAGTTGATCTCGGCCGAGCAGCTTGGCCTTGTACAGGGCGGCATCGGCCTGGCGGATCCACTCGCGGGCGTCGCGCGGGTTCGATTGCAGCGAGGCAATGCCGATGCTCACGGTGCAACGCAATTCCCTTGCATGCTCGAAATCCGCCATGTGCACGCTGGTGCGAATCCGCTCGGCGACATTGGCCGCCCCCTGCAGGTCAACGCCATTCAGGACGATCGCGAATTCGTCGCCACCATAGCGGCCTGAGATATCGCCATTGCGCATGTTGCGCCGGATGATCTGGCCGATCCGCACGATCACCTCGTCGCCGACGACATGGCCGTACTGGTCGTTGATCTGCTTGAAATTGTCTATGTCCAGCATCAACAGCGATGCGGCGTGGCCTTCCCCGCGCGGATAATCCAGCAGGGCTTCGACCGCGTTCGTCCAATGGGTTCGGTTGAGGAGCTCGCTCAAGCCGTCAATGCTGCCCACGCGTGCAAGCACGCGATTCTGGTGGCGCACGCGCTTGGTCAGCCGCCATGCCACCCAGCTCACCGCGAGTGGGCACGCCACCAGCAGCGGCAGGCACGCGAGCAGTTCGACCTGGTCGGTCACGAGACTCGGCCTGAAACCCCAGAAGGCGACGGTCAGCAGGCAAGCGATCGCTTCGGCAAGCAGTCCCTTCCACAACAATCGACCGCCTCCGGCGCCGATGCAATTCATGGCCAGCATGGTGGTCAGCAGCACCGACGGCAACGCGTTGAAGCCCATCAGCGCGACCCACATGCCGCACAGCAACGAATCCACCAGTACGTTCCGGCGTTCCGCCCAGACCGGATCCTCGTTCCGTTGCGCCAAGACCCGCGCGATGTGCGTCCAGGCAAACCCGTGCAGGACCAGCAACACCCATACCGTTTTGGACGCGCCGTTCCGGTGAAGCACTGCCGCCACCGCCAAGAAACCCAGGGCGAGCCCGAGGGTGCGCAGGAAGTGCGCGCCGGCCACGAAGCGCAAGGCATAGGTCTGCGACGCGGGTTTGGGTGGCAGGCTGGCCATTTCGGATTCCACGGGGCGGCATTGCCGGGCAACGCAGCAAGATACTTGCCACGGGCGGCGTGCCATGCCGCCGCGTGCGCCCCATCCTGCCGCGGTCGTCCCGCCGGCGAGGATGTCAGGCCGCCGTGGCCTTCAATTGCCAGCTTGCATTGACCAAGGCCAGGCGGTTGCGGCCCCGGGTCTTGGCGTCGTACAAGGCAGCATCCGCCTGGCGTATCCATTCGCGCGCATTGCGCATGTCCGCGGCGGCTTCCGCGATGCCGATGCTGAGCGTGCAGCGCAGATCTTCGGCCTGCTCGAAAGTGGCCGCGTGCACGCTCGCGCGGATGCGCTCGGCGATCTGGGCGGCCGTGGCCGCGTTGACGCCATTCAACACCACACCGAACTCGTCGCCGCCGTAGCGCCCGGCGATGTCGCCTTCGCGCATGCTGCGGCGGATGATCGCACCGACCCGGCCGATCACCTCGTCACCGATGGTGTGTCCGTAGTAGTCGTTGATCTGCTTGAAGTGATCGATGTCCATCATTAGCAACGACGCGCTGCAACCGCTGGTGCGCAGATTTTCCAGCGTGCCTTCAACCGCTTCTTCCCAGTGCGCGCGATTGAGCAATTCGCTCAGCCCATCCATGCGGCCGATGTGTGCGAGGAGGCGGTTCTGCTGATGCACGCGCCGGTTGAGGCGGTGAGCCATTCCGGCGACTGCCAGCGGGTAGAGCATGGCCAACGGCAGGCTCGCGAGCAGTTCCGGACGGCTGGTGTCCGGAATGGGATGAAAGCCGAATATTGCGATGGCCGCGCCGCAGGTGGCGACCTGGACGAGGATTCCGCGCAGCAACAGGCGCCCGCCTCCGACGCCGACGCAATCCATGGCCAACAGGGCGATCAGCAGCGCGCTCGGCAGCAGATTGAAATGCATCATCACGAGCCACAGTCCGCCACCGGCCGAATCAATCAGTGTGCTCCTGCGCTCGACGTGCATCGGCTTGGCATGGCGTTGCGCCAATGCGCGGGCCAGATGCGGCCAGCACAGGCAGTACAGGATCAGCAGCGTCCATTCCGCCAGGCCCGCGTGATCGGTATAGAACACCATTGCGATCATTACGGCGCCAAGAGCCAATCCGAGCGAGCGCAGTAACTGTTGGCAGGCGATGAAGCGGAGGGTTTGTACGCGTAGCGATTGCTGCGGAATGACGGGAGACATGCGAGTCCCCTCCTCTGGTTTCACCAGGGAGTGAGCAAGCGCAATGCCACGCGCACCAACGCATGTGATGCAATTAACGCTTCCCCGGACAGCGAAACAGAATGTCACGAAGAAGCGTTCAAGCCAGCCACAACCAGTGGCAGCCAAGACGCGAGGACACCCTGCGGCGCTCTGCCCCGGCACCCTGGCTTTGCCACCCGGACCGCCGCTTCGCGGCGTCCGGGATCACGTCAGCGGGTTTCGCCTCGACTGGTACTCAACCCGACCGGGCCGGCTTGCGGAACCGATAGATGAATTGGTCCGTATGCCCGCGAATGGACTTGTCGAACACCTTGTCGGTGTGCGTGTCCTTGGGATTGCGCAGCGCATCGCTCTCGCCGTCGAACTTGAAGCCGGCAGCTTCCACTTCCTTCTTCACCAGCATCGGATCGATGCGATGCAGGGTATCGGTATCGCTCGCGCCGGAACCCGCGGGCGCGATGTGGTCGATGATCACGAACACCCCGCCCGGCTTCAGCGCATCGTAGACCTGCTTGTCGAAAGCCTGCATGTCCACCGGCCCCATGAACGGGTCGTGGTAATCGTGGTAGTTCTGCGAGGTGAACACGATGTCCACCTTTTGCGGCGCGCTCAGGTTGGCGGCCGGCTCCTTGAGCAGGGTGACGTTCTTGTAGTGCGGCGTGGCGACCAGCGACTGCCAGTTGGCATAGCTCTTGGCGCTGAACTTCTCCATCTCGTTCGGCCACACCGTGTAGACGTGCCCGTTCGGTCCGACCACCGCGCTGAAAACGCGCGTCCAGTAGCCCGAGCCTGGCACCAGTTCCAGCACGCTGTCGCCCGGCTTCACGCCGGTGAAGGTCATCACCGCGGCGATCTGGCGGCGCGCATCGTCCTTCCTGTCGGCCGCACGTGCGGGATCGTTGATTGCGGCGGTGATGTAAGCAGGCGTGGTGGCGGAAGAACTCTGGGCAGGCTTCTGGGCCAGCGCGGCCGTCGGTACCGCGCAGGCGAGCAACACGGCAAACACTTGGGTACGCATGGTGGACTCCTTGTCGGCGGGCGTCCTTCCATTGTGCTCGCAATCCGTGAACGCCGCGCGCGTGACTTTCGTCACAGTGTCTGTGGAGATTGGAAAACTCCAGAACACAGCACGGCTGTTTGGCTTCGCACTTGCAATACTCCATCGCGACGGAGGTCATCCGTACGCTTCAGAAATGCCATGCCCAGCAACGTTTCAATCCTTCCGCGTCATCCCCTCGAATCCACCATTCGCGCGCGTCTGGATCATGTGCTGGACATGCTCGTGGATGCCGTCTGCATCGTGGATCCCGCCGGTTACTTCGTTTACGCCAGCGCCGCCTGCGAACAGATCTTCGGCTACTCGCCGCAGGAAATGATCGGCCGGCAGAAAATCGACATGATCCATCCGGATGATCGCGAACGCACGGCGGAAATCGTCAAGCGCATCATGAACGGCGCGCACGATCCGCACTTCGAGACCCGCTGGATCCGCAAGGACGGCAGCGTCGCGCACATCATGTGGTCGGAGCGCTGGTCCCCACAGGATGGCGTTCGCATCGCGGTGGCGCGCGACATCTCCGAGCAGAAGCGCTCGGAGGCCGTACAGAATGCTCTACTGAAGATCTCGGAGGCCGCCCATACTGCCACCGACCTGGTCGACCTGTTCCGGCACATTCACGCGATCATCGACAGCCTGCTGCCGGCGAAGAATTTCTTCGTGGCGCTGTACGACAAGGACAAGGACATCCTGAGCTTTCCCTACTTCATGGACGAACACGACACGACGCCGGAGCCGCGCCCGCTCGGCACCGGCACGCTCAGTGCGGAAGTGATTCGCACCGGGCAATCACTGCTGTTGAAACCCGGCATGCAGCAGAAGCTTTCCCCGCGCGTGCGCACCATCGTCGGGAGCGAATCGGTCGACTGGCTCGGCGTGCCGCTGACCTCGCAGGAGCGCACGATCGGCGCGCTGGTCGTGCAGAGCTATTCCGGCGATACCCGCTATACCGAGCAGGACAAGCAACTGCTGGAGTTCGTGTCCGCCCAGGTGGCCACGGCAATCGAGCGCAAGCGGAACGAGACATGGCTGCGCCACGTCGCGCAGCACGACGCGCTGACCAATCTTGCCAACCGCAAGCTGTTCGACGAGCGCCTACAGCATGCGCTGGATCGCGCCAAGCGCGAGCAGGAGATGTTCGGGTTGCTCTATCTCGACGTGGATCACTTCAAGACCATCAACGACACGCTCGGGCACAGTGCGGGCGACCGGCTGCTGCACGAGGTTGCGCAGCGCATCGCCAGTTGCGTGCGCGAAACCGACACGGTCGGCCGCATGGGCGGTGACGAGTTCGTGGTGCTGTTGACCGGCCTTACCGCGCCGCACCAGGCTGAAATCGTGGCGGAAAAGATCCTTGCTTCCCTGCAATGGCCTTTCGACATGCCGGAGGGCCGGATGCTGGTTTCCGGCAGTATCGGTATAGCTGTCTATCCCGGGCTCGGACAGGATGCGCAGCAGTTGGTGCGCGAGGCCGACCACGCCATGTACGCGGCCAAGAAAGCCGGCGGCAATCGCTACTGGATGGCGGTGGCAGGTTGACGGACATCACTTGAATACCTGCAGCAATCCAGCGCCTCTTCAGCCGATTCCATTTCGGCAGCAGCACTTCCCCACACGCAAGTACGCGACGCAGGCCGCAAGGACTCTCACATCGTGCGTACGAACCGGAGAGCTGGCATTGCGGCACCCCAGGTTCCCCTGAAGACCTCAAGAATCACGACCAACGCGGCGTTCCCCCGAAGCAACGGCCATGTCAAGCAGCAAGGTTTCAATCCTCCCGCGACACCCCCTGGAATCGACCGTCCGGGCACGCCTCGATCACGTGCTGGACATGCTGGTGGACGCAGTCTGCATCGTGGATCCGGATGGCCACTTCGTCTACGCCAGCGCCGCCTGCGAGCGGATCTTCGGCTACAAGCCGGGGGAGCTGATCGGCCGGCAGATGATGGAACTGATCCACCCGGAAGATCGCGTGCGTACGACGGACGCCGTCAAGACAATCATGGGTGGCACCCCCCTTCCGCATTTCGAGAATCGCTACATCCGCAAAGACGGCAGCGTCGTGCATGTCATGTGGGCCGCGCGCTGGTCCGATCAGGACGGAGTGCGCATCGCGGTCGCACGCGACGTCACGGAGCTCAAGCGCAGCGCGGCCGTGCAGAATGCGCTGCTCGCGATTTCCGAAGCCGCCCACGCCGCAACCGATCTCGGGGACCTGTTCCGGCACATACACACGATCATCGGCAACCTGCTGCCGGCCAAGAATTTCTTCGTGGCGCTGTACGACAAGGAAAGCGAGGCGATCAGTTTCCCCTATTTCGTGGACGAACACGATTCGACCCCGCCGAAGCTGTCGCTCGACTCGGGATCGCTTACCGGGCAGATCATCCGCAGCGGCGAGGCCCTGCTGTTGACACCGGAAGCGGCCCAGGCCATCCCGCCGAAGGTGGGCATGGTCATGGGCCGCAAGGCGCTGGACTGGCTGGGTGTACCGCTGGCCACGCACGAGCGGACGATCGGGGCGCTGGTGGTGCAAAGCTATTCCGGCGAAACCCGCTACACCGCGGAGGACAAGCAACTGTTGCAGTTCGTTTCCGCCCAGGTGGCCACCGCCATCGAGCGCAAACAGACCGAAACCCGGCTGCGCCACATTGCGCAGCACGATGCCCTGACCGACCTGCCCAACCGCAAGCTGTTCGGCGAACGCCTGCAAGCGGCGCTGGCACATGCTTCCGGCAAAAACGAAACACCGGCACTGCTCTACATAGATCTGGACCACTTCAAGTGCATCAACGACACACTTGGACATGATGTGGGCGACCGCCTTCTGCAGGAGGTCGCGGAGCGAATCAACGGTTGCGTAGGCGGCAGCAGCACGGTCGCCCGCATGGGCGGGGACGAATTCGTGGTGCTGCTGACCGGCCTGACCAAACCACGGCAGGCCGCGATCGTGGCGGAAAAAATCCTCGCCTCGCTGTACTGGCCGTTCGAGACGCTCGAAGGACCGATGGCCATAACGGCCAGCATCGGCATCTCGCTGTACCACGGCCGTGGCGACGCCCAGCAATTGCTGCGCGAAGCAGACAATGCCATGTACGCCGCCAAGAAGGCCGGCGGCAACCGCTGCTGGTCGGTGGGCTGATATCGCAGTGCAATCTTCCGTGATTGCTGCGCGATGAAACTCCTCGCACCGCTCAATGCGAGTTTTCGCGTGAATACAGCTTGCCGTTCTTCACCACGAAATCAATCCGCGTGGTGTTGTGGATGTCGCGCGAGGGGTCGGCGTCCAGCACGACCAGGTCGGCGAGCTTGCCCGGCGTGATCGTGCCGCGCTTCGCCGATTGGCCCAGCGCCATCGCGCCGACCTGCGTGGCCGCCTGGATCGCCTCGATCGGCGTGAAGCCGCAATGCTCGACCAGAAGCGCCATTTCCTGATGCACGGTCGGCATGGCGTTCAAATCCGGTCCCTTGCCGGTGTCCGGCAACCCGGCATCGTCGGTACCTGCGTCGACCAGGACGCCACGCCGGTGCGCCAGATCCGTGACCGCATAGCTCCACGGCATGATGCCTGCGCCCACGCCCTGCGGGTAATGCTCGGCCTCATCCTTGAACACCAGCAGCGTCGCATCCAGCACCGTGCCGTGCTTCTTCATCGCATCGAACAAGGCGCGGATCTGCGGCGCGTCCGGTTTCACATGCCCGAAGTCGCCATGCGCGCGCATCTTGTAGTCGTCGGGTACGTGCGACGCGGCTTCCCAGACCAGATAAGGGCTGTGCGAAATCGTGTCCACGTCCGCATTCACCGCGTCGCCGGGTTTGGCGGGAAAGATCGTCGCGTGCGTCCACACGCGCAGTCCCTGCCGATGCGCTTCTGCTGTGATTGCGGCGACCAATGATGCGGGAAGGTTCGCGTAGAGCTTGAGCGCAGTCGCTCCGGTGCCTTTGGCTTCCGCAACTGCGAGAGGCAGGTCGGTGGCCGCGGTGATCGCCTGCATCCATGGCGCGAAGCCGAGCGGCTCGCCCCTGGATGCATCCTGTGCACGGGAATCTTCGGCGAAAAAGCTCGGCCCGGCCATCAATGCCACGTAGAAGATGTCCGGTGATTCGAATTGGTCGGAATTCGCCTGCTCAGCGAGATACTGCAGAAGGCGATCGTCGCCCGCCATGTCGCGAAGCCCGGTCACGCCACCCAGCAGCAATGCACGCAGGTGGTCGCGGTAATGCGGGATGTCCGGCTCGGCTTCGGTGAGATGCACATGCGCATCGATCAGGCCCGGAATGACGTAACGACCCGTGAGATCCCTGATCTGCGCGTCTTCCGGCACGGGCTTGCCGCCGCTCGGATAGACATCCGTGATGCGATCGCCTTCGATCACGACGGTCATGTCCCTTTGCGGCGGTGCGCCGCTGCCGTCTATCAGGCCCACGTGGGTGAGCAACAACGGTTTCGGCGCAGCGGCGAGCGCCGGCGCCGCCAGGAAGCACAACAGCAGGGCCAGGGCTTTCATTGGGCATGTCCCCCAAAATGCGGCAAGCATAGAGGAACGGTGTCCGCCACTGAACAAGTGGTCATGCGCAACCCCGCGGTTGCATTCCATGCAGGAAGGAGCCAGCCTGCAACCAGGAGGTTGCCCATGAGCCCATCCACCAACCGCATCGAAAAACAGGTCCAGCTGAAGGCATCACGCGAACGCGTCTGGCAGGCGATCAGCGACTCCAGCCGTTTCGGGACCTGGTTCGGCGTGGATTTCGACGGTCCTTTCGTGGAAGGCGAAAAGCTTACCGGCCGGATCGTTCCGACCAGGGTGGACGAAGAAGTCGCCGCGATGCAAACGCCCTACGAGGGCACGCCGTTCGAATGGCAGGTCGAGAAGATCGAACCGATGCGGCGCATCTCGTTCCGCTGGCACCCGTTCGGCGTGGACAAACGCATCGATTACTCCCGCGAGCCTATGACGCTGATCGTGTTCGAGCTGCACGACACGCCCGACGGAATCCTGCTCACCGTCACCGAATCGGGATTCGACAAGCTGCCTCCCGAGCGCCGAGCGCGCGCGTTCGCCGCCAACGAGGGCGGCTGGACTCACCAGATGAAGCTGATCGGGAAATATCTCGCCTCGCCCGACTACGCCTGAGTCCTGCCTGCCATGGCTTCGTCCCGCAGCAGGTCGAGGGCCCCGGGCAAGTCCGGCCTGCGCGCCGGCTTGAGGAAAATGTCGCCGATCTTCGCCGCGCTCGGCGACGAAACGCGGCTGCGCATCATTGCCGCGCTGTGCGCCGGCGGCGCGCTCTCCATCGCGCAACTCACCGCCGACACCACGATCACGCGGCAGGCGGTGACCAAGCACCTGCACGTTCTGGCCGAGGCCGGACTCGTGCGCGGAGTGAAACAAGGCCGCGAACGCCGCTGGGAATTCGACCCTTCGAAAGTCGAGCTGGCGCGCCGTTCGCTGGAAGCGATCTCGCGACAATGGGATGAGGCGCTGGCGCGGTTGAAGGGTTATGTGGAAAGCTGAGCGCTCGCCCGACTGCCTGGCTTTCCCATGCACCCTTTCCGAGCCACGCTTGGACACTGTGCCATCTTGCTGTTCGCCGCGAGCTTGCCCCTCGTCTGCACGATCGCCGGCGCCGCGCCGCAACCGGGGCCATATCGCATCGTCGCCTACACCACCGGATGGGACGCAAGCGAACGCGCGCAACTCGGCAAGATCGATACGTTGATCTTCGCTTTCGCGCATGTCTCGAACGGACAAGTCGTTCTCGATGGAGCGGCGGAGCAAATGCTGGACAGGCTCACCGCGCTCAAGTCCTCGCATCCCGGCCTGAAGGTGGTGATCTCTGTGGGAGGCTGGGGTGCCGGCGGCTTTTCGGAAGCAGCGAGTACAGCCGAGGGTCGGTCCCGTTTCGCCGAGAGCGCCGCACGAATGGTGGCCGGACACGGTGCCGACGGGATTGACGTGGATTGGGAGTACCCCGGCCATCACGAATCGGGCATCCGCTCCAGCCCGCAGGATCGCGCCGACTTCACGCTGCTGCTCAAGGCCGTGCGCGCGAATCTCGATCGCATCGGTGCGATCAACGGACGCACCGGTGCGAGGCATTACACCTTGAGCGCCGCGGTCGCGGATGGTCCGTTCGTCAGCGGCGTGGACATCGCCGCAGTGGCGCCGGTGCTGGACTGGTTCAACCTGATGACCTACGACTTCGTCAACAGCATGACTCCCACGACCGGCCATCACACCGGACTGCATCCTTCCGCGGTGGCGCCCGCCGACGCGCGCACGGTGGATCGCGCGGTGCGGCAGTTCGTTGCCGCCGGGGCGCCGCGATACAAGCTGCTGATCGGCGTCGCCATGTACGGCCGCGAGTTCGACGACGTGCAAGCTGCGCACGACGGCTTGTATCAACGCTACGGGCGCTACGCCGGCGAGCATCCCTGGCCGGAATTGAAGCGCGATTTCATCAACCGCAACGGCTACGAGCGCCGCTGGGATCCCATCGCGGATGCGCCGTGGCTATGGAACCCGCGGACGCACGATTTCATCAGCTACGACGATCCGCAATCCATTGCGGCCAAGGCTGCATACGTCGGGTCGCAGCATCTGGGCGGCATCATGTACTGGGAACAGCAACAGGATCCCGACGGCGAGCTGCTGGACGCCACCTGGCGCGGGCTGCACGAAGGGCAAACTCAGCGCAACTGGCTGTCCTTGCTGCCGCGACGGTTGTAGCCGCTGAACACCTGTTCTTCGGTATCCTGCGCGCTCTGGCAGGACACGCACAATCGCACGCCGGGCACGGCCTTGCGTCGCGCCTCCGGAATCGGTTCGCCGCATTCGGCGCAATGCTTCAGGCTCGGGCCCGCCGCCTTCTTGCTGCGGGCACGCGCCACCGCATCCGCGATGGTCGCGTCAATCTGCTCCTGCACGGCGCCTTCTTTTGCCCAACCAGTTGCCACGGCGAATCCTCGGCTCGACTACGTTCATTCTAAACGTGGGGACTCACCGCGCCGTTCCAAGCCATCCGGCGCGGAAGCGTGCATGTCGAAACCGCGCAGCCCGGTTCGTCAAAGGGTAGAGTCGCCACGCCCACAGGAAACCGCCCATGAAGCTCTACGGTCATCCCTTCTCGTCCTACACACAGAAGGCATTGACGGCGCTGTACGAAAACGGCACGCCGTTCGAATTCATGATGCTCTCGCCCGAGCACCCGGAGATCTACGCGGAGTTCGCGCGGCGCTGGCCGATCCAGCGCTTCCCGATCCTCGTCGAAGGCGAGCGGCAGGTCATGGAAGCCACCTGCGTGATCGAATACCTCGACGCGCGCCACCCCGGCGCGGTGCGCTTCATTCCGCAGGATGCGGACACCGCGATCGAAGTGCGCATGCTGGATCGCTTCTTCGACAACTACATCCACGCGCAACTCCAGCGCATCGTGGGCAACGCACTGCGCGAGAATCCGGCGGACCGCGATCCCTATGGTGTCGATGAAGCGCGCACGCGGCTGGACGTCGCCTATGCATGGCTGGACGAACACATGGCGGATCGCGAATGGGCGGCAGCGGATGCATTCACGCTCGCCGACTGCGCCGCCGCGCCAGCGCTTTTCTATGCCGACTGGGCGCATCGCATCGGCGCGCAATTCCGCAACGTGCAGGCCTATCGCAAGCGCCTGCTCGCGCGGCCCTCGTTCGCACGTTGCGTGGAAGACGGCCGTCCCTATCGCCACCTGTTCCCGCTCGGCGCGCCGGGCCGGGATTGACGAAGTTGCACGTTCAAGGTCGGGATCGGGTGGAACGAGCTCATCCGCACCCGTCGCTCATGCCGGCCACGGCTCCTTCCACGCCGGAATCCGCATCAGGCCGTCCAGCCAACGCACGATGTTCGGAAATGCCTCGAGCGGCATTTCCGCCTCGTGCCAGGACGCCGCCATCGCGGCGGCGCGGAAGTCGGTGATCGTCAGCCGGCCGCACGCCAAGTAATCGCGATCGCGCAAATGGTTGTCCAGCACGCGCGCGTACTTCAGCAGATCATCGATCTTCGGTTTCAATGCTTCCCGATCGGGCGCACCGAGGTTGAAGGTCTTCTTGACGATGTGCTGGAAATAGAAATCGCCGACCGCCGGCGCCCAGTGGCAATCGTTCCAGGAGAGCCAGCGCAACACCTCCACCTGCTCGCCCGGCGCGTGCGCGGGCCACATGTCGGAACCGGCCTTGATGCACAGGTACGCCATGATCGCGCCGGCTTCCCACAGCACCGTCCCGCCGTC
Organism: Rhodanobacteraceae bacterium; assembly: GCA_051954935.1. Taxonomy (GTDB): domain Bacteria; phylum Pseudomonadota; class Gammaproteobacteria; order Xanthomonadales; family Rhodanobacteraceae; genus 66-474. The sequence continues at coordinate 19,047 of JBQCHG010000077.1, forward strand.
GACCAGCACCGGGGCCTTCATGTTGGGATTGAGCGCCGCGTATTCCGGCGTCTTCAGTTGCTTGACCGCCTGCACGTAGTCGGCCTCGATGCCGAGGTGTTTCGCCAGCGCCAGCACCTGGCGTGGCGCCTGCGCCTTGATCCAGTAGATCTTCATGCCGCCTGCTCCATCGGCGCGCAAGCCTCGTCCAGCTGCCGTACCTCGCACTCGACCTCCCAGTCGCCGCCGTGCACGTCCAGGAAACGCGATGTCCACTTCAGTGCCTCGTCCATCGAATCGGCCTTCAACATCGCATAGCCGCCAATTACTTCCTTGGTCTCCGTAAACGGGCCGTCCATTACCCGCTGCCTGCCGCACGACAGCCGAACCCGTTTGCCTTCGGACGTAGGACGCAGTCCGGCGGTGTCCAGCAGTACGCCGGCCGCACTCATCTCCGCGATCAACTTGCCCATGTCGGCGATCAGTTTTTCGCTGGGCTTGCGGCCGGTTTCGGTGATCCGGATCAGGGAAAGGAATCGCATCGTCGTTCTCCTCGAAGGTTGCGGGCGCGCCAGGCCGGACGATCCGGCGCACAGGCGGCGCTCCTGTCACGGCGACGAATGGGAGCCCGCCAATTCGACAGCCGAAACCTACGCAGGCCTGGCATCGAAGCGGTACGGCGTGTTGCGCGCCGACGGCCGGTCCCCGAAGCGGCGCGCGAATCCGGTCAGATTCCGATACGGCTCCCGCGGCACCGTGACGCGAAATGCAAGGTGCTCGAACAGGCAGAACAGTGCCGCTTCCAACATGCTGAGATCGCGCGCGGGCAGTGACGTCTCTATGGCCGGCCACTGTTCGTCCAGCAGTGCCAGCACGTTGCGCAGTCCGGCTGCGGCCTTGATGAAATAGACATTGTCCGGTGGCAGATGCGCGACTTCCGTTCCGAACGCCAGCTGCACCTGGGCCTGCATGGCATGCCAGACGAATTCCTGCGCATTGCGCGAACGCGTGTCGGGCAGGTCCTCCGGCCAGATGATGCGCCGGGGTTCCGGTGCGGCCCGCGCCAAGGCGCGGCAAATATTGTCGGTCCCGAAGATCGCCGCCTCGCCGAGTTTCAACACTGGCAACTTCAGCGCAGGATTGCCGCCGTAATCCCCCGGATCGAGCGACCGCATGTCGTGGATCGGCACGAACTCGTAGCGCACACCCAGGTCTTCGGCGAACACACGCGCCAGGCGCGTGAAGTGCGAACTGCTGCGGCCGATGAGGCGTGTCGTGTCGTTCGGCATCCCGGCAGATTCCAGTGGACGATCATGCGAGAGAACTCCCGCCTAGGGTAGCGGACCGCGACCCCGGGCCCGTTCAGGCTGAATCTGCCGGCCAGTTCCATTTCCATGCGGAGCATTTAGGGGTACGCTCCGCCCTCCCCTGAGCAGAACAGGAGCGCCGCCATGGCCCTCTGGAAAGACCAGATGAAGTCCACTTCCACCGCAACCGCCGAGGCCATGGATCTGTCTCGCTTCGAAGCGCCGCCGGCCGCCGAGCCCGATTCTGCGCCGGTGCAGCCTGCTTTCCGTCCCGCGCCGGCCAAGGCGCATGCCGAATCGCTGATCGCGCCGGATCTCACGATCGAAGGCAAGATCGAGGGCGCCGGCCACGTACGCATCGCCGGCAGCTTCAAGGGCGACATCAACGTGCGCGGCGACCTCACCATCGAGGCCGGCGCCAAGGTCACCGGCAGCGTGCGCGCGGAGAAGGTGACGATCGCCGGCGAACTCACCGGCAATATCGAATCCGCTTCCCACGTCGACCTTCAGCAGAGCGGTTCGCTGACCGGCGACGTCAAGGCCACCACGCTCACCGTGGCGGCGGGCTCGCGCATGCGCGGCCAGGCCGACTTCGGTTGGGAAGATTCGGGTCGCAAGAACGGTAACGGCAAGCTGTCTTGAACGCTCCAAATCCGGGCCCGGCGGGCGCGACGCGCGCCTGTCCGCATTGCCGCGAGACCATCCTGGCCAGCGCGACGGTATGCCCGGCGTGCAAGCATCACCTGCGTTTCGGACAGAACACGGCGCCCTCCACGGGCGCCGTGGTGACCCCGCTCAAGGTGGAAGGCAGCATCCGCAACCCGAGCGAAGGGGCCTGGGAATATTCGATGGTGCTGACCATCCGCAATGAACGCGGCGAGGAGATCGCCCGCAAGCTTGTCGGCGTGGGCGCGATGCAGCCGGACGAACAGCGCAGCTTCACGCTCAGCGTCGAGATGACGCAGGGCAATGCGGGCGGCAAGCGCACGCGGCATTGATTCACCGCCGGGCCTGACTTCCGGTAGATTTGCGCGCATTGCCGCCTGGGCCGAACGCGATGCGCTTCCATCGAATGCTCCTCCGATTCGCGCTCGGGACGGCGATGATGCTCGCGGGCACGGCGCTCGCGCAGCAACCGCCACCGGGCATGCGCCCGCCGCCACTAGGCATGCAACCGCCGCCCACGCCGTCGGGTGCCCCGCCGCCGCCGCTGGGCACCCCGCCACCGGGTATGCGCCCGCCGCCACCTGGAATGGGGCCGCCATGGCCACCACCACCTCCACCTCTACCGCCGCCACAAGGCGCGACACCGATGGTGAACGCGACCGGCTCCGCGCAACCGGCGGCCACCCCGGCAACGGACGATGCAAAAGCGGCCGGAACGAAAGAACCCTCCAGCACACCTGCCACGCCTGAATCCGCATGGCCGCCGCCGGACTGGGGCCGGCCGGTTGCTGCAAGCGCGCCGCCCGTAAAACAGGCGCCTGCACGTGCGGTTCCCATGGCGGGCGCAGCAGTACCCAAAGCGTCCGATCCGCCCTCGCCTGCCTCAGCACGCAGGGGGCCTTCCGCGCGCTCCCTGAGCTGGTTGCTGCTGCCGATCCTCGCGCTCGTGCTGTGGGCATGGTGGCTTTCGCTGCGCCGCAGCCGCGCGCTCGCGCACGAGGCCGCGCATCTGTCCCGGCAGCAACGCGTGCTGGAATCCGCGCACCGGCAGCTGAAGGAAAAATCGCAGCAGTTGCGCCAGCTCTCCACGCAGGATCCGCTGACCGGCGTGCTCAACCGGCTGGCCTTCGGCACCGAGCTGCGCGAGCGCCTGGACCATCTCGCGCGCTACAACCAGCCGCTGAACCTGATCGTGTTCGATCTCGACCACTTCAAGACGATCAACGACAAGCTAGGGCACTCCGCCGGCGACCGGGCACTGACGCTGGTGGCCGGCATCGTGCGCGAACACCTGGTGAGCGACGATCTTTTCGGCCGCTTCGGCGGTGACGAATTCATGATCGCCTGCGCCGGCCAGCCGCTCGCCACCACGACGGCGTTGGCCGAATCCATCCGTGCCGCCGTGGCCGAACGTGCGCCGAAGGCCGATCCGCCACTGCCCGGCCTGAGCCTGAGCATGGGCGTGGCCCAAGCCAACGGCGACAGCGGCTACGAGGCGGACGCGCTGTTCGAACGCGCCGACGCCGCGCTCTACGAAGCCAAGCAACGCGGTCGCAACAACGTGGTCGTCGCGGACGAAAGCGTGCAGCCGGCGCCCGAGGCCATCGCGGGCGCGCGGCACCTTTGATTCGAAAGCCGGCTCAGGCGTTCGCCAGCGCGTGCTCGATCGCCGCGCACGCTGCCGCCGCCTGCGCGGCATTGCATTGCTCCGGCGTCGCGCGCGGACTATCCGGATACACCTCGGTGGTGGTCTTGTAGCGGGCGCCGGTGATGCCGGCGCACAGCCCGAGATTGGTCAGTGCATATTCGATGACGCCAGGCGCGACCACCGGCGAGCCGATGATCTCGCCCTTTTCGTCGGCCGGCGCGATGTGGGTGACTTTCGCCACCGCCGCGATGATCGCCTGCTGGAACTCGGGCTGCGGCGCCGCGCTGTCGTCCACCAGATAGAAGCCGTCGGGAATGCCTTCCGGCTCGAACGGCACGCCATCGCGCGCGGCCAGCGCGGGACGGAATTCGCTCTCGTCCGAGTCGGTCGTCTCGTGCAGATCGATATGCATGAGCACGCGTTCGCGGAACGGCGCGACGAAATTCATCAGTGCCGCGGATTCCGGCGCCGGGCTGTTCGCGCGGAACGAACGATTCGGATCGAGCGCCAGCGCGTTCCAGCGATGGATGCGTTCGTAACCCCACGGGCTCACGCACGGCACGATCACGAGATTCGCGCGATCCGCATAATCCGCCGCGTGCCGCTCGGCGAAACGCAGTGCGCCGTGCACGCCGCTGGTCTCGTAGCCGTGCACACCGCCGGTCACGAGCATGATCGGCAAATCGTCACGCCAACGATGGTTTTTCAGCGCGAACAGCGGATACTGGTCCGGCGGATAGTCCAGGGTTCCGTACTGCACCACGTCGAAGCGTGCGCGCAGCCGCTCGATCGCACCCAGCACGTCATCGGCATAGCTGCGCCGCCTGCGTTGGCGCGCAAGCCACTCCGCTTTTTCCGCTTCACCCCAGGGCTTGCCAGGCGTGCCGACGGGATAAGGTGTGGCCATCGCTCTTCTCTTCGATCAAAGGCGCGCACTCTAGCATCGGCTTCGATCCGTTCGCATGAGCGGCAGCCCGCGCAGCGAACGAACCCGACGCAGGACAGCCCTTCGGCCGGCTTGGCGCAGTTGAGATGCGCACGATCACCTCCACATCGTGCCTACCGACGCCCGCTGGAACTCCCATGACCGCCCCTGCCCCGCTTCGCATTGACTTCGTTTCCGATGTCGCCTGCCCATGGTGCGCAGTCGGATTGGCCAGCCTGCAAGAAGCGCTCACGAAGCTGGGTGGCCAGGTGCGGGCGGAGATCCACCTGCAGCCTTTCGAGCTCAATCCGGACCTGGCGCCGGAAGGCGAGGATGCGGGCGAACACATCATGCGCAAGTACGGCATCGACGAGGCGCGGATGGAGACCAATCGCGCGGCAATCCGCGAGCGCGCCGCCGCGCTCGGTTTCGCCTACAACGTGCGCCGCGGCAGTCGCGTCTGGAATACTTTCGACGCGCACCGGCTGCTGCACTGGGCCGAACTGCACGACAACGCGCGCGCGCTGGAATTGAAGAAAGCGCTGCTTCGCGCCTACTTCAGCGACGGCGAGAACGTCTCCGACCGCGACGTCCTCGTCCGCATCGCCGAGGATGTTGGCCTGGATGCCGATGAAGCCCGTCGCGTGCTTGACAGCAGCGAATACGCCGACGAAGTGCGCGCGCAGGAGCGCCGCTTCCAGCAGGCCGGCATCCATTCGGTGCCAGCGACCATCGTCAACAACACCTGGCTGATCTCCGGCGGGCAACCGCCGGAGGTGTTCGAACGCGCGTTGAAGGAAATCGCGGCCAACGTCCCTGCGGGCTGAGTGCAATGAGCGAAGCGCTGCACATCGTCTGTCCGCACTGCGCAGCGGTGAACCGCGTGCCCTCCGCGCGCCTCGGCGCCGCACCGGCCTGCGGCAGATGCCACCGGCTGCTGTTCGAAGGCAAGCCGGTCGAAGTGGACGCGACCGGCTTCCAGAAACACCTCGAACACAATGACATTCCCGTGCTGGTGGACTTCTGGGCGCCGTGGTGCGGACCGTGCAGGATGATGGCGCCGCAATACGCGCAGGCGGCGCCGCAACTCGAACCACGCGTGCGCCTGCTGAAGGTGGACACGGAAGCGGAACAGGCGCTCGGCGCACGCTTCCAGATCCGCAGCATTCCGACGCTTGCGATGTTCCGCGAAGGCCACGAAGTGGCACGCCAGACCGGCGCGATGAACAGCGCCGGCATCGTGCAATGGGCTCGCGCGCAGGGAGCGTGAGCACGCGGCGATCCGCTTCTCTTCCGCTTACGCAGCATGACCGGCACAGTCGGCACGCTTGCGCAACTTGCCACTCCCCGCTGCTTCCCCAAGAATACCCGGCGACTTCCTGCCGGGCTTGCGAAGCTTGAATTTTCCGCCACCAGATTCGACCTACGCCTGGGATCAGTATTGGCAGGACGGCAGGTTGGCCTCGTGTGGAGGCGAAGGCGGTGCCAATTACCAGCCGGCAATCGCCGAAGGCTGGCGACGGTTCTTCGAAACGCTCTCCGATGGCGCGCGCATACTCGACATCTGTACCGGCAACGGGGCTGTCGCGCGACTGGCGGCGGACGCGGCAAGGGTCCGCAATTTGAATGTCACGATTGATGCGGTGGATTCCGCGATGATCCACCCGACCGGACTGGGTCCCGGCGCGAACATGATCCGCTTTTCGCCGCGCACCCCGGCCGAAGACCTGCCGTTTCCAGACTCATCTTTCGACGTCATCGTCGGCCAGTACGCACTCGAGTACACCGATGTCGAACGCACCCTGGCCGAACTTCGACGGGTAAGTCGGCCAACCGCCAACATCAGATTCGTCACGCATGCCGCCGGAAGCGTGGTCGTGCAGGGAGCGAAACGCCAGATCGAAGACACGGAACGGTTGATCGCGACCGGCATATTCGAAGCCGCTGAAGCGCTTGCGAAGGCCTTCGGAAGCGGCGCCGATCCCGTGGGCGTCGACAACGCGCGCAGAAACTTCGCAAACGCGCTGCAGGCGCTGCAAGTGGCCGCGAGAACCACCGATGACGTGCAGATGTACCAGAACGTCGGCACCGTCATCGTCCATGCGATCCAGCACCAGCACCAGGTAGGCTCAGGCCCGGTACTCGACAAGATCACCGAGACCGCGGCGGCCATCAAGGCCCACCGGGGCCGCCTCTCGGCAATGCGCCGGGCCGCGCTCGATGAATCGCGAGTGCAAGCGCTCGCGGCGACGGCTGAACGTCTGTGGGCCAGGAAATTCGGCTTCGAGCCCCTGTTGCGGGGCGACGGAACCGAGTTCGGTTGGGTGCTGTCCTCGGCCTAGCCGGAATGGCCGAAGCTACCAACGCGGATGGAACCGCGCATCGGAAAGGCGCGCAGATTTGCAGGAGCGCATCTAACCCACGGCTTTCTTCACCAGCGCGGCGATCCGCTTCTCTTCGCCGGCGGTCAATCTGGTGAGTGCGAAAGCGGTCGGCCACATGTTGCCGTCGTCGAGTTTCGCCCTGTCGTTGAAACCGAAGGTCGCGTAGCGGTCCTTGAACTTGGACGCGTTGCGGAAAAAGCAGACGACCTTGCCCTCGCCGTCGGCATAGGCAGGCATGCCGTACCAGGTTTTCGGGACAAGCCCCGGCGCGCTTGCCTTGATGATCGCGTGCAGCCGCGTGGCCATGCCACGATCAGGTTCCGGCATCCTGGCGATGGCCGCGAGCACGTCGCTTTCGCCGCCAGCCGACTTCGTCTCCCGTGCGCGTTCGCGCATCGCTTCGCGTTCTTCCTTCGTGAATCCGACGGTTGCCTTGCGGTCTTTGCGCATGGAAGGCGACTTGCCCGTCTTCGCGGATTTCTTTTCGGCCATGGTGTCGTTGTCCCTGCTCGCTCGGTGCACACGGATGGAACGCGCATGGCAGCAGAATCCGTGGCCCTGATGCAAGTGCGTTCCGGACCCCCGCGCCGGTCCACGCAAGGCGGGTTCACCCGGCTTTCACCCGATGTTTGGGATTGCCTGATCGAGGAGCAGCACAGGATTCCGCCATGACGCCGACCGCACCGATACCGAGCTGGCGACGCGAAAGCGACGGCCGCATCACGCTGTCCGGCTCGTGGGACCTGCTGGTCGACAAACAGCGGCGCCGGAGGCTGCTGCGCGATTTCCGCCGGCTGGGCGCGCCCGAGGATTACCGATGGGATTTGCGGCAGATCGACTCGCTGGACAGCACGGGCGCGCTGGTGCTGTGGAAGGCCTGGCATGGCCGCCTGCCCGGGCAACTCGACTGCCACGAAAACCAGCGCCACCTGTTCGACCGCATCGCCGAGTCCTCGCCATTGCGCGCGCCCCGCGGTCGCCCGTCGAACTGGCTGGTACGCCTGGGCGCCGGCGTGGTGTCCGTCGTGGAAGTCGCCGTCGGCATCCTGCTGCTCCTCGGCCAGTTGATGGTGGACGCCGCCTACTGCGTCAGCCATCCGCGCGTGATCCCTTTGCAGGAGATTTCCGCGAACGTGTACCGCATCGGCGCCACCTCGATGTTGCTGCTCGGCTGCATCGGGCCGCTGATCGGTGCGGTGATGACCATCCAGGTAGGACTGATGCTGCAAACGTTCGGCGCTTCCTCGATGGTGGTCGGCATGATGAGCACGGCGGTCCCGCGCGAGCTCGGGCCCGTGGTCGTCGGGCTCCTGATGGCCGGCCGCACCGGTTCCGCCATCACGGCCAGCATCGGCGCCATGCACATCACGGAGGAATACGACGCGCTGCGCGCGTTCGGCTCTTCGCCCAGCCTGCGGCTTGCCCTGCCCCGCGTGATCGGCGCCGCGATCAGCATGCTGCTGCTGGTGATCTGGACCGACATCACCACGCTGATCGGAAGCGCACTGGGCGCGCCGGCGATATTGGGCGTCGACTACCGCCTGTTCCTCGCGCAGACCGTGCAGCAGATCCAGATCGTCAACTTCTGGATCGGCCTCGGCAAGGGCCTGCTCTTCGGCATCGTGATCGGGCTGGTCGGCTGCTACTTCGGCATGACCTCATCGCCGGATACCGAGGGGCTGAGCCGCAACACCACACTGTCGGTCGTCACCAGCATCACATTGGTCCTGCTGATCGACGCTTCGCTGGGCGCGGCGCTGACCAACGTCGGCCTGTTCTGAGGCATCCATGCAAGCGCCTTCCGAAGGAGCGGTGATCGATGTCCGGGGCCTGCACAAGCGCTTCGGCAGGCAACACGTGCACAAGGGGATCGACCTTGAAGTGCGGCGCGGTGAATTCCTGTCGGTGATCGGTGGCTCGGGCTCGGGCAAGTCCACGCTGCTGCACGAAGTGATCGGATTGATGAAACCCGATTCCGGCTCCATCCGGGTGCTGGGCAACGCGCTGCACGAACTCGACGGCGAGGCGGCGCGCCTGCTGCGGCGGCGCTGGGGCGTGCTGTTCCAGCGCGGCGCGCTGTTCAGCGCCTTCAACGTGTTCGACAACCTCGCCTTTCCGATACGCGAGTTGCGCAAGGAGGGCTGGACAGTCGACGAGGCGATGGTCCGCGACAGCGTGGCGTTGAAGCTGCACATGGTCGGGCTCGCTCCGGACGACGCGTGGAAGCGCCCGGCGCAATTGTCCGGCGGCATGTTGAAGCGCGCGGCACTGGCGCGCGCGCTGATGCTGGAGGCCGAACTGCTGTTTTTGGACGAACCGACCACGGGCCTCGATCCGGCCTCATCGTCCGAATTCGACGCCCTGCTCGGCTCGCTGCACAAGGAACTGAACCTGACCGTGATGATGGTGACCCACGACCTCTACAGCATGGCCGCGCTGAGCGACCGCATAGCGGTGCTGGACGACGGCAAGCTGGTCGCGGTTGGCACGCTGGAGGAAGTCGCGGCGTTCGATCATCCATTCGTCCGCGACTTTTTCCGTTCACGTCGCGGCGAAAGGCAGTTGCGCAGACTCTCTCGCTACGAGACCCGATAAATGGAAAACCGCGCGCACGCCATCATTGCCGTCTGCTTCCTGGTCGCCTTCTCGGCGGCCGGCGTGCTGGTTTTTTTGTGGCTTTCCTCCGGCCCCGGCGAACCACGTGCCTACCGCATCATCACCACCGATTCGGTCGGCGGCATCGCGCCGCAAACGCAGGTGCAATTCAAGGGACTGGAAGTCGGCCATGTCACCAGGGTTCGTTTCGACCCGCGCGACCGCTCGCGCGTGATCGTGGACTTCCGCGTCCGGCGCGATACCTACGTCACGCGCGCCACGTACGCGGTGGTGAGCATGCAGGGCCTGACCGGCGGCAAGACGCTGGAGCTGAAACTCGGCGAGGGCAGCCGCGCGCCGCTGGCAACGAGCGACGACCATCCGGCGCTGATCCAGTTGCGCAAGGGCCTGCTCGATCAACTGGAAGAGTCGGCGCAACAGGACATGCATGACATCCACGAGATCCTCGCCAGCACCAGGGCGCTCCTCGATGCCGACAACCGCACGCACCTGAGCGCGTCCATCCGGCAACTGGATGCGGCCACCGCGAAGCTGGACCAGATCGAAGCGCAACTGTTGCCCGCAGCCGCGCGGATGCCGTCACTGCTCAAGAGCGCGCAGCAGAGCCTCGACCAGAGCCACGCCTTGCTCGCCAACGCCAACCGCATCGCGCAGGACGCGCGCGAACCGGTGCGCAAGGCGGGCCAGGTCGAAGACACGCTCCAGCACCTGGGCAACAAACTCGACAAGCAGACCGCGCCCGATATCGAAGCGCTCAGCGCGAGTCTCACCCGCACTTCGCGACTGCTCGAACAACTCATTCGTGAATTGAAGGCGAAGCCGCAGAGCCTGATCTTCGGCCCGCCGCAGCCGCCGCCCGGACCGGGCGAGCCGGGCTTCCGCGACAACGGCCACAAGGACTCCGGCCATGAGTAAAGCGTGGCTTCTGCTGTGCGCCTGCGTGCCGGTCCTTGCCGGTTGCATGCACACGACCAAGACCCAGTTCCTCCAGCACTACACCTTGAGCGCACCCGCGCCTGCCGTATCCGGCCAGGCGGGCAACGCCGATCGCGGCACCCTGCAAATCGCGCAAATCGTGGTGCCCCAGTGGCTCGACGGCACGGCCATGTATTACCGGCTGGATTACGAAGCCGACGGCCGGCTTGCCTCATATGCGAACTCGGACTGGGTCGCGCCTCCCGCCAGCCTGCTGGAACCGCTCCTGCAAAAGACGATCCTGGACGCCGGCCGCTGGCGCGCGGTGATCGGCCCGCGCGATCCCGCGACCCCGGACGTGATCCTGCAGATCCGGCTGGACGATTTCAGCCAATCCTTTTCGCAACCGCATGCCGGCACCGGCGTGCTCGATGCCACCGCCACGCTGATCTCCAACCGCGACGAACACGTCGTCGCGCAGCGGCGCTTCCACCTAGAGATCCGCGCGCCCACTCCGGATGCGCAAGGCGGCGCAAAGGCCCTGGGCGAGGCGAGCGCGAAGTTCGCCGACGAGCTGCGGGCATGGGTCGATTCGACCGCTGTCGACGCGAATGCTGCGGAAAGCCGTTGATCTTCCCGATCGTCATTCCGGGGCGGACTGCGACTCTTCGCGGGCGGCTCCGGAATGACGAAGCGTGGCGGTCCGTCCGCAAATTCCGGAATCCAGCTTCTTGCCTCCGCGTGAGAATGTGGAACGCGCCGTGAAGGCGAATGCATGGCGTCACAAATCGCGAAACCCGACTCCACGGTTCATCGTGGGCGCTGCGGCGCCTCCTAGAATCCGAATCTGTTTTGCGCCGCTGCGCCTTGTCCGGCGCAAGGCTACGAAGATCGCACACCCGCCTGGTTGGACGTTCCGGCAAACGGGGCTTCGCGCCACCGGTGTCATTCGCCACCTGTTCGCAAAGGACCTGCAACAACGCAGGCCATGCCGTGTCGCGCACGCTGCCGCGGAACCGCCACAGAAGCGAAATGCGGGCGCGCATCACCGCCGCCGATTCTTTCCACTGCCACTGATACATCACGCCAAATGAAACTTCGTTCCCTGTGGTCCCTCGCGGCCCTCGTCCTCTTCATCGCCCCGGTCGGTTTCGCCGCCGCCGCTTCGCTTCCTGATGGCGTGACCGCCGTGCCGCTTGCCGCGATCACCAACGACCGCGATTCAAGCGTCAGCAACATCGAACTGATGTTGGGCGACGAGGGCGCGGTGCGCGGGATCTACCTCGCGACCCGCGCCAGCGCGGATGCCGATCCGTCGCAGTCTTCCGGACAGGTCTATCCGCTTGCCGGCATCGAGAGCGAAGGCGGCGTGGTGCTCGGCCAGGGCAAGGGCGTCAAGGCGATCCTGCTGCAGGGCACGATCCCGCCGCGGGGCGACCACGGCTCGCTGACCATCCGCTATCTCACCAATGGCGTGTTCAAGCATTACGCGCAATGCCGCGTCGAGCTGAAGCGTTCGGGCCCGGGCGACTGGCAGCTCGTCAACGCGTACGACGGCCAGCAGGTGAAACACATCGAGGTGCAGACCTGGGCGCTGGGCATCAGCACGATCGGGAACATCTGCCCCGCGCAGAACGCCTGAAGCCAGGCAGTCCGGTCGAGCGGCGCCGCGACCGAACCCGGACGCGAACACCCCCGCATTCCGCTTCGCTTCATCCGGACCACCCGCTGCTCGTCGACTGCGCCGCTCCCGCGCATGACTTGTTGCACGCGCTCCAACCCGTGCGCGACTCGAAACTGATCGCAGGATCAGGCGCCGGAGGGAAGATGACGAAGCGAATCGCAATGCTTGCCGCGCTGGTGCTGGCGGTCACGTCGCTCGCCCTGCCGGATCGCGCGGCATACGCTGCCGACGATCTCGCGGGCGATTGCCACATCGGCGCGTACCGCCTCACCGACGGCAGTCTCGTCGATATCGGAGCGACCGATGGACCTCACTTGCGCTGGCGCCGCGAAAACGGCACGTCCGGCGCACTTGCGCGCCAGCCCGACGGCGCGTGGACCGGCACGCTCGGCTGGACCGATCGCCCCGACAACACCAAGGTCCGGTTTTCCGATTGCAACGGCGGGAAGATCACGTTCAACGGCGTCGCCGGCACCCGCATTGCCTTCGACATCACGAACACGCACTTCCAGGGCGCCGGCGTCACCCTCGCGGGCCGGCTGGTGCTCCCGAAGGGCAATGCGCGCGTACCGATCGTGGTGCTCGTGCACGGCTCGGAGCACTTTTCGGCACTCGATTTCTACGACCTGCAGCGGATGTTCCCGGCCATGGGCATCGGCGTGTTCGTCTACGGCAAGCGCGGCACCGGCGCTTCGGGCGGCGACTACACGCAAAGTTACCTGCTGCTCGCGGACGACGCGATCGCGGCCGTGCGCGAGGCGAAGCGGCTGGCCGGCACGCGCGCCGGGCGCGTCGGTTACCAGGGCGGCAGCCAGGGCGGCTGGGTCGCGCCGCTCGCGGCGAAGATTGCGCCGGTTGATTTCGTGATCGTCGGTTTCGGCCTCGCGGTCTCGCCGCTCGAAGAAGATCGCGAAGCGATCGCCTACGACATGCAGCGCAACGGCTACGGGCCGGACGTCATGGCGAAGGCGATGCAGATCGCCGATGCCTCGGCGGCGATCCTGCTCAGCAACTTCCGCAGCGGCTACGACAAGCTGGAAGGACTCAAACAGCGATACGGGAAGGAGCCGTGGTTCAAGCACGTGCACGGCGACATCACTTTCGCGCTGCTGGCAATGACGCCCGAGCAACTGAAGCAGCAGGGCCCGGTGCTGCTTGCGGGCGCACCGTTCCAGTACGACCCGATGCCGGTGCTGCGGAACCTCGACACGCCGCAGTTGTGGATCCTTGGCGGCGAAGATGCCGATGCGCCGAGCGCCGAGACCATCAAGCGCCTGCGCGGCCTCCAGCAATCGGGCCGTCCCCTTGCCCTCGCCGTCTTTCCGCATGCCGAACACGGCATCTACGAATTCGAGACCAAGCCGGACGGCACGCGCGTGGACACCCGCAACCCCGACGGTTACTTCGACATGATGCGCGACTACATCCTCGACGGGAAACTGCGCGGGACGTACGGCGAGGCCGTGCTGTACGACGCTTCCGGCGCGACTGCCCACCCGTCGCACTGAGAACCGCTTCTGCCGGTTCCCTCGGCGCGCTATGCTCCGGCGGCACGGCGCGGAGGCGCCGATCACTGGGGGAAGTACCGTGACGACACGATCCAAGGGTCCGTTGGCCGGCTTCGACTGGCTGAAGCGCGGCATCGGCGTGGGTTTCCGCCATCCCAAGCCGATGTTCGGAGGCGCGGCCTTGCTGCTGGTGATATTGGTGCTGCCGACAGTGGTTACGTTGCCGCTCCAGCTCCACGCGGCAAGCGCCGGCACACCGTTGAGCCTGGCCGCCCTGGTCGGGATCATGGCGTTCTCCATCCTGATCGGCCTGCTGGTCGTTCCGCTCTATGCGGGCTATCTGCAGGTGATCGATGCCGCCGAGCACGGCTTGCCCGCCGGCGCATTCGACATCTTCAAGCCGTACCGCGAAGGCGAAGCCTTGCGCCTGATCGGCTTCGGGCTGGCGCTCGTCCTCATCTATGTCGTCATGATGGGAATCATCATCGCGGCGGCAGGAACCGGCATCGCGACCTGGTACATGCAGGTCCTGACCGCGCAGGCCAATCACCAATTGCCGCCGGGATTGCCCCACGGCTTCGGGATCGCCATGGCGCTCTTCACGGTGATGGGTCTCTTCATGATGGGCTTTTATTCGATCAGCCTCGGCCAGGTCGCGTTGCGCGGCCGCGGCGTGCTCAACGCCATCGGCGACGGCTTTCTGGGCGCGCTGAAGAACCTGTTGCCGCTGCTCGTGCTCGCGGTCAGCTTCGTCCTCGCCTGGATCACCGTGGTGATCGCCCTCCTGATCGTGGGCCTTGTGATTGCCTTGATCGGCAAGCTCGTCGGCGCATGGCTGACGCTCGTACTGATCATCCCGGTCTACATCGCCCTGGTGCTCGTGGTGTTCACGGTGATGTTCGGGGTGATGTATTACCTGTGGCGCGATGTGTGCGGGGGCGACTCCGCTCCCGGCGCGGCGCAGGCGATCGCCGCCTGATTCCAGACCGGGGTGAGAGGCCGAGGCGCTGCGCGCGAGGGCCTCGCCTCCCCGACCGCCTTGCGCGTGCGCCATCAATACGATGGCGCACACGCAGTGCCATATCGGGTCCGCCATGCAAGATTTCCAAGCCGGCGAAAGTGCACCCTGGCCCCGGATTCATTACTGTTGCCGCGCCGGCACATTCTCGCGATTCGTTGCCGCGGGCTCGGGAGGTGGTCCGCCCGGCCGCCTGCGCAGGAATCGCGCGAACCGTGGCAACCCTGAGTTCGTCACCCCATTGAACCGATAGGTCACCCACGATCCGACCGGCGGAGGGTGGGCGCGATCTTCATCTGAGAATCCCGAGCCGATCGCGAAGCGACGCCCATCCGGCGTGCGGACCTCGATCGATCCCATCAGCCCCTCGAGCCGGCCCTGGCCGGGCTTGATCGCAACAACCCGGGCTTCGGCATCTTCGTAAGGCTTCACCTTGAGCAGACCGACTCCGCGGCCGGCCCGATAAGGCAGATCGCCGCGGTGCAGCACCAGCCCCTCGCCGTGCCTGCCCAGCACGCGCTTGAGCTCGACTTGGAGTTGCGCTTCGTCCGCGACGTGGAACTGGCGAACGGCGACGACCCATGGATCGCCGATCGCGGCAACGACGGTGCGGATAGCCGGCACCCGCGCATCGAAATCACCCGGTTGCGCGGGCAGATCGAACACGTAATAGCTCATCGCATGCCACGCAGGATCGTTCGCGTCCGCCGTGCGCACGATGGCGGAGGCCCGCTCGAACTGCCCGTACCCTGCCCACAACTCGCCATCCATGGGCGTGTCCGGCCAATTCCTTGTGAACCAGGAAGGGACCTGGACAACGCTGCCCTCCCGGGTCAACAAGCGGTGGCCATCCCAGTAACCGCGCACGCCATCGAATTTCTCGCTGACCCAGTAATGCGACAAATCCACGCCGCCGTGGTAGACGTCCACCAGTTCGACCGGCGGTGGCGGCACGGCCCACGCGATGTTCGGCGACGACGCCAGCACCACCATTGCCGCCATGATCCATCGCATCATCGCGCGCATATCCGGCTCCCCGATCGAAAAGATGCGTGGAGTGTCGGATCTCGCGTGGCGGCGCGCTGTCAGGCGGCCTCCCCGTCAGTCCGCATGGCCGTCCGACAGACGTGTCGGTTATGCCTTACAAAACCGCTGCGGGGCATCGAAACTTCCGGCGATTGTCTATCCTGAGGCACCCCGATCGTCGAATGGACAGGCGGACACGTCGATCCGCACAGGAGCACCGACATGCGCAAGCTCATCGTCCCCGCGTTCATCAGTCTCGACGGCGTGATGCAGGCGCCCGGCGGCCCGGAAGAAGACACCGGCGGCGGCTTCGCCCACGGCGGCTGGGTGTGGCCCTATCACGACGATTCCGACGGCGAGATGGGCGGCGTGTTCAAGCGCCCGTTCGAGCTGCTGCTCGGGCGCCGCACCTACGACATCTTCGCCGCGTACTGGCCGCACGTGGCGGAGGACGCCCCGCACCGGAACATCGCCGACCTGTTCAACGGCACCACCAAGCACGTCGCCACCCACCATCCCGCTACGCTTCATTGGCGCAACAGCCGCGCCCTCGGGCCGGACATCGCCGCCGCGGTGCGCGAACTCAAGCGCGGCGACGGCCCCGACCTGCTCACCCAAGGCAGCAGCGAACTGGTGCACCAGTTGCTGGCGACGGACCTGATCGACGAACTGATGCTGCAGGTTTTCCCGATCCTGCTCGGCCGCGGCAAGCGCCTGTTCGACGAC
>JBQCHG010000078.1:0-54686 GCA_051954935.1 Rhodanobacteraceae bacterium
CCATCCTTCCTGTATGGAGTCTATGGCCATATTACTCCATATGTAGAATCGCTGCATGCACCGCCCTGCCGAAGGGAAGCGCACGATCAGTCCGGAGGCGGCTTCCGGGCATCTTCTGGCCAGTTTTTTTCCGCAGGCACAAGACCCGCCGCCCGGGGATCACCCGCCTGGATGGATACTCACTCCGGAGCTCTGCATGCTCTTGTTGAAGGCAGGCAGCACGCTCGTTTCGAGGTTGTCGAATGCCGCCTGCGCGCGCGCGAGATCGCTTTGCACCGCCGCGAAAGTCTGGCGCTGGACGATCGTGGGTTCGTAGTCGGACCCGCCCGCCGCATTCTGCGCGCCCTGGCTCACCTGGCCGCCCAGCCAGCGCAAGCTCCAGTAAACCTTGTACGGTGTGGAAAACTGCTTGTCGTCGCTGAGCCGGGCTTCCGGACTGACCAACTGGTTTTCCACGCCCAGGATCTGTGCATCGAGTTGCGCGAGCGCGGTGCCTGTGGAATCCGAAGCATGCGTCTTGAGCAGATCTTCGATCTGCTTGCGCCAGTGTTCCATGGCATTGACCATGTTCGACGTCTGGGTGAGAGCATCGGCGATTTGCACCTGCAGCGCGGTAGAGTCCTGCAGCACGGCATCGCTCGCGGCGATCTTCGGGTCTTTCAGAACCTGGAACGGCTGGGTGTAGGTGTGGCCGTCCACCGTCAGCCGCACCTGGTAATGCCCCGGGGCCGCGATGGGCGTTCCGGTGTGCTCATCGATGCCCCAGTGAACGATGGTGCGATAGTCCTTGCCCTTGTAACGCGGCTCGTCCCAGATGTAGGGATTCTCCTTCGGCGTCGTCCGCAGCTTGACGTCGGTCGGCATATCGTAAAAGAGGTCCCAATACGCGCCGTTCAATCCCTCATGTGCGTCCAGTTGCTCGGTGCGGATCGCCTTGCCTTGGCTATCCAGAATTTGCAGTTGCACGGGGCTCTTCGACGCGTGCGCCAGGTAGAACTGGAACTGCGGCCGCGCGGGCTGCGCGGCCGTGGGGTAGGCGCCGCGCGCCTGGCGGAACACCGGGCCAGGCTCGAAGAACCTGGTTGAGCCGCTATGGGGTGGCTCCGTGGTGCCGTTCTGCTCCAGCGTGATGATGTCCGGCAGAATGTAATCGCCGCGTCCGTAGGTGGACACATCCACGTCGTGCATGCGCGGCTCGATGTTGATCCAGCTCACCGGCGACGGCGGCAATCCCTTGTCGAAGTGGATCCAGTGCCGGCCATTGTCCAACGTGTAATAGAACGCGTGGCCGGTGCCGGCGAACAGCATGCCCTCGCGATTCGGATTCTCGGCGACCGCGAGCGTGTAGTCGAGCGGATTGCTCGAGGGAAGATCGCCGCTGATGTTCTTCCAGGATTTGCCGTAATCCTTCGTCATCAGGATGTAGGGCTTGTGATCGTTCTCGCCCGCCCAGCGGAAATCCACGGCGACGTACACCGTGCCCGGATGGAAATGCGAGGGCGCGATCTGGTTGATCTCGCCCCACGGCGGCAGGCGCAGGTTCGCGGTGACGTCCGTCCACTGCGGCGCCGATTGCGAATCGGCATTCGTGGTGTACCAGAGCTTGCCGTCGTTGGTGCCGGCCCACAGCAGGCCCTTGGCGATTGGCGAGAACGCCATGGACCAGACCACCTCGCCATCGTACTGGCCGAGGTTGTCCTGCATCAGGCCGCCGCTGGGCACGACGCGTGAAGGATCGCGGGTCGAAAGATCGGGGCTGAATTCGATCCACGAGTGTCCGGCGTCGCTGGTGCGCAACACCACCTGGCACCCGACGAAGACGTTGCGCGAATCGAACGGATCGATCGCCAACGGCGTGGTCCAGTGGCAACGGTACTTCGTCTCGTTCGGCGGCGAATCGAGCCCGATCCGCGACGGTGACACCGAGTGCGGCGTGCCCTGCGCCAGATCGAAACGGAACAGGTTGTTGCCGTAGCACGACGACCAGACGATGTCCGGATCATCCGGGGCGGGCATGGTGAACCCCGATTCGCAGGCATTCGGGAAGTACTGGTAGGTCGGCAACTCCTCGTTAGGCCCTTCGAAGCCGCTGCGGTCCGGCGGGGTTTTGGGTTCGCCCTCCGGACCGAGCATCCAGCCCTTGGGTGGTGTCGCCGCCTTCGGATATTTCGCGAGCAGCGCCTTGTCCACCTTGAACTTGCCGTGCTCTTCGCGATCTTCGTCAGAAGACTCTTCGGACCGCTTCGGCTGCGGCATGAATTCGCTTTCCGGCAGCAGGCCGTTGCCGCTGGGTTGCGAGATGTCGCTGGACAGGCGCCACGCACCGTCGTCCTGGCGATTGCCATAGATCCAGTACGGCACCTGGTTGTCGCTCGCGATGTGATAGATCTGGCCGATCGGCAAGGCGACGGTGAGCGCGGTGCCCGCGCCGGTGGCGATTTGCGCGCCGCCATCGTCGGTGAGCACGTAGTGGGCGGGATTGGTCGGGTCGATCCATGCGTCGTGGCAGTCGCCGCAGGAGGCCGGGCCGAGCGGCTTGACATCCTTGCCGCCTTCGCCCGAAAAGGTCAGCCCGCTGTCGTGCGAATAATGCGCGGCGCTGTTCAGGACCAGCACGCCGTTCGCATCCTTGGGATTGGCCTCGATGCGGATGTAGTAGCCGGCGCGCATGATCAGGTTGCGGTCGTGGCTCACGACTTTCCAGCTCGCGCCGCCATCGTCGCTGCGCCAGACCGAGCCCTGGTCCTTGGTCTGGATCAGCGCATACATTCGCTGTGGATTGGCCGGCGAGATCGTGACGTCGATCTTGCCCAGCGGCGGCTCGGGCAAACCATTCGTCAGGTGTTCCCAGGTGCGGCCGTTGTCATGCGAGAGATAAACGCCGCTGCCCGGACCTCCGCTCAGTTCCGCCCAGGTGCGCCCGGTCACCTGCCAGGTGCCGGCCAGAAGAATGTCGGGATTTTCCGGGTCCATGCTGAGGCCGCTGCAGCCGGTTTCCGGGTTGACGAACAGCGTCTGCGTCCAGGTCCTGCCGCCGTCGGTGCTGCGGAAAACGCCGCGCTCCTGTTGCGGACTGTTGCCGCGTCCTTCGGCACAGACCAATACGTTGCTGACGTCCTTCGGATTGATCACGATGCGCGCGATGCGGCCGGTGTCTTTCAGGCCCATGTGCTTCCAGGTCTTGCCCGCATCAGTGGATTTGTACACGCCGTCGCCCCAGATATCGCTAGGGCGTATGAACCACCGCTCGCCCGTGCCGACCCACACGGTGTCGGAATCGGAAGGCGCGACGGCAATCGCGCCGATCGCGGACGTGTCCTGGTCATCGAAGATCGGCAGGAAGGTGTGTCCGCCATCCGTGGACTTCCACAACCCGCCCGAGGCCGCGCCCAGGTAATACGTAGAGTCATCGCCCGGCACGCCCGCGACCGATGCGACGCGCCCGCCGGCAGGCGGTCCCATGTAGTGGAACTGCAAGGGCGGCGGGGTCGTCGTCTTCGGCAGATGCTTTTTCTCCTGCGCGTGCACTGCCGATGCCGCCAGCGCGGCGAGGCACAGCGTGCACCCCAGAGCTTTCGGAATCCCGAGTTTCTTCATGTGCTCTCCAAGACTTCTTCAGCAGCGCGACACGCGAACGCCCCCTGCACAAGATCGACGCAAGCTTGATCCGCTTCCCTAATCCTCATTGTCCGTACCCGAGGCGTGCGGCGAAAATGGCAAGCCGCTGCGCGCGCCCCATGCATACACGGCAAACGCGACGGCCGCGACCAGCACCGAATCCCAGGGCGAAGCGACGATGCCCTTGCCACCGAACGTGCCTAGCCACGACAGCGCGATCATCATCCAGTAGAAGCCGACCAGCCACAGCGATGCGCGCACGTCGCGCGCGAGCTCGCCGCGATCGACGCCGCGCCATCCGCGCCATGGCACATACACGATGTACAACACGATCTGCACGCCGAGCAGCCACGACACCGTCTTCCATCCCGACCAGAAGACGATCAGTGCGGCAATCGCGAACGACAGCGGCCCGATCACCGCGAAGCCGCGCACGCGGAACGGCCGCTGCAGCCCGGGTGCGTGGCGGCGCAACGATGCGGCGGTGATCGGCGCCACCGCGTAGCTCAGCACCAGCGCCGCCGAAACCACGCTGATCATCGCCGACCACGAGGGGAACGGCAGCATCCAGAAGATCGCCAGCGCGAACGTCAGCCACAATGCCGGACGCGGGATGCCGGACGCGCCGTCCACGCGCGTGAACACCTTGAAAAACGTGCCGCTTCGCGCCCAGCCGTACACCACGCGCGGCGTGGCGTTCATGTAGATGTTGCCGCAACCGCTCGGAGAGATGATCGCGTCGCACACGACCAGGAACGCCAGCCAGCCGACACCCAGCGCGATCGCGATGTCGTGGAACGGCAACGCGAACGACTTGCCGATGCCATGCCAGCCGCGCGCGATGTCGGCCACCGGCACGCCGCCGAGGAAGGCGACCTGCAAGAGCACGTAGATGATCGTGGACAGCGCGACCGACAGGATCAGCGCGATCGGGATCGTGCGCTGCGGATCGCGCACTTCGCCGGCAACGGAAACGATCGGCGTCAGGCCGAGATAGGCGAAGATGATGCCGCCGGCCGATACTGCGCCGGCGATGCCGCCGAAGCCGAACGGCGCGAAGCCGTGCGTGGTGAGATTGCCCGCGCGGAAGAAACTCAAAAGCACGACCACAACGGTCAGTGGCACCACGAACTTGAAAATGCTGATCAGATTGTTCGCACGCGCGAACGTCTTCACGCTGTAATAGTTCAGCAGGAAGAACACGCACAAGATCGCGAGCTGCACGAGCCATCCCAGCAGCGTCGGTGATTGCGAACCCGATTGCGTCAATTGCGGGAACCAGGCCGATGCATATTGCCGGCAGGCCACGACCTCGATCGCGATCAGGCTGGAAAACGCGATCAGCGTAATCAGCCCCATCAGGTAGCCCAGCAGCGCGCCATGCGAATACACCGGGTAGCGCACCACACCACCTGCGTGCGGCAGTGCCGCGCCCAACTCGCAATACACCAGGCCGAGCAGCAACACCGCCACGCCGCCGATCAGCCAGGAGAGCATGCCAGCGGGGCCGGCCATGTCGGCCACGTAGCTGGCGGAGAACAGCCAGCCGGAGCCGAAGATCGCGCCGAGGCCGATAAAGGTGAGGTCGACAAGGCTCAGTTGCCGCTTGAAACGCCCGCGCCGGTGCTCGCTTTCAGTCATGGAAGCATCTCTCGCGACGGCGGACCCGGTATTCATGGCGCGTGCGCCGGCAGCGCCCCCACTCCGACCTGCGGAAGCGCCAGACCCAGCCACGCGCCGCACAGTTTCATCGCCCATCCCCAACCGGATCGCCCGAATGTAGCGCGTTGGCATGGGTCGGGAGTGTGCAATCAGTCATCCAGCGCTTCGGCGCGCGCACCCATCGTGCTCAGATAGCCGTCGAAACCCCGCTCGGCAGTCTCCTCGAAGACCTCGCCGGTCGCTTCCAGTGCGGTGATGCGATCGGGCCGGAAATTGCGGAAGTCGCAGCGCAGCCGACACCACGCGCCGAGCGTCCATACGCCGCCCCAGAAGGCCAGACACAAGGGCTCGACCTCGCGTTGACTCTCTCGGGCCGCCTCGTCGCGGTAGCCGACCCTCAGGACATGATGCCGGGCGATCGCTTCGTGCAGACGATCGATCATTCCGGACTTCACTTCGTGTTTGCGACCCGGCGCGAACACGCGCGAGCGCAGCGCGCGCTGCCGCATCTCCTCCGGCAGCGCGGCCTTGATCTTCAGCAGCGCCGCATCCGCGCCGGCTGTCAGGCGCGCGCCGCCGAATGCGCGCACGAACCGTGTGCCGACGATCAGCGCTTCCATTTCCTCGGGCGTGAACATCAGCGGCGGGATGTCCGCGCCCTTGCGCAGGAGGTAGCCGACGCCGGCCTCGCCTTCGATCGGCACACCCGACAATTGCAGATCGACGACATCGCGATAGACCGTACGCAGCGAGACGCCCAGCGTTTCCGCGAGGCGCCGCGCCGGCAGGGCGGTGCGGCGCCCACGGAGGGCATTGATGATCAGGAACAGGCGATCGGCGCGGCGCATGCCCGCATGATGCATGCGCCGCGCCCGATCAGCCACTGCCACCCATCACGCTGCCTGCTTCGCCGCCAATTCCTCGTCCAGCCCCATGGCACGACGGATCGCGGGACGTGCGGCAACGCGTTCGGCGTAACTGCGGAAAAGCTCCGAGTCGGGCACCAGCTTGAACATGAGCGCCCAGTTCAGTGCGCCGCCCCACAGCACATCGGCGGCGGTGAAGCGCTCACCCAGCAGCCACGGGCCGCATTCAAGCTGCTCGGTGAGGGTAGTGATCACGCTGTCGTAATCGCCGTAGCCGCACGCCATTTGCGGCGCAGGCGCGCGTTCGAGCGAGCGATCCAGCAGCGCCGGCTCGAAGCAGGAGCCGTAGAACACCATCCAGCGCAGGTAGGGGCCGCGCAGCGGGTCGTCCTTGGCGGGCGCCAGTCCGGCTTCGGGAAACGCGTCCGCCAGATACAACAGGATCGCCGGCTGTTCGGTGATCAGCACGCCGTGATGGCGGATCGCCGGCACCTTGCCCATCGGGTTGATGGACAGGTAATCCGCTGTGCGCTGTTCGCCGCGCTGCAGGTCCAGCACCACAAGATCGTAGGGAACGTTCAATTCCTCCAGCAGCGAACGGGTGATACCGGAACGGCTGTGCGGCGAATGGAAGAAAGTGACGAGGCCTTGCGGATTCATGGCAGAGTCTCCGTGAGGGGAACAGGGGAGGTTGCGGTTCGGGCTGGGCGCAGCAACGAACGCGCGGTCGGCGCCAACCGAAGGGTTTGCGGTGGCGCGAGCAACTGGCGGCGCAACGCCGGCACCAGCAAGCGCCACTCGGGCGAAGCCGTGAGCGCGGCGAGATGGCGCGCATAGGCCGCGTGATCCGTGAATTCAGCGAACCATGCGAACACGTGCTCGCCCTCGCGCACCGGCAGCGCGGGGAAATTGTTGGTCGCGTATTCGGTGACGAATTGCGCCCGTGGTCGCGCACCGCTGGCGACGAGCACAGGCTCGACCTCGAGCGCGAAGAAATCCAGGAATTCCCGATCCACCGGTGCGTCGAACACATACAGCGTTGCAATGACCAGTTCTTCCGACATTTCGCGACGCCCGACCGGCGCGCGCGTCGCGTCGGCCAGATCGAAGCCGGCATCCGGCGCGACCGGACGCAGCAACAGCACGTTGTCGGAGTCAATCATGGTGGCGTTGGCCACATTCCGGTGCGCCTTCCAGACCGGCCCGCCGTAGAACGCAGCCAGGGCTTGCGCGCGCGAAGGCATATCGTCGAAGCCCCGCAACCAGACGAAGCGGTCCGGATCGTCGAGATCCCGGAACTGGCCGATCACCTTCATTCCGCAGGCTTCCTGCGTCTCGACGAATTCGCGATCGAACAACTCGATCAGCACCTCTCGCGCGCCCGGGTGCAGGGTGTACTGGCGCAGTTCGACGATCGGGCTGCAGGTGCTCATGCAAGGGTCCTCGCGAGTCGCGCCGCGCCGGTGGCGCAGGCATTCATGGGGGCGTTACGGCGTTCGGGCCCGCTCCTGACGGCATCGCCGGCCCAGGTGTGGGCGCGGCCATCCACCAGCATCCCGAGCTGCGCAACGCCGCGCCACGAGGCAATCAGGCGCTCGCGGCGCAAATATCGCGGCGAGGTATGGGAAACATCGGCGTCGTTCATCGTCTGTCCTTGGCAATCCAACGGAACGACAGTTTGCGCAGGTCATGCTGACAGCGTGATGTCAGCAGCGGGGGGATTGCTGGCGGGAAGCGGGCCGAGCCGCGACAATGCGCGTTCCCTGGTCCTGGATCGCTGCAATGACCCCGTCTTCTCCGGTAACGCTCACCCAGTTCCTGATCGAGGAGCAGCGCAGCCACGGCGCGGTGAATGCCGACCTGCGCCTGCTGATCGAAGTGGTGGCGCGCGCCTGCAAGCGCATCTCCATCGCGGTAGGCAAGGGCGCGCTCGGCGGCGTGCTGGGCGAAGCCGGCACCGGCAACGTGCAGGGCGAAGCGCAAAAAAAACTGGATGTGATCTCCAACGAGATCCTGCTGGAGGCCAACGCCTGGGGCGGGCATCTGGCCGCGTGCGCGTCCGAGGAAATGGAAGATCCGCACCCGATCCCGGATGCGTATCCGAAAGGCAATTACCTGTTGCTGTTCGATCCGCTGGACGGCTCGTCCAACATTGACGTCAACATTTCGGTCGGCACGATCTTCTCGGTGCTGCGTGCGCCGGACGGCAGCGACGCGCGCGCGCAGGATTTCCTGCAGCCGGGCACGCAACAGGTCGCGGCGGGCTATTGCGTGTACGGTCCGAGCACCATGCTGGTGCTGACCACCGGACGTGGCGTGCATGTGTTCACGCTGGATCGCGAGCTGGGCAGCTTCAAGCTGACCGCGCGCAACCTGGCCATTCCGAAAGACACGAAGGAGTTCGCAATCAACATGTCCAACCGGCGCTTCTGGGAAGCGCCGATGCGGCGTTACGTGGACGAGCTGCTGGCCGGCAAGGAAGGCCCACGCGGCAAGGATTTCAACATGCGCTGGGTGGCGAGCATGGTGGCCGACGTGCATCGCATCCTCACCCGCGGCGGCATCTTCATCTACCCGCTGGACAGCAAGACGCGCTCGCAGGGCGGCAAGCTGCGCCTGATGTACGAGGCCAATCCGATGGCGATGATCGTGGAGCAGGCCGGCGGCGCGGCGACCACCGGGCGCGAGCGCATCCTCGATATCGTGCCCGGAAAACTGCACCAGCGCGTGCCGGTGTTCCTGGGCTCGAAGAACGAAGTCGAGGTGGTGACACGGTATCACCTCGAAGCGGACGCGGCGGGTTAAAACAGCTCCGTCTGGGGTGAAGGCGCGCCGAATCTTTGCAGGATTGCCAAATGTGAATCCCACGAAGCAGAGCCGCCTGCAATAGACGCCGCTACCATCGCGGAATTTCCGCGAATAGGGGTTCGTCGTGGCACACGCGCGTTACCTGCATCTGGATGTATTTGCCGCCAGCCTTGGCGGAGGCAATCACCTTGGGGTGGTGCTCGATGCTGCGCACTGGAGCAGTGCCGCGATGCAGCGCTTTGCGCGCTGGAACAACCTCGTTGAGACGACGTTCCTGCTGGCGCCGACGCGGCCAGAAGCCAGTTATCGCGTGCGCATCTTCACGCCCCACCAGGAAATCGCATTCGCCAGCCATCCCAGTATCGGGAGCGCCCATGCGCTACTCGAATGCGGCCTGGCGCAGCCTCGCGACGGGCTGCTGTGGCAGGAGTGCGGGGCAGGCGTATTGCCCATCCGTGTCGAGGGTGAAGGTTCTTCGCGGTGCCTGCTGTTGCGGCCTCCGCCGGAGCAAATCGTCAGCAGTGGCCTCAATGCGCACCCGCTGCTGGCGGCCGCTCTGCGCGACCTCCGCATCGGCCCATTGCCACCCGCACTGGTCGCGGGTGGACGCAGGTGGTGGCTGGCGGAAGTTGTGGACGAAGCCACGTTGCGCGCGTGGAATCCAGCTCACGACGCGATTGGTGCGCTCGCCCTGGCGACGGAGAGCATGGGCCTGTGTGCTTTCGCGCGTGGCACGTCCTCGGAACCGGCGTTGGTCGTGCGCGCCTTTCCGGCGGGTGTCGGCATCACGGAAGACCCGGCATCCGGTGCAGCCAATGGCTTGATTGCGGCATATCTGGCAAATGCGGAGCCTGCAGGTCCGTTCGCGCGTGGTTACGTGGTCAGCCAGGGACGCGAGATCGGTCACGATGCCGAGCTCGTCATCCGCGTGGAAGACGGCGAAATCTGGGTGGGTGGGCGCACGCACACCATCATTCGCGGGACGCTCGACTGGGATGCCGCCTGAGATCTATCGGGCTATCCGATTGCGCTGGCCTTGGCTGATCGTGGCCGTGCTTTCCTGTTCGCCACAGCGTGTGACACGTCTAGATTGCCTGCCCGGTTGAGGAAAGTGCCGCTGTTGCAGAAGCCCTTTATGCGTGGCGAACTCGAATGGGCGCTGCGAGTAGTCTTGGGGAACTCCTGTGCTGGTCAGTCGGGCCACGCAGATTAGGCGAACCAGGGAGAGCTTCACCTGCCCTTAACTCCACCTCTCTTCCCTTGCTGTCCAATGCGCGATTCTGCGCTACGGCACGGAGTCGGTATGTCGAATGTCAAAATCGCGCCGCATCCCAAAGCTGCCACCGGAGTGCCAGGGCTTGATGATGTACTCGCTGGCGGGTTGACGGAAGGAAATGTCTTCCTTCTGGAAGGCAGCCCCGGGACGGGCAAGACCACGATCGCCATGCGCTTTCTGCTCGCCGGCGCAGAGATCGGCGAGCGCGGTCTATACATCACCCTTTCGGAAACCGAGTCCGAGTTGCGAGCCTTCGCCGCCTCGCTCGGCTGGCGTATGGGCGAACATATTGATATCTATGAGCTCGTGCCTCCGGAAAACCTGATGGACGAGGCACAGAGACAAACGCTGCTGTACTCGGCGGATCTTGAACTCGGAGAGACCACCAGGTCCATCCTGGAGCAGGTCGAACGCACCAAGCCGCAGCGGGTCGCCATTGACAGCCTGTCCGAAATTCGACTGCTGGCGCAAAGCTCGCTGCGGCAGATCCTGGCGCTCAAACACTACTTCAAGAGTCATGGCGCGACGGTGCTGTTGCTGGATGACCTCACCTCGGAAGCGCGGGACAAGACCGCCGTTCACAGCGTGGCTGGATCGCAGCCGCATGCTCGGATTCGATTTGGAGGGCTTGTGCGATGCGGGGCTGCTGCACATCGAGCAGGTGGATGCGGCGGAATTGCCGCCGGGCGAATTCACGCATCGCGTTCGCGCGCAGATCGACCGAGGGTTGTCCACCGTCGTCATTGACAGCTTGAACGGGTATCGGGCCGCCATGCCTGATGAGCGCTCGCTCACCCTGCACATCCACGAGCTACTGCAATTCCTCAATCGTCAAGGGGTGACGACGTTCTTCACCGTCGCGCAACACGGCCTGGTGGGGGATCTTGATGCACCGGTGGAAATCACCTACCTCGCCGATACGGTGATACTGCTGCGCTTCTTCGAAGCCGCAGGAAAAGTCCGGCGGCCCCACCAACAGGAAGAACTGCAAACGCGTATCAGTCGACTGCTGCAGTAACGAGCCTGCGCTCAAGCGTCCGCTCTTGGCCGATCACGGCCGTCACAGTGGCGGCCCAAAGTGGACGTCGAGAATGCACTTGGCCCGGCTCGGCCCGATCCCGTTCGCCTTGCGAGCAACTCGGTATCACTAGCACTTACAACAGGCGGTATTTGGACTGCCTATTTTTGAATGCTGGCTGGGTGCCATCGAGGATTTGTACCACCCGGTCTTTTATCTCAGCGCGCTCGATCGCTCCGGCCTCGTACTCGAATCTGCTGAGGGCTTTATCGCATGGTTTATAAGGATTGACGGACTGCTCGAACGGCACGCCCGGTGAATCGTTGCGGCTGATGATCGAGCGCGCTTCTTCCACCTGCACCTCAGTGGCCGGTCTGGGGCGCCTCCTCTTCCTCCCGCGTCCAGCCGTCGTCCTCGGTCCGGCGCACCGTCTTCCCGAAGCGGCCTTCCGGGTTGCTGAGCGAACCACGGCCCTTGAAAGCCTTGGGTGGCGGCTATGGATGATCGGACGCGGACACGGCGGCAGTTTGCGCGATGGCCGTCTCGGCGGACGCGACTCGCGAACTGCCAACGACAGGTCATCCGGCGACTTGATTGCTGCGTTATGCTCCAGCTCCCGAATGCCGGAACCAACTTGTACGAGGTCCGTATGCGCTGGATCCTGACCGCCGCGTCCGCGCTGGGTTTACTGATCGCGATGGCAGCCCGTTCACCGGGATGGCTCGGTTTCGGCGTTTTGTTGGTTTTGGTCTGCGGAGTGGGCGCGGCGTTCGCCTTCATTGACGTGCAGATCCAGGCCAGCTCACGCGCGGAATACATGAGCCCCGGCGAGCTGGATGCACTCAAGGCTACGGTAAAAGCGTCCTCTCCCGGCACGGAGACCGGCCCCAGTCTGCCGCCCCCCACTTCGCAATAGCCCGAAACCACCTGCGCGCGAGCAGCAGCTTTGCTACCCTCAATGGGTTCGACTGTCGCAGGGAGGCTGTCATGGGCGCGATCCATTCCGTTCCGTCCGCGTTCGCGGACGCTCCGCGCGTCACGCGCGAGCAGTATCAGCGGCTGTATACCGAGTCCGTCCGCGATCCGGCGGGTTTCTGGAAAACAGTCGCGCAACGGCTGGACTGGATCAGGCCGCCGACCAAGATCAAGGACGTGTCCTTCGACGCGAAGGACCTGCACATCCGCTGGTACGAAGACGGCGAACTGAACGTCGCGGTCAATTGCCTGGACCGACATCTGGCTGCGCGCGGCGACAAGACCGCGATCCTCTTCGAAGGCGACGATCCGGACGAATCGCGCGCGATCAGCTACCGCGAGCTGCACGCTATGGTCTGCCGCTTCGGCAATGCGCTGCGCAACCTCGGCGTGGGCAAGGGCGATCGGGTCGCCATCTACATGCCGATGATCCCGGAAGCGGCGGTCGCGATGCTCGCCTGCGCGCGCATCGGCGCGGTCCAC
The DNA here is from genome assembly GCA_051954935.1 of Rhodanobacteraceae bacterium. Lineage (GTDB taxonomy): Bacteria > Pseudomonadota > Gammaproteobacteria > Xanthomonadales > Rhodanobacteraceae > 66-474. The sequence continues at coordinate 12,707 of JBQCHG010000078.1, forward strand.
TCTGTCGTGTTCGGCGGCTTCTCGCCCGATTCGCTGGCCGGACGCATCGCCGATTCGCGATGCAAGCTGGTGATCACCGCCGATGAAGGCGTGCGCGCAGGCAAGCTGATCCCACTGAAGCTCAACGTGGACGAAGCGCTGACGCGGCCGGGTACCACCAGCGTGGAAACGGTCGTGGTGGTGCGCCGTACCGGCGGTGCGGTGCCGATGCAATCGCCGCGCGACCGATGGTGGCACACGCTGGTCGAAGGCCAACCGGACGCATGCGAACCGGAGCCGATGAACGCGGAGGATGCGCTGTTCATCCTCTACACCTCCGGTTCCACCGGCAAGCCGAAGGGCGTGCTGCATACCACCGGCGGTTATCTGGTCTATACCAGCTACACGCACGAAGTGGTCTTCGATCTGCGCGAAGACGACATCTACTGGTGCACGGCGGACGTGGGCTGGGTGACCGGGCACAGCTACGTCGTCTATGGCCCGCTCGCCAACGGCGCGACGACCCTGATGTTCGAAGGCGTGCCGAACTGGCCGGATGCATCGCGCATCTGGCAGGTCTGCGACAAGCACAAGGTCACGCTGCTCTACACCGCGCCCACCGCGATTCGCGCGTTGATGCGCGAAGGCGACGGCCCGGTGAAGCGGACCTCGCGCGGATCGTTGCGGGTGCTCGGTACCGTCGGCGAGCCGATCAATCCGGAAGCATGGGAGTGGTATTTCAACGTGGTGGGCGATGCGCGCTGCCCGATCGTGGACACCTGGTGGCAGACCGAAACCGGCGGCATCTTGATCACGCCACTCCCGGGCGCCACCGAGATGAAGCCGGGCTCGGCGATGCAGCCGTTCTTCGGGATCGTGCCCGCGCTGGTGGACGCGGATGGCAAGCGCGTGGAGGGGGAAGGCTCAGGCAATCTGGTCCTGACCGACTCCTGGCCGGGACAGATGCGCACCGTGTACGGTGATCACCAGCGCTTCATTGATACCTACTTCAAGATGTACCCGGGCGTGTACTGCACCGGCGACGGCGCGCGCCGCGATGCCGACGGCGACTGGTGGATCACCGGCCGCGTGGACGACGTGATCAATGTCTCCGGCCATCGCATCGGTACCGCCGAAGTGGAGAGCGCGCTGGTCGCGCATCCGGCGGTTGCCGAAGCCGCGGTGGTCGGCTGCCCGCACGAGATCAAGGGGCAGGGCATCTATGCTTTCGTCACCTTGGTCGCAAGCGCGCAGCCTTCGGACGCCTTGAAGAAGGAATTGTGCGACGAGGTGCGCAAGCAGATCGGCGCCATCGCCCTGCCGGATCACATCCAGTGGGCCAACGCGCTTCCGAAGACACGCTCGGGCAAGATCATGCGCCGCATCCTGCGCAAGATCGCGGAGAACCAGCCGGAGCAGCTCGGTGATATTTCCACGCTGGCCGATCCTGGCGTGGTGAGCGCGCTGGTCGAGCAGCGCCTGATCAGGTGATCCGATGCGGGCAGCCGGCATGATCGGGCCGGACGACTTCGTTACTGCGTCGCCCGCGGCGGTGGCTCCGCAACTTGGAGAAGACGTACACCTTTGGCGCTTGCCATACGAGCGCCACATGCGGCGTGCGCCGCTGCTGGCCCTGTTGGCCGCGTATGTGGATCCCGGTCGGGCGCCGCTCGAACTGCACGACGACGAACATGGCAAGCCGCACGCGTTCGTGGGAGGCAAGGAATGTCGCGAACTGCAGTTCAACTGGAGCCACAGCGGTGCGTTCGCGCTGGTCGCGCTGGCATCGACCGTGGCGCTGGGCGTGGACATCGAGCAGCCGCGCGCAGGAGTGAAGGTGCTGGACATCGCGCAGCGCTTCTTCGCTCCCCAGGAAGCGAATGCCTTGGCCGCATGCGAAGACACCGAGCGCGACGCGCTGTTCTTCCGCCTCTGGTGCGCCAAGGAAGCCGTGCTGAAGGCGCTCGGTCGCGGGCTGGCCTTCGGGCTGGAGCGGGTCGCCTTCGAACGAAGGGGCGAGCTCTGGTGGCCGGCCAGGTTCGATGCGGAGGCAGGCGATCCTGCAAGCTGGCAGGTTCAGGCACTCTCACCAGCTTCCGGATGCGCCGGGGCGCTGGCCTGGCGGGGCGCCGCCCGCCGCGTTCGGGCCTGGTCCGTGGCCGCTGGCTAGCCGGATTGCGGTGTGGCTCACGGATCGCGGGAACTTCCTGGCGCAGATTCGGTCCGAGTATGTGGACAGTCTCCCCGTGGATCCCACCCGCTGGAGCGGGTGAATCACACTCTCCCCGGCGTGCCCTTTGGCCCGCCGGTTTTTTTTTGGTTTGTCGGTGCGATCGTCCATGACCGCCGAAGTCGGGGAGAAGGTCGCAATCGTGCGATCATCTGCGCTTTGCGATCTGGAAGCGCACGTCCGTGTGCACGCTTTCGTTTTACGTGCGCGTCCATGATCGCTGAAGTGAAGCGATCTTCGCGGTCATGTAATCATCTATTCTTCGAAAGCACTAGCGGCCCATGGCCGCACTCCTCATAAGAGTCCTCCTGGACAGGCGCCTCGTGACCCGTCTAAGCGTCAACCTCAACAAGGTCGCGGTGCTGCGCAATGCGCGCGGCGACACCGAGCCGGACATCGCCACCGCCGCGAACACCTGCATCGAAGCCGGCTGCGGCGGCATCACCGTCCACCCGCGACCCGACCGCCGCCACATCACCCCGGAAGACGTGTTACTGCTCGCGGACCTGACGCGCGGTCGGGTCGAGTACAACATGGAAGGCAATCCTTTCGCCGGCGCACGTGCGGGCTACCCGGGTTTCATTGAACTGGTGCGGCAGGCGCGGCCGACCCAGGCGACACTGGTGCCCGATGCCGAAGGCCAGATCACGTCCGATCACGGTTTCGATCTGGCCCGCGATGCCGAACGGCTGGCCCCGTTGGTGCGCGAGTTGAACGCGTTGGGCTGCCGCGTTTCGCTGTTCATGGATGCGGGATCCATGCATCTGGAACTCGCGAAGCAGATCGGGGCAGCGCGCATCGAACTCTATACCGGTCCGTATGCGAAGGCTTTTTCCGATGGCCATTGCGAGGACGAGTTGGCAAGGTGTGTAGAAACCGCCCGGCGCGCGCTGGATGTGGGCTTGGCGGTGAACGCCGGACATGACCTCAACCAGCGCAACCTGGGCACGCTACGGCGTGCGATCCCGCAATTGGCGGAAGTTTCGATCGGCCACGCGCTGATCGGCGAGGCGTTGTACGAGGGGCTCGCCGTGACCGTGCGCAATTACCTCGCCATCCTTGCTGCTTGAGCCGCGGCTCTTTCGAACAGTGTGCACATGGATGTGCACTTCTGGAGGCGGTGATGCCTGCAAGCATCGCCCAAGCGAATGCTTTCCGCTTGCAGCGATCAGGGATGATCGCAAGAAAAAAGGCCGCGCAGTCGCGCGGCCTTTTCTTTCCTCGTGCTGCCCAGCAGCTCAGCCGACGCCCGGCTTGCCCAGCTTGCCGGTGGTAACAAAGCCCAGGTGGACCATGCCTTCCGCCTGCGCATCCGACATCACCATCTTGATGAACTTGTAAGGCGTTTCCTTGTCCGCACGGATGTTCAACGCGGGTTGCGGAAACTGCTGCGCGGTCACCGCCAGCTTCGCCTGGAGTTCCGGTTCGTCGAGCTTGGAGTCGTTCCAGTAAATCGTGCCGTCGGATTCGATCGCCAGATCGATCGGCGGCACCTTGATCGCCTCGGCCTTCTGGTTGGGGTCTGCCTTGGGCAGGGTGACCTTGATCTTGTGCGACATCAAAGGCGCCGTGATCATGAAGATGATCAACAGCACCAACATCACGTCCACGAGGGGCGTGACGTTGATTTCCGACATCGGGCCGCCGCCGCCGCTATTGGTACTGAAAGCCATGACGTTATGCCCTTATTACTTCTCGAAGCCGATCTTCTGCACGTTGTTGCGCTTGGCCTCCGCCAGCACCCGCGCGATGTAGTCGTACGGGGTGACGTCGGTTGCGGAGATGTGCACTTCCGGCTGCTGACCTTCCGCCTTGGCGCCGATCACCGCCAACTGCGCCTGCAACTCCAGATCCGAAACAGGCAGATCGTTCCAGTACATCGAACCGTCTTCCTTGATGGACAGGTTGATCGGCGTCGGCGGATTCTGGGGCGGCTGAACGTTGGGATTCGGCTGCGGCAGATCGATCGAGATGTTGTGCTGCAGCAGCGGGGCCGTGATCATGAAGATGATCAGCAGCACCAGCATCACGTCCACCAACGGCGTGACGTTGATCTCCGAAAGCGGACCGCTGCGTGAGCCGGTGCTGAAAGCCATTACCCGAACTCCTTACTTCTTGGCAGCCGGCGGCGGCGGAACGTTGGCGCCCGCGACGTTGGCGGCGCGGGTACCCGCCACGGCCGCGGCCGGGGTGGTCTCCACGCGAGAGCCGGTCGAGAAGAAGTCGTGCAGGTCGTGCGCGAACTCGTCGAACTTGGCGTAGGTCACGCGGTTGGCGCGCACATAGAAGTTGTACGCCAACACCGCCGGAATCGCGGTGAACAGACCGAGCGCGGTCATGATCAGCGCCTCGCCCACCGGGCCCGCTACCGCCTCGATCGAGGACTGGCCGGAAGCGCCCAGGTTGATCAGCGCGTGGTAGATGCCCATCACGGTACCGAGCAGACCGACGAACGGTGCGGAGGAACCGACGGTAGCCAGCAGGGTCAGGCCGCCTTCCAGGCGCATGCTTTCGCGGGCCACGGCCTGGCGCAGGGCGCGATCCACGAACTCGGAACGGTTCAGCGCCTCGACCATGCGGCTGCCTTCGTGACGCTGATGGTGGGCTGCGGCGGAAGCGGCATCCAGCGCGATCTTGGAGAACGGCTCGCCACGACCCTGCTTTTCCATCAGGCGGATCGCATCCTGTGCCGACGGCGTGTCCCAGAACTGCGAGATGACGCGATCGGCGCGCGAGCGGATCAGCGCGTTGCGCAGGGCATTCGCGATGATGAAGTACCACGAGCACAGCGACATCAGGAACAGGGTGATCAGCACCAGCCAGCCAACCCAGTCGAGGCTGTGGATGAGGTGGTCGAAGCCCATCTGCTGCAGGGCTTGCGCATTGCTGTTGCCGGCCATGGCCGGAGTGGTGGATGGAGTTTGCTGCATGGCGCTACCCTTCCTTAAAACGTGATAGGGGACTGTAACGGATTACTTGGTGGCGAAAGTAAAAAATTACTCGACACCGCTCAGGTTGAAGTTGACCGGAATACGCACCACGCCGCCCACGGCCTGGCCATTCTTCATGCCCGGGTTGAATTTCCATTTGCGTGCTGCGTCCATGGCGGAACGATCGAGCTCGCGATAGCCGCTGGATTTCTCCACCGCTACATTGGTCACGTTGCCCTGCGCGTCAATGGTGACGTCCAGGATCACGGTTCCCTGGTGCTGCTGGCGCAGCGCCTCGATCGGGTACTGGGGCGGATTGCGGTTCTTGTAGCTGATGTCCACGCCCGGAGCGATGTCGGCTGGCGGCGCCGGAGGCGCCGGCGGCGCCGGCGGGGGAGCCGGCTCCGGCATGCTCGAGACTTCCTGCACCGGCGGCGGTTGTGCCGGCGGCGGCGGTTGCGGCGGCGGCTTGACCAACTCCTTGATCTTCGGCGGCGGCGTCTTCGGCGGCTCCGGCGGCGGCGGCGGCGGGGGCGGCGGCGGGGGCGGGGGCGGGATGAAGGTCACGCTGGTGACGTTTTCCTTCTTCACGGCTTTGGCCTCCGGCGGCGCGGCCGGAGTCAACAGAACCAGAATGACGACGGCGTGCACGGCAATTGCCGCGGCGATCGCAATCGTGCGCCACCAGTTGAAGCGATCGTGTTTGGTCGCGGGAGTCGGAGCCATCGTGTAAACCAGTCGCTGTCCTGTCTTGTCTCGCGACCACCACCGCCTAGCGGGAAGGCCGCTGAGGGCGGCTGAAAAGAGAAGCAAGTTACACCAGCACCGGGCGTTTGCCTAGAGGGTTTGGCACCCGGTTTGCAAAATATGTGATCTGCGCCGATACCGCGGCGCAGGTCGTTCAAATCCTCACTTTTTCACGCGGACCTTGTGCTTTGTCGGAACAGGCGGCAGTCCGCCCTTCTCGTAAGCGGCGTTTGCCTTGCTCGTTTCGCCACCCAGCAGATAGGCGTCGCCCATGAGTTTGTAATTGTCCCTGCTCGGCTTGATGATCCCCTTGGTCATCCCGTCTTCGACCACCTGCGCGGCCTTCAAGGCATTGGTGTGAGTGTCCTTGCCGCTCACCGCCGCGTTGTAGTAAAGCTTGGCCATGTTGACGTAAGTGGTCTCGTCGGTGATCTGTCCATTGGTGCGGGCGCGTTCCAGCAAGGGCAGAGCCTTGTCGTATTCCTGCGCGTTCATGTAGATCTGCACCACGTTCATCAGCAGCTTGGCGTTATTGGGGTCCTTGGCCAAGGCCGCTTCCGCCACCTTGGCGGCCTCGTCGTATTTGTCCATGGCGAAATAGCTGGCGATCAGGATCTGGTCCCAACTCTCCTTCGGCTGGTCGGACAAGGACTTGGCCTTCTGGATAGCGGCCACCGCTTCCGGATACTTCTCCAGCCTGTAGAGGACGTTGCCCTTCAGCGCGTAGGCATCGGCCGAAGTCTTGCCGCTCTGTTGCATCCACTGGTCCAGAGTGGACAGCGCCTGCGTGTAGTCCTCGTCGGCGACATACATCTGTGCCAATGCGTAAAGCATCGGGAAGTAATCGTCGTTGGGCAACGCATTCAGATCGAGCGACTGCTTCTGCAGGGCGATCGCGCCTTTGGTGTCGCCACTGTTGTACTTCAGCAGCGCCAACCCGGACAGCGCTTTCGATTTGGCGTAAGGATTGTCGCTGTTGTCGGCGATCGGCTGGAGATCTTTTTGTGCGGTGGCAGCGTCGCCGCTGTTGACCGCGTTCAATCCTTCATTGAGTGCGTCCGCTTCCTTGCTGCTCAGCCCCTTGATCTTGGGTTCCTGCCGGGTTGCATTGGGATACTGGGTGGGCTGCGCAGCCTGGGATTCCTTCTTCTTCGGCTTCTCCGACTGGCCGCACTGGTTGCGTAGCATCTGCATGTCCGTGCAGCTTTGACCGCCCGTTTGCGCGAAGGCCGGTACTGAAGAAAATGCCAGCGCGGCGCACATGCCGTATGCGACCAGCCGTGAATCGAGTTTCATGGGACCCTCGGGGAGTGTTCGTGCCGGCGGCACCGGAAGCCAATCAGATTAGCGCGGGGAATACACAAAGCTCAAGTTTGCACCCACCTCGCCCAAGTCACACGCCTGGTCCGGGTTCACCGCAAGCGGGCAAGGTGCAGCACCTGCGAGCCCTTGCACGCACGCGGCCGAGCAACGAAGCAGGTGCGAGTCCGAGTGGGGGAGACCCGCACGGATCGAACTCGCAACGGCTCCGGTCTCGACGCAGCCAAGTCAGACGTCGAGATTCGCCACCTTCAATGCATTGGTCTCGATGAAATCGCGACGTGGCTCGACCACATCGCCCATCAAGGTGGCAAAGATCTGATCGGCGGCTACGGCATCCTCGATCCGCACCTGGAGCAGGCGGCGGGTGTCCGGATTCACCGTGGTTTCCCACAGCTGCTCCGGATTCATCTCGCCGAGGCCCTTGAAGCGCTGGATATTGCGGCCCTTCTTGGCCTCTTCGAACAGCCATGCCCGCGCTTGCGCAAAATCATTGACGGCCTGGCTCGCGCTGCCGCGCCGAATTTGCGCGCCCTCGCGGATAAAGCCGTGCAACGCGCGCGACATCTCCAGCAGCGGCCGGTAATCGGCACCGATGAAGAAGGTGTGCGGCAAGGCCCAAGTGTGCTCGCTGCCGTGCTGGCTGCGCGTCAGCAGAAGCGCGGCCGGGTGCTCGGCAATCGCTTCGCGCAATTCCAGCGTGTAGCGCGCGCGACCCAGACCGGTTGCATTGATGCGCGCAACCAACGTGTCCATCCACGCCCGCAGCGCAGCCGCGTCCTGCCACAGGTTCGGTTCCAGCGGTGCGTGATCGAGCAATGCGGTGAAGAACGCCGCATCGCCGCGCTGAGCCAGGCGCGCGATCTGGTCCAGCGCGCTCTGGTATTGGCGCAGCAACTTCTCCAAAGCTTCGCCTTGCACGGGCGGCGCGTCCGGCGCGTAACTCAATTCGGCACCTTCCACCGCGTTGGCGATCAGGTACTCGTTGAGCGCCGCATCGTCCTTGAGATACAACTCCTGCTTGCCTTGCTTGATCTTGTACAAGGGCGGCAAGCCGATGTAGACGTGTCCGCGCTCGATCAACTGCGGCATTTGCCGGTAGAAGAACGTGAGCAGCAGCGTACGGATGTGTGAGCCGTCCACATCAGCGTCGGTCATGATGATGATGCGGTGGTAACGCAACTTGTCCGCGTTGAACTCGTCCTTGCCGATGCCGGTGCCGAGCGCGGTAATCAGCGTGCCCACTTCGGCGGAGCTGAGCATTTTGTCGAAGCGCGCCTTCTCGACGTTGAGGATCTTGCCTTTCAACGGCAACACTGCCTGGTACTTGCGGTTGCGGCCCTGCTTGGCCGAACCGCCCGCCGAGTCGCCCTCGACAAGGAACAGCTCGGAAAGCGCCGGATCCTTTTCCTGACAGTCGGCCAGCTTGCCCGGCAGCCCGGCAATGTCCAGCGCGCCCTTGCGACGGGTCAGCTCGCGCGCTTTGCGCGCGGCCTCGCGTGCACGCGCTGCTTCGACCACCTTGTCAGCGATCGCACGTGCTTCGGAGGGGTTCTCAAGCAGGAATTCTTCGAGCTTGGTGTTGACCGCCTGTTCGACGATGCCCTTGACCTCGCTGGAAACCAGCTTGTCCTTGGTCTGCGAGGAAAACTTGGGATCCGGAACCTTGATCGAGAGCACCGCGATCAACCCTTCGCGCATGTCGTCGCCCGCAAGAGCGATCTTGGCGTTCTTCGCCAATCCCTCTTTTTCGATGTAATTCGCCAACGTTCGCGTCAGAGCGGCGCGAAATCCGGTCAGATGCGTACCACCATCCCTCTGTGGAATGTTGTTGGTGAAGCAATAGACCGACTCCTGGTAACCGTCCGTCCACTGCATCGCCAGTTCGACTGTTGTACCGTCGGCCTGCGAGCTGAAGTGGATCACGCTGGGTTGCAACGGCGTTTTTAACTGCGCCAGATGCTGCACGAACGAACGGATGCCGCCCTCGTACTGGAAGACGTCGCTTTTATCCGCGCGCCGATCAATCAGCTCGATCCGCACACCGGAGTTCAAAAACGCTAGTTCTCTCAATCGCTTGGAGAGAACATCGTAGTGAAACTCGGTATTGGTGAAGGTGGCGGAACTGGGCAGGAAACGCACCGTGGTGCCGCGCCGATTAGCCGGCCCGACGACCTTGAGCGGATAAAGCGGCTCGCCCAATTGATACTCCTGCTGGTGTTCCTTGCCGTCGCGGTAGATGGTCAACCACAGGTGCTCGGAAAGCGCGTTGACCACCGAGACGCCCACGCCGTGCAGGCCGCCGGAGACCTTGTAGGAATTGGCGTCGAATTTGCCGCCAGCATGCAGGACGGTCATCACGACTTCAGCCGTGGAGCGGCCCTCTTCCGGATGCAGGTCGACGGGAATGCCGCGCCCGTTGTCGCTGACGCCCACGGTACCGTCGTCGTGTATGGTGACGACGACTTCGTCGCAATAGCCCGCCAACGCTTCGTCGATGGCGTTGTCCACGACTTCGAACACCATGTGATGCAAGCCGGTCCCGTCATCGGTGTCGCCGATATACATGCCTGGCCGCTTGCGGACGGCTTCCAGGCCCTTCAGGACCTTGATGCTGCTGGAATCGTAATTGTCGTTCATGGGGCACTCGGGCGCAGGGGGCTGCGCAAACGCCTAATTATACCGTACCGGTGTTGGCGCTAATGTCAGGCCCGGCGCAGGTTTCCGTGTTCCACGTGGAACCACTCTGCTTCCCCGACCTTCGTTTTGGGTAGCTGGGTCGCCGTCAACCAGACTTGAGTGGGCCGCTCAGCAATCCACTCGAGCACGACCCGCTGATGGGCTTCGTCGAGCTCCGAAGTCAGGTCGTCCAGACACAGAAGTGGCCACTCCCCCCATTGAGCGGCGAAGGCGGCGGCTTGTGCCAAGACGCAAGCCAGGGCCGCCAACTTGGTCTGCCCCCGCGAGAAAAATTCGCGTCCCGGGGCGTGATTGAACTCCAGCCGCCAGTCCGCGTGATGCGGACCCACCCGCGTGTGGCCACGCGCCCTGTCTTGGGTTCGATGTTCCGCCAGCACTTCTTGTAGAGGCTGCTCGTGGTTCCATCCGCTGCGAAAGTCCAGTTTCGGCTCGCCCAATTCGGGCAGCAGTGTGGAACTTAACCCTGAGATATGCTGCCGGAGCGCCGCGAAGTAAGTGCGCCGGGCTTCATCAATGCGTTCGCCAAGACTGCCGAGCTCGGCCTCCCAGAATTCGAATTCGCCCGCATCGTCGCCATGCTTCAGTAATGCGTTGCGCTGGCGCAGCGCGCGGCGGTACTCGCGCCACCAACCCAGGGAATGACGTTCCACATGGAACACTCCCCAGTCCAGGAATCGCCGACGATGCTCCGCAGCACCGGCAATCAGGGAATGACTGCCTGGCTCGAAGCAAACCACCGCACAGAGTTCAAGGAGAGGGGCCAGCGTGGTGTGCAGCTCACCATCTATCTGGATCCGCCATTCCCCTTCGCTACGGGCCAAGCCGATCCGGTGTCGAGACTTGCTCCGGCTCAGCTCCGCAAAGAGGTCGAATCCGGCGCGATCTCGCTGCACCATCGCGTCACGCGCGCCAGCCCGGAAGGAATGCCCATGTGAGAGCAAATAAACCGCTTCCAGCAGGGTGGTCTTGCCTGCGCCGTTCGGGCCGATCAGCCAATTAAACCTCGGACCTGGCACGATCTCGACTGCGTTGAAGCAGCGCAGGTGATGGGCGCGGAGCAAATCAATTCGCATGCTCCGCTCCCCGGTGTTCGAAAGCTTCCGCGAAATCAGAGGCGCAACGGCATCACCACATGCCGCACATGGTCGTGCTCGGCACCCTGGAGCAAGCAACTGGACTGCGCATCGCGCAGTTGCAAGCGTACCCGCTCGTCGTTCAATGATCCCAAGGCATCCAGGAGATAGCCGACATTGAAGCCAATTGCGAGATCATTCACCGACGTTTCCGCCTCAAGCTCTTCAACTGCCTCTTCCTGTTCCGGGTTGTGCGCCACGATGCGCAGGCGTCCCGGGCTGACCTCGAGCCGCACACCCCGGTACTTCTCATTGGAGAGAATCGCCGCACGTTGCAGGGCCGCGCGAAGTGCCTCGCGATCCAGTTGCAGCAGCTTGTCGGCACCCAACGGGATTACCGCCTCGTAGTCCGGAAAACGGCCATCAATCAGCTTGGACGTGAACACCACATCGTTGCGTCGCACGCGCAAGTGGTTGCGCGCAAACTCGATAGTGATTTCGCCCTCGTCGCTACCGAACAAGCCCAGCAGCTCCATCACTCCTTTGCGCGGGATGATGATCTGCCGATTCGCGCTGACCTTCTTGTCGAGCTTGGTTTCCGCCAATGCCAATCGATGGCCGTCGGTAGCCACGCAACGCAGACCCGCGTCGCGCAAATCCAGCAGCATGCCGTTCAAGTAGTAGCGCACGTCCTGGTTGGCCATGGCGAAAGCGGTGCGTTCCATCAGCTCCTTCAGGGTCGCTTCCGGCAACATCACCTTGTCCACCAGCTCGATCGAATCAATGGTGGGAAATTCTTCGGCGGGCAATGTGGCCAGGGTGAAACGGCTGCGTCCGGCGTGCACCGCCACGCGATCTCCGTTGAGCTTGATGTCGAGCTGTGAGCCATCCGCAAGCGCGCGGACGATGTCGAACAGCTTCCGAGCCGGAATCGTGGTGGCCCCCTCTTCGCCATTTTCGACGGCGATGCCCGCGCGCATCTCCACTTCGAGATCTGTACCCGTCAGCGTCAGGCGCCTCTGTTCCACCTGCACCAAGAGATTGGCGAGGACCGGCAAAGTCTGCCGACGCTCGACCACCCCTACTACCTGTTGGAGGGGAATGAGCAAGGCTTCTCTTTGAATGCTGAAACGCATGGCTGGTCCCCCGCTCCTTTGCGAGTTGTAGATAAAACAGCAGTAGTAGGTGCTGTGATTATCTTGAAAAAGAGTTTAATTCTTTTTATTTCAAATTCTTACGGTCAACAATCCCTGTTGATCGCGATCCGGCTCAGCTGTGGAAGGGTTGTGGGCAAAACGGCCAGTTCGCCCTTTGCACAACCTGTCCACACCCCTTCCCGCTGTTTTCCACGGATTTCAGATTCCCCTTAGCCTGTAAGTATACGGATCAATTTGTCCCAATCCTGATGTACGCGCATGTCGTTGTCGCGCAGCGCCCGGATGGTACGGCAGGCGTGCAATACCGTCGTGTGGTCGCGTCCGCCGAAGGCCTCACCGATCTCCGGGAGGCTGTGTTCGGTCAGTTCCTTGGCCAACGCCATCGCCAGTTGCCGGGGCCGGGCCAATGAACGTACGCGGCTCTTGGACAGCAAATCCGACAGGCGCACCTGATAGTAATCGGCGACCGTCTTCTGGATATTCGGGATCGTGATCGCCTGGGCATGCACGCGCAACAGGTCACTCAGGGTTTCCTGCACGAACTCCAGCGAAATCTCGCGGCCGAAGAAATTCGCGCGCGCGGCAACGGTGTTGAGTGCGCCTTCCAGATCGCGCACATTGGTGCGGATGCGCCGCGCCAGCAGCATGGCGACATCCTCGGGCATGCGCATGCCGCGGATTCTCGCCTTCTCCAGCAAGATCGCCGCGCGCGTTTCGAAGTCGGGTGGCTCGATCGCGACGGACAGACCCCAGTTGAGCCGCGACTTCAACCGCGGCTCCAGGTTCTCCACTTCGCGCGGATAGCGATCGCAAGTCAGGATGATCTGCTGCTTGCCTTCCACCAGTGTGTTGAAGGTGTGGAAGAACTCTTCCTGCGTGGTGTCCTTGCCGCCGAAGAACTGGATGTCGTCGATCAGCAGCGCATCCACCGAGCGGAAGCGCTTCTTGAAATCATCCATGTTCTTGGTGCGCAGCGCCTCGATCATCATGCTGGTGAAGCGCTCCGAGTGCACGTACAGCAGCTTCATCCCCGGATTGCACTGGCGCATCAGATTGCCGGCGGCCTGCATCAGGTGCGTCTTACCCAGACCCGTGCCGCCGTACAGCAGCAACGGGTTGTACGCACGCCCAGGATTCTGCGCCACCTGCATCGCGGCGGCCTTGCCGAGCTGGTTGGATTTGCCCTCGACGAAATTGTCGAAGGTGTAATGCGGATCGAGGTGGGTCTGTTGCGGCTCTTGCGCGGGAGCGTTCTCCCTGGCGCCCGCCGAAGGCGTTAGGGAACCCACCTCCAACCGTACCGGGACGGTGCGGCCGGCCACGTCCCTGAGCGCCATCTCGATGTGCGGAAGATATTCTGAACGCACCCGTTCCAGCGCATAGGTATTCGGAGCGAGCAGCCTCAGGCCGTCCTCACTTTCGCGCACCTGCAGCGGGTGAAGCCAGGTGTGCAGGACCTGCTCACCCAGCTCACCTTCGAGCCGTTGCAGACAACGCCGCCACAAATCGCTCATGGCAGCTCGCAGGAGAAGGGAGGGTGTTGCATGTCGGATCCGCAAGACAAACCAGCAGTCTAGCATCGTGTACAAGGATTCCCGCTGCGGTCCGGATAGCCGGAATGCGCCATCCGGCTTGACGCGCGGATATGTCGCCCGTAACATCCCACGTCTTTTTTCACAGATGCCGGTGCGGGAAGCTCCCGTGCAACGGCCCCGGAGATTTCCATGAAACGCACCTATCAGCCCAGCCGGCTCAAGCGCGCCCGCACCCACGGCTTCCGCGCCCGCATGGCCACTGCCGACGGCCGTAAGGTGTTGGCCGCGCGCCGCGCCAAGGGCCGCAAGCGCCTCATCCCGTAAGCACGATGAGCATCGCGCTTGGCCTGCCGCCCAGCGCGCGGCTGCGCCGAGCCGCCGACTTCGCCGCCTTGCGCCATGCGCCGGGCAGGCTCGACACCCGCTTCTTCCTGATTCGCTATCGCGCAAGCGATACGGGCTCCGCGCGGCTGGGCCTGGCGGTTTCGCGGCGCGTGTCCAAGCGCGCGGTGGACCGCAATCGCATCAAGCGGAATGCGCGGGAATCGTTTCGGTTGGCGCGCCCGTGCGTGCCCGCATTCGACCTGCTGCTGATCGCGCGTCAACAGGCTGCGATGGCGGCGGGTTCAGCGCTGCGTGCGGACCTTGATGCCGCGTGGTCGCGGCTCAAACCGTTGAAGCATGCCGGTGCGCCCGGCACAATCGCGGATTGACCCGCGGAAAGCGGGCCATCATGTCCTTAGACTTCCAACCCGCTCTTCCGTGCCCTACGGCACCCGCCCCTTGTGCGGCAACGATCTGATGGGGCGACATCGGGCGAGCGCGAACACCAACCGGATCAATCAGAGTTTCCCCAAGTGATCAATCAAACGCGAACCCTGCTGGTCGTGGCGCTGCTGTTCGTCGCCTGGCTGATCTGGAATCAGTGGCAGCAGGACTATGCGCCGCAGCCGGCGCAGGCCACGACCCAGCAAGCGCCCGCGGCCAACCCGAACACCGGCGCGAATGCGCAGAATGCCGCGCCAGGCGAGGTGCCCGTCGCGAACGCACCCGCCGCCACTTCCACCACAGCATCGCCTGCGGCGGGAGTGGCGCCCGCCATTCCCGAGGGCGCCGCGCCGTCCAGCACCTCGCCACATCAATACGTCACCCTCAGCAACGACGTATTGCGCTTGACCATCGATACGCGCGGCGGAAGCGTGGTGCGCGCGGATCTGCTGGCCTATCCGAAACAGGTGAAGGGGGATACCTCGCCGGTGCGCCTGCTCAGCGATGACCCGCAGCGGCTGTTCGTGGCGCAGGACGGCCTTGTGGGCGCCAGCGGCAGTCCTGCACCGGATCATCTGGCGATGTTCACTGCTGGGGCGTCGTCTTACGCGATGCAGCCTGGTGAAAACGAAGTCACCGCCGAATTGACCTGGCGCGATGCGTCCGGCGTCAGTGTGAGCAAGCGCTATACCTTGAAGCGCGGCAGCTACGTGGTACAGCTCGCGCAGCAGATCGACAACCGCAGCGCACGTGCGTGGAGCGGCAATGCCTACGAGCAGATCGAGCGCGTGGAGCCGCCGCCGCCGCCCAAGCATTTCCTCGAGTTCTACGATCCGGAGCGCTCCAGCTTCCTGGGTGCGGCGTGGTACAGCCCGCAGGACAAATTCAACAAACTGGCCTTCGACAAGTTCGAAAAGGATCCGTTGAACCGCGAGGTGCAAGGTGGCTGGGTGGCGATGATCCAGCATTACTTCTTCGCGGGCTGGATTCCCCCGAGCGGGCAGACGGATCAATTCAGCAGCGCCGAGCTGCCGCCGGCCAGCGCGGGTAAGCCGCGATACCTGATCCGCGCGCGCGGGCCGGGAGTCACCGTCACGCCGGGCCACAGCGAGACACTCAATGCCAACCTGTACGTGGGACCGAAGACACAGGACACGCTCTCGACGATTGCCCCGGGTCTGGAGCTGACCATCGATTACGGCGTCTTCACCGTGATCGCGCAGCCGCTGTTCTGGATCCTTTCGAAGTTCCACGCCTTCGTCGGCAACTGGGGCATTGCAATCATCCTGCTGGTGCTGCTGATCAAGGCGCTGTTCTTCAAGCTCACCGAGCAGCAGTTCAAGGCCGGCGCCAAGATGCGCAAGCTGACTCCAAAGATCCAGGCGTTGAAGGAACGCTACGGCGAGGACAAGCAGAAACAGCAGCAGGCGATGATGGAGCTGTACAAGAAGGAGAAGGTCAACCCGATGGCCGGGTGCCTGCCTTCACTGGTGCAGATCCCGGTGTTCTTCGCGCTCTATTACGTATTGATGTACAGCGTGGAGTTGCGACACGCGCCGTTCTTCGGCTGGATCCACGATCTCTCGGCGCCGGATCCGTACTTCATCCTGCCGGCGTTGTACACGATCACGATGATCGCCACGCAGTTCCTGACGCCTGCCGCGGGCATGGACCCGACCCAGGCGAAGATCATGAAGGTGATGCCGATCGTGTTCGCGGTGATGTTCGCGTTCTTCCCGGCCGGCCTGACGCTTTATTACGTGGTCAATGGCCTGACCAGCGTGATCCAGCAGTGGGTGATCACCCGTCGCATCGAGCAGGCGGACGCGAAAGCGAGGGCGTGATCGAAAGGAGCGGGCATGAACGGCGCCGCGACCGAGACGATCGTTGCGATTGCGACACCGCCAGGCAGCGGAGGCATTGGCGTGTTGCGCGTGTCGGGGCCGCGCGTGCCACAGATCGCGCAGGCCTGGCTCGGTGAAATCCCGAGGCCGCGCATGGCGCGGCTGGCGGAATTGAAAGACGAACACGGTGCGCCGATTGATCGCGCGCTATTGCTCTACTTCGAGGCCCCGCATTCCTTCACCGGCGAACACGTGCTGGAAATCCATGCGCATGGTGCACCGGTGGTGCTGGATGCGCTGCGCCGGTGCGTGTGCGCGTTCGGCGCGCGACCCGCGCGCGCCGGCGAATTCTCCGAGCGCGCGTTCCTCAACGGCAAGCTCGATCTGGCGCAGGCCGAGGCGATTGCCGATCTGATCGCGTCCCGCTCGGAAGCGCAGGCACGCGCCGCGTTGCGGTCTCTGCAGGGGGAATTTTCCTCGCGCGTGCAGGCATTGCAGCGCGCGCTGACCGAAGTGCGCGTGCACGTGGAAGCGGCCATCGATTTTCCGGAAGAGGAGATCGATTTCCTCGCCGATCCGGCGTTGCGCACGCGTGTGGACGATGTTCACGGGCAACTGCGCAACCTGCTCGTCGAAGCGCGCCGCGGCGTGCGCCTGACCGATGGTCTGCACGTGGCGATTGTTGGCCGGCCCAACGTCGGCAAGTCGAGCCTGCTGAATGCGCTGGCAGCGGACGAACGCGCGATCGTGGCCGAAATTCCCGGCACCACGCGCGACGTGTTGCGCGAGGAAATACACATGGACGGGATCACGCTCACGCTGGCGGATACCGCGGGCCTGCGCGAAGCGGGCGATGCCATCGAGATCGAAGGCATCCGCCGCGCACGCGCTGAACTGGCGCGCGCGGATGTCGCGCTGCTGGTGACGGATGCACAGCATGTGCAAGCCGATCTGGGGCTCCTGGATGAAGCGCCCACGTTGACGGCACGGGTGGTCGCGATCAACAAGATCGATCTCGACGGTGCGCGACCCTCGCGCGACACGCGTGGCCGGACGGAAATGATCGCGGTTTCGGCGCGTACCGGCGCGGGCCTCGATCTGCTGCGCGATGCCTTGAAGGAGCTGGCTGGCGCGAGTGATGCCGAGCAAGGCGCGTTCAGCGCTCGCGCTCGGCACGTTCTGGCGTTGGAGCGCGCGCTGGCGCACGTGGATTCCGCTGACTGCGTGCTGCGCGAAGCGGGCGCTGGCGAACTGGCGGCGGAGGAATTGCGCCAGGCGCAACGTCAGCTTGGCGAAATCACCGGCGAATTCACCACCGAAGATCTGCTCGGCGCGATCTTTTCGACGTTCTGCATCGGTAAATGAGTGCGGCGCCATGGGTGAGCGATGGCGAGGGATCAGCCATTGATGCCCATCCTGGCGCGGGCATCGGCGCACGATGTGTCGAGGATACGCTCTTGCGCACGCGCCGATGCGCCCCAATGCAGGAGCGCGAGCAGGTACAAGGAGTGTCACCGTGATCGATTTTTACTTCTGGCCGACACCGAACGGTTACAAGGTCGCGCTGTTCCTTGAAGAGACCGTCCTGCAGCACACTGTGAAGGCGGTGGACATCGGCAAGGGCGAGCAGTTCGAGCCGGCTTACCTTGCTATCTCGCCCAACAACAAGATGCCGGCCATCGTGGATCGCGCGCCTGCGGACGGCGGCGCTCCGGTCAGCGTGTTCGAATCCGGCGCCATATTGCTTTATCTCGCCGGCAAGACCGGAAGGTTCATTCCGGCCGATCCGCGCGCACGCATGCAATGCATCGAATGGCTGTTCTGGCAGATGGCGGGCTTGGGTCCGATGACTGGCCAGTACGGCCACTTCCACGTTTACGCGCCGGAAAAGATTCCCTACGCAATGGAGCGCTACCGCAACGAAGCCGAGCGCTTGCTCGGCGTCCTGGACAAACGCCTGCGAGATCGCGAGTTCATCGTGGATGACGAATACACGATCGCCGACATGGCCTGCTATCCGTGGATCAATCCGTATTCCAAAGCGCCGCTCGATCTCTCACCGTTCCCGGAAGTGCGTCGCTGGCATGCCGCGATCACGCAGCGACCGGCCACGCAGCGTGCCTATGAGCGCGGCGAATCCCTGCGCCGGCAAGGTCCAATGACCGAAGAGGAACGGAAGATCCTGTTCGGCCAGCGCGCCCGCTGAAAATGCTTGCCGCGGCCCTTTGGCGGCCGGCCGAGCAGGCGGGCTGCGCCGGGACGTAAGCGGCTGAAAAACACGCTTTTCCGCTTGCGGTCGCTGCTTGGCGGCTGCTATCATTTTCAGGCTTGACCGAGAGGTTTTGGCGGCATCGGCGGATATCGAGACGTGGACAACTCCCTGGCCGCTGGCAGGCGGCTTGCCTTACAAGTGGTGCTGGCGCAAGCACTGGTAGCCATCATTGCCGGCGCGGCGTTTCTGGTGCAGGGTGTTCACGCGGCGATCGGGGCGCTTGCGGGAGGTCTGCTGATAGTTGCAGGAACCGGCCTGCTGGCGCTGCGTGTCTTTGCGCCCGCATTGGCGGGGCCCGGCTCGATGCTGGCACGCTTCGCCGTCGGAACCTTGCTGAAGTGGATCGTGGTGATCGTCGGTTTTTACCTGATCCTGGCGTACTGGCAGTTGCCGGCATTGCCGGCGCTGGTCGGGTTGGTCGCCGCGGTATTGGTCAATCCGTTGGTTCTGGGGCTGAAACGCTGAGGCGCTCTGCAGCGCGCGCCGTGCGGCGCAACGATTGAGGATGAACGAGTGAGTGCCGAATCGGGCGGTGGGTCTTTCACCGAATACATCCAGCATCACCTGACGTTCTGGAATGCGCCCCTGTCGCCGGCCGGCGGCTTGGCGTCGTTCCATGTCGACACGTTGATCATGTCGTGCGTGCTGGGTTTTATCTTCCTCTTCTGGTTCTGGTGGTTTGCGCGCCGCGCAACCTCTGGCGTGCCGGGCAAGGGGCAGGCGTTCGTGGAGCTTGCGCTCGAATTCGTCGATGGCCAGGTAAAGGATGCCTGGCACGGCAGCCGCAAGTTCCTGGGGCCGCTGGCGCTGACGATTTTCTTCTGGATCCTGTTCATGAATCTCATGGACGTGCTGCCGGTGGATCTGATTCCGGCTGCGGCGGAAGCGACCGGCGCCACGCATTTCCGCCCGGTGCCGACGGCCGACGTCAACATGACGTTCGCGATGTCGTTGAGCATCCTGATCCTGACCCTGTTCTTCGGAATGAAGGCCAAGGGCGTCGGTGGTTATTTCAAAGGCGCGGTCTCGGCGCCATTCACGTCGAAGAACGTCTTCATGAAGGTGCTGCTGGCGCCCTTCAACGTCCTGATGTTCGCGATCGAGATGATCACCCAGCCGGTCAGCCTGGCGCTTCGTCTCTTCGGCAACATCTTCGCGGGCGACCTGCTGTTCATGCTGATCGCCGGCCTGATGACCCAGGTCCTGTCGCTGTGGTATCCCCTCGGCATCATCGGCTACGTCGCATGGAGCTTCGTCGAGCTCCTGATCATCCTGATCCAGGCTTTCATTTTCATGTACCTAGCCATCACCTACATTGCGATGGCACAACAGCATCACTGACGCAGCGTTGCCGCGTCCCGACCTTTTTCACCACCGACGTTCTACCGGGAGATTCAAATGGAACAACTGATTGCACTCATCCAGGCCAACACCGCCATCGCGGCCGGCCTCATGATCGGCCTGGGTGCGCTGGGCGCCTGCATCGGCATGGGCGTGATGGGCTCGAAGTACCTCGAGTCGATGGCGCGGCAGCCTGAATTGAGCCCGATGCTGACCGGGCGCATGTTCCTGCTGGTCGGCCTGATCGACGCCGACTTCTTCATCAGTTTGGCCATCGCGATGTTCTTCGCTTTCGCCAATCCGCTGCTGTCGGGCGCGTTGACCCACGCCGCGGCATTGGCGCACTGACGCACGCAAGCGTCGCGAGACCGGAATCCAGGCAGGTAGCACCGCAATGGAAATCAATGCAACCCTGATCGGCGAAGTGATCGCGTTCATCATCATGATCGCGCTCACCATGAAGTTCGTCTGGCCGCCGCTCACGCGGGCGATCGAAGAGCGTCAGCACAAGATCGCCGAAGGCTTGGAAGCCGCCGATCGCGCGCGCAAGGAACTGGCGGACGCCGATGCGCGGGTGGCCGAGGAGATCAAGGCCGCACGCGCGGAAGCCGCGGTGATCATCGAACGCGCCAACCAGCAGGCGACGCAGATCGTGGACAAGGCGCGCACCGATGCGCTGCTGGAGGCGGCCAAGCAGAAGGCCGCCGCCCAGGCCGACATTGAGAACATGGCGCACCGCGCACGCGCCGAGTTGCGCGGGCAGGTGGCGCAGCTCGCGATCGCCGGCGCGGAGAAGATCCTCAAGCGCGAGATCAACGCCGATACGCACAAAGCGCTGATCGAGCAGTTGGTGGCCGAGATTTGAGCATGGAACCGTTGACGCTCGCACGGCCCTACGCGCGCGCCGCCTTCGAGCTTGCGCAGGAGCAACGCGCACTCGGCGAGTGGGCGGGCAAACTGGCATTCGCCGCGCAAGTCGCAGCCGATATGCGCGCCGCGTCGCTGATCGGCGATCCGCGCGTCGCGCCGGCCCAGCTTGCCAGCTTGTTCCTGCCGGAAGGCGAACCGGCGGAGTCGCCATTCGCGCGCTTCATCGGCACGCTAGCGGAGAATCATCGCCTGCATGTACTGCCGGAAATTGCCGCGCTGTTCGAGCAGTTGAAGCGCGAGGCCGAGCACGTGCTGAAAGTGCGCGTGCGCAGCGCAGCGCCGATCGATGCGAATGAAGTCACGCGGCTGCGCGAAGCGCTGAAGCGCCGCTTCAATCGCGAGATCGAACTGGAGCAGGCGCTCGATCCGTCGGTGCTTGGCGGTGCGGTAATCGACGCCGGCGAAATGGTGATCGACGGCTCCGTACGCGGACGCCTGATGCGGCTGGAAAGCGCGCTCGCAAATTGATCCAACCCTAGTGCGGCGCGAGGCGTCGCACGAATCAGGAATAAGACATGGCCACCACACTCAACCCTTCCGAAATCAGCGAACTGATCAAGAGCCGCATCGAGAAGTTCAAGCTTGCCGCGGAAGCGCGCAACGAGGGCACGCTCACCGCGGTGTCCGACGGCATCGTGCGCATCCACGGCCTGAACGACGTGATGTCAGGCGAAATGGTCGAGCTCCCGGGCAATACCTACGCGCTTGCCCTGAACCTCGAGCGCGATTCGGTCGGCGCGGTGGTGCTGGGCGAATACGAGCATCTGCGCGAAGGTGACACCGCCAAGACCACCGGTCGCATCCTGGAAGTGCCGGTCGGACGCGAGCTGCTCGGCCGCGTGGTGGATGCGCTGGGTAACCCGATCGACGGCAAGGGTCCCATCAATGCCGCCAAGACCTCGCCGGTGGAGAAGGTCGCACCGGGCGTGATCTGGCGCAAGTCGGTGTCGCAGCCGGTGCAGACCGGCTACAAGTCCATCGACTCGATGATCCCGATCGGCCGCGGCCAGCGCGAGCTGATCATCGGCGACCGCCAGACCGGCAAGACCGCGGTCGCGGTGGACACGATCATCAACCAAAAGGGCACAGGCATCAAATGTATTTACGTTGCGATCGGCCAGAAGCAGAGCTCGATCGCGAACGTCGTACGCAAGCTGGAAGAGTTCGGCGCGCTGGAGCACACCATCATCGTTGCGGCTTCGGCCTCCGATTCGGCCACGATGCAGTACATCGCGCCGTACGCCGGTTGCGCGATGGGCGAGTTCTTCCGAGATAACGGCGAAGACGCGCTGATCATCTATGACGACCTGACCAAGCAGGCCTGGGCGTATCGCCAGATCTCGCTGCTGCTGCGTCGTCCGCCGGGTCGCGAGGCGTATCCGGGCGACGTGTTCTATCTCCATTCGCGCCTGCTCGAGCGTGCCGCGCGTGTCAACGAAGCCTACGTCGAGCGGGAAACCAACGGAGCGGTGAAGGGCAAGACCGGTTCGCTGACCGCGCTGCCGGTGATCGAAACCCAGGCCGGCGACGTGTCCGCGTTCGTGCCGACCAACGTGATCTCGATCACCGACGGCCAGATCTTCCTCGAGACCGACCTGTTCAACGCCGGCATCCGTCCGGCCGTGAACGCCGGCATCTCGGTGTCGCGCGTGGGTGGCGCGGCGCAGACCAAGATCATCAAGAAGCTGTCCGGCGGCGTGAAGCTCGCGCTGGCGCAGTACCGCGAGCTTGCGGCGTTCGCGCAGTTCGCCTCCGACCTCGATGCGGCCACGCGCGCGCAGTTGGAGCGCGGCCAGCGCGTGACCGAGTTGATGAAGCAGAAGCAGTATTCGCCGCTGTCCATCGCGCAGCTCGCGATCTCGCTGTACGCGGCCGAGAAGGGCTATCTGGACGACCTGCCGATCAACCAGATCCTGTCGTTCGAGCACGCGTTGCACCAGTTCATGGCGAGCAACCATGGTGCGCTGATGCAGAAGATCGTCGAGACCGGCGACTGGAACGAGCAGATCGAAGGCACGTTCAAGTCGGCGCTGGACGAGTTCAAGAAGACGGGTAGCTGGTAATCGCACATGGCCGGCGCACGCGAAATCCGCACCAAGATCAAGAGCGTCGCGAACACGCGCAAGGTGACGCGCGCTCTCGAAATGGTCTCGGCCTCGAAAATCCGCCGCGCGCAGGACCTGATGCGCGCCTCGCGCCCGTATGCCAAGCACATGCGTCGGGTGATCGCGCACATTGCGCAGGCGACCACGGATTTCCGCCATCCCGCGTTGCGCGAGCGGGAGGTCAAGCGCGTCGGTTACATCATCGTTTCCACCGACCGCGGTCTGTGCGGCGGCCTGAATGCCAATCTCTTCCGCAAACTGCTCGGCGAAATCCGCGAGTGGGAGAAAAAGGGTGTGGAAGTGGACGTGGTCGCGATCGGCCAGAAGGCCTCCGCGTTCTTCCGCCGCGTCAAGGTGAACATGTCCGGCAGCGTTTCGCACCTGGGCGACCGCCCGAAGATCGAGAGGCTGGTCGGCGTGATCAAGGTGATGAACGACGCCTACATGGAAGGGCGCCTGGATCGGGTCTACCTGTGCTTCAACGATTTCGTCAATACGATGACGCAGCGCCCGCGCATTGACGTTCTGCTGCCGCTGCCCGCTGCCGCGCAACAGATTTCGGAAACCCCGGCAGATGCGGAAACCCCGAGCGCGCAGACCGCGGTGGTGCATCGCGAGCACGACTGGGACTACATCTACGAACCCGAAGCGGAGCCGGTGATCAGCCACGTGCTGGAGCGCTATGTCGAGGCGCTGGTGTACCACGCGGTGCTGGAGAATCTGGCGAGCGAACACGCGGCGCGCATGGTCGCGATGAAGGCTGCCTCCGACAACGCGACCAAGGCGATCGACACGTTGACGCTGATCTACAACAAGGCGCGGCAGGCGGCGATCACGCAGGAGATCTCGGAGATCGTCGGCGGCGCGGCGGCCGTGTAAAGAACTGGGAACCGGAAATCGGAAACATTGGCGTCATTCCGGACCCGGCGAAGCCGCGATCCGGAATCCATTTTGATCTCGCTCTGCAATTCAAAGGCAAATGGATTCCGGCTTTCGCCGGAATGACGAAAGAGAGAATTTCGCTCGGCAACGGGCAACGCTTAATGGTGGAGTCAAGGCAATGAACCAGGGCAAAGTCGTACAGATCATCGGCGCCGTCGTCGACGTCGAATTTCCGCGCGAGTCCGTGCCGAAGGTGTACGACGCGCTGAAGGTACAGGGCACGCAGGTCACGCTCGAGGTGCAGCAGCAGCTTGGCGACGGCGTGGTGCGGACCATCGCGCTCGGCTCCACCGACGGCCTGAAGCGCAACCTCGTGGTGGACAACACCGGCGCGGGCATCAAGGTGCCGGTCGGGAAGGCCACGCTTGGCCGCATCATGAACGTGCTGGGCGAACCGATCGACGAACGCGGGCCGGTGAATGCGCAGGACCAATGGGTGATCCATCGCGAAGCACCGGCCTACGACGAGCAGGCTGCCGCGAATGAACTGCTTGAAACCGGCATCAAGGTGATCGACCTGATGTGCCCGTTCGCCAAGGGCGGCAAGGTCGGCCTGTTCGGCGGCGCGGGCGTGGGCAAGACCGTGACCATGCTGGAGCTGATCAACAACATCGCGACCCAGCACGCGGGTCTTTCGGTGTTTGCCGGCGTCGGCGAGCGCACCCGCGAAGGCAACGACTTCTACCACGAGATGATCGAAGCGGGCGTCGTGAAGCTGGAAGATCCGACGCAGTCGAAAGTGGCGATGGTGTACGGCCAGATGAACGAGCCGCCGGGCAACCGCCTGCGCGTGGCGCTGACCGGCCTCACCATGGCCGAGTACTTCCGCGACGAGAAGGACGCGTCCGGCAAGGGCCGCGACGTACTGCTGTTCATCGACAACATTTACCGCTACACGCTGGCCGGTACCGAGGTGTCCGCGCTGCTGGGCCGCATGCCATCCGCGGTGGGTTACCAGCCGACGCTGGCCGACGAGATGGGTCGCCTGCAGGAGCGCATCACCTCCACCAAGACCGGTTCGATCACATCGATCCAGGCGGTGTACGTGCCGGCCGACGACCTGACCGACCCGTCGCCGGCGACCACCTTCGCGCACCTGGACGCGACCGTGGTGCTCTCGCGCAACATCGCCGCACTCGGCATCTATCCGGCGGTGGATCCGCTGGATTCGACCTCGCGCCAGCTCGATCCGAATGTGATCGGCCAGGAGCACTACGATGTCGCGCGCAAGGTGCAGGGCACGCTGCAGCGCTACAAGGAGCTGAAGGACATCATCGCGATCCTGGGCATGGACGAGCTCTCCGAAGAGGACAAGCAGGCGGTGTACCGCGCGCGCAAGTGCGAGCGCTTCTTCTCGCAGCCGTTCCACGTGGCGGAAGTGTTCACCGGCTCGCCCGGCAAGTACGTGCCGCTGAAGGAAACCATCCGCGCGTTCAAGATGATCGTCGACGGCGAAGTGGATCACCTGCCCGAGCAGGCGTTCTACATGGTCGGTGGCATCGACGAGGCCATCAAGAAGGGCGAAGCGATGGCCGCGGCGGACCAGAAGAAGGCGGCGTAAGGAGCCGGCATGGCCACCATCCGTTGCGACATCGTCAGCGCAGAAGCCGAGATCTTCCATGGCGAGGCCAGCATGGTCATCGCCACCGGCATCAGCGGCGAGCTGGGCATTGCGCCGCGGCATGCGCCGCTGATCACGCTGCTGAAGCCCGGCGCGGTCGAGGTGATCGATGACAAGGGCGAGCGGCACCCGTACTACGTCTCCGGCGGCATCCTGGAAGTGCAGCCGAGCGTCGTGACGGTGCTGGCCGACACGGCACTGCGCGCGCGCGACATCGACGAGGCCTCGGCCAAGCGGGCCAAGGAAGAAGCCGAACGCGTGCTGGCCAATCGCGGCGATGCCAAGACCGTGGCCGAGGCGCAGCAGCAGCTGATCCAGGCCGCCGCGCAATTGCAGGCCCTGGAGCGGCTTCGCAAGAACCTCCAGCACTGAGCGGTCCCGATCCGCATGCATCAACGCCGGCTCGCGCCGGCGTTTTTGTTCGTATCCGCAGTCTTTCACGCGGTTTGCATACCACCCCGTGCGGCAATCGGGTATGTTTGCGCGACCTCTGGGGAGACCGGCATGAGTCAATCGCTGCACGTGATCATCCTCGCGGCGGGCGAGGGCAAGCGCATGAAATCGGCGCTACCGAAAGTGCTGTTGCCGCTGGCTGGTCGCCCGCTGCTGGCGCATGTACTGGAAACTGCGCGCCAGTTGCGTCCGGACGCAATCCACGTGGTGTATGGCCACGCTGGCGAGCAGGTGCGCGCTGCCTTCGCCGATGCACGCGACCTGGTGTGGGTGCATCAGCCCGAGCAGCGCGGCACCGGTGATGCGGTGCGGCTCGCATTGGCGGGCGTCCCCGAGCGCGCGCGCGTGCTTGTCCTGTACGGAGACGTGCCGCTGCTGCGCGCGAACACGCTGCGCGAACTGGTGGGTACCGAATCGCTATTGGCTCTGCTCGCTGCGGAGCTGGCGGATCCGTCCGGCTACGGCCGCGTCATGCGCGACGGCCTGGGCCGTGTGCGCGCCGTGGTCGAGGAGCGCGATGCCGATCCCGAGCAGCGCGCGGTACGCATGGTGAACACCGGCGTCGTGGCCGCGGATGCGGAGCGCCTGCGTGTGTGGGTGAGCAATCTGTCCGACGACAACGTGCAACACGAGTTCTATCTCACCGACATCTTTGCGCAGGCCGCGGAAGAGGAACATCCCGCGCAGGTGGTGACTACCGACGACCCGGTCGAGGCCTTCGGCGCCAATGATGCCTGGCAACTGTCGCAACTGGAGCATTATCTGCGTGAGCGGCGAACCCGCGAGCTGGCGATCGCGGGCTTGCGCGTCAACGATCCCGCTCGGTTCGACCCACGCGGCCGCATCAGCCACGGGCAGGACGTCGAGATAGACGTGGACGTGATCCTTGAGGGCGAGGTCACGCTGGGAGACGGCGTGCGGATCGGCCCGTTTTGCCGGTTGCGCAATGTCTGCCTCGCGGCCGGAACGGAGGTGCTCGCGCACTGCGACCTGGACGGCGTCACCACGCACGGCGCGTGCCGGATCGGCCCGTTCGCGCGGCTGCGGCCCGGCACCGAACTCGATGCCGGCGCGCACGTCGGCAACTTCGTCGAGACCAAGCAGGCACGGTTGGGTGAAGGCTCCAAAGCCAATCACCTCACCTACCTTGGCGATGCCATGATCGGTGCACACGTCAACATCGGCGCTGGCACCATCACCTGTAATTACGATGGCGTGCGCAAGCACGTTACCCGCATCGAGGATGGCGCCTTCATCGGCTCCAACACCGCGCTGGTCGCGCCGGTCACGGTGGGGGCAGACGCCACCATCGGAGCTGGCTCCACGATCAGCAACGATGCGCCGGCGGGCGAACTCACCGTCGCGCGCGCGCGGCAGGTCACGCTGCCGGGATGGCATAGGCCGAAGAAGTCGTGACCCCGGCGGCGAACCGTCGCCCTATCGCGCGAAACGCCAGCCGTCTATTTCCACCAGCAACTCGCGCCGGCAGATATCGCCGTGCAGGACAAGGCGCGGCACGTTCGCATCCAGGTGCCGATCGAGCGCGGCTTGCACGATTTGCACATCTTCCGACTGGCGCAGATAGATCTTTAGTGGTGAGGTCGCGTCGAAATCCGCCAGCGATGCGATGTCCAGCAGCGCGCGCAGATTGAGGCAGGTCTCGGCGACCTGCGCCTGCAGATCGCGATCGTGATGGGACGCATGCCCCACCACCGCGGCGGTACCGGAAATCGCCAGGCCGCCACCTGGCAGTTTCATCGCGCGTGCGAAGCTGGGCGGGGTCGGGCCGTATTCGCGCGGATAGCGCCATGCGCTGACCTGGCGCGGATTCTCCAGCGCTTCGCCCGGCCGCGTGGCGCACAGGGCATAGACCTGCAGCAAGCCCGCACGATGGTGGCCGATGGCGGTGGCGGCGGGATAGCGCTCGATACCGTGCGCTGCGAGCCCACGCGCGCGCCCGATGCAAAAGCGCCGATAGCGCTCGCTGTCTCCTTCGCCCTCGTTGATCGCGTGCAGGTAATTCCAGATGCGCAGCAGATGACGCTCTTCACGCCCGGCGACGAATCCGCAGAGTTGCCGATAGGCATGCTCGGCCGCGGCTTCGACGCCGCCGAATTCCCCTTCGTCGAACTCCAGCGCGACGAACAGCCAGCCGCCGCCAGCCGACCAGCGAAGTGCATCCTGCCGCCCATGCATCACGGCTGCCTCGATTTGCCAGCACTCGCGCAGCGGTGCGACCCCGATCGGCTGCAGCGGCACGCCCAGGCAACGCGGATCGGCACTCGGCGTTTCGGCGCCGAAGTCCAGCAGCGCCAGAGCGCCGACCGGGACGTCGTCCGTAGCACAGTAGTGCACCGTCAGCTGCGCAAGCGGAGACGCGCTCATCGGGGCCACCCGTGCGACAAAACAGCGAGGCAGGACATCGTAGCGAAAGTCCGTCAAAAGCCCGCTATGGTACACTGCGCGGCTGTCGCCGAGGGCGGCGTGCAACTTGAAACACCATGACCGAACAGACCGCCGCCGAACGCGAACTCGCCGAACTCATCGTCACCAATCTGAACCTCGAAGGCATATCGGCCGATCAGATCGCGCCGGAGGCGCCGCTGTTCGGCGGCGAGCTCGGCCTGGATTCGATTGATGCGCTGGAACTGTCGCTGGCGATTTCGAAGCGTTATGGTTTCCAGCTGCGTTCGGACAATCCGGACAATCGCCGCATTTTCGGTTCGCTCCGCGCACTTTCCGGGTATATCGAGCAACAGCGTGTCAGCGGAGCCTCCTGAAGCTGCTGCGCTCGGAATCTCGCGTTGAAGAGACCCCGGACCGGGGCTTTGGTCAATTGCTCGCGCTGGCTTGCGATTTCGTGCTCAGCATGCGGTAACGCTGCAACTCCGCTTCCAACTGTTTCGCCATGTCCTCGCGCTCACTTTGCAGGCGCGTCACTTCGTTGCGTTCATCGGCCACGCTCTCGCGCTGGTCTGCCAGACGCTTGCGCAGCTCAGCTGGCACGGGTTTGCCGCTGCGTTCCAGATCCGCCGCATGCGCCAGCAGTTCGGTGAGATTCTGTTCCTGGTTGCGCAGGTTGGATTGGGTGGTGTCGATGGATTGCTGCATCTGCGCGAGCTTGGCCTGATGGGCCTCGCGCAGCTCGGCCTCATTCGGATAGGCGGCCAGCAGTTGGCGATCGGCGAGGGCCTGGGCATCGGCGGCGCGTTTCGCCGCCGCAGCTCTCGCCGCCTCGGCTTCCTCGGCGGCGCGCTCGGCGGGCGTTTTCTCGCGATCCACGTGCCGAACCAGCAGGCCATTGCCGTCCACGATGTCGTAGCCCAGCGGCACGGCATCCGGCGGGATGCTGTCGCTGTAATGCAACCCGCCCTGGGCGTCGTGCCAGCGATAGTGGAAAGCCGGCGTGTTGTCGCCCGCGGCAGCGGCGGTGCTCAGGCACAGCAGGACGGCGATTGAAGCGGACAGCAGGGCAAGGCGCATGGGCTTGGCTCCACTCACGGCGCGAGTATAGGTCCCCGCTTTCCTTGCAAGTTGCGAGCCGCTTCAGGGGTTTGGAGTGCGAAACCGCCGTTCAGACGCCGTATCGGGAGCGGTAGGCGGCCATCCGCTCACGTTCGCCAGCCAGTTGCGGGTGGTCGCCCGCGAACTCCATCACATCGTTCAAGCCGACGATCGCGATGACAGGGACACCCTCCTCGGCGGTCAACTCCTGGGTGGCGGACAGCCTGCCGCCGCCGCGCTCCTGCCGATCCAGAGCGACCAGCACGCCAGCCGGCTGCGCGCCGGAGTCGCGGATGATCTTGAGCGATTCGCGCGCCGCGGTGCCGGCGGTGATCACGTCGTCCACGATCAGCACGCGTCCCTGCAGCGGCGCGCCGACGAGCACGCCGCCCTCGCCATGATCCTTGGCTTCCTTGCGGTTGTAGGCCCATGGCACGTCCCGGCCGCGCGCGCGCGCCAGCGAGATCGCAGACGCGGCCGCCAGCGGAATCCCCTTGTAGGCCGGCCCGAACAGCATGTCGAACGGCAAACCGGATTGCACCGCGGCGGCGGCGTACGCCTCGCCCACAGTCGCCAGCGCCGCGCCGGAATCGATGCGGCCCAGATTGAAGAAGTACGGGCTCGCCCGGCCGGATTTGAGCGTGAACTCGCCGAAGCGCAGCACACCGCGCTGGATGGCGAGATCGAGAAAGGTGCGTTGGTGGGGCTGGAGCATGGGAGGCGGAGAGTGCGGGGCGGAGGGCGATCATAGCAATGCCTCGCATTTGTCTGCGCAGGGACAGATAAAGCAGCGCGCATCGGCTAATCTTCGCTCACCTCTCCCGTTCACTCTTCCGGCTTCGTGAAAATCATCACCTTCAACGCCAACGGCATCCGCTCGGCCGCCAACAAGGGCTTCTTCGACTGGCTGCGTACGCAGGATGCCGACGTGGTCTGCCTGCAGGAGACCAAGGCGCAGGAAGACCAGCTGGGCGATCCGAAATTTCGACCGGACGGCCATCATTGTTTCTATCGAGACGCCGTCACGAAGAAGGGCTACAGCGGCGTCGCGATCTATGCGAAACGCGAGCCGGACGAGATCCGCAGCACGCTGGGCTGGGACGCGTTCGATAGCGAAGGCCGTTACCTCGAAGCGCGCTTCGACAACCTGAGCGTGGTGTCGCTGTACGTGCCGTCCGGCTCCTCGGGCGAGGAGCGCCAGGCATTCAAGTTCAAGGTGATGGAGTGGATCCGGCCGATCTTCGAGCAGTGGCTGGCGAGCGGCCGCGATTACGTCATCTGCGGCGACTGGAACATCGTGCGGTCGCGCAACGACATCAGGAACTGGAGCTCCAACCAGAAGAATTCCGGCTGCCTGCCGCAGGAGCGCGCCTGGCTCAACGGCTTGATCGCCGATGCGCACGGGGACGATACACCGCCGCCGAAGCACGGCTGGATGGACGCCTTCCGCGTTGCCAAGCCGGATGCCACCAACGAATACACCTGGTGGTCCAATCGTGGTGCGGCGCGCGCCAACAACGTCGGTTGGCGGATCGACTACCAGATCATCACGCCGTCGCTGGCCAGGCGCGTGCGTGGCTGCGCGGTGACGGCGAGTCCGCGGTTTTCGGATCACGCACCGATGCTGGTCGACTACGCATGAGTACAACCGCGGTGCCTGCACCCAAACGCGACAAGGTTTCGGTCTGGCGCGCGTTCACGCAACCGGCGGCGTGGACGATGTGCTTTTTCGGGTTCTCCTCGGGGCTGCCGTTCCTGCTCGTTGCCGGCACGCTGGCGTACTGGCTGAAAGCCGAGCACATCGTCCTGCGCGACATCACGATGATCGCCAGCGCCGGCATGACCTACGTCTTCAAGTTCCTGTGGGCGCCGCTGCTGGATCACTGGCGCCTGCCCGGCTTTGCGCGGCTCGGCCAACGGCGCGGCTGGCTGCTGCTGGCGCAACTCGGCGTGATCGGAGGACTGCTTGCGATGGCGCTGCTGACGCCGGCAAAGCTCGATGCCTTCATCGCCGCGACGCTTGCGGTTGCGTTCTTCGGTGCGACCCAGGACATCGCGGTGGACGCGTACCGCATCGAGATCGCGCCGATGGATCAGCAAGGCGCGCTGGTGGCGACGTACTCGCTGGGATATCGCATCGGCCTGATGCTGGCCGGTGCGTTCGCGCTGATCATCGCCGATCATCTGGCGTGGAACTGGGTGTACGTGCTGATGGCCGCGGCGATGCTGATCCCGATCGCCGCCAACCTGATCGCACGCGAGCCGCAGGTGCACCGCCAGGCTCCCCGCCGATGGTCCGATGCGATGCGCCATGGAGTGGTGGATCCGTTCTCCGATTTCTTCCGCCGTTACGGAATGAAGCTCGCACTGTTGACGCTGTTGTTCATCCTGCTGTTCAAGATTCCCGAGCAGGCGATCATCGGCGGCATCATGAGCCCGTTCTATCGCGACATGGGTTTCAGTCTTACCGCGATCGGCACCATCACCAAGATTTATGGCATATGGATCGGCATTGCCGGCGTGTTCGCCGGCGGCGCGGCGGTGGCGCGGTTCGGCATCAAGCCCACGTTGCTGGCGGCGATCATCGCTTGCGGATGCAGCAATCTGCTTTATCTGTTCCTGATGGCGCACCACGGCAGTCTCGCCGCACTGACCATGGTGATCTCCGGAGAAAACTTCACGCTTGGCGTGCTCGGGCCACCGACGGTCGCGTTCCTGTCGTCGCTGGTGAATCGCCAGCACACCGCTACCCAGTATTCGCTGCTGAGCTCGATGGTGAACCTGCCGGGCAAACTGCTCGGCTTCTTTGCGGGCAGCATCGTGATGGCCACCGGTTATGGCTTCTATTTCGTGCTGACGGTGCTGGCGGTCGCGCCGGCCGTGGTGCTGATGCTGTGGCTGTGGTCACGTTTGCGCGATGACGGCGAACATTCCATGGGGTGAGCGGCGTGCTAACGTAATTCCGCACCGTGCAGGCGGGAGCGATCGTTGGCCGAAATCACATTGCACCTCGATGACGCGCTGCTCGAGCGCCTGCGTACGGTGGCGCTGAAGCGCGGTTGCAGCGTGGAGGCGCTGGTCGTGCAGGTGCTGCACGAATTCCTGCCGCCGGCCATTCCGGTGCAGGCGTCCGATACCGTCGAGTTGACAGCCTCCGACTGGAGTCGGGAGGAAGCTGCATTCCTGCACGAAGCCTTGCGTGCGCTGGACGATGTGCCGGCCGGCACGCCGCTGCCGACATCCGACGCGGCGGAGAAACACGATTCGGGCAGGTGACGCGAAGCATCTAGGCTCCGCCGTAAACGCCCCCCAGCAGCCGTGGACCTTTCGCGCCGGTGACGCTGGGCAGGTTGCCCGGCCTGCCGGCAAGCCGCTCGCGCGCCAGCCACGCGAAGGCGGTAGCCTCGACGTAATCCGGATCCACGCCGCATTCAGCGGTGCTGCGCACCGGCAGAGGCGCCAGCGCGCCTTGCAGTGCGCGCATCAGCAGCGGATTGTGCGTGCCGCCACCACAGGCCAGCAGCTCGCGTGCATCCTTCGCATGCGCACGAACCGCATCGGCCACGCTGCGCGCGGTCAGCTCGATCAAGGTCGCCTGCACGTCTTCCGGCTTGCGCGGTGCATCACCCAGCCGCGCGCGCAGCCAGCCGAGGTGAAACTGCTCGCGGCCGGTGCTCTTGGGCGGCGCTGTGCGGAAATAGCCATCATCGAGCATGCGTGACAGCAATGCAGGATCAACCTGTCCTCGCGCGGCAAATGCGCCGTCCCGATCGAACGATGCGCCGGTGTGCAGCGCGCACCAGGAATCCAGCAAGCCATTCGCCGGGCCGACGTCGAAACCGAGCACGGAGCCGTCCGCGCGCAGCACGGTGAGATTGGAGATGCCACCCAGATTCAACACGCCGCGTTCTTCGCCTGCGCGCGCGAACAGCGCGGCATGGAAAATCGGCAACAGCGGCGCGCCCTGCCCCCCGGCAGCAAAATCGGCGCGCCGGAAATCCGCGACGGTGGTGATGCCGGTGCGCTCGGCGATCAGGCTCGGATCCCCGAGCTGCATGGTGAAGCGCGGGTGCGCGTTCGGGCGATGGCGCAGGGTTTGTCCGTGCGAGCCGATCGCGCGAACCTCGGCGGCCGAAATACCGGCGCGTTCGAGCAGGCTCAGCGCAGCGTCCGCGAAGCACTCCGCAATCCGAGCATCGATCGCACCGATTTCGTCGAGCGTGGTCGCCCCATCGCCCTGTGCCAGTTCCAGCAGGCGCGCACGCAGCTCATCCGGGTAGGGGTGCGTCAGCGCGGCGTGCAAACGCGGAACCGGATCGAACGAGGCCAGCGCGGCATCGATGCCGTCCACACTGGTCCCGGAGATCAGCCCCAGGAAAAGCGGTGCGGAATCGGCGCGCGCCACGCGCAGGCTCAGTCGAGATTGTGGCTGCCACCGCCTTTGGCGCTGGCGACCGCCAGGCGGCGCGCATCAATCGCCTGGATGCGCGCCATCAGCGGTGCATACTGTTCGCGGAATTGCGCCATCAGCTTGCCCGAGAGCGGTTCGGGCTTCGGCAGGGTCACCGTAAGCGGATTACGCTGCACGCCATCCACGCGGAACTCGTAATGCAGGTGCGGGCCGGTGGCGAGGCCCGTCATGCCGACGTAGCCGATGATCTGGCCTTGGCGCACGTGATCGCCCACGTACTCGCCGGCTGCGAAACGCGACATGTGTCCGTAGGCGGTGCTGATGTCCTTGCTGTGCTGGATGATCACGAAGTTGCCGTAGCCGCGCTTGACGCCGCGGAACTTGATCACGCCGTCGCCGGCGGCGTAGATCGGCGTACCCATCGGCGCCGCGTAGTCCACGCCTTTGTGCATGCGCATGCGACCGAGGATCGGGTGCTCGCGCATGCCGAAGGTCGAGGAGATGCGGGTGAAATCCACCGGCGTGCGCAGGAAGGATTTCTTCAGTGGGCGACCGTCTGCGCTGTAGTAGGAAACGTTTCCGGTTTCCGGGTTCTCGAAGCGCACCGCGGTGTAGTGCTTGCCCTGGTTGATGAACTCGGCGGCGATGATGTCGCCTTCGCGCAGGTATTCGCCGTCGCGATAGATGTCGTCGTAGATCACGGTGAAGCTGTCGCCGGGCTGGATGTCCTGCGCGAAGTCGATGTCGTAGCCGAACACCTTGGCCAGCTTCAGGATCATCGCATTGCTCATGCCCGCCTTGCTGCCGGCGGCGAACAGCGAATTCTGGATCACGCCGTGTGCGATGTGCTCGCGGTGCTCCACCGCGCGCGGAGTGATCTCTTCCACCAGCGGGCCAGTGGCGTTCTCGAAATGCAGGGTGACGCGGGTGGCGGCGTCACGATCGAAGCGCAGCGCGCGCAGTTCGCCCGAAGCCCCGAGCAGGAACGCGATCTCGTCGCCCGGATGGATGCGCTTCAGCGCGTCCACGTCCTTGCCGCTGCCCAGTACGCGCGCCAGATCGGCGGGCGAGAGATCGTGGTCGTGGAAAATATCCGCCAGCGTCTGTCCGGCCTGGACGCGCGTGACTTGCCAGTCCTCGACCGCCGGTACCGAAGGCTGCATCGGCAGCGGCGGCAACTGCAAGGCGATCGTGGTACGCGCGACCGCTTCGGCCGGTTGACGCATCGCGTGTGCCCACGCCGGCAAGCCGACCAGCGTCAACAATGCGAGCAACAGGCCACTGCCGAACAGCACCCAACGCTCGCGACTCCAGCGGATCGGCGCCGCGATAGCATTGCGATAGAACGACCAATGCGCGCAGCGCGCGTAAAAATGCGAATGACGTTGCTGTGCCTTGCGGCAGATCGCCTTGCGACGGACATGGTGCGGAGTGGCGCAACGCAGGCGAGGATTCATGGGGTTTCCAGGGGGACAGCCGCAACGGCGGGAGGTACCATAGCCACCATGTCAAGGGCGCGTCAATGCTTTGTTGGACAAACATTTGCGAGACATTCCTCGTTTAACGCACAATTAACTTCTACCGCACTTTCACGCTGCGAAACGGCATGCAAATCGCGCTTTCCGTTCCGCCGGCACGGGGCACCCACAGCATGGCTACGAACGAACGCGCGCTGGCGCTGATCCGCCGCGGCGCGGAGGAAATTCTCAAAGAAGAAGAACTGCGCGAGCGGCTGGTCCTTGGACGTCCCTTGCGTATCAAGGCCGGCTTCGATCCGACCGCGCCGGATTTGCACCTGGGGCATACGGTGCTGCTCAACAAGATGCGCCAGTTCCAGGATCTCGGTCACCAGGTGATCTTCCTGATCGGCGATTTCACCGGGATGATCGGAGACCCCACCGGCAAGAACGTCACCCGCAAGCCGCTGACGCGTGAGGAGGTACTGGCGAATGCCGGGACTTACGCTGCACAGGTCTACAAGGTGCTCGACCGCGATCGCACCGAGGTGCGTTTCAACTCCGAATGGTTCGGAAAGATGGATGCGGCGGGGATGATCCGGCTTGCGGCCTCGCACACGGTCGCGCGCATGCTCGAGCGCGACGATTTCGCCAAACGCTACGCCGCGCAGCAGCCGATCGCGATCCACGAGTTCCTTTATCCGCTGGTCCAGGGTTACGACTCGGTTGCGTTGAAGGCCGACGTGGAGCTCGGCGGCACCGACCAGAAGTTCAACCTGCTGATGGGCCGCGCGCTGCAGGAGCAGAACGGCCAGCCGCCGCAGATCGTCCTGACCATGCCGCTGCTGGAAGGCCTGGACGGCGTGCACAAGATGTCCAAGTCGCTCGGCAACTACATCGGGATCAACGAGCCGGCGATCGAGATCGTCACCAAGACGATGAAGATCGACGACACCTTGATGTGGCGCTGGTTCGAGCTGCTGTCATTCGACAAGTCGCTGGACGACATCGCGCGCATGAAACGCGAGGCGGAAGGAGGCGCGGCGAACCCGCGTGACTTCAAGCTGGAGCTGGCGCGCGAACTCGCCACGCGTTTCCACGATGCGGTCGAGGCGGAGCGCGCGATCGCGGGCTGGCACGCAGTGGTACGCGGTGAAGGCGATACCGCGCTGCTGCCGCTCACCGAAATTCCGGTTCCTGCCGAAGGCCTGCGCCTGCCTGCGCTGCTGACCGCCGCGGGACTTACAGCGAGCAATTCGGAAGCGAACCGCAAAATCCGCGAGCGCGCGGTTCGCGTGGACTCGCAGGTGGTGGAGGATGCGCAGCGGGTATTCGCGCCGGGGTTTGAAGGAGTTCTTCAAGTCGGCAAACGAAACTTCGCGCGTGTGCGCTTGAACGCGGTCGCATAGTCACCGAAGGATTAGGGTACGCGCGCATGTTCGTCCACGTACCCGCCCGTCAACGCCGCACCTTCCGCTGGGCCACGCCGCTGCTGGTGATCGCCTGCGTGGCGGTGTTCTGCTGGCTGGCGTTGGCCTCGCCGGAAGCGCGCTACGCGGTACTGGCGCACTGGGGCACGGTGCCGGCGCACCTGTTCGATCCGCACCATCCGTTCTCGGGATGGCCATGGCTGCGGCTGCTCACAGCGCTGTTCATGCACGCCGACTGGCTGCATCTGGTCGGCAACATCTTGTTCCTGGTGATCTTCGGTTTTTCCGCCGAACGCGCATTGGGGGGACAGCGTTTCCTGCTGCTGTTCCTGCTGGGCGGAGCGTTCGCCAATGTGGTCGGGGCACTCACCCTCTCCGGTACGAACGCACCGATCGTCGGCTGCAGCGGCGCGGTTTCCGCGGTGGTGGGCGCGTATCTCGCGTTGTTTCCGCGCGCGCACCTTGGGTTGGTGCTTCCGCTGGGGCTCTATTTCGAATTCGTGCGCGTGCCGGCCTGGTTGATGATCGGCATGTGGGTGCTTCTGCAGTTGCTCTTCACGCTCGCCGGGCCGAGCTTCGGGACAGTCGTCTGGTGGGCGCACGTGGCCGGGTTCGGCTTCGGCGTCGTGGTTGCGTTCGTTTCGCGCGGCGCGGTGATGCGGCGGATGCGCGTCTGAAAAGCTGCGCGTTTACGTTCGCTTGAACGCCATGCGCGCGAATCGCCTCAGCAGGCCACGCGCATCGGGCGTGGCTTGCACCTCGCGGTGCAGGGCCGGCACGTCGAAGCCCTCCTCGATCAGGGCCGGTTCGCGGCTGCGCAGGTAGGCGCGCATGAAGCGCGTGCTGAATTCCGGGTGGAACTGGGTCGAGATCGCGTTCCCGCCGTAACGCAGGATCTGATGTGGATCGGCTTCCGAGCGCGCCAGCACGCGCGCGCCACGTGGTGCTTCCAGCACGCTTTGCCGGTGTGTGGTGTGCGCGGGAAAATTCACCGGCATGCCATCGAGCAGCGTGTCGTCGTGCCCGTTGCGCACGATCGGCTGCGTCCCGATCTCGCGCCCGCTCGGCAACCAACCGACCGAGCCGCCGAGTGCGTGCGCCATCAGCTGGTGGCCATAGCACACGCCGAACAGCGGCAGCTCCGCATCCATGGCACTGCGCAGCCACGCGGCGGTGTTCTCGCTCCAGGCTTCACGGTCGGTAACCATTGCGCCGGAACCGGTGATCACCGCGCCGGCGATGTCTTTCGGCTCCGGCAATTTTCCGCCGACATCCACGCGCACCGTGCGCATCTGCTCGGGTTGTACGCGCATCGCGGTGCGGAACCACTCGGCAAAGCCGCCGCAGCGCGCGAGGATGGGCTCCGGCGCTTCGCCGGTCTGGATAAGCAAAAGGGGTTTTGTCATTCGGCAGGCAATACGTTCAGGACTTCTTCCACCGTGGTGATCCCGCGCGCAACCTGCGCCGCGGCGGAAATGCGCAGCGGGCGCATGCCTTCGGCGAGCGCGGTGGCGGAAAACGCGCCGAGATCCAGTTGCGGCGAAATCATTGAACGCAGCTTCGGGCTGATCAGCATCATCTCGTAGATGCCGGTGCGACCGAGGAAACCGGTGTTGCGGCATTCCAGGCAACCCTTCGGGGCGTACACCCGCTCAGGAACCGGCAGATCCCAGCCATGCACCAGCACGCGCCAGGCAGCTTCATCCTGCGTGCCCTCGACCTTGCAGTGTGGGCAGAGCGTGCGCACGAGCCGCTGGGCGACCACGCCCGCCAGCGTGGACTGGATCAGGTAGTGCGGCGCGCCGAGATCGAGCAGGCGCGTGACAGCGCTGGGCGCGTCGTTGGTGTGCAGCGTCGAAAGCACGAGATGGCCGGTCAGCGAGGCCTGTACCGCCATCTGCGCGGTTTCGAGGTCGCGGATCTCGCCGACCATGATGATGTCCGGATCCTGGCGCAGCAGCGTACGCACCCCGGCGGCGAAATCGAAATCGATCGCCGGCTGCACCTGTGACTGGTTCAGCTCCGGCGCCACCATCTCGATCGGATCCTCGACCGTGCATACGTTCAATTCCGGCGTGGCGAGGTGCTTCAGCGTCGAATAGAGCGTGGTGGTCTTGCCGGAACCCGTGGGCCCGGTCACCAGCACGATGCCGTGCGGGCGTTCCACCATCTGCTTCCAAGCTTTCTCCTCTTCGGCGGAGAAGCCGAGCTGCGAAAATGCCTTGACCACGATGTCCGGGTCGAAGATGCGCAGCACCAGCTTTTCGCCGAACGCGGTCGGCATGTCGGAGATGCGCAACTCCACTTCGCGACCGGCGGCCGAGCGTGTCTTGATGCGGCCGTCCTGCGGTCGGCGCTTCTCGGCCACATCCAGCCGCGCGAGGATCTTGATGCGCGCGGTCACCGCGGTCATCACCGGCGGCGGCAATTCGAACACCTTGTGCATCACGCCGTCGATGCGGAATCGGATCTGCCCGGCCTCGCGGCGTGGTTCGAGGTGGATGTCGGAGGCGCGCTGCTCGAACGCGTATTGCAGCAGCCAGTCCACGATGTGCACGACGTGGCGGTCGTCGGCGCCGAGCTCGCCGCCCTTGCCCAGCTCCAGCAACTGTTCGAAGTTGAGGATCTTGGAGGCGTCGTAGTCTTCCTGCTTGGATTCCTTGGCGAGTGCGATCGAGCGCTGCACGCCATAGAACTCCAGCAGGTACCGGCTGACATCCAGCGGATTGGCGATGACACGCTTCACTTCGCGCCGGATCATGTGAGAGAGATCCGCCGCCCAGCGCGTATCGAACGGTTCGGCGGTGGCGAAGGTCACGGCATCGGCCTCCACCTGCACCGGCAGGATGCGGTGGCGCTGCGCGTAGGCGTGACTGACCGCCTGCGTGACCGCGCCGGCATCGATCTTCATCGGATCGATGCGCAGGTACGGCAGGCCGGCTTTCTCGGCCAGCCACACCGTGAGTGTTTCGATTGAAAGCGGCTTGCCGGGTTCGCGCCGGTTCGGCAGCTTGGCATTGCCGATCAAGACCAGCGGATGCAGTTCAAGCGCATTCTTGCCGCCGCTGCGCGCGCCATTGCGCACGCGCTTGGCGTCTTCGGAGGAAAGCAGCCCGTCCACGACCAGCGCGGCCAGCACCTCGTCCAGTTCCAGCCGCCCGCGGCGACCCAGCTCCGGCGCGCCGTTGCGGGAGTGCGGATTCACGGCCATGCTGCGGGCGTCTCCATCGTCGCCGGTATACTAGCGCGCTTTATCCGCAGTGCACTGATGACCGGTCCGACATTCCAGCAAATCATCCAGACCTTGAACCGCTACTGGGCGGATCAGGGTTGCGTGCTGCTGCAACCGCTGGACATCGAGATCGGCGCGGGCACCTTCCATCCGGCGACTTTCCTGCGCGCGCTGGGTCCGCAGCCGTGGGCCGCGGCGTACGTGCAGCCCTGCCGGCGCCCGACCGATGGCCGCTACGGCGAGAACCCGAATCGCCTGCAGCATTACTACCAGTACCAGGTGGTGATGAAGCCCAATCCCGACGACATCGTCGAGCGCTATTTCGGTTCGCTGAAGGAGCTGGGCATTGACCCGCTGGCGCACGACCTGCGCCTGGTCGAGGACAACTGGGAGTCGCCCACGCTCGGTGCCTGGGGCCTGGGCTGGGAAGTGTGGCTGGACGGCATGGAGATCACCCAGTTCACCTACTTCCAGCAGGCCGGCGGCCTGGAGTGCAAGCCGGTCACCGGCGAGATCACCTACGGCCTC
Source organism: Rhodanobacteraceae bacterium (assembly GCA_051954935.1). Lineage (GTDB taxonomy): Bacteria > Pseudomonadota > Gammaproteobacteria > Xanthomonadales > Rhodanobacteraceae > 66-474. Next base: position 53,216 of record JBQCHG010000078.1, read on the forward strand.
GAGCGCCTCGCGATGTACCTGCAGAACGTGGACAGCGTGTTCGATCTCGTGTGGACGCACGCGCCGCATGGCGTGGTGACCTACGGCGATGTATTCCATCGCAACGAAGTGGAGCAGAGTGCCTACAACTTCGAGTACGCCGACGTCGCCGAGATGTTCCATCGCTTCGATGCATGCGAGGCGGAGGCGCAGAAACTGGTGGCATTGAATCTACCGCTGCCCGCCTACGAGCAGGTATGCAAGGCAAGTCACGCGTTCAACCTGCTGGATGCGCGCCGCGCGATCAGCGTGACCGAACGCCAGCGCTACATCCTGCGTGTGCGCGCGCTGGCACGTGCGGTGGCGGAAGCCTATGTCGGCAAGAATGCGACGGCCGAAGCCGCGGAGGCCGCGCATGGCTGATATTGCAGGCAAACCGCTGCTCATCGAACTCGGCTGCGAGGAGCTTCCGATCCATGCAATCGACGAACTCGCGCAAGCGTTCGTTCGAGGGGTGTGCGAAGGCTTGGGCAAGCGTGGTATCGCCGCCGATTTCGAGCATGCACGAGCGATGTGTACCCCCCGCCGCCTGGCCGTGCATGTGCCCGCGGTGGGCGACTCGCAACCCGAACAACACAGCGAAGCGCTCGGGCCGTACGTCAACGTCGCGCTGGACGCACAGGGTGAACCGACCCGCGCGCTGCTGGGATTTGCGCAGAAGTGCGGCGTCGAATGGACGCAACTGCAGCGCGTCAACGACAACAAGGGCGAGCGCTTCGTGCATCGCGCGGTGCAGACTGGCCAGTCGACCGCGGCGTTGCTGCCGCAGATCGTTTCGGAAGCACTCGTCGCCTTGCCGATCCCGAAGCCGATGCGCTGGGGCGATCACGACTACGCCTTCGTGCGGCCGGTGCACTGGCTGGTGATGCTGCACGGCGACGGCGTCGTGGATGGTGAAGTACTGGGGCTGAAGAGCGGCAGGAAATCGCGCGGACATCGCTTCATGCATGCCAATCCGGTTCATCTGGTGGATGCGGATTCGTATCTGGATGCGCTGCGCACGGCGAAGGTGCTGGCCGATCCCGCCGAGCGCCGCGCGCGTGTGCGCGAACAGGTTGCTGCGGCCGCGCGGGCGAACGGCGGCGGCGACGCGCGTCTTTCGGATTCGCTTTGCGACGAGATCGCCAATCTCACCGAATGGCCGGTGGCCGTTGCCTGCACCTTCGACCGCGACTATTTGAGCATTCCGCATGAAGCTTTAATGGTCACGATGGAAGGAAATCAAAAGTTTTTGCCGCTCTTTAGGGATGGCGGGATGACCGAGCACTTCATCGGCATTGCCAATATCGAATCGAAAGAGCCGGCGCTTATCCGCCACGGCTATGAGCGCGTGATCCGCCCGCGTTTCGCCGATGCGAAATTCTTCTTCGACGAAGACATGAAGACGCCGCTGGCCGCGCACCAGCAAGGCCTCGCCGCGGTCACCTGGCAA
>JBQCHG010000079.1:0-6522 GCA_051954935.1 Rhodanobacteraceae bacterium
AGGAGCCGCAATGGCACCTGGGGAGTCGGATGGGCAACCTCTGAAGAAGCGTCGCGAGCGAAGCTGCCGTCCATGGCAAAAGGCTCCGTGGTTGCGCGTCGCCGGAGCGCAGGCACCGGGATGTACACGTCAGTACATGAGGACGCCGAGCACCGCCGGCGCGCAAGCTGCCGAGCGCAGCAGCTTATTCAGAGTTTCGGACCGCGCGGCTTTCCAGGACAGCCACGGCCGGCAGGGTCTTGCCTTCCAGGAACTCGAGGAACGCGCCGCCGCCGGTGGAGATGTAGGAGATGCCTTGCTCTACCCCGTACTTGTCCACCGCGGCGAGGGTGTCGCCGCCGCCGGCGATGGAGAACGCATCCGAATCGGCGATCGCGCGCGCCAGCGTCTCGGTGCCGTGGCCGAAGACGTCGAACTCGAACACGCCTACGGGTCCGTTCCAGACCACCGTGCCCGCGGCCTTCACGAGCTGCGCGTAGTGCTGCGCGGTCTCCGGGCCGATGTCCAGGATCATCTCGTTGTCGCCGACCTGATCCACCCGCTTGATCGCGGCTGGCGCATCCGCAGCGAACGCCGGCGCCACCACCACATCGCTCGGGATCGGCACCTCGGCACCGCGCGCCTTGGCCTGCGCCATTACCTTCTTCGCGGCCTCCAGCAGGTCCGGCTCGTACAGCGAGGTGCCGACCTGATAACCCATTGCCGCGATGAAGGTATTGGCGATGCCGCCGCCCACGATCAATTGGTCCACTTTGCCGATCAGGTTTTCGAGCAATGTCAGTTTGGTCGAAACCTTGGAACCGGCCACGATCGCCAGCAGCGGGCGCGCGGGGCTCTGCAGCGCGCGGCCCAGGGCATCCAGCTCCGCCGCAAGCAACGGGCCAGCCGCCGCGACCCTGGCGAATTTCGCCACTCCGTGGGTGGATGCCTGCGCTCGATGCGCGGTGCCGAAAGCGTCCATCACGAACATGTCGCAGAGTGCGGCATACTTCTTCGCCAGTGCCCCGTCGTCCTTGCCCTCGCCGACGTTCATGCGGCAGTTTTCCAGCAACACGACTTCACCGGGCGCGACCCGCACGCCGTCCAGATAATCGCGCTCCAGCCGAACCTCCATACCGAGCTGCTGCGATAGCCACGCCGCCACGGGCGCCAGCGATTCGCTTTCCTCGAACACGCCTTCCTTTGGCCGGCCCAGGTGCGACATCACCATCACCGCCGCGTTCGCCCCGCGCGCGGCGCGGATCGTCGGCAGCGCAGCGTCGAGGCGCTGGGTGGAACCGATCACGCCATCCTTGATCGGCACATTGAGGTCTTCGCGGATAAGCACGCGCTTGCCGGAGAGATCCAGATCGGTCATGCGGAGAAAATTCATGGCGGAATCCGTTCGATGCGTGCGGGAAAACCGCACATTTTCCGCGCCGCCGCCGGGCAAGGCAAATCCGCCCCTGTCATCCATGCCCGGCAAAGGGTAGGCTGGTACGGGCGACCAAGGAGTGCAGCATGGCCAATCAACTGGTGCTCTACAGCTATTGGCGTTCCAGCGCCGCCTACCGCGCCCGCATCGCGCTGAACCTCAAGCAACTGCCGCACACCATCAGGCCGGTGAGCCTGTTGCGCGGCGAACAGCATGCCTCGGACTTTCGCCACCTCAACCCGCAGGAGCTGATCCCGGTGCTGTTCGATGGCGAGCGCGTGGTGCGGCAATCGCTGGCAATCATCGAATACCTGGATGAAGCCTATACCGAGGGGCCGCCGCTGCTGCCGGTCACCGCGCGCGCGCGCGCGCGGGTGCGAGGCATCGCGCTCGGCATCGCCTGCGATATCCATCCGCTCGGCAACCTGCGCGTGCAGCAGTATCTGGAAAAGGAGTTCAAGGCCAGCGAGACGCAGCGCCAGAGCTGGACGAAGCACTGGATCGAAACCGGCTTCGACGCGCTGGAAGCGATGCTGGCAGGCAATCCCGGCACCGGGATCTTCTGCGAAGGCGACGCGCCGAGCATGGCCGACATCTGCCTGGTACCGCAGGTCTACAACGCGCGCCGGTTCGGCCTCGACATGGGGAGGTATCCGACACTGGGGCGCATTGACGCGGCCTGTCGCGAATTGGATGCGTTCCGCGACGCGGCGCCGGAGTGCCAGACGGATGCGCCGCGGGAAACAACCGCGAGTTAGTCCAGAGTGGTCTGAAAGCGTCGCGAGCGAAGGCAGATTGTGCGTCGCCGGAGCGCAGGTCGAAAGTCTTTCGCTTACGCGATGCCTTGACGAGGCGCGTCGGGAACGCGCCCGAACAGCGAAGCTGGCCCCGGAGGGCGAGCGCCATGGATGGCGCGAGTAATGGCATCGCGTGCAAAGACTGAGGGTGAGGCAGGATGCCGATCGGAAGAGGCACCAAGGATGGTTTCTTGCCGAAAGCAGCACCGGCGCGCGAGCTGCCGAGCGCAGCAGCTTTCAGACCGCTCCTAAGCCGCCTGCTTCCACTGCCCCAACGCAGCCAGCCCATTGTCGCGCGCGCGCTCGACCACGATCCGCTGAGCGGCCGCGAAATTGCCTTGCATGTCCTTCGCCCACGCGTGCAGCGCCGCGGTCTGCATGGCTCGTCCGTAGGAGAACGACAGCGGCCATGGATGCGGGCCCATCTGGTTCATCGCGTTGAGATGTGCGGTCGCGTCCTCGTCACTCTGTCCGCCGGAAAGAAACACGATGCCCGGCAGCACCGCCGGCACCGTGGACTTCAGGCACATGATGGTGGACTCGGCCACTTCGTCCACGTCGGCCTGTTCGGGGCAATCCTTGCCCGACACAACCATGCTGGCCTTCAGGATGGTGCCTTCCAGCATCACGTTGTGCTCGTACAGCGCGCCGAACAACGAGCGCAGCGTCGCCTCGGTAACGTCGTAGCACACATCGATGTCGTGGTCGCCATCCATCAACACCTCCGGCTCGACCATCGGCACGATGCCCGCTTCCTGGCACAACGCCGCGTAACGCGCCAGCGCATGCGTGTTGGCCTCGATGCAGGTGGAGCTCGGCATGTCCTCGCCGATGGTGATCACTGCGCGCCATTTGGCGAATTCCGCGCCGAGTTTGGCGTACTCGGCCAGACGCTCGCGCAGGCCATCCAGGCCTTCCGTGACCAGCTCGCCGGGGAAGCCGGCGAGCGGCTTCGCGCCCAGATCCACCTTGATGCCCGGGATGATTCCGGCCTGGCGCATCACCTTGGTGAACGGCACGCCGGCCTTGGTGGCCTGGCGGATGGTTTCGTCGTAGAGGATCGCGCCGGAGATGTGCTCGCCCAGTCCCGGCGCCGTCAACAGCATCTCGCGATAGGCTCGGCGGTGCTCTTCCGTGTTCTCCACGCCGACCGAATCGAAGCGCTTCTTGATCGTGCCCGTGGATTCGTCAATGGCGATGATGCCCTTGCCGGGCGCGACCATCGCCTGCGCGACGGTTTCCAGTTGTTCGATGCTCATGGCCGTCCTGCCGTGGCGGGGGGAAAGCCTGCGATTATAAGCCAGAGCGCCGGGCGATGCCGCGGCTTCAGCGGTAGGCGCCGGGGAAGTCCGCCAGCTTGCAGGGGGCGGTGATCTTCGCCCGCGTGGCCGGGTCGGGCGGCAGGTTGAACGGCATGATGATGTAGGTGAACACCGGCTCGCGGGCGCTGTTCCCGGATGCGGGCGCATAGTGCAGGTCGGCCACCGCGCTCTTGGCGACCATGGCCAGATCGCCAGCCGGCACCACCCGCCGCACGGCGATGTCGCGGGTCACGCCGTCCGCGCCGATCTCATAGGTCACCGCCGCGCAGGTCGGTTTGTCGAGGTTGCGGCCGAAGTTCGGCACGTCCGCATCGATCTCGGTGTTGGTCATCAACCAATAATGATCGAGCTGCCCGGGCGGGACGGCGCGGAGGTTGGAGGCTGCGAATACGGCTGAAGCACTGGCCAGCGCGAATGTCAGAAGCAGGGCTCTCCCGATTCCTGATGTCCGATTCCCGATTCCCGACTTCATCACAGATCCCGCAAGCTCTCGGCAATCCCATCGGCACCGACGTGCAGCAGTTTCAGCGTGTTGGTGCCGCCGCCGCGACCGGTGTGGTCGCCGTGCGTCAGCAGCACCAGGTCGCCGACGCTCAGCACCTCCTGCGAAAACAGATGCTGCACGGCCGCGCGCGCCACGTGTGCGGGATTGCCGTCACCTGGGTCGAATGCGACGGGGGAGACATCGCGCAGCAGCAACATCCGCCGGCGTGCGGCGGGATCGCGCGCGAGCGCATAGATCGGCACCGCCGAGCGGAAGCGCGACAACCATTGCGCGGTACTGCCCGATTCGGTCAGGGCGACGATCGCGCGCACGCCGATGCGCGCCGCCAGGAACATCGCCGCCATGGCAATGGCCTGATCGCTCCGATCGATCCGATGCGCGGCGGGTGAAAGATCCTCGGTCGGCTCGAACTGCCGTTCCGCACCCAGGCATACGCGGCGCATCGCCGCGACCGCCTTGTCCGGGTGTTTGCCGGCCGCGGTTTCCTGCGACAGCATCACCGCATCGGTGCCGTCGATCACCGCATTCGCCACGTCCAACACTTCGGCGCGCGTCGGGATCGGCGCCTCGACCATGGATTGCAGCATCTGCGTGGCGGTGATCACCGCGCGGTTGCGTACCAGCGCCTCGCGGATGATCTTTTTCTGCAAGCCCGGCAGTTCGGCGTCGCCGATCTCCACGCCAAGGTCGCCGCGCGCGACCATCACCGCATCGGCCGCATCCACGATTTCCTCGAGCGCATCGATTGCCTCGGCACGCTCGATTTTCGCCACCAACGCACCCTTGCCGCCGGCCTCGCGCAAAAGCCGGCGTGCTTCCTCGATATCCGCCGCCGAGCGCACAAACGACACGGCCAGGAAATCCGCCTGCAGCTGCGCGGCGAGCTTGATGTCGGCGCGATCCTTGTCCGACAACGCGGATACAGTCAGGCCGCCGCCTTGACGGTTGAGGCCCTTGCGATCGGACAGCTTGCCGCCGATCAGCACGATGCAATGCACCTGCGTGCCGGCAACCTCACGCACCTGCAAAGCGATCAGGCCGTCGTCCAGCAGGAGTACGTCATTGGCGCGCACATCCCGCGGCAGGCCGAGATAACTCACGCCGACGCGCGTTATGTCGCCAGGCGGAGCGTCGGCACGGCAATCCAGCGTGAAAGGCTGGCCGGGTTCCAGCATCACCGCGCCCTGGGCGAAACGCTCGACGCGGATCTTCGGACCCTGCAGATCGGCCAGCACGCCGACCTCGCAACCGATCGCGGCGGAGGCCGCGCGCACCGCCTCGGCGCGCTTGATGTGATCGGCTGCGGCACCGTGCGACAGGTTGAGGCGAACGACGTCCACGCCTTCGCGCAGGATGCGTTCGAGCATGCCATCGGCGTCGGTGGCGGGACCAAGTGTGGCTACGATTCGGGTTCGGCGTGGAGAGGTCATGCAGTTAAACTAACACACGATCCAGGGACGCAAACGAACATGTCCGATCCCCAAAGCGCCCAAGTCCTGCCGCTCGCCGGCGACCGCACCCGCGCGTTGCGCTGGCTCGCATTGCTGATCTTCGTGCCGAGCGCGGTGCTGCTCGCGATCCTGTGCGCGCGCGTGCTGCACATGGGCGCACCCGCATGGCTTGCCGGCAGCGCCCTGCTCGGGCCGCTGCTGTTGCTGGATGTGCTTTATCTCTTCCTGGCCTGGCGCATCCGGTGCGCGGGCGTGGCCTTGAACGCGCAGGCGATCGGCATAGATACCGGCTTCAGCAGCCGGCTGGTCGCGCTGCAGCGGCTGGCTCCACGCGGCATAAAGGAAATTGATTTGAAGAAACGACCGGAGTTGCGCCCGCTATTGCGCACGCTCGGACTCGGCTTGCCGGGCTTCAGCGGCGGCTGGTACCGGCTGCGCAATGGCCGCAAGGCGTTGTGCCTGGTCACCGATCGCGATCGCGTCACCATGCTGGAAGACGAAACCGGATTGGTCTATCTCCTTTCGCTGGCCGATCCCGAGCCGCTCCGCCGCGCCATGCGGGCGATCACGGGCTGAACAGGCCATTTAACCTTCTCCGAACACGCGGCCGGGTTAGCTTAATGACAGCGCATCCGCCCGAGTACCCGGAGAGCACGCATGATCATGCGCATCTGGCGCGGCATCACGCCCAAGGAGCAGGGCGAGGCGTATCTCGAGCACTTGCAGCAAACCGCATTGCCGGCGCTCGCCGAACAGACTGGTCAACGCGGTGCATGGGTGTTGCGTCGCGTGCAAGGCGACCGCTGCGAATTCCAGCTGCTCACCTTGTGGGAATCGATGGACGCATTGCGCGCCTTCGCCGGCGATCAACCGGAACGCGCGGTCTACTTCGCGGAGGATGACAAGTTCCTGCTGGATATGGAACCGCTGGTGCGTTTGTATGACGTGGTGGACGAGGTGAAGGGGAAGAAGCGGGAGAGTGTGTGAGTGGCCGCACGGCGCATCGCGAAGCAACTCGATGTGGCAGGCTACT
>JBQCHG010000080.1:0-57601 GCA_051954935.1 Rhodanobacteraceae bacterium
TCGCGGAAGCGCATCGCGAGCGCGTCGAACATCAGCAGCCGGCCGGCGAGCGGCTCGCCGATCCCGAGAATCAGTTTCAGCGCTTCGGTCGCCTGCAGCATGCCGATGACGCCCGGCAGCACGCCGAGCACGCCGGCTTCCGAACAGTTGGGTGCGGCTTCGGGTGGTGGCGGTTGCGGGAACAGGCAGCGGTAACACGGTGCGGTGCCGCGCTTGCGGCCGGCTTCAAACACGCTCACCTGCCCTTCGAAACGGTGCACCGCGCCGTACACCAGGGGCTTTTGCAATTTCACGCAGGCATCGTTGAGCAGGTAGCGGACCGGGAAATTGTCTGCGCCATCCAATACCACGTCGGCACTGTCGAGAAGCTCTTCCACATTCTCCGAAGTCACGCGCTGGGTGAGGCCGGCGATGCGCGTGCGGGGATTCAGCGCGGTCAGCGCGTGCGCGGCCGAGTGCACCTTCGACATGCCGATGCGCGCATCTGCATGCAGGATCTGCCGCTGCAGGTTGCTGCGATCCACCATGTCATGGTCGGCCAACACCAGCGTGCCAATGCCCGCGGCAGCGAGATAGAACGCGGCCGGCGAGCCCAGCCCGCCTGCTCCGACGATCACCACGCGCGCGTCTTCCAGCTTGCGTTGCCCGGCCTCGCCTACTTCCGGAAGGCGCAGATGCCGCGAATAACGCTCGAAGAAATCCGCGTCTTCATTGTCGGCATCGGCCATGGGCAGGCCTTCGTCGATCCATTCCGCGGTACCGCCGGCGACGGATGCGACATTGCCGTAACCGAGCTGTCGCAACACCTGCGCGGCCATCAGCGAACGCTGGCCATGCGCGCAGATGGTGAGGATTTCCGCGTTGCGGTCGGGTGCAATCTGCGCGATACGCTGCGCGACCTGCGCCCGCGGCAGGGCGATCGCGCCGGTCGCCATACCGGTGGCGTGTTCGAAGGGTTCGCGCACGTCCAGCAGCAGCGCGCCTGCGCGCTGGCGTTCCAGCGCTTCGCGCGGGGAGATTTCGCGGATGGTCATCGGCGCATTATCGCGCAAAGCAGATGCGCTCCGTTCGCAGTAGCGTGGCGAAGCGGAATCGAAGGACGCCCTTCGACTTCGGTCCTTGCGGACCTACGCCCATGGCGAGCGGAAATGGACGGTCAGTCTTGCGGCCAAACTGCCACGACAGCGCTGCGCTCCAGCTCGTGTGCGTCTTCCGGCAGCAGCACCAGCGCATTCGATTCCACCAGCCCGCGCAACATGCCCGAGCCCTGCTTCGCGTGCGGTGCGGCCCACAGCACGCCTTCGGGGTCACAGGTCAGGGCGCAGCGCATCAGTTCGGCGCGCGCGTGCTTCTTGTGCACAGGTTCCGCGAGACGCGCATGCCGGACTTGCGGGATGCCCGATTCGCCCAGCATCGCGCGCAAGGCAAAGCGCACGAAGACCTGGAACGTCACGGCGGCCGAGACCGGATTGCCGGGCAGCCCGAAATACAGCGAGGCCCCGATTGCGCCGAATAGGATCGGCATGCCCGGCTTGATGCGGACCTTGTGGAAATGGATTTCGCCCAGCTCTTGCAGAAGCGCCGGCAGATGATCGGCTTCTCCGGCCGAGACCCCGCCGCTGCTGACGATCAGGTCGGCATCCGAGGCGGCATCCAGCAGCGCGGCACGCAGCGCATCGGGGTTGTCGCGGACGCACACGCGCGAGACGACTTCTGCCCCGGCTTCGTGCAGCAGCGCGGAAATCAGCACTCCGTTGGATTCGTGGATCTGCCCGAAGCCCAGCGGCTGCCCGGCGGGCACCAGTTCGTCGCCGGTAACGATCACCGCGACGCGCGGCTTGCGCCGTACCTGCACCTGGTCCATGCCCAAGGCAGCGAGCACGCCGAGCTGCGAGGGATGCAAACGCACGCCCGATTTCAGCGCAAGATCGCCGGCAGCGAAGTCCTCGCCCGCTGCACGCACGTTGGACCCCGCCTTCTCGCCGGCCCTGACGAACACGCGTTCGTCCTCGACGCGCACGTTTTCCTTGATGACCACCGTGTCGGCACCGGGCGGAAGCGGCGCGCCAGTGGTGATGCGCGCGCATTGACCACTCGCGATCCGTGGCGCCGAGGGCGCGCCGGCGAATACGTCGCCGATCAGCTCGAACCCCTGTTCGCCATCATTCGGAAGTTCGGCGCCACATAGCGCAAAGCCGTCCATCGCGGAATTGGCGAACGGCGGCAGATCATGCGGCGCATGTATGTCTTCGGCCAGCACGCGACCCCGTACGGTATCCAGTCGAACGGGTTCGGCCGGCAAGCGGTGTTCCGTGCTGCGGATGCGCACGATCTCCAACGCTTCTTCCAGTGGGATGCGGGTCGGATGCCGGGCGTCGGTCATGGGTGCATGTGCTCGTAGGCGCGGAAATCTTCCAGGGTGTTGAGATTGCGGAAGGCTTCCTGGCTATCGGAAAAATCCACCGCGACTGCGCCCAGCTCCACGTGCCAGCGCAACGGCGAGGCATGCACGCCAAGGGCCTCGCGCGCGGAAGTCACCAGCTTGTCGCGGAATTCCAGCGAGTACAAGGCGAACAACGGTTGCAGCTTGTGCGCATCGCGCGCATAGGCGCAGAGTGCATCGGGTACACCTTGCAGCGCTGCATGCAGCCGCGCGAACAGGTTCGACGGCAGATCGGGACAATCCACAGGGGCGGTCAGCAGCCATTTGAGGCCGTCGAACACCTGTGGTTCGCGCTCGATCAACGCCAGCGCCGCGATGATGCCCGCCAATGGGCCGGCGTGATTCGGGGCCTCATCGCCGATCACCCGAGCGTAGCGTCCGTAATCGGCCCGATTGCGGTTGGCGACGATCAGCACTTCGTTGCATTGCGGCCGCAGGGTCGAAAGCACACGCTCTACGACCGGCTTGCCCTGAAGCAGCAGCAGTCCCTTGTCCTGCCCGCCAACGCGCCGCCCTTCGCCCCCGGCGAGGACAATGCCGAGAATGCGCGATGGTTCCGTCATCGTCGTCCCGTTCGCCTGCAGGTCCTACTTGCGCACGTGCCGGATCATGCGCCGCCGCTTGCGCTGCTGGCTTTCGGTGAGTACGTTGCGGCGACCGGCGAACGGATTCTCGCCTTCGCGGAACTCGATGCGGATCGGTGTACCTTCCAGCTTGTAGCGCTTGCGGAAGAAGTTCTCGAGGTAACGCCGGTAGCTGTCGGCGATGTGCTTGGTGCGGGTGCCGTGGATCACGACCGTCGGCGGATTGTGCCCGCCCGGATGCGCGAAGCGGAGCTTCGGTGAATGTCCACGCACCAGTGGTGGCTGGTGCGAAGCCAAGGCTTTTTCCAGCGTGCGGGTCAGGTCGGAGGTGCTGAGTTCGCGCGTCGCGGAAACGTGCGCGCGATCCACGCTTCGCATCAGTTCGCGCAGCCCGGAGCCATGTTTGGCGGAGATGAAAATCGGCTTGGCCCAGGAAACGAATTCGAGTTTGCGGTCTAGGCCTTCACGGCAACGATCGCGGTCGTAGGTGGAGAGCCCGTCCCACTTGTTGGCCGCGATCACCAGCGCGCGGCCGGCGTCCAGTACCTGCCCGATCAGGTTCAGGTCCTGCTCGGACACGCCCTCGCCCGCGTCCAGCAGCACGATCGCGACCTGGCTGGCGGCGATGGATTGCAGCGTCTTGATGATGCTGAACTTCTCCAGCGCGTCCTAGACACGCCCCCGGCGTCGCACGCCGGCGGTATCGATCAGCGTGTAGCGCTTGCCGTCGCGCTCGAGCGGCACGTGGATCGAGTCGCGCGTGGTGCCGGCGACGTCGGACACCACCACGCGGTCCTCGCCTAGCAGGCGATTGACGAGCGTGGACTTGCCTACGTTGGGACGGCCGATGATCGCCACGCGCGTGCCGGCACTTTCGTCTTCGATATCGACGTCGAGTTCTTCATCAGTGGGCAGCAGCGGCAAGACCTGCGCGACGAGATCGTCCAGGCCGCGCGCGTGAGAAGCGGCGATCGGCAACGTGGCCGCAATCCCGAAAGATGCGAATTCCGCGAGCGCGGCATTCGGATCCACGGCATCGGTCTTGTTGATCGCCAGCACCACCGGCTTGCCGGCGCGGCGCAAGTCGTCGAGGATTGCGCGGTCCTGTGGCAACAGGCCGTCGCGCCCGTCCACCAGCAGCACGCAGGCTTGCGCTTCCTCGATCGCCAGCCGCACCTGGCGCGCGGTCAGCACATCCATGTCCACGTTTTCGCCGGAAAGGCCGCCGGTATCCACCAGCACGAACGGGCGCGCGCCCAACCGGCACACACCGTAGTGGCGATCGCGGGTAACGCCTGGAAGATCCGCGACCAAGGCGTCGCGCGAACGCGTCAGCGCGTTGAAGAGCGTGGACTTCCCGACATTCGGGCGGCCGACGAGGGCGACAACAGGCAACATCACGCGACTCGCGAAGCTACTGCGCCCGGCAGCTCGCGCCGGCGGTGCTCGGAATCCTCATGTATTGACATATACACTCCGGTTCCTGCGCTCCGGCGCCACGCAATCTGCCTTCGCTCGTGACGCTTTGCGAGCCGCATCGGCTCGCGCGTCGTGTCTAAATGATTATGGAGTCGTGGCGATGCGATACGCCGCGATATTCCCGGACTCGTCTTCCACGAACACCGTATCGCCGACCACTACCGGGCGCGCGCGGATTGCATCCCTGGACAGGCGCTCGCGTGCGGCGAAGCTGCCGTTCTTCAGATCCAGCCAGTGCACGTAACCTTGCAGGTCGCCGACCACCGCGTAATGGCCTTGCATGGCCGGCGCGGTCAGCCAACGATATTCGAGACCATCCTGCTTCCACATGTCGGCGCCGTTGGAAGTATCGAACGCCCAGACCTGCGATTTGTCGTCCACGCCGATCAGCTGATTGCCGACCGCGCCCACACCGACGTAGCTGGAGAACGGATGGCTCCAGTTGATCCTTCCGGTAGGCGCGTCAATCGAGGCAATCTGGCCGTGATAAGCGGTGGCGTACAGCGTGTCGCCGTCCAGGAGCAAGGTATCGTCGGCATCGTCCAGTTTTTCGATGTCGCTGCGGCCTTCACCCTTGGCGATCGCCTGTTGCCATTGCGCACTTCCGGTATCGCTGCGCAACGCGACGATCTTGCCGTCATCACTGCCGTAGAACACCACGCCGTGCGCGACCAGCAGCGGGCCATTGCCGCGCAAGCTGAGCAGCGGCACGTCGCCTTGGTCGTTGACCCACTTGCGCGCGCCGGTGGCGGCATCCAGCGCATAGATCCGGCCATCGTTGGTGCGCGCGTACACCACGCCGTTATCTATCGCAGGCGGGCTGACCACCTCGTCGGAAACTTCCGCGGCCCATCGCTGCTTGCCGGTCGCCGCATCCATTCCGTAGACGTGGCCATCGAGCGTGCCGACCACCAGCAGGTCACCGCTGACTGACGGGCCACCTGCGTACCTCGCGTCCGGGTAATGCTTGTGGCCGAAACCGAACCAGCCGTGCGTGCGGGTGTCATCGCGCCAGATCGTCTTGCCGGTGTTGGCGTCCAGCGCGGCCAGCTTTCCGTCCACGCTGGCGACGTAGAGCTTGCCGTCCGCGTAAGCCGGCGCCAGGCGGACGCCGGAACGTCCCGAACCGTCGCCGATGCTTTCCTTCCACAGCCGCTGTACCTGCACGGTTGGCGTGAATTTGGTGAGTTCGCGCGGCGGATTCACGTTGTCCTTGCCGCTCACGATCTTGCTGATCAGGCTGCAGCCGGTGAACGCCGGCAGTACCGCCAGCAGGGACAACATCAGAAGGTGGCGTCGCGTCATGTGCCCTGCTTCCCGGGTTGAGTCGTTGTGGCCGCACTCGCCGGCGCAACGGCCGGCGCGAGATTGTCGAGTTTCATCTGCAGGGCATCGCGCAGGCCCGGCGCCGCGTTGGGAGACAACGCCGCCAGGGCATTCGCGTAGGCGCTGCGCGCATCGCTGTCGCGACCGAGTTTGAGCAGCGCGTCGCCACGAAGTTCCTGCGTGGTGGCGCGATAGGCATCAGCGGGGATGCTGTCCAGCAAGGCCAGCGCCTGTTTGGCCTGGTCCCGGGCCAGTTCCACCCGCGCCAGGCGCAATTGATACATGGCATGCAACGCAGGGCTCGGGCTGTGGTCCACCGCCCATTGCAGCGCCTTTTGCGCATCGTCCAGCTTGCCCTTCCCGACCGCGACGCTGGCGCGCGCCGCCGCGCCGAGCGCCGCATACGGCGTATCGGCGAAGTCCTTCTCCAGCGCGTTCACGGCGGTGTCCGCCTTCGTGTCCTGACCGGCAGCCAGCGCGGTTTCGAGCGCGGCGTATTGCTCGGCGGCCTCGGCATGGTGCCCGGCGCGGTGCGCCTGCCACTGGCGCCAGCCGAAGATCAGTGCCAGCGCCAGCACCACGCCGACGACAATGGACAGCCCGTTCTCGCGCAGCCACTTGCGGACCTGTTCGCTCTGCTCGTATTCGTCGTAATCGTCAAAAGCCATTGGAAAAACTCTGATCAAGCTTGATTGGGCTTCGCAGCTGGCCTGGCCGCCGCTACGTCCTGCCCAGGGGACAAACGAAACCGCCGCGCACTCGCGCGGCGGACAAGGATAACCGAAACCGCTGCTTTTCCGGCGGTTGCCGGTTCAGCCGTTGCTTTCGCCGGAGGCGAAAACCTTGAAACGCGCGACGTTGGCGTGGCGATAGGCATCCAGCGATAGTGGTTTGCCGTCGCTGCGCACGTCCACCGCATCCGCATTGCCGAGCGTAACGCTCAATGCGTCGGCACTGTGGTAACTGCGGGTATCGCCCGCATGCAGAATGCCCGATTCCAGCGTCTTGCCGCTCGCGTCCGTCACTTCGACCCAGCTGTCGCCATGCGCGCTCAGGCTCAGCACGTGCTCCGAACGGGTGGCCTGCGGGGCGGTTGCGGCCGGTGCCTGGGATGAAGCCGTTTGCGTTGCGGCACCGGAGTCGAGGTGCATCGCAGGGAACGGCGTCATCGAAGCGAGCAGCGGTTGCTCCTGCTCGGGCTTCGCCGGAGTCTTGATCGCCTGGGTCGCGGGCGCCGGCGCGGCGGCTGCCGGTGCGTGATCCAGCGGCGCGATGCGGGCGAGCCGGTTGTCCAGCCCTCCTCGGAGGCCGAGCCAGACCAGCGGCACCGCCACCGTGGCGGTCAGCACGATGTAGGTCGCCGCGGCGCCATAGCGCTGCAGCCAGTTGCCGCGCAGCGCGGTGCCGGTCGGGACCAGCGCGGGCTGTCCGGATGGCGCTGCAACCTGCAGTGCCGGTTCCAGTTCGGACCCGGGCACGTTCAACAGTCGCGCGTAACTCTGCAGGGCGCCGCGCGTGAAAACGTGATCGTCGGCCTTGCCGAAATCGCCGGCCTCGAGTCTGGCCAGCACGCGAGCCGGCAGACGCAGCGCCTGCCCGCAGGCTTGCAGATCCATGCCGCGGGCCTCGCGCGCGGCTTTCAGGCGTGCACCGACTTCGCCCGCGACGGCGGTGGCCGGAGCGGGATCGGCTGCAACGCCTTCAACATGGAAACGCATTTCTCCGAAGGAATTTTCCGAGGATGCGTCGTTGGTCGGGAACAGGTCGGCATTTTGTTCGGAAGGGTTCATTGCGGACTGCCAGAAAGGTGCTGCGCCTGATCCGATTCCGGGAACTGGTCACGCAGACGGTTGGCGTAATTCCGGGCGGCATCCGCATCGCCCAGACGGGACTCGATTTGATAACCCAGCAGCAGGGAGTCGGGGGTTGCCTGACCCTGTGCCTCGAAGCGTTGCAGGAATGCACGCGCGTGGAAGGCGTCATTCTGCGCATACAGCACTTGCGCCATCTGGTACAGCGCGATGGGCTCATTGGCATCGATGCGCAGCGCCTTGCGCAGGTACTCTTCCGCGCCCTTGTAGTCGCCGGTGCGTGCGAGGCAGCCGCCGGCATTGGCGTTGGCCTTGGCAGGCGTGGAATAGAACGGATCGGCCAGTGCGCGTCGGAAGTAGGTCATCGCCTCCTGTTCGCGTCCCTGGTGGCACAGGAAATACCCGAGGTTGTTGTTCGCGTCGCCGCTCTTGGGATCGATCGCCAGTGCGCGACGGTATTCCTGCTCGGCTTCCTTGGTGAGGTGCACCCGCTCGTCCAGGATCGCGAGCATCGTGTGCGCGGTGACGTAATTCGGATCGACGCTTATCGCCTTCCTGAACTCCTCGTCGGCGCTCTTGAGGTCGTTGCGCGCCATGAACTGCGCGCCCAGTTGGGTGTGCACCTGCGCTGCATCGCGCATCCGATCCTGCTTGGTGTCCTGCGGTTCGTTCTTGAGGTTGCTGAGCGGCGTGTCGTACTTGATGATCTTGTTGCTGGAGCAGGCGCTGCCCGCAAGTGCGAGCACGGCGAGCAACACGACGGCGAGGCTTCTACGCAGCATTGCTCAGCTCCCGTTGCGCGGCGGCTTCGATCTTGCGGCGGAATTCCGCATGGCGGCGCGTGCGATCCAGCACCTGGCCTTTCAACTGGCCGCAGGCGGCATCGATGTCGTCGCCACGCGTGCGGCGCACCATTGCCTGCACATCGGCGTCCAGCAGGATCTTCTGGAACGCGCGGATGGTCGTCTCGTCCGAACGCGTGTACTGCGTGCCCGGGAACGGATTGAACGGAATCAGGTTCACCTTGGCCGGGAGGCGGCGCATCAGCTTGACGAGTTGCCGGGCGAGTTCGGGCGTGTCGTTCACGCCCCCCATCAACGTGTATTCGAAGGTGATCGTGGTCCGCGGGCGCTTCGCGGCGTAGCGCGCGCACGCGTCCAGCAATTCGGCAATCGGATATTTCTTGTTGAGCGGCACCAGCTTCGTGCGCAGCTCGTCGTTGGGCGCGTGCAGGGACACCGCCAGCGACACATCCGCGCACTCCGACAGCTTGTCGATCATCGGCACCAGGCCCGCGGTCGAGAGCGTGACGCGCTTGTTGGCCAGTCCGAAGCCGAGGTCGTCGCGCATCAGGTTCATGGCGCGCACCACATTGTCGAAGTTCAACAACGGCTCGCCCATGCCCATCATCACCACGTTGGTGATGCGGCGCTGCTGGTGGGTCACGTTGCCCAGATGCTTCGCCGCAACCCACACTTGGCCGATGATTTCGGACGTCGCGAGATTGCGGTTGAACCCCTGCGTGGCGGTGGAGCAGAACGTGCAGTTCAGGCCGCAGCCGACCTGGCTGGAGACGCACAGCGTGCCGCGCGTGGGCTCTGGAATGTAGACGGTCTCCACGGCATTGCCGCCATCCATGCCCAGCAGCCACTTGTGGGTGCCGTCGCTGGAGGCCTTGTCCAGCAAGGATTTCGGCGGACCCACGTAGGCGGCCTCGGCCAGCTTGGCGCGCAGCGACTTGCCGACGTCTGTCATCGCCTCGAAGTCGTCCTCGAGGCGATGGTAGACCCACTTCATCACCTGGTCGGCGCGGTAAGGCTTTTCGCCGAGCTGCACGAAGAACTCGCGCAAGCCCGCCCGATCGAGATCGAGCAGGTTGGTCTTGCTTGAGGCGCTGGTGATGTCGTGCTTCATTTTGAGAAGTTTGGCGTGTTGACGATCTCGTCCGATTCAAACTACCTCGGACACAACTCCGTTTCCGCAAAGAAATAGCCGATCTCGAATTTTGCCGTTTCCGGCGCATCCGAACCGTGCACCGCGTTGGCATCAATGCTTTGCGCGAAATCCGCACGGATGGTGCCCGCTGCCGCGTCCTTGGGATTTGTCGCGCCCATCAGTTCGCGATTCTTTGCAATCGCGCCCTCGCCTTCCAGCACCTGGATCATCACCGGGCCCGACACCATGAACTCCACCAGGGGCTTGAAGAACGGGCGCTCGCGATGCACCGCGTAGAAGCCTTCGGCTTCCTTGCGCGAAAGATGTTTCATTTTTGCCGCGACGATCTTCAAGCCGGCTTTCTCGAAACGGGAATAGATTTCACCGATGACATTCTTAGCCACGGCATCGGGTTTGATGATGGACAAGGTGCGCTCGAGCGCCATGCAATCCTCGCGGGTTCGTGTTGATGAAATGACAGACGCAACGGCGCGGACGCCAATCCTCGGCATCCACTCGCCGTCCCTGAACGATGCTTTCCCCGCAGGCCGAGGTTACGACCAAACCCACGGCCAAATGCAGAGTTAGCTCACAAAATATTCGTTGATTCTAGAGCATACCCAAGCCGATCGCATCCCGGCCGGCAATCTTTCGCGAGGGCCCGGGATTTGACCGGTGCTCGCTCCCGGGCTTAGACTTCAAACGAACGTTTTAAATGCGCCCGCGCCCGCTCGCCGACAGACGCGGACCCCCTGTCCGCATTTCCCAGTTTGATGCCCGAAAGCTCGACCTTCTCGACCAAGCAGCGAATCCTCGAAGCCGCCGAGGATCTGTTCGCAAAGCACGGATTTGCCGGCGCCTCGCTGCGGCAGGTCACGGCCGCGGCGAACGTCAACCTGGCGGCGGTCAACTACCACTTCGGCTCCAAGGACAGGCTGATCGAGGAAGTATTCCGCCGTCGCCTGGACGAGCTCAATGCCCGCCGGTTGGCAGCCCTGAAGCGCACGCTCGGCAAACCCGGACACAGTCTGGAGGACGTCCTGGCAGCCTTCATCAAGCCGGCGCTGGAGCTCTCCCTGGATCGCAGCGGCGGCCCCGCCTTCGTGCGCGTGCTGGCGCGCGCCTACGCCGAGCACAACGAGCGCCTGCGCAAGTTCCTCTCCGACAACTACGGCCACGTGCTGAAGGAATTCGCTACCGCCTTCGCCGCACTGCTGCCGAAGCTGGAGAAGGAGGAACTGTACTGGCGACTGGATATCGTGGCCGGCGCCCTGACCTACGCCATGGCAGACTTCGGCGTGATCAAACGGCGCAGCGGGCAGTCCGAGCGCGACTACCGCGAGCGTGCCGCCCAGCACCTGATCCGCTTCGCCGCGGCGGGACTCAGAGCGGGGGTCGGGGACGGGTAGCGGCGGCGCCGCCCTGCCTCGCGTCGCGGCCGCTTGCTGCGCCCCCTTCCACATCCCCGCCCCCTCTTTTCAACCTGATTTGCTTCGTACCGGAGAACCCATGCCAGCCGAAACACTTCGCATC
Source organism: Rhodanobacteraceae bacterium (assembly GCA_051954935.1). Classification (GTDB taxonomy): domain Bacteria; phylum Pseudomonadota; class Gammaproteobacteria; order Xanthomonadales; family Rhodanobacteraceae; genus 66-474. The sequence goes on from JBQCHG010000080.1 coordinate 11,112, forward strand.
CGCAAAGCCGCCGTACTCGGCGCCGGCGTGATGGGTGCGCAGATCGCCGCGCACCTCACCAACGCCGGCGTGGAAACCGTGCTGTTCGACCTTGCAGCCAGGGAAGGGCCGAAGAACGGCATCGCGCTCAAGGCCATCGCGAACCTGGGCAAGCTCTCGCCCGCGCCGCTGGCGCTCAAATCGCTGGCGGCATCCATCACACCGGCCGATTACGACGAGAACCTCGACGCGCTGAAAGGCTGCGACCTGGTGATCGAGGCGATCGCCGAGCGGATGGACTGGAAACTCGATCTCTATCGCAAGATCGCGCCGCACCTGCCGGCGAACGCGATCGTCGCATCGAACACATCCGGGCTTTCGATCAACACGCTTGCGGACGCCTTGCCTGAGCAACTGCGCCACCGCTTCTGCGGCGTGCACTTCTTCAATCCACCGCGCTACATGCATCTGGTGGAGCTTATCCCCGGCAAGTCCACCGATCCTGCAGTGCTGCAGGGGCTCGAGGCGTTCCTGACCACGACGCTCGGCAAGGGCGTGGTGTACGCCAAGGACACCCCGAACTTCATCGGCAACCGCATCGGCGTGTTCTCGATGCTGGCCGCGATGCATCACACCGCCCAATTCAAGCTCGGCTTCGACACCGTGGATGCGCTGACCGGTCCCGCGATCGGGCGCCCGAAGTCTGCGACCTATCGCACCGCCGACGTGGTTGGCCTGGACACCATGACGCACGTCATCAAGACCATGGCCGACACCCTGCCCGATGATCCCTGGCACGCGCACTTCAAGTCGCCTGGGTGGCTTTCGGCCCTGATCGAAAGAGGCGCACTGGGCCAGAAAACCGGTGCGGGCGTGTACCGCAAGGCCGGCAAGGACATCCTCGTTCTCGATTTGCAGAAGCAGGACTACCGGCCTTCCGAGCAGAAGGCGTCGGGGGAAGTCAGCGCGATCCTCGCGATCAAGAATCCGGCCGAGCAATTCGCCAAGCTGCGTGCGAGCAATGACCCGCAGGCGCAGTTCCTGTGGGCGAGCTTCCGCGACCTGTTCCACTACAGCGCCTATCACCTGGCCGACATCGCCGAAACGGCGCGCGACGTGGATTTCGCGATCCGCTGGGGCTACGGCTGGAAACTCGGTCCGTTCGAGACCTGGCAAGCGGCCGGCTGGCAGCAGGTCGCGCAATGGATCGAGGAAGACATCAAGGCCGGCAAGGCCATGAGCGACGCCCCGCTCCCGGCATGGGTGAAGGATGGCCGTAAAGGTGTTTATACGCCCGAAGGCGCCTGGTCGCCGTGCGCGAACAAGGCGCTGCCCCGCTCGGATGCACCGGTCTACAAGCGGCAACTGTTCCCCGATCCGTTGCTGGGCGAGAAGTTCGATCAGGGCAAGACCGTCTGGGAGAACGATGGCGTGCGGCTGTGGACGCTGGACGACGATGGCATCGGCATCGTTTCGTTCAAGACCAAGATGAATACGGTCAACGACGCGGTGCTGGATGGCCTGCAGCGCGCCGTCGAGGAAAGCGAAAAGCAGCTCAAGGCGATGGTGGTCTGGCAGGCCAGCGCCAAGGCGTTCTCCGCCGGTGCCGATCTCAAGGGCGCGCTCGGCCTGCTGAAGGAAGGCAAGGTCGCGCAGCTGGAAGCGATGATCGCGAACTTCCAGCGCGCCAGCATGCGCATGAAGCACTCGCTGGTGCCGGTGGTCGCGGCGGTGCGTGGGCTGGCGCTGGGCGGCGGCTGCGAGTTCCAGATGCACTCTGCACGCACCGTCGCGGCGCTGGAGAGCTACATCGGCCTGGTCGAGGCCGGCGTGGGCTTGCTGCCTGCCGGCGGCGGCCTGAAGGAGATCGCCGAGCGCTGCGCGGCGCATTCACTGGGCGAGGATCCGTTCGACCAGATGAAGAAGTATTTCGAAGTGGTCGCGATGGCGAAGACCTCCACCAGCGCCCTGGAGGCCAAACAGATGGGCCTGCTGCGCGAATCGGACGTGGTGGTCTTCAACGCGCACGAGCTGCTGTACGTGGCGAAGGACGTGGCGGACTCGCTGGCCGAGTCCGGCTGGCGCCCGCCCTTGCCCGCTCGCGAGATCGCGGTGGCCGGCGACGTCGGCACCGCCACGATCAAGGCGCAACTGGTGAACATGCTGGCCGGACGCTTCATCTCCGAACACGACATGGAGATCGCAACGCGCATCGCAGACGCGCTGTGCGGCGGCAACATCGAGCGCGGTTCGAAGGTGGATGCGGAGTGGCTTCTGGATCTGGAGCGCCGCCACTTCATCGAACTGGCACAGATGCCCAAGACCCAGGAGCGCATCGCCCACACGATGATGACCGGCAAACCCTTGAGGAACTGAAATGACCAAACAAATCCAGGACGCGTACATTGTCGCCGCGGTGCGCACGCCGGTGGGCAAGGCACCGCGCGGCGTGTTCCGCAATACCCGCCCGGATGACATGCTGGCCTTCGTGCTGCGCGAAGCACTGGAAACCTGCGCAGGCATCGATCCCGCGCGCATCGGTGACGTGGTAATCGGCTGCGCCATGCCGGAGGCCGAGCAAGGCATGAACGTGGCGCGCATCGGCTCGCTGCTGGCGGGCGTGCCGGACACGGTGCCTGCGATGACCGTGAATCGCTTTTGCTCTTCCGGCGTGCAGGCCGTGGCGCTTGCCGCCGAACGCATCCGGCTCGGAGAGGCCGATCTGATGCTGGCCGGCGGCACCGAGAGCATGAGCATGGTGCCGATGATGGGCCACAAGGTCGCGATGAATCCGGCGATCTTCACCGACGAGAACATCGGCATCGCCTATGGCATGGGCATCACCGCCGAGAACGTCGCGTCCGAATGGAAGATCAGCCGCGAGGAGCAGGACGCCTTCGCACTGCAGAGCCATCAGCGCGCACTCGGGGCGCAGGATCGCGGCGAGTTCAAGGACGAGATCGCGCCGTACCCGCTGGATGACCGTTATCCGGACCTCGCCACGCACATGGTCCGCGAGGACAAGCGCGTGATCAGCGCCGACGAAGGTCCACGCCGCGACACCAATGCGGAGGCGCTGGCGAAACTGAAACCGGTATTCAAGCTCGGCGGCAGTGTCACCGCCGGCAACTCCTCGCAAATGTCCGACGGCTCCGCAGCGGTGCTGCTGGCGAACGAACAGGCGATCAAGGATTACGGCCTGACGCCGCTGGCGCGCTTCGTCAGCTACTCGGTGGCCGGCGTGCCCCCCCGGATCATGGGCATCGGTCCGAAGGAAGCGATCCCGAAAGCGCTGAAGGCCAGCGGCATCAAACAGGACCAGCTCGACTGGATCGAATTGAACGAGGCCTTTGCCGCGCAGTCGCTGGCGGTGATCAAGGACCTGCAACTCGACCCGGCCAAGGTCAATCCGCTGGGCGGCGCGATCGCGCTCGGCCACCCGCTCGGCGCGACCGGCGCGATCCGTGTCGCCACGCTTGTCCATGGCCTGCGCCGGCACAAGCAGAAGTACGGCATGGTGACGATGTGCATCGGTACGGGGATGGGTGCCGCCGGAATCTTCGAAGCTTTGTAGGAGCGGGTGGACTCGCGACCGCGGAGCTCTGGCCCATGCCATGGACGGCAGGCCGGTGGCCTGCACGCAGGCTCCTACACGATCAGCGCGAATACGAACACGCCAAGCATGGTGAAGGACAGTGCCAGCTTGGCGATCGTGCCGAACAAGAGCCCGATCCAGGTTGCGATGCCCACGCGCGTGGAATGTTCGACGCCACTGCCGCTGGTGAGTTGGCCGATCACCGCGCCGATAAAGGGCCCGAGGATCAGGCCCGGGATGCCGAAAAAAATCCCGACGACTGCGCCGAGGAACGCGCCCCACTGCGCTCGCGCATTCGCACCCACGCGCTTGGCGCCGAGCGCGCCCGCGACGAAATCGAGCGCGATCGAGATCGCGGCGAGTGTCCCGAGCAGGATCAGCGTTGCGAGGCCCACGCGTTCGTAATGCCCGGCCCAGGCGGCCAGCCACATGCCGCCGAACATGATCGGCACGCCGGGCAGGATCGGCAGCACCGTGCCGACCAGGCCGATCGCGATCAGGACACCGGCGATGACGTACCAGAGGACCGTGAGCTCCATGCCGGCAGCATAATGGCAGGCGCGACGACTCGCCCTGTCGAATCCGGCCGTCCTCGTTCGTCGCCCATGCAAGAGCGCATGAACCATGCGCGCCAACAGGAGAACGACATGCGTTTCATGGTGATCGTCAAAGCCGACAAGAGTTCCGAGGCCGGCGTCATGCCCAGTACCGAATTGCTCGCCGCAATGGGCAAGTACAACGAGGAACTGGTCAAGGCCGGCGTGATGCTGGCCGGCGAAGGCCTGGCGCCAAGCTCCAAGGGCGTGCGCGTGAAGTTCGATGGGCAAAAACGCACGGTCATCGACGGACCATTCGCGGAGACCAAGGAATTGATCGCCGGCTTCTGGCTGTGGCAGTGCAAATCGAAGGAAGAAGCCGTTGAATGGCTGAAGCGAGCACCTTTCGACGGTGGCACCGAAATCGAGATCCGCCAGGTTTTCGAGGCAGAGGATTTCGGCGAGGAATTCACACCGGAGCTGCGCAAACAGGAACAGCGCCTGCGTGAGCAGATCGCCCAGCAGTGAAACGGCGTGGAACGCGGCGTCCGTCGCCGCGTTCCCGCCATCGGATTACCCCTGCGGTTGAACCGGTGCTGCAGGTTTCGTTGCCCGCCTGGGCCGCGGCCACGGACAGATCATCGGCACTTCGCGCTGATAGCGGCGGTAGTCCTCGCCGTGGGCCACGATGAGGTCACGTTCTTCAAAGAACTTTACCGCGATCAGGATATAGCCCGTGGTCGCGATCGCGAACAGCAAGTGACTGGTGGTCATCCGCGGAGTTGCCCAGAACGCGATCACGAAGCCGAGCATCAATGGATGTCGGACCACCCGGTAATAGAAGTGCTGCTTGAACGCTACCGGTGTATATGCCTTGTCGCGAATGGCCAGCCAGACCTGGCGCAAGCCGAACAGGTCGAAATGGTTGATCACGAACGTGCCGCTCAACACCAGCAGCCAGCCAAAGGCGGACAGCGCATAAAGCAGGTACACGGTCCAGTCTGCCTGCATATTCCAGATCACGCCCGGCAGCGGCCGCCACTGCCAGTAAAGCAGGATCAGCGCCGCGCTCGACAGCAGCACGAAGGTGCTACGCTCGGCCGGCTCCGGCAGCCAGGATGTCAGCCAACGCTTGAAGCTGCGCCGCGCCATGCCACTGTGCTGGATTGCGAAGATGCCTAGCAATACTGCATCGATCACGAGTGCCTTGGGCACGCTCGCGCCCGGGAAGCCACGATCCACCGTATGCGGAACGGCGATGTCCGCGACGAAGGCGATCGCATAAAGAAAGGTGAGGAAGAAAACGGCGTAAGAGAAGATGCCGTAAAGCAGAATCAGCATGCCGCGCATGACACATACCTCGTCTGAGTGCGTCGAAACTTCAGAGAGTCTTGGTCCGTGGCGGCCCATCGGCAATGACTTATACTCCGACGTCCATGCCCAAAACGCCGGGCATGAGAGGGCACGATGACCGCAGACATCCTGTCCAGCGTTCTGGCAATGGTCCGCCTCACGGGCGCGCTGATCTTCCGCGTGGACCTGCAGGGGCCGTGGGGCATCGCCGCCAACCCGACCGTGGAGAAATTCGCCCCGTTGTTGCCTGCCGGCACCAACCACATCATCGTGTTCCATGTGGTGCTTGATGGCGAATGCTGGATCCGGCAGGGCGAGTCCGGTTGGCTCTCGGCGAGATCGGGCGAAGCGGTCGTGATGGCGCACGGCGACGAGCACGACCTCGGCGACGCACCGGACCGTGAAGCGGTACCGTTCACGACGATGCTGGGCGGGCAGTCCCCCCTCGAACTGCGCCATGCGCGGTTGGATGTCGGCCCCGGCGAGTCAGTGGGGCTGCTGTGCGGATTCCTCGGATGCGATCGCCGCGCCTTCGAACCGTTGCTTCAGTCGCTGCCGAGGATATTCAAGGTCACCCTCGGTGAACGCCTGGGCACACTGGTCCGCTATGCGGTCACCGATGCGCTGGACGACAGACCGGGGGCGGCGAGCCTTCGCGCGCGTATGGCGGAGCTGCTGTTCACGGAAACCCTGCGCCTGCACATGGACAGCTTGCCGGCGGATGCCACCGGCTGGTTGGCGGGGCTGCGTGATCCACTGGTAGGCCGCGCCTTGCACGCCCTGCACGCTTCACCCTGCCGGCGCTGGACGGTGGAAGCGCTCGCCACGGCCACGGCGAGTTCGCGATCCAGCCTTGCGACGCGCTTCCGGGACATGATCGGAGAACCGCCGATGCATTACCTCACGCGCCTGCGGATGCAACTCGCAGCGCGCCAGCTCAGCGACCGCACATGCAGCATCGCAAGCCTGGCGGATGAGATCGGGTACGATTCCGCCGCGGCATTCCAGCGAGCATTCAAGCGCTGCTTCGGGATGCCACCCGCGGCCTGGCGGCGCAACTTTCGCCCGCACGCATGAATGGCCGCCCGCGCGTCAGCCTTGCGACGCGCGAGCGGGATGGCGGTGCTTCTACTGACCTGATCTGGATTTCAGCGTCGTGCCGCCCGTCTGGCGAATGAAGGTGGCCACCGGCGCGGCATTGTTGTAATCATCCGAGTACACGATCATCTCGCTGCCGTCCAGATAGAGGCCCGGCGCGAAGTATTCGGCCAGATTGCGCGTGCCCGAAGCGCACCCGGTGCCGTTGGTGCAGATCGCGCCCTGGTGCATCACGCCCGTCGCTGCGGTCTGCGCGAAGGTCGGAATGGATGCGAGCGCATTTTGCGACTGCGCGAAGTAAACCTTCCACTGCGCGGTGGTGTCGTTGTTGCTGAGCGAGGGCGTTCCCCACCAGGTGACGTTGACCGCACCGAGCGCACCCGCCGTGACCCACGGACCGATCACGCTCTTGTTGCCCGAGCCGTTGGACACCCGCACCGGCGTGCTCCAGGTCGCACCATGATCTTGCGAGGACGTGAGGTACGCGGCGTGGCTGTCGGAATAGGCGATGTAGAGATTCCCGGCCTGGTCGATCGCCAGCGACGGGAACACGTTCACCATCGAAACCGTGTTGGCGTACACCAGCTTCACGTCGAAGTTCACGCCGCCGTTGGTGGAACGCGCGACGTACAGGTTCTTCCCCGTGTCGTCGAAGAACACCGTGTAGACATAACCGTTGTTCGGATCCACCTCGATATTGCCCTGGTCGCCCGGCTGCACGCCGACCAGCGGCGTGGTGACCTGCGTGACTTGCGGGAAGGTGATGCCGCCGTCGAACGACTTCACCACGAACAGGCTGGCGGTGCCGGTCAGGTCGGCGCCGAGCTGCTTGGTGGTGAGGTAAACCACGCTGTTGCCGTAACTGGCGATCCACTGGCGATCCACGATGGGCTCATCGGTGGAGATCGGGTTCACCACCCAGGTGCTGCCGCCGTTGAACGAGTCGCTCTGCGTGGCCGAACCCAGCCACAGCGATGTCACGTACACGTTGCCGGAAGCGCCGATCGCGAGATCCTCGTCGCCGCCGCCCAAGCCGCCACCACGTGCCACCGCGGAAGCCGCCTGCGCACCATCCGGCTGACCGAGGTAGGTGAAAGTCTTGCCGCCGTCCATGGACTTCCAGGTATCCGTGCCGGCGGGAATGCCCTGGATCGCGGCCGCGTAAATATTGCCTAGCGAATCGGCTTTCACGCGCGGCTCGATGCCCTGCACGTTGAACGCCAGGTCCGCCGGGCCAGGCAATGTCAGGGGGGCGCTGAAGGTGAACTTGCCGGATTTGTAGCGCGCGGTGCCGGTTGGGGAGGTCGGCTCGGGCGCGATCGTTGCGGTTCCCGAGTAAGTCGAATTCGCCACCGTGAAGGCAACCACCTGCACGGTGTAGGTACCGGCGGCGAGCTGCCCGCAATCGGCAAGTTCGGATGCCTGACCGGTCGTGGCGTTGCTCTGGCCCGACGAGCAGACGGTATTGCCGCTGGCATCGTTGACGTACAGATCGAAATCATTGGTGCTGCTCGCCCAGGTGATGCCCACCTTCACGGCGTAGCTCGGATTGGCCGCGTAAAAGGTGCTCGGCACGTTCACCGTGAGCGTGTAGGTATCGCAAGTCAATGTGGTGCACGCGGAAGGGTCGGCTGTCGCGCCGGTGTACGGTCCCCCGCTCCAGCTCACGCTGGAAGTCTGCCCCGATGCGGGCGCGTTGAGCGTGCCGGAAGCGGGCGTTGCGGCGAGGAGCGAGGCGGGAAAGCCCGCCGACAGAGCCAATGCGACTATCAGTTTGCGAGCATCCATGTCCAGCCTCCTTGTAGTAATGAGGAAGCTAGCACGCGGGTTTGTCGTGCCCGGGTGAAATCCGGAACTCAATACGCGACCGAATTCACGGGTTGATCAGATGGACGATGGTGTCGGTTAAGCTCGTCCGGTCCGCGCGCCGGCTCACCCTTCCATCATTTCCTTGATCTGATCCTTTCCCTGCGCCCACCAGTAGCTCGCCTGCGCGCCGAGATAGCCGAATGGCCTGAAACTGCGACTGAGCCCGTAGCGCGAGAACTCGCGCCAACCCTCGCTCCCGTGCGCAATCGCGCCGGCCAGCAGTTCGCCGGCCGCGGCGGTGGGCGCGGCGCCATGGCCACCGAAGGCCTGCATCCACCACAGGCCATCGCCGCGCGTGCCGAGCTGCGGCATCTGGTGGCGCGCGTAACTCATCAGGCCCGACCACGCGTAATCAATGCGCACGCCTTTCAGTTGCGGAAACACCCGCAACAGATCGCCCATCAGCAACTTCTGCACTGCACGCGGTGAGCGGTCGCGAACGGAGATGCGTCCACCCCACAGCAAACGCGTGTCCCTCAACGCCCGGTAGTAATCGAAAGCGAAACGGGTGTCGTAGATTGCAGCTTGGGTGCGCAGGCAGTCTTGCATGCGCTCGCCGAGCGGCTCGGTCGCCATGACGTAGGTGGCGATCGGCAGCACCGCGCGATCGACCTTGCGCTCGAGGCGCGCCAGATAGCCGCCGCACGCGAGGACGACCGTCGGCGCGCGCACCTCGCCGGCATCGGTACGAATGCACCAGCCCTCGCCTTCGCGCGCGATGCGCCGCACGCGGCTGTGTTCATGGATGGAAACGCCCTGCTCTGCTGCGGCACGTGCGAGGCCGTTGATGTAATTCAGCGGGTGGAGATGCAGCGCGTTGCGCTCGAACAGCGCGTCGCAATACCGCTCACTCCGGATCGCTTCGCGCACGCGCTCGCGCGGCCACCATTCCCATTGCACGCAATACTGTTCGGCAAGCAATTGCTGGCGCTCGCGCAACACGCCGGGATCGCGGAACCAGTTGGCCCAGATGACGCCTGCATCCACGGCGTCGCACTCGATCGCGTAGCGCGTGATCCGCGAGCGGATCAGGTTCACCGCATCCACGGTATCTGCGTACATCGCGCGCGCGCGTTGCCTGCCGAGCTGGTCCAGCAGCGACTGTTCACCCAGCGAATAGCCGGCGAACACGAAACCGCCATTGCGTCCTGAAGCGCCGTGGCCGACGGTTTCGCGCTCCAGCAACACCACGTCGCGCATGCCGCGTTCGGCCAGGCCGAGCGCCAGATTGACCCCGGCGTAACCGCCACCGACGATCACCACACGCGCATCGCATTTGCCGCCCAATGACGGAAACGGCTCACGCGGATTGGCTGTGGCGCGGTAATAGGTTTCGGCTGGTTCGGCCATGCTCGCTCCCCGCATTGCGCGCGCGGAGCATAACCCAAGGAGCCGGACCCAATCCCTGCTGGAAGTCAGATTTGTTCCAGCGCCTGCGCCAGATCCGCGATCAGGATCTCCGGATCTTCCAGTCCGATCGAGAGGCGAACCAAGTGGGGAGGAGGCAGGCCCGCCACTGCGCCCTCCACCTTCGTTCCCGGCGGATGGAACGCCGCACTGGGGCACGCCAATGATTCATAGCCTCCCCAGGACACGCTGAGCAGGAAGCGTTTCAGCGCGTCGCATAGGCGCTCCACCGCCCCGGTGTCCTCGCAACGCGGCGCGAACGAGAGCAGGCCGCCCGACATGCACATCTGCCTCATCGCAAGTTCGTATTGAGCGTGCGAACGCAGGTGCGGATACCACACCCGCTCGACTTTCGGATGCGCCTCCAGCCATTGCGCGATCTGCAGGCCGCTCCTGCCGCTGCGCTCCACGCGCAGCCGCAAGGTGCGCAGGCCGCGCAACATCAGCCATGCGTCGTGCGGTGATGACGCGGCGCCGAAGGTCATGAACGGTCCCTTGAAGACCTCCTCGAGGATTGCCCGTGGCCCGCACAGCGCGCCGGCCACGACATCGCTGTGGCCGTTGAGGTATTTGGTGGCCGAATGCGCCACCAGATCGATGCCTAACGCGATCGGGGACTGGTTCAGCGGACTGGCGTAGCTGTTGTCGCACAGCGTGCGGATGCCTCGTGCGCGCGCGATTTGCGCGACCGCCGCAAGGTCCTGCAATTCGAAAGTCAGCGAGTTCGGCGATTCCAGCACGACCAGCTTGGTCGTCGGCTCCAGCGCCGCCTCGATATTGCCGACATCGGTGCCGTCCACGAACGTGCAGCGCACGCCGAATCGCGGCAGCAGCTGGGTGAGCAGCTTGTGCGTCCAGCTGTAGGGCTTGTGCACGCAGACCACGTGATCGCCAGCTGCAACGCAGGCGACCACCGCCGCGGAAATGGCCGCGGCGCCGGAGGAGAACACCAGACAGTCCTCGGCGCCTTCCAGCGCGGCGATCTTGCGGCGCAGGATCTCGACGGTCGGATTGTTGCCGCGCGTGTAGCAGTGCTCGCCGTATTCGTCGTGCATGCGCGCGCGCATGTCGGCGACGTTGTCGAAGCAGAAAATCGAAGTCTGGATTACCGGCGGCGCGACCGCGTGGAAGTAGCGCTCTCGCTCTTCGCCAAGATGGGTCAGGATCCAGTCGATGTCCATGCACACTCAGGCGATGAAGTCACGCGCCACTTTTGCAAGCGCCGGGTCGCGCAGCGCGAAATGCAAGGTCGCACGCACCAGGCCGGCCTTGCTGCCGCAATCGAAGCGCGTGCCCTGGAACCGGCAGGCGAGCACGGGCGATTCGGCGAGCAGCGCCGCGATCGCGTCGGTCAGCTGGATCTCGCCGCCGGCGCCGGGCCTGGTGCTCTCCAGCAGTTCGAAGATGCGCGCGGGCAGCACGTAGCGACCGACGATGGCGAGATTGGAAGGCGCGTTCTCCGGCTTCGGTTTCTCCACCACGTGGCGGATCCGCGCGGCCGGTTCGTTCGCCCCACCCACGTCCACGATGCCGTATTTGTTGGTCTGGTCGCGTGGCACCTCCTCGACCGCCAGCACGCCAGCTTTCTCACGCACCGCAAGTTCGGCCATCTGCCGAAGCGCGCTTGCGCCCTCGTTGACGATCAGGTCATCCGGCAGGATCACCCCGAAAGGCTCGTCGCCGATCACCGGCTTGGCGCACAGCACCGCGTGCCCCAGGCCGAGCGCCTGCTCCTGCGTCACGTATACGCAGCGCACGTGCGGGGGCAACAGGCCCTGCACCAGCGAGAGCAGCTCATGCTTGCCGGCGCGTTCGAGTGTCTCCTCCAGCTCGTAGGCGGAGTCGAAGTAGTCGGCGATCGCGTGCTTGTAGCGATTGGTGACGAACACGAGCGTGTCGGCGCCCGCATCCACCGCCTCGTCCACCGCGTACTGGATCAACGGGCGATCCAGCACCGGCAGCATTTCCTTCGCCACCACCTTGGTGGCTGGTAGAAAGCGCGTGCCCAGTCCCGCGACCGGAAAGACCACCTTGCGCAGGCGTTGCTGCGTTCCCTGACTCATCGGTACTCCTTCAATGCGCATCCTGCGCGGCAAAGCGGCCGTCCGCGGCCGCGGCTCTCAATTCAGGCAATGTCCTTGTCGGCCCCGCGCAGCGGCAGCACGTTATCCTCGCCGACGGCCTCGCCAGCCTGCCAGCGATAGCCGGGCAGCAGCGCGGCCAGGCAGTCTTGCAGCGCCTCCTCGTCGAATTGCGCCGTGGCCTGTGCGGCGCGATCGATCTGCGCCATCACCAGTGCGCTCGAGAACTCGCGCTGCGCGGCCTGGAAGATCTTCGGATGCGTGGTGCTGGAGTAGTTCTCCAGCGGATGGAACAACTCCTCGAACAACTTCTCGCCCGACCGCAATCCGGTGTAGACGATCGCCACATCGCGACCGGGCTGCTTGCCGGCGAGGCGGATCATCTGTTCGGCGAGATCGCGGATGCGCACCGGCTCGCCCATGTCCAGCGCATACGTCTCGCCGCCCTCTCCCATCGCGGCAGCCTGCAGGATCAACTGGCAGGCTTCCGGAATGGTCATGAAGTAGCGCGAGATTTCCGGATGCGTCACCGTGACCGGCCCGCCGTTGCGGATTTGTTCGCGGAACAGCGGCACCACGGAACCGGCAGAATCCAGCACATTGCCGAACCGCACGGTGATGAAGCGCGTGCGCGCGTTGCCGGCCACCGCCTGGCAGATGATCTCCGCGATGCGCTTGCAGGCGCCCATCACGCTCGTCGGGTTCACCGCCTTGTCGGTGGAGATCAGCACGAAACTTTCGACGCCGTGCCGCGCGGCGGTTTCCGCCACCGTACGCGTGGCCAGCACGTTATTGCGGAACGCCTCGCGCAGCTGTTCCTGCAGCAGCGGCACGTGTTTGTACGCCGCGGCATGGAACACCGCATTCGGCCGTGCCAGCGCGAAAGCGTGTTCGCAGGTGGCGGGGTCGCCGCAGTTGCCGATCAGGCCGCGGAACAGCAGCTCCGGGTATTGCGTGCGCAGCTCCTGCTCGATCCGGTACAGGTTGTATTCGGACAGCTCGAGCACGGTAAGCGAAGCCGCGCCCAGGCGGGCCACCTGCCGGCACAGTTCCGAACCGATGGAACCACCACCGCCGGTGATCAGCACATGGCGTTCGGTCAGGCCCTGGCGGATCGCGCTCCAGTCCAGCTTGACCGGCTCGCGGCCGAGCAGATCCTCGATCGCCACTTCCTTCAATTCGTTGAACTGCGCGCGGCCGGCGACGACGTCTTCCAGCCGCGGCACGGTGCGAAAAGGCAGGCCGGTTTCCTCGCACAGCTCGACCACGCGCCGCATCTGCGCCTTGTCGGCGGAGGGCATTGCGATCAGCAACATCTCGGCTCCGGATTCACGCGCGATTGCCGGCAGGCGATCAATGCGGCCGAGCACAGGGATGCCACGCACCCGGGCGCCGCGCAATGCGTCGCTGTCGTCAATGAACCCGACCGCGTAATGCTCGGTATCGTGGTGCAGGTCGCGGATCAACGCCTCGCCGGCGCGCCCTGCGCCGACCACCAGCACGCGCTTGCTGCGCCGGCTGGAGAAGAGATCGATGCGGCTGTCCTTCCAGTAGCGGTACGCCAGCCGCGGCAATCCCAGCAACACGCAAAGCAGTGCCGGATAGATGAGCAGCACCGAACGCGGGATGCCTTGCAGGCGGCTGTACAGGAACAGCGCCAGCCCGATCGCCAGTGCGCCCACCACGCTGGCTCTCAGGATGTTCCAGAGATCAGGCAGGCTGGCGAAACGCCACAGGCCCTTGTACAGGCCGGTCCAGTAGAAGATAGCGCCCTGCACCGCGAGCACGATGACCAGCTCCGGCGTAAAGATCTCCAGCGGCAGCGGTTGCGGCAGCAACGCGTAGCGCAACGCCCCCGCCAGCATCCAGGCGATCGCCACCATCAGCAGGTCGTGCGCGACCACCGCCGCGCGCGGATGCACCTTGCTGATCAGCTTACGCAACATGCGGGTCGCTCCGTACCGTGGCGAGGCACGTGCGCTTGCCGGCCCGCCACACCACGCACGCGCACACGTACACCGCCACGCACAGCCACAAGCCAGAATCCGGCCAATGCAACGCGGCCCAGCTTGCGGGCGCGGCGATGATCAGGTTCCAGAGCAGATACATGGCATCCGTTCGCGCATGGCCGAATCCTGCGCGCACCATCCACTGATAGAGATGCTCGCGGTGCGCAGTGTACCAACGCTTGCCGGACAGTATGCGCGCAAGCAGCGTCAAGCCCGCATCCACGAGGAAGGCCGAGGACAGGATCAAACAGGGCCACAGCAGCGCGAGCGAGTGCCGGACCAGCAAGCCGGCGGACGCGGCGATCAGCAGGCCCAGCGTGCTGCTGCCGACATCACCCATGAAGATCCGCGCAGGCGGGCGGTTGAACAACAGGAACCCGAAGCACGCGGCGGCGGATGTCGCGCTTGCGATCAACAGTGCGGACTCTCCGCTCGCCCGGGCCAGCAGCGCGTAGCCGATCAGCACGAACACGGCCTGGATCCCGAGCAGCGCATCGATGCCGTCCATGAAATTGTGGGCATTGATGCTCCCTGCGAAGACGATGCCGACCGGAATCAGCCATGCCCATTGTCGGGCGTCGATGAGAGCGGCAGGCGCCAGAAGGATCGCCGCAACGGCCAGAGAGGCAAGCAGATGCACGCCGATGCGAGGCAATACCGGCAAGGGATGATGATCGTCGCGCCAGCCGACCGCGGCAACGGCAAGCAGCGCGATTGCGAGCACGATGACTAGGATCGGCGGCTCGGGCTGCGGAAAGATCGCCAGAGCCGGCATTGCGCACACCAGCACGGCTACGACCACGCCGATGCCGCCGCCACGCGGCGTGGGCCGGGTATGGGAGCGGCGCCGGCCGGGTTGATCAAGCAGCCCGCGCCTGTGCGCGTAGGCAACACTGATCGCAACCACGACCACGGAAACGACGAATCCGCACGCGACACTGATCAACAGTGGCGCCGCGCCGCCCACGTTATTCGTTGACCACGCCGTGGATCGGTCGCACGGTTCCCCAGTTCTTGCAGCTCGGACACTGCCAGTGGTGCGCCTTGGCGCCGAAGCCGCAGCGGCTGCAGCGGTACATCGCCTGCCCTTCGACCAGCTTGCGGGTGAGATCACGCAAGATCAGGAAATTCTCGCGCGCCTCGCCGGTGGTCCGGTCGAGCGTCGCGTCGATCAGCGCCATCAGCCCGCGCACCGAAGGGCGTTGCCGCAATTGCCGGGTCAGGAAATCCAGCGCAGTGCGCTCGCCTTCCCGTCCGGCGTACAGCCGCATCAAGGCCAGGACCGGCGATATGCCGTGGTAGCGCCGGATCACGTCTTCCAGGAATTTCTCGGCGCGATCCATCTGTTGCGAGCGTGCGTAGTTGTCCAGCAAGGGCGGCAGGATCTCGGGAACGAAGTCCACGTCCGCACGCACCGCGCGCTCGAATGCTTCCACCGCACCGGTGCGGTCGCCGGCTTCTGCCAGCAGGTGCCCTGCGATCATGTGCGCGCGCACGCAGTTGGGCTCGCTGGAGAAAGCCTGCCCCAGGTATTCGCGCGCCTCGTCGCGGGCTCCGTGTGCGCGCGACTGCTCGGCCAACTCGCAATAGAACTGCGCGATGGTGGAAGCCTGCGATTCGCCGGTCATGCTCTCCAGGCGGCGGGCATGATCAATCGCCTTGTGCCAGTCGCGCTCGTGCTGGTAGATCGCGATCAGGTGGCGCAGGGCAGACGGCGCGTGCGCGTTCATCGCGACCAGGTCGTCGAATAGGGCTTCCGCGCGATCCAGCAAGCCGGCGCGCATGTAGTCCTCGCCCAGTTCGAGCAGTGCGACGGTCTTTTCGTCTTCGCTCAGGTTCTGCCTGCTGACCAGGTGTTGGTGTACGCGGATCGCTCGATCCACTTCGCCGCGGCGGCGAAACAGGTTGCCGAGGGCGAGGTGCGTTTCCACCGTATCGCGGTTGAACTCGGCGAGCTTCATGAACACTTCGATGGCCTTGTCCGGCTGCTCATTGAGCAGGTAATTGAGGCCCCGGAAGTAGCTCGATGACAGCTCGCGCGTACGTGCGCCCGAGCTGCGCGCGCTGGTGTGCCGGCCGATCAGCCAGCCCGACCATGCAGCCACGGGCAGCAACAGGAACAGCAGGTAAAGCGGATGCAACAGCAATGCGTTCATGCCTTCTCGCGGGTGCGACGGCTGGATGAGGATCTGTGTTGCCGTGCCAGCCCGGAACCGGCCCAGCACAGCGCTCCGCCGAGCAGCCAGCCGATCAGCAGTGCAACGAGGAGCGCGGAACCCTTGGGAGCCTGCAAGTGTTCGAACCCGAAATCCCAGGCGACCACCTGCGGGTTCAGCGCGCCGAAGACGGCGCCGAGCACCAGGAAGGCGATCACCAGGACAAGGACGAGGGCGCGCATCAATCAGGATCCGCGGAGGCAGTCACGCGCGAAATGTAACCGATCGCGCTGCCGGCGTGAGTTCAGGCAGCGTTATCCTGCTGGGCGGGCTCGGCATTCACGCGCTCGCGCAGCTCCTTGCCCGGCTTGAAGTGCGGCACATGCTTGCCCGGCAGCGCCACGGCGGTGCCGGTCTTCGGATTGCGACCGGTGCGGGGCGGGCGGTAATGCAGCGAGAAACTGCCGAAACCGCGCACCTCGATGCGCTCGCCGTTGGAGAGAGCGCCGCTCATCTGTTCGATCACGTTGCGAACAGCGAGCTCCACGTCGGCAAACGCGAGGTGGGTCTGGCGCAGCGCAAGCGTTTCGATCAGTTCGGATTTGGTCATGGGCGCGGATTCGACGTGCAGATGTTGCGCTTCGGCGAAGCGTGCGGGGCATGGCGCCCCGCACGCATGGCCGGAGATCACTCCGATTTGTTCATCTGCTCTTTCAGCAACGCGCCGAGCTTGGTCGTTGCACTGCCGGTGTCCTGGTAATCCGACAGCGTTTCGGCCAGCTCGTCTTCGTCCTTGGCGCGGACGGAAAGCTGCAGCATGCGGCCCTTGCGATCCATGCCGACGAACTTGGCTTCCACCTTGTCGCCGACCTTCAGGTGCTGGCTGGCGTCGTCAATGCGCTCCTTGGCGATGTCGCGGGCGGAAAGATAGCCTTCGATCCCCTCGCCCAGGTCCACCACCGCGCCGCGCGCATCCACTTCCTTCACCGTGCCGGTCACCACCGAGCCGCGCGGATGCGTGCCCATGTACTGGCCGAACGGATCCTGCTCGAGCTGCTTGATGCCGAGGCTGATGCGCTCGCGCTCCGGATCCACCGCCAGCACGACCGCCTCGACCTCGTCGCCCTTCTTGAAGTTGCGCACCAGTTCCTCGCCCGGCGTCTGCCAGGAGATGTCGGACAGGTGCACCAGGCCGTCGATGCCGCCTTCCAGGCCGACGAAGATGCCGAAGTCGGTGATGGACTTGATGTTGCCCTTGACCTTGTCGCCCTTCTTGAAGGTGGCCGCGAAGGCCTCCCACGGATTGGCCTGGGTCTGCTTGATGCCCAGCGAGATGCGGCGGCGCTCCTCGTCCACGTCCAGAACCATCACTTCCACTTCGTCGCCGACCTGCACCATCTTGGCCGGGTTGACGTTCTTGTTGGTCCAGTCCATCTCCGACACGTGCACCAGGCCTTCCACGCCCGGCTCCAGCTCCACGAAGCAGCCGTAGTCGGTGACGTTGCTGACCTTGCCGAACAGGCGGGTGCCGCTCGGATAACGGCGGGCGATGTTGACCCACGGATCGTCGCCGAGCTGCTTCAGGCCCAGCGAGACGCGGTTGCGCTCGCGGTCGAATTTCAGCACGCGCACGTCCAGTTCGTCGCCGACGTTGACCACTTCCGACGGATGGCGCACACGCTTCCACGCCATGTCGGTGATGTGCAGCAGGCCGTCGATGCCGCCCAGGTCCACGAACGCACCGTAGTCAGTGAGGTTCTTGACCACGCCCTTGATGATCGCGCCTTCCTGCAGGCGCTCGAGCAGCTGCTCGCGCTCCTCGGAGTGCTCGCTCTCGACCACCGCGCGGCGCGAAACCACCACGTTGTTGCGCTTGCGGTCGAGCTTGATGATCTTGAATTCCAGATCCTTGCCTTCCAGGTAGCCGGGATCGCGCACCGGGCGCACATCCACGAGCGAACCCGGCAGGAACGCGCGGACATCCTTGATGTCCACGGTGAAACCACCCTTGACCTTGCCGGAGATCCGGCCGGTGATGGCTTCGCTCTTTTCGAACGCGCTTTCCAGCACGTCCCACACCAGCGCGCGCTTTGCCTTCTCGCGCGACAGCTTGGTCTCGCCGAAGCCGTCCTCGATCGCGTCCAGCGCGACCTTGACCTCGTCGCCGATATTGATCTCCAGGGTCCCGTCTTCCTCGCGGAACTGCTCGATCGGGACAATGCCCTCGGATTTCAGCCCCGCATTGATCACGACCACGTCGGAACGGATGTCCACGACGATGCCGGACACGATGGACCCGGGTTTCAGCTTGTTGAGCGACTGGCTCTGTTCAAACAGTTCGGCAAAACTTTCGTTCATAAAATTTCCAGTGGGGGAATGGACCGCGTTGCCTGCAACGTTCATTCGATTGGATTCCAGGCAGAACGATCCGCCGGTTGGGGGCGCTTTCGCGCCGTGGGTACAAGTCCGCACCGCGGACGGTCGGTTTTTCTTGCGATCCTCCATGATCGCGGGAATCACAAGCGGGCATCCTTGCCTGCACTTCGATCACAGCAGGCTCCGATTGTCCTTCAGGAAATCAGGCTTGCAGCAACGACAGTACTTTTGCGACGACCTGCGCGATCGGCATTCCGGTCGTATCCACCAGCACCGCGTCGGCAGCAGGCTTCAACGGCGAAACCGCACGCGTCGCATCGCGTGCGTCGCGCGCCTCGATCTCGTGCAAAAGGCTGGATAGTGTAACGTCCAGACCCTTTTCCTTCAACTGCTTATAACGCCTTTGTGCGCGTTCTTCGGCCGAGGCGGTCAGGAACACCTTGTGCCCGGCATCCGGGAAGATCACCGTACCCATGTCGCGGCCGTCGGCGACCAGGCCCGGCGGCCTGCGAAAGGCGAGCTGCATGGCCACCAACGCCTTGCGCACGGCCGGAATGGCTGCGATCGACGAGGCTGCCGCGCCTGCGGTTTCGGTACGCAATGCGTCGGTCGCATCACTGCCGTTCACCAGGACCCGCGTTTCCCCACCATCCTTGGGGTCGCGGAAGGTGATTTCCACCGTCTGCGCACAGCGGGTCAAGGCCTCGGCGTCGTTCAGGTCCAGCCCCGCCCCTGTTGCCGCATGACCGACGGCCCGATAGAGCGCGCCGGAATCCAGCAGATGCCAGCCAAGGTGTTCGGCAACCGCACGCGCGATGGTGCCCTTGCCCGAGCCGGAGGGGCCGTCGATGGTGAGCACCGGGACGGCGCGGGTCTGCGGATCGGGATTCGGCACGCAAGGAGCTCCGTTCGAGAGCCGGCCATTGTAGTGGCACCCGCAATCCGGTCCGGATTCACGCAGCAGGTTCGATATGCAATCCGGCCGTGCGCGCGGCCTGTTCGAAGGCAGGGAAGGAAGTCGCCACATTGGCGCAGTCGCGGATGCACACCGGCGCCCCCGCAACCGCGCCGGCCACGGCGAAGGCCATCGCGCAACGGTGGTCCCCTTGCGCATCCACCTCGCCGCCGTTCAAAACGCCGCCTTCGATCACCGCGCCATCCGGCGTTTCTTCGATCGTCGCCCCGAGCGCACGCAGGCCGGTCGCCATCACTGCGATGCGGTCGGACTCCTTCACCCGCAGTTCGTGCGCGCCACGGATCGTCGTGGTGCCCGCGGCCACTGCGGCTGCCACGAACAGGATCGGGAATTCGTCAATCATGTCCGGCACGGTCGCTACGGGCACTTCGATTCCGCGCAACGGCGCGTACCGGACCACCAGGTCGGCCACCGGCTCGCCGCCGGATTCGCGCCGGTTCTCTTCGAAAATGTCCGCACCCATCGCGCGCAGCACATCCAGCAAACCCGTGCGGCGGGGATTCAGGCCGACGCCGCGGAGGCATAGCACGCTGCCGGGAACCAGCGTGGCCGCGACGATGAAAAAAGCGGCGGAAGAAAAGTCCGCCGGCACGATTACCTCGCCCGCGCGCAGCCGATGCCCGCCGGTGAGCGTTGCCCTGCCCGGCCCGAATTCGATCGGCCAACCGAAAGCGGCCAGCATGCGTTCGGTGTAATCGCGCGTGGGCTGCGCCTCGAACACCTTGGTCGCGCCTTGGGCATACAAGCCTGCCAGCAGCACCGCGGATTTCACCTGCGCGCTGGCAACCGGAGTTGCGTAATCCATGCCGCGCAACGGCTTGCCGTGGACATGCAACGGAGGCAGATCGCCTGATTTCGCCTCGATGCGTGCTCCCATCGCCGTGAGCGGCTCGATTACGCGCCGCATCGGCCGGCGCGACAACGAAGCATCGCCCACCAGCGTGCAGTCGAAATGCTGGCCGGCAAGCAGACCCGCGAACAGTCGCATCGCCGTGCCTGAATTACCGCAATCGAGCCTCCCGTGCGGTGCCCGCAGCCCCTGGAGCCCGACGCCGTGCACGATGCGTTCGCCGGGAGCCGGCGATTCGATGGCCACGCCGAGTTGCTCGAAGATGGCGGAGGTCGCGCCCGTGTCGGCGCTTTCGAGAAAACCGCGGATGCGCGAGGCGCCGTCGGCGATCGCCGCCAGCATGACGGCGCGATGCGATACCGACTTGTCGCCGGGAATCGTGAGTTCGCCGATCAACGCGCCCGCAGGCGCGCTGCTCCAGTCCAGGGTAGCGTTCACGGCAGCGCTTCCAGCAGGCGCCGGTTTTCCGCGCGACCGCCCACGCTGATGCGCACCGTATTCGGCAAACCGTATCCGCCCATCGGCCGCACGATCACGCCGCGATCGAAAAGGTGGCGTTCGAAATCGCTCGCGTCGCGACCCAAATCCAGCATCAGGAAGTTCGTCTGCGATGGCAGGCAGCGATGGCCTCGCGAGATCAATTCGCCGCGCAGCCACTCTCGTTCGGCATTGTTGTACTCGCGCGAGCGCGCCAGATGTTCGCGGTCCCTCAATGCGGCTTCGGCGCCGGCCAGTCCGACAGAGTTGACATTGAACGATTCGCGCAGTCGCTCCAGCACCGCAACGACGCTCGGGTGCGCGACCAGATAGCCCACGCGCAGTCCCGCCAGTCCGTAGGCCTTGGAGAACGTCCGCGTGACGACCAAGTTTGGATGATTTTCCGCGAACTTCAGTGCGGTGGTCAGGCCCGGCGCGTCCACGTATTCGTGATAGGCCTCGTCCACCACCACGAGCACATCAGGTGGAACGCGGGCGAGGAATGCCGAGAGCGCCGCGTCGTCGAACCAGGTGCCGGTCGGGTTGTTGGGATTGGCCAGATATACGATCCGGGAGTCGGCACGAACCGCAGCCGCCATCGCGTTGAGATCGTGGCCGAACGGTGCTTGCGGATATTCGCGCGGGAGCGCAGGCACGCACGCAGGCTGCGCGCCGGCGGCGGCGGTGGCGATGGGGAACACCGCGAAGCCGAATTGCGAGAACACCACCGAATGCGCCCGATCGGCAAAGCACTGTGCCAACAGCATCAGCAATTCGTGCGAGCCGTTGCCGAGCACCAAGCGCTCCACACCCAGGCCGAGATGTGCCGCGAGCGCAGCCTTCAATGCCGAACCACGCGGATCGGGGTAACGGGAGCTCTCCTTCAGCGCCTCGTGCATTGCGTCCAGTGCGCGGGGACTGGGTCCCAGCGGGTTTTCGTTCGAGCCCAGTTCCGCGATCACCGCACCAAAGCGTTTGCGCAGGGCCGGCAAGTCGTGGCCGGGATCATAATTGCGCAGGCGCGCCGTCGCGGCATTGGCCAATCTTGCGGCATCGAAGCTCTCGCTCATGGAGCACAGCCTATCCGTTGCCGGCGATCACGCGCACCGAGAGGATGCCGTCGATCGCACTGATGTTCGCCACCAGCGAACCGGGGACCGCCGCATCCACATCGATCAGGTTGTAGGCCAATTCGCCGCGCGAAGCGTTGTGCATCTGGGCGATGTTGAGGCCCGCCTCCCCCAGCACGTGCGAGAGCTGTCCGATCATGTTGGGGCGATTGGCATTGGCGATGCACACGCGCGTGTTGCCGGTGCGCGGCATGCGCGTGTTCGGGAAATTCACCGCGTGCTGCACGTTGCCGTTCTCGAGGAACTCGCGCAGCTGGTCGGCCACCATTACCGCGCAGTTCTCTTCGGCTTCGGCCGTGGATGCACCGAGATGCGGCAACGCGATCACGCGCGGATGATCGGCCAGCGGTGCCACAGGGAAATCGCTGACATAACGTCCGAGCTTGCCTTCATCCAGCCCTGCCCGGACGGCTTGCGCATCCACCACGCCTTCGCGCGAAAAGTTCAGCAACACAAGGCCGCTCTTCGCCGCGCCAACGGCGTTCGTGCCGAACAGCCCTCGCGTGGCGTCCACCAGCGGCACGTGGATGGAAACGTAATCGGAAGCTGCGTACATCTCTTCCAGGGAACCCGCGCGCTGCACGCTGGAGGACAACTGCCACGCGCCCTCAACGGTCATGTGCGGATCGAAGCCGATCACGCGCATGCCGAGCGCGAACGCCGCATTCGCCACACGTACGCCGATCGCGCCCAGGCCCACCACGCCCAGGGTCTTGCCGGCGAGTTCGGAACCGGCGAAGCGCTTCTTCCCGGCTTCCATGCGCCCGTGCGCATCGGCCTCTTTCGCGATCGAAGCGGCGAACGCGAGCGCATCGGGCAGGTTGCGCGCCGCCAGCAACATTCCCGCCAGCACCAGTTCCTTCACTGCATTGGCATTGGCACCGGGCGCGTTGAACACCGGCACGCCGCGTCTGGACATCTCGGCAACAGGAATGTTGTTGGTGCCCGCGCCTGCGCGCGCGATCGCCAGCACGCTTCCGGGGATCGGCCGCGCGTGCAGATCGGCGCTGCGCAGCAGGATCGCATCCGGTTCGGGGATGTCGTTGGCGACGCGGTAATGCTCCTTCGGCAGGCGAGCCAGGCCGCTGTCGGCAATGTTGTTGAGGGTGAGGATGTTGAACATGCGGAGAGTCTCTTCAGGAAACCATCCATCCATGGTGCGTGGCTCCGGCCCGGACATCCGTGTCCGTGCCTTCGCCGGCGCGAGGTCCATTCAAGGCATCTCGCGAAAGCTCCGGCTCACCCATGCCGTTGCGCAAAATCGCGCATGAACCCGGTCAGAGCGCGCACGCCTTCGATCGGCAGCGCATTGTAGAGCGAAGCGCGCATGCCCCCGACAGCACGATGGCCTTTCAACGCCAGCAACCCCGCGGCTTCCGACTCCTTCAGGAACATCGCATCCAGCGCCGGATCATGCAGCGTGAACGGGACGTTCATGCGCGAGCGCGCGCCGGACTCGACCGGATTGCGGTAATAGCCGCCGGAGGCGTCGATCGCGGTGTAGAGCGTCTCCGCCTTCTCGCGATTGCGCCGCTCCATCGCAGCCAATCCGCCCTGCTCCTTCAGCCACTGGAAGGTGAGCCCGGCGAGGTACCAACCCCAGGTGTTCGGCGTATTGAGCATCGAATTCTGCGCGGCGTGCTCGGCGTAACGGAAGATTTTCGGCAGCGGGCGTGGATTCCGCTGCAACAGATCTTCGCGCGCGATCATCACCACCAGTCCGGATGGCCCGATGTTCTTCTGCGCGCCTGCGTAAATCATCCCGAACCGCGAGACATCGATCGGGCGCGACAGGATGTCGGAAGACATGTCCGCAATCAGCGGCACGCCGCCGACATCCGGAACGCCATGGAATTCCACGCCGTGGATCGTCTCGTTGGGCGTGTAGTGCACGTAGGCGGCATTTGGATCGAGATCCCATGAGTCGCGCGGCGGGATCGCGGTGAACTTGTTCTCCGCCGAACTCGCGGCGACACACGGCTTCGAATAAATCACCGCCTCCTTGCACGCCTTCTCGCTCCAGTGGCCGGTAATGATGTAGTCCGCGCGCTGGCCGTCTGCGCACAGGTTCATGGGAATCTGCGCGAAATGCTGGGTTGCGCCGCCTTGCAGGAAAAGCACCTTGTAACTGGCGGGAATGCCGAGCAGATCGCGAAGATCGGTTTCGGCCTGCGCGGCCATGGCCTCGAAAGCCTTGCCGCGGTGGCTCACCTCCATCACCGAGGCGCCCGCGCCGTTCCATTCCAGCAATTCATCCTGTGCGCGACGCAACACCGCTTCCGGCAGCGCCGCGGGACCGGCGCTGAAATTCCAACCGCGAGCCATGGGTTCTCCTGAAAATTCAACAAACGATTGCTGCAAGCCGCCGTCCTTGGGTAAGAACTCCGTGGCCGCACATTCAAATGGCGGCACGATTCCTTTTCAGTGCTTCCAAAGCAACAGCACCGTGATGGCCGCTGCGAGCAAAGCGGCCGTACCCAGCAGCCACCACAACTCCGCACGCGAATGGCGCGGTTCGGCCACGACCAGTTCCGGCGCCGGATCGTATTCCTCTTCCTGGGCAGCCAGCACCGCGGCCTGCAGGCCCGGTGCTTCCAGCACGAAGCGGTGTTCGCCCAGCGCCAGTTGATCGCCTGCCCGCAGCACCGCGCGCTTGCACGGCGAACCGTTGATGGAGACTTGCGCGTCCGCGTCGAGTCGTACGCCCGCCTTGTCCAGCTTCAATTCGCATCGCGGCAGGCCCGCAGGCGTGAAGCCCCGGCCTCCCACGACGAGCTTTCCATCGATCGGCAACAGCCGGCCGGACATCGCGCCCGACACCGCGCGCAACGCGGCGAAGCCCGGACGCGACGCGGCGTCCTCGATCAGGAGCCGGGACGAAGCGGATTCGCCGGCATCGTCGGGCAGCACGGCCAACTTGCACCCGCCGATGCTCAGGATGTCGCCGTAGCGCAGCAGCGCGCGCTCGCGCACCGGCCGTGCATTGACATACACGTGTTGCGCGCCGGGCAATACCTCCAGCACCAGGCCACGACGGTCTTCCGCGATCGCCAGATGCCGCTCCGCCACACCAACCCCGTCCAGCACCAGGTCGTTGCCGCCGGCGCGGCCGACCCGCACTCGCGCGTCGGCGCTGCGGAAGGGTTCGCGGTTGCTGTTGGCGAAGCCGATGCGCATGAAAGACTCGTGAATTGCCGATGCACTGTAGCATGGCGCAACCGGCTCATCGGAATGGCACATGCCCACCATTGATATAACGCGTCAGCATGGCCTCGGCCGCGAACGCGCCCGCGGAATCGTGGAGCGGATCGCCCAGGACCTCATCCGCAGGTACGCGGTCGAAACGGGATGGGAAGGCGACACCCTGCTGGTCAGGCGCAGCGGCATCGAGGGGCGGATCGAGGTCGGCGAGGGCAGCGTGCGGATGCATGCCCGGCTGGGGCTGATGGCCGGCATGCTCAAGGGCACGATCGAGCACGAAATCCAGCGGCAGTTCGACCAGCACTTCACCTGAGCGCGCTTTCGCCGAGCCCAAGCTCATGGCAGAATGTGCGGCTTGCGCGGCGAGCGCCGCCCTCTCATTGCCGGAGCACATGGCCAAAGACGACGTCATCGAGATGGAAGGCACGGTGCTGGAGACCTTGCCCAACACCATGTTTCGCGTGCAGCTGGAAAACGGCCACGTGGTGATCGCCCACATCTCCGGCCGCATGCGCAAGCACTACATCCGCATCCTGACCGGTGACAAGGTCAAGGTGGAGATGACGCCGTACGACCTTACCAAGGGGCGAATCACGTACAGGTCCAAGTGAAGGCGGTATGCCTCCACTGGGGACAGCACCAGGGATGCGCTTGAATCCGGGATTCCAGCACCTTCGACAAAAGGGCACTGGCCCCCGGGGGATTGACGAATGAAAAACGGCGGCCACTGGCCGCCGTTTTTGTTTGCGTGATCCTGAAGCGGATCAATCCACGGTCACCGGGAGCTTCTCGGCTTCCTCGGTGTCCACCTGCAGTTCGCCGTCCCTGACGCTCAGGTTGACCTTGCCGCCATCGGCCAGCTTGCCGAACAGCAGTTCGTCCGCCAGCGCGCGCTTGATCTTCTCCTGAATCACCCGCGCCATCGGGCGTGCGCCCATGTGCGGATCGAAGCCGTGCTCGGCCAGCCAGCGCCGCGCCTCCGGATCCACGTTCAGCGCCACGCGCTTCTCCTGCAACTGGGTTTCCAGCTCGATCAGGAACTTGTCCACCACGCGCAGGATGTGCTCGAAGTCGAGTGCCTTGAACTCCACGATGGCATCCAGGCGGTTGCGGAACTCCGGCGTGAACGTGCGCCGCAGGGTTTCCATCGCGTCGGGCGCATGGTTCTGCTCCACGAAACCGATGGTGCGCCTGGAGGCTTGCTGTGCGCCGGCGTTGGTGGTCATCACGAGGATTGCATTCTTGAAGTTCGCCTCGCGGCCGTTGGTATCGGTCAGCGCGCCGTGGTCCATCACCTGCAGCAGCACATTGAACACGTCCGGGTGCGCCTTCTCGATCTCGTCCAGCAACAGCACGCAGTGCGGATGCTTGACGACGGCGTCGGTCAGCAGGCCGCCCTGGTCGAACCCGACGTAGCCCGGAGGTGCACCGATCAGGCGCGAAACCGAATGCGCTTCCATGTACTCGGACATGTCGAAGCGGATCAGCTCGATGCCCAGTTGCAGCGCGAGTTGCCGGGTGACTTCTGTCTTGCCCACGCCCGTCGGACCGGCGAACAGGAAGCAGCCGATCGGCTTGGCCGGATCGCCCAGGCCCGATCGCGCCATCTTGATCGCGCTGGAGAGCGTGTCGATCGCCTTGTCCTGCCCGAAGATCACCATCTTCAGGTTGCGGTCGATGTTGCGCAGGACGTCGCGGTCGGACGCCGAAACCTGCTTCTGCGGAATGCGTGCCATCCGCGCGACGATGAATTCGATCTCGGTGACGTCCACCTTCCCGGTGCGCTCGTCCTCCGGCAGCAGGCGCTGGCGTGCACCGGCCTCGTCGATCACGTCGATCGCCTTGTCCGGCAGCAGCCGGTCCGGGATGTGTTTCACCGACAGGTCCACGGCAGCCTTGAGCGCGGCGCCGGTATAGCTGACATGGTGGTGTTCCTCGAAGCGCGACTTCAGGCCTTCCAGGATTGCCACGCTGTCGGCCACGGACGGCTCGACCACGTCGATCTTCTGGAAGCGCCGCGCGAGCGCGCGGTCCTTCTCGAACACGCCGCGGAATTCCTGGAAAGTGGTGGAGCCGATGCAGCGCAGCTCGCCCGAAGCCAGCATCGGCTTGATCAGGTTGCTCGCATCCATGGTCCCGCCGGAAGCGGAGCCCGCGCCGATGATCGTGTGGATCTCGTCAATGAAAAGGATCGCGTGCGGATCCTTCTTCAGTTGGGCGATCACCGCCTTCAGGCGCTTCTCGAAGTCGCCGCGATACTTGGTGCCGGCGACGAGCGCGCCGAGGTCGAGCGCCCACACGGTGCAATCCTCCAGCACCTCCGGCACTTGGCCTTCGACGATGCGCTTGGCCAGGCCTTCCGCAAGCGCGGTCTTGCCCACGCCGGCCTCGCCGACGTAGAGCGGATTGTTCTTGCGGCGACGACACAGCACCTGGATCGTGCGCTCGATTTCCTCCGCACGCCCGATGAGCGGATCGATCTTGCCCTGCCGCGCCAGCTCGTTGAGATTGTTCGCGTACTCGGTGAGCGGGTTGGCCTTCGAATCGGCGCCTTCCTCGCCTTCGCGTTCGGTCGCAGCAGGCTCGGCTGCATCGTGGCCGATCTTCGCGATGCCGTGCGACACGTAGTTGACGACATCCAGCCGGGTCACCTCCTGCTGGTGCAGGAAGAACACCGCGTGGGAATCTTTTTCACCGAAGATCGCCACCAGCACGTTGGCGCCGGTGACTTCCTTCCGCCCGGACGATTGCACATGGTAGACCGCGCGCTGCAGGACGCGCTGGAAGCCGAGCGTCGGCTGGGTGTCGCGCTCGTCGCCGGTCGGCAGCACCGGCACGGTTTCGGCGATGATCGAGCGCAGATCCTTGCCCAGCTTGTCCACGTCGGCACCGCAGCCGCGCAGCACCGCCGCGGCGGTCGGATTTTCCAGCAATGCCAGCAGCAGGTGTTCCACCGTCATGAACTCATGACGCTGCTCCCGCGCTTCCTTGTAGCACTGGCCGATGGTGAATTCGAGGTCTTTGCTGAACATCGTTGTCTCACTTCAAAGCGTTTCGGGAAAGTCCCGCTGGCTTCGATATGGGGCCGGCTACAGTTTTTCCATAGTGCACAGCAAGGGATGTTGATGGCTGCGTGAGAATTCGTTCACTTGCGTCACCTTGCTTTCTGCGACTTCGCGCGTGAATACGCCACACACGCCCTTTCCGCGTGTATGCACGTGCAACATGATCTGGGTGGCTTTCTCGCGATTCATGTTGAAGAAGGTTTCAAGCACCGCCACCACAAATTCCATTGGCGTGTAGTCGTCGTTGAGCAATACCACCTGATAGAGCGGCGGCCGTGCGGTTTCCGGCTTCGCCGTCTCCACGACGAGGCCATGCTCTTGGTCGGATTCCGGATCGTGTCTGTGGGTGGGTGCCATTGCTCGATGATTGACTGCCTTGGGCCGAGTATACGCCGCGTGTTGCGGCGGGAAGCGTGATCCGCAGCCGGGTGGGTGATGGCACAATTAGGCGCTTTCAAGCCACTTTGGACCTGCATGCCCTCCTCCGGTTCCGCCAGCGATGAGGTCTGGTGCCCGCACGTGACCGTCGCCTGCGTGGTGCACGATCGCGACCGTTTCCTGATCGTGGAAGAGGATGTGCGCGGCGAGGTGCGGTTCAACCAGCCGGCCGGTCATCTCGAGCCCGGCGAAAGCCTCCTCCAGGCCGCGCGTCGCGAAGCACTGGAAGAAACCGGATGGGAGATCGAACTGGAATCCTTCATCGGCGTGCGCCAGTACGAGAGCCCCGAGCACGCCGCGCACATCGTTCGCTTCGCCTTCGCCGCGCGACCACTGCACCATCATCCACAGCGCGCGCTGGATGAAGGCATCCTGCGCACGCACTGGCTCGGTTATCTTGAAATCGCGGCGCTGGGTGAACGCCTGCGCAGTCCGCTGGTGTTGCGCACGCTGGAGGATTGGCTGGCCGGAACTCGTCTTCCCTTGTCCGCCGTGGGTGACGTGGCGTGCGCGTGATGGTCGGCATGTCCGGCGGCGTGGATTCCTCGGTTGCCGCACTGCTGCTGCAACGCGAGGGCCACGACATCGCCGGCATGTTCATGCAGAACTGGGAAGACGACGAACCCGACTCGGCGTGCCGCGCCGACGAGGACCGCAAGGACGCGCTGGCCGTGTGCGCGAAACTCGGCATCCCGTTCCATCCGCGCAATTTCGCACGCGAATACCGGGACCGCGTGTTCGCGCATTTCCTTTCCGAATACCGCTCCGGTCGCACGCCCAACCCGGACGTGCTGTGCAACCGCGAGATCAAATTCCGCACCTTCCTCGACGCCGCGCGCGAACTCGGCGCGGAAAAGATCGCCACCGGCCACTACGCACGGGTGACGCACGAAAACGGCCGCTGGAAATTGCGGCGCGCGGCCGACGGCAACAAGGACCAGACCTACTTCCTGCATGCGCTGGACCAGGAGCAACTGGGCGCGGCTCTGTTCCCGCTCGGCGACCTGCGCAAGGAGCAAGTGCGGGCACTGGCGCACGAGGCCGGCTTCGCAGTGCATGCGAAAAAGGACTCCACCGGGATCTGCTTCATAGGTGAACGGGACTTCCGTGAGTTCCTCTCGAAATACCTGCCGGCGCAACCGGGCGAGCTGCGCACGCCGGAAGGGGAAATCCTCGGCGAGCACCACGGTGCCATGTTCTACACGCCCGGCCAGCGCGCCGGGTTGCGCATCGGCGGTCGTGCCGGTGCCGGTCCCGATCCGTGGTACGTGGTCGGCAAGGATGTCGCGAAGAACATCGTGTTCGTGGCGCAAGGCTCGCAAAGCCGCTGGCTGATGTCGCAGCGCCTGCGCGCCGAACAGGCCCATTGGATCTCCGGCGGCGAACCCGTGCTGCCGCTGACCTGCGCCGCAATGACGCGCTACCGTCAGCCGCCCCAGCCTTGCACGATCAACCGGATGGATGGGCAGATCGAAGTCCGTTTCGAGCAGTCGCAACGCGCGGTGGCGCCCGGCCAATCGGTGGTGTTCTATGCCGGCGATGAGTGCCTGGGCGGGGGCGTGGTTGCCTCCACGGATGCCCCAAGGGTGTCCGCGTGAACGAAGCTCGCATCATCGCGCTTGCCGGACTGTTCCAGGCGGTGAGCCTGGTACGTTCGCTCGCCAGCGAAGGCGACTGCGATCCCGGCGAACTAGAAACCTGCATGGCTTCGATCTTCAAGCTGGAGAGTGAGAGCGCCGCCGACATCTATGGTGGCATTGGCAACGTGCGCGAGGGACTGCGCGTGCTGATCGCGCAGATCGACGGCGAGCGGCGCGATCCGGTGCTGCTTCGGATCGTGTTCGCGATCCTGCGGCTGGAGCGCTCGCTGCACCGGCACCAGGCGGTGATCGCATCGCTGCAGCAAGGCCTGCAAGGCATGCAGCGGCAGCTCGTGCACTTCGGCCCCACCCATCCGACGGTGCTGGCCCGCGCTGCGGACCTGTATGCGCAAAATCTTTCCGACCTGCGGCCGCGGGTGATGGTGATCGGCAACCCGCTGTACCTGCATCAGCCTGCACAGGTACAGCGCATCCGCGCGCTGCTGCTGGCGAGCGTGCGCGCTGCGGTGCTGTGGCGCCAGCTCGGCGGTCGCCGCTGGCATCTGCTGCTGCGTCCGCGGCGGGAAGCCATGCTCGCACGCGGCATGCTCACGCGCACCATGCTGGATGGACGCTGATCAACTCCCTGCGCGGAACACCCGCTCGCGCACCCTCTCTTCGTCGTGATAGTGCGTGTACGGCTTCAGCAGGTCGTAGCGACTGACGATGCCCAGCAGGGTGCGTTTGTCGGCATCAACCACCGGTATGCGTTCGAGCTTTTCCACCGCCGTGCGGATCGCAACGCTCTGGCAGCTTTCGTTGGGGAAGGCCACCACCGGTTCCTTGTGCATCGCTTCGGCGAGCGTCTTTGCACCCGAGGGGTCTTCTTCGCGCAGCCGTTGCAGGTCCTGCCGCGTGATCACGTTGACCAATGCGCCGTGCTCGTCCACCACGGGATACGCGCGGTATTTTTGATCGGGCCCGAAATAGCGCTCGGCGGTTTCGCGCACGGTGAGGTCCCCGCCGATGGTGACGAGCTGCGTGCTCATGACGTCCCGCACCGGCGTCAGCTCCAGCCGATTGACCGAATACTCGCGGAAGATCTGGAATCCGCGCCGCGCTACCTTCTCCGTGAGGATGGATCGCTTCATCAGGAACACGCTGACGCAATACGCCGTGATGCAGGCGACCAGCAGCGCCGGCAGCGCGCTGGCGTTGCGGGTGAGTTCCAACGCAAACAGGATCGCGGTGAACGGCATGCGCATCATGCCGGCGAGAATCGCGCACATGCCCAGCAGCGGCCACAGCAGCGGGTCGTTGCCGGGGAAGAACATCGCTTCCAGTCCGCCCAGGCCCGCGCCCAGCGATAGCAAGGGGGCCAGCACGCCACCCGAGGTGCCCGAGCCCAGGTAAATGATCCACATCAGCGATTTCACGACCATGAAGACCACGATCGCTATGCCGACAATCTGGCCGGTCAGCAGCTTGTCGATCACGTCGTAACCCACGCCCAGCGCCTGCGGCTCGAAGACGCCGCCAACGCTCACCGCCAGCGCACCGAGGGCCGGCCACCACATCCAGTGGATCGGCAGCTTGTGGAAGCTGTCCTCGACGAAATACACCGCCGAAGTGATCACCGTGGCGAACACGCCGGCAAAGATGCCGCAGACCGCCGCAAGCCCCAGTATCACCGGATGGATGTGGAACTGCACGTGCAGCGGGAACAGCGGACCGGGGCCGATCAGGTAGGGGCGCAGCGCGTCCGCGACGAAACACGCGACCGCGACCGGGATGGTGCTGCGCGGGCGCCATTCGAACAGCAGCAACTCGACCGCGACCAGCGTCGCCGCGATCGGGGTGGCGAAGGTCGCCGCCATGCCTGCGCAGGCGCCGGCCACCAGCAGGGTGCGGCGTTCCATGGAAGTGAGGTAGAACGCCTGTCCGATCAGCGAGCCGACCGCACCGCCGGTCATGATGATCGGGCCTTCCGCACCGAACGGCCCGCCCGTACCGATCGCGATCGCGGCCGAGATCGGCTTCAGGATCGCCACCTTGAACAGCATCTTGCTCTGCCGGAACAGGATCGCTTCCAGCGCTTCCGGGATGCCATGGCCGCGGATGCGCTCGGTGCCGAAGCGCGCCATCAGGCCGATGATCAGGCCGCCCACGATGGGCACGACCACGACAACCCAGACCGGCGGATGCACCAGCGCCGGCTGGATGAAGTCGAAGGCCCAGCGCCCGGCGAAGGCAAGGTTCGTCACCAGGCCAATCGCCCGGTACAGCAACCAGGCGATCACCGCCGCCGCCGCGCCGATGAAGATCGCGACGAAGGACAGCTTGAGGATGCTGACGCTCGGACGGAAGTCGCTCTCGGTGAGGGACTCCGCCTTCCACTGCTCGTAACGACGGCGGAAGAAAGGCGTGACGGCTACCATGGATCGAATGTAACAGGCGCCGCGGAAAACGCCATCCGGCAGCTTTGAGCGCAATTGCAGGCCGCCTGCAAAGGCTTTCAATTCGCGGAACCGCGTGGTTTGCGCGATAATTGCGGGCTGACTCGCCGCGTCAGGCGCGGCGCGCGTCCACAAGGAGAACCTGCGTGAAAGACACTTTCGGCGTGCGCGACACCCTCACTGTCGGCGGCAAGGATTACCAGATCGCCAGCCTCGCCAAACTCGGCAAGCAATTCGACCTGGCTCGCCTGCCCTACTCGATCAAGGTACTGCTGGAAAACCTGCTGCGCCACGAGGACGGCTCCGAAGTCACCGAAAAGCAGATCGAGGCGGTGGCGAAGTGGGATCCGAAGGCCGAATCGGACACGGAAATCTCCTTCCTGCCCGCGCGCGTGGTGCTTCAGGACTTCACCGGCGTGCCCTGCGTGGTGGACCTGGCGGCGATGCGCGATGCCATGGTCGCGCTGGGTGGCGACCCCAAGAAGATCAACCCGCTCTCGCCCGCGGAACTCGTGATCGACCACTCGGTGCAGGTGGACGTGTACGGCGAGGCCGACGCGCTGGAAGAGAACGCGCGCATCGAGTTCGAGCGCAACAAGGAGCGCTACGCGTTCCTGCGCTGGGGCCAGAAGGCGCTGGACAATTTCGCGGTGGTGCCGCCGCGCACCGGCATCGTGCACCAGGTGAACCTCGAATACCTCGCCCGCGTCGTGATGGCTGCGAAGCGCGACGACAAGCAGTGGGCTTACCCGGATACCGTGCTCGGCACCGACTCGCATACCACAATGGTGAACGGCCTGGGCGTGCTGGGCTGGGGCGTGGGCGGCATCGAGGCGGAAGCCGCGATGCTTGGCCAGCCTTCCTCGATGCTGATCCCGCAGGTGGTCGGCTTCAAGCTCAGCGGCAAGCTGCCGGAAGGCGCCACCGCGACCGACCTCGTGCTCACCGTTACCCAGATGCTGCGCAAGCTGGGGGTGGTAGGCAAGTTCGTCGAGTTCTTCGGCGACGGCCTGCAGCATCTGCCGCTGGCCGACCGCGCCACCATCGGCAACATGGCGCCCGAGTACGGCGCGACCTGTGGCATCTTCCCGATCGACAAGGAAGTGCTGGAATACCTCAAGCTCACCGGCCGCAGCAGCGAGCAGATCGCGCTCATCGAAGCGTATGCAAAACACCAGGGTATGTGGCACGAGCCGGGCCAGAAGCACTCCGAATACAGCGCGGTGCTGGAACTGGACCTGGCCGGGGTCAAGCCGTCCATGGCCGGCCCCAAGCGCCCGCAGGACCGCGTGCTGCTTGCCGACATGCAGAAGAACTATCGCGACAACGTCGCCCCGCTCACTGCCAATCGCAAGACCGGCAACGGCGATGTCGCGCGCTTCACCAACGAAGGCGGCGACACCGCGGTCGGCCACGACCAGAGCGTGGACACGCACGTTTCGCTCAATGGGCAGCGCTTCCAGATGAAGGACGGCGCGGTGGTAATCGCCGCGATTACTTCCTGCACCAACACCTCCAATCCGGCGGTGATGCTCGGCGCCGGCCTGCTGGCGCGCAACGCGGTGAAGAAGGGCCTGAAGGCCAAGCCGTGGGTCAAGACCTCGCTTGCGCCCGGCTCGCAGGTGGTCACCGAGTACCTGAAGAAGGCCGACCTGCTGGACGACCTGGAGAAGGTCGGTTTCTACCTGGTCGGCTATGGCTGCACCACCTGCATCGGCAATTCCGGCCCGCTCGCCGAACCGATCAGCAAGGCGATCAACGATCGCGACCTGGCCGCCGCGGCGGTGCTCTCGGGCAACCGCAACTTCGAAGGTCGCATCCATCCGGACGTGAAGATGAACTATCTGGCCTCGCCGCCGCTGGTGGTCGCCTACGCGCTGGCCGGCACGCTGGACATTGACCTGGCAAAGGACCCGATCGGCAAGGACGATGGCGGTAAAGATGTCTACCTGAAGGACATCTGGCCTACAAACAAGGACATCAGCGACCTGATCGCGAAGGCGGTGGATGCGCAGATGTTCAAGTCCAGCTATGCCGACGTGTTCAAGGGCGATGCACGCTGGAACACGGTGCAGGCGCCCGGCGGCGACCAGTATGCGTGGGACGAGGCGTCCACCTACATCAAGAACCCGCCCTACTTCGAAGGCATGCCGCGCGAACCGCAGCCGACTTCGGACATTTCCGGTGCGCGCTGCCTCGCCTTGTTCGGCGACTCGATCACCACCGATCACATCTCGCCGGCCGGTTCGATCAAGAAGGATTCGCCGGCAGGCAAATACCTGATGGCGCGGGGCGTGCAACCGAAGGACTTCAACTCCTACGGTTCGCGCCGTGGCAACGACGACGTGATGGTGCGCGGCACCTTCGCCAACATCCGCATCAAGAACCGGATGCTGGACGGGGTGGAGGGCGGCTACACCGTGCACGTGCCCAGCGGCGAACAGATGGCGATCTACGACGCCGCGATGAAGTACAAGGCGGAGAACACCCCGTTGGTGGTTCTTGCCGGCAAGGAATACGGCACCGGCTCTTCACGCGACTGGGCGGCCAAGGGCACGCTGCTGCTGGGCGTCAAGGCCGTGATCGCCGAGAGCTTCGAGCGCATCCACCGCTCCAACCTCGTCGGCATGGGCGTGCTGCCGTTGATGTTCATGCATGGCGAGAGCGCGCAGACGCTGGGCCTGACCGGCAAGGAGACCTTCTCGATCACCGGCCTGGACGGCGGTAATGCGCGCACGGCGCAGGTCGTCGCCCGCGACGCAAACGGCGGCGAGAAGACCTTCAAGGTGCACGTGATGCTGCTGACGCCGAAGGAACGCGAGTTCTACCGCCACGGCGGTATCCTGCAGTACGTGCTGCGCGACCTGGCGAAGAAAGCGGCATAACGCAGCCATCCGGAGCAGAGCAGTCGCCTGCACGCAGGCTCCCACGAAGCGGCTTTCGCAGGAGCGACGTGCTCGCGACCGCTTCCGAGGCGGCCGGCGCGACCAGTCTTCAGAATTTTTGTTTCCAGGTGGCGGAATAACACCGCCACCTGCCGCTTTCGCGCTTCCATGCCGTTGTCATCGCGAACACGTCCGCCTGATCGGGCAGCAGGCTGCCGGGTTTGCCGCCGGCGAGCGTCAGGGTGAAGGTGGCAATCAGGCGGTCGCCCTGGCGCGCAACGGAAACCGGGCCGACCAGCACGCCGGTGCTGTCGCGCCGAAATGCACGCACGACGAGCATCCGCTTCAAGCCGTGCCGATCCAGTTCGCCATCGTTGCCGATGAAATCATCGCTGACATGGGCCAGCACACCGTCGGCATCGTTGTTGCGCGCCCCCGCTGAAGCGGAGGCGATCGCTTGCCGCACCTGGTCTTCGTCGCTGCCATGGTGGCACGCGGACAAGGCGGGCAGCAGGGCCAGCAATGCGAGGATCGCGACGCTTCGAATTGCGCGATTGCGCAGCAAACCCGATCCCATGCCATCGCCTCCCTCGCTGCATTGCAGCTTGCCATTTTCCCTGCGCATGTTCCAATCGCGCGATGAACACGACCCCGACGCATGCACCGGGAGAACCAATGACCGCCAGCAGCGAACGCCCGTGGCTTGCCAGCTACCCGCAGGGCGTGCCCCACGGGATCGACGTCGACGCCTACCCTTCGCTGGTGGCGATGTTCGAGGAGACCTGCGCGCGCTTTCCCCAGCGCCCTGCGTTCTCGAGCTTCGGCAAGAGCATGAGCTATGCGGGACTGGACCACCTGAGCGCCCGTTTCGCGGCATGGCTTTCGGGCGAGCTGAAACTCGGCAAGGGCGATCGCGTCGCGATCATGATGCCGAACCTCCTGCAGTATCCGGTTGCGCTGTTCGGCACGCTGCGCGCCGGCTGCACCGTGGTCAATGTCAACCCGCTCTACACCGCGCGCGAACTGGAACACCAGTTGCGCGATTCCGGCGCGAAAGTGATCGTGGTGCTGGAGAACTTCGCCGCCACGCTGGCGTCGGTGCGCCACGAAACGCCGGTCGAAACCATCGTCGTCACATCCATTGGCGACCTGCTCGGCTTCCCTAAAGGCCCGCTGATGAGCCTGGCCGTGAGGCACCTCAAGAAGATGGTGCCGTACTGGGATATCCCGGATCACGTGTGCTTCGTGGATCTGTTGAAGCGCGGCGTTTCGTTGTCGGCGCCGAAGGTCTCGCTGGGTCATGACGACCTCGCGTTCCTGCAATACACCGGCGGCACGACCGGCGTGGCCAAGGGCGCGATGCTGAGCCACGGCAACATGGTGGCGAATACGCTGCAACTCGCTGCCTGGGTGGGCAACCTGTTCACCCACGGCGAGGAGAAGATCATCACCGCGCTGCCGCTGTACCACATCTTCTCGTTGACGGTGAATGCGCTCTTCATGATGCATTTCGGCGGGGAGAACATCCTGATCGTCAACCCGCGTGATATCCCGGCTTTCGTCAAGGTGCTGAAGAAGAATCGCTGGAGCGCGATCACCGGCGTCAACACGCTGTTCAACGCCCTGGCGAATTGCCCGGAGCTTTCGCGCGAGGACTTCTCCAACGTGAAGTTCGCGCTGGCCGGCGGCATGGCCGTGCAGCGCGCGGTGGCCGAGCGCTGGAAGGCGCTGGCGGGCGTTCCCCTGATCGAAGGCTACGGCCTGACCGAAACCTCGCCCGTGGCGACGGCCAACCCGCTCGACCTCAAGGAGTACAGCGGTTCGATCGGCCTGCCCCTGCCCTCCACCGACCTGAAATTGCTCGACGACGCCGGCAACGAAGTCGCGCGCGGCGAATCGGGCGAGCTGTGCGTGCGTGGCCCGCAGGTGATGAAGGGCTACTGGAGTCGTCCGGACGAAACCGCGAAGGTGCTGGCCGGTGATGGCTGGCTGCGCACCGGCGATATTGCGCGCATGGACGAGCGCGGTTTCTTCTACATCGTGGACCGCAAGAAGGACATGATCCTGGTGTCCGGCTTCAACGTGTATCCCAACGAGATCGAGGACGTGGTCGCGCACCACCCTGGCGTGCTCGAGGTCGCTGCGATCGGCGTGCCGGACGAGCATTCGGGCGAGGTGGTGAAATTGTTCGTGGTGAAAAAGGATCCCGCACTCACCGAGGCCGCGTTGAAGCAGTACTGCCACGACGAACTCACCGGCTACAAGCGGCCCAAGTACATCGAGTTCCGCGATTCGCTGCCCAAGAGCAATGTCGGTAAAATTTTGCGCCGCGAATTGCGCGACGAGGAAAAAAAACGCGCCACAGCGTAAGCCACTCGCCGCGACGCCCACTCTCAGAAGAATACGGCCATGCGGAAAACCGTGGATCGCCTGTTCGGGGTACTGCTTATCCTCGGCGCGATCGGGCACACATTCGGGTCCATCAAGGCCTTCAGTCGCACACCGCACGAATTGCTGTGGGCGTTATGCGCAAGCGTCCTGGTCGCACTGCTGGGTGTGCTCAATCTGCTGCGAAGCTGGCGACCGCAGGATTCGACGCTGGCGTGGATCGTTTGTGCCGGAACCACCTGCTGGCTGGCCGCCTCGATTGCATTTGGCCTCATCATAGGCAAGCCATTCGATCCGCGTGTGATCGTGTTCGTGATCCTTTCTGTCGGGCTGATTCTGTTCGGTCTGAATACCGCTCTCAAAGGTCGTTCCGCGTGAAGGTCCAATAATGCCCAAGCTTGATCTCGATTCCGTCCGCCGCCGTACCGGCACCTCGTATCCGGCACCGTTCGACCAGCCGTGCCTCACGCGCGTGCGCCGTGCGCTGGGCGACGCCGGCGGCATCAACGATTTTGGCGTGAACCTGCTGGAGCTGGCACCAGGCGCCTGGTCCAGCCAGCGCCACTGGCACTCGGGCCACGACGAATTCGTATGGGTGGTTTCAGGCGAAGTGGTGCTGGTGGAAGACGGCGGCGAGACAATCCTGCGCGGGCGATTGCGCCGCATTCGCAAAGAACAGCGGAAACGGGCATCACCTGATCAACCGTACGAATGCACCGGCCACGGTTCTCGAAGTCGGAACCCGCAGCGAGGATGACGTGTGCACCTACTCCGACATCGACATGCAGATCGACAGCAAGGTCGGGCATTACGCGCACAGGGACGGCACGCCGTATCCGAAGAAGTAACCGCTCACTCAGCCCAAGGTTCCAAGGCATCCGCATACCCGCCCAGCAGTTCCCACAGCGGGGCCTGCTTGTCCTCGGGGATGCGCGCGAAAGCAAAGCCGATCCGGTCACCGGAAACGCGCACGACACGCGCTTCCAGATGGATGTTGAGGTCTTCCTGGAACAGCATGTCGAGGACCCAGAGCTCGCCGGGTTCGCCTTCCCAGCTCGGCGGACGCGCGAGCAAGGTGCCGGTGGCGGAAATGTCTTCCAGCTCGGTCGCCCACACGTCGCCGCGGCGACTCATCAGCACCGCAACCTGGCTCTTCATGCGTGCGTGCCGAAGCCCGGTGGCGCGGGGCATCGGTCGCGCCTGATCCTCATCCGCTACGTTCATGAGTTTCCTTTTGCACGTCCTGCGCAAGGCAGCGGTCATCCTGCCCGCATTCTTGGGGCGCGCTGCTGGAGCGCGAACACAGGCATTCCTGCCTGCACGGTTCAAGAAACCTCCACCTCAACCCGCCTTGGGTCCGGGCAGCGCACGCCCCCGCACCAGACTTCCTTCGCCGAACCGGGCGTTGACGCGATCCTGCACGCTGTCGGCCACGTCCGCGCCGCGCGCGAACAGATCCGGCTGTGCCGTCGTTTCGAAACCGCCCAGGCTCACTCCGAGCAAACGCAGCCTGCGCTCCCCGCCGGTTTGCCACCAACTTGCTAGCAAGTCGCGGGCCACGAGATTGATCTCGGCCGTGGCGTCCGTGGGTGCCGGCAGGGTCGCCTGCCGGCTATGGGTGAGGAACGGCGGCTCGCGCAATTTCAGATGAATCACCCGACCGCGCAGGCCGGCCCGCCGGATGCGCGCCGCGACCTTCTCGCAAAGCCTCAGCAACCAGGCCGATGCCTGCTCGAAAGTTTCGAGGTCCTGCGCGAAAGTCGTTTCAGCACCTATGGATTTTTCCTTCGCGCCCGGCTCCACGGGGCGCTCGTCCTCGCCGCGCGCCAACGCTTGCAGGCGGGTCGCATCGCGGCCCAGGGCGCGACCCAGCCGTCCGGAATCGGCCCGGCGCAGGTCGCCGATCGAGCGGATACCGATGCCTTGCAAAGCGGCTTGAGCCTGCCGGCCCACGGTCCACAAGCGCCCGACCGGCAACGGATCGAGCACGCTGCGGACGCGATCGGGCGTGATGTGCAACAAGCCGTCAGGTTTGCCCAGCTCGCTGGCGAGTTTTGCAAGCAGCTTGTTGTGGGCCATGCCGATGGAAGCGGTGAGGCCCGTGCGCTCGCGAATGT
Source organism: Rhodanobacteraceae bacterium (assembly GCA_051954935.1). Lineage (GTDB taxonomy): Bacteria > Pseudomonadota > Gammaproteobacteria > Xanthomonadales > Rhodanobacteraceae > 66-474. The sequence continues at coordinate 51,134 of JBQCHG010000080.1, forward strand.
CGGCCTTGAGCTTGCGACCGATCGGCTCGATCCCGCCGAACAGCCGCAGGCTCGCGGTCACGTCCAGGAATGCCTCGTCGAGTGACAGGCCTTCGATTACCGGCGTCACTTCCGCAAAGGCTTCGAACACCCGCGCCGAAGCCTCTCGGTAACGCGCCATGCGCGGCGCCACCCAGACCGCCTGCGGACACAATCGCTGAGCCTGCGTGCTGGGCATGGCCGAACGCACGCCGAACGGACGCGCCTCGTAGCTGGCCGTCAGCACCACGCTGCGTTGGGCAGGGAACCCGACGATCACCGGACGACCGCGCAGCTCCGGACGGTCGTATTGCTCGACCGAAGCATAGAAGGCATCCATGTCCACGTGCAGGATGGCGCGCATGGATTCGAATCTTAACCGCGTGCGCTGGCCACTGGACTTGTTCCGCGCGGCCTCGTAATCTAGCTCCATCGAGTGGGAACGGGATGGCGAGAAGCCGCCCGCCACGCACGCTGAAGTCCTCGCCCAAGGGCGACCCGATACGACGAAGTCTTCGCGCGAACGCGGTTCGCGAGCGTGTGCCATGGCGCGCGTATGACCCGCTGTGCAGTCGCAAGAATCAATGCAGCACCCGGTTAGCAGAGTCCGGGATGCGCGCCCGAATGACGTTGTTCCTTTTGTCATGATCAGTGCCGGATGAGCACCCAAGCAGCGCAAGCCGAAGCGATCTCCGCGGAGAGCGAATCCCCCGCCGTACCGGTGGCGTCGATGCACACGCCGCAGCAGCAGGAAATGCCGCTGGCGGTGGTGCGCGGCCAGCCGGTGTTGCAGATGCCGCAGGATCTGTACATCCCGCCGGACGCGCTGGAGGTCATTCTCGAGGCCTTCGAAGGCCCGCTGGATCTGCTGCTGTACCTGATCCGCCGGCAGAACCTGGAAATCCTCGACATCCCGGTCGCCGAGATAACCCGGCAGTACATGGAATACATCGAGGTGATGCGCGAGCTGCGCCTGGAGCTTGCGGCCGAGTATCTGGTAATGGCCGCGATCCTGGCCGAGATCAAGTCGCGCCTGCTGCTGCCGCGACCGCCTTCGGAGGAAGGGTCGGAAGCAGATCCGCGCGCGGAACTGGTGCGGCGCTTGCAGGAATACGAGCGTTTCAAGAAAGCGGCCGAGGACATGGACATGCTGCCGCGCATGGAGCGCGACACCGATCCGACCTACGCGTTCGTGCCTGACCGGCAAGTCGTGAAGCTGCCGCCGCCGGTGGACATGCGCGAAATGCTGCTGGCGCTGCGCGACGTGCTGAAACGCGCCGAGTTGTTCGGCCACCATGCGGTTGAGCGCGAACCGTTGTCCGTGCGCCAGCGCATGGGCGAGGTGCTGCGGGCTCTGGGCGATGGCGCGTTCCATCGTTTCGAGTCGCTGTTCGATGCCAGCGAAGGCCGGCTCGGGGTTGTGGTGACGTTCCTGTCGCTGCTGGAACTGGCCAAGGATCGCCTGGTCGAGATCGTGCAGGAAGCGCCGCTGGCGGCGATCTACCTGAAAGCGCGCGCGACCGAAGCGATGGAATGAGCCGCTCCCGAGAAGAGCCAGAGCGAGTTCACCCGCGAAGAACGCAAAAAACGCGACGCCAAGAGAAGCGTTGACTGCTCGAATCGGATCTGCGTCTCTCGCACTTTTTATGGACAAATTTTTTTGTTTTCACGCGCGCCGACAAGGTGCTCAAGGTGAGACTTAAGTGGAACAGGACAAACTGAAGAAGATCGTCGAGGCCGCCTTGCTCGCCGCGCAGCAACCGCTGACCGTGGCGATGCTGGGCGCGCTATTCGCCGAGGAGGAAGCGGTCACGCATTCCGAGCTGGCACAGGCACTGGAAGCACTCGGCAACGAGTGCGAAGGCCGCGGCGTGGAACTGATCGAGGTCGCTTCCGGCTTTCGCTACCAGGTCCGCGAGGACGTGCACCCCTGGGTCGCGCGGCTGTGGAGCGAGCGCCAGACGAAATATTCGCGCGCGCTGCTGGAGACCCTGGCGCTGATCGCCTACCGCCAGCCGATCACGCGCGGCGAGATCGAGCAGATCCGCGGCGTCGCGGTGGCGACCAGCATCATGCGCACGCTGGAAGAACGCGAATGGATCCGTGTGGTCGGTTATCGCGACGTGCCCGGCAAGCCCGCATTGTTCGGCACCACGCGCAATTTCCTCGACTACTTCAACCTGAAATCGCTGGACCAGCTTCCCACGCTCGCGGAAATCCGTGACCTGGAAGACATCGAGCCGCAACTCTCGTTGGTGGCCGGCGTGGATGCGCCTGAAGTGGCCGACGCCGGAAACGCAACCGACGCAGAAGATGCCCTCGCACCAACCGACGGTGATGAAGAGCATTGCGAAACGCGCGACGCACTGTCGGCGGAGAGCGAAGCATGAACGCTCGCGGCGTGCTCAGCCTGAAACGCAACGGTGATGCCAATGCCGCCCTGGAGGAGCGCCTGCACAAGGTGCTGGCCAACGCGGGCCTGGGTTCGCGGCGCATGCTGGAGGAGCGCATCGCCAGCGGCGAGGTGCTGGTCAACGGCACGCCGGCGCAGACCGGTTCCAGTGTGCATGCGGGCGATCGCGTGGAACTGGATCGCAAGCAGTTCGTGGTCGCCACCGACACCCGCGACAACGCCGAGGTGATGCTCTACCACAAGCCGGAGGGCGAGCTGACCACGCGCGACGATCCGGAAGGCCGTCCCACCGTTTTCGAGCACCTGCCCGCGCTGCGCGGCTCGCGCTGGATCGCGATCGGCCGCCTCGACACCAACACCACCGGCCTGCTGCTGCTGACGACCGACGGCGAACTCGCCAACGCCCTGATGCATCCCAGCCGCGAGATCGAACGCGAATACCTCTGCCGGGTGCACGGCGAAGTGCCGGACGAGACGCTCGCCAGGTTGAAAGCCGGCGTGCAACTGGAGGATGGCCTGGCGAAGTTCGACGAGATCCATGTCGTCAATCGCGGCGACGGCAGCCACCAGTGGTTCCGAGTCGTGCTGCACGAAGGCCGCAACCGCGAAGTGCGCCGGCTGTGGGACAGCCAGGGGTTCCTGGTCAGCCGGCTGAAACGCATCCGCTACGGGAACGTGGCGCTGCCGCGCGGCCTGCGCCCCGGCCAGCACGAACCGCTTTCCGCAGAGGGCGTGATCGCGCTGCGCGAGTTGTCCGGCGCCGGCGCACCGCAACCCACGCTCACCCTTAAACCCGTGCTGCACCAGCGCAGCAGCGCGCGCCGCGCCGTGACCGAGGTGCGCCCCGCGGAAAATGCCAAAGCCTGGACCGGCGTGCATCACCACGAAGCGCGCGAGCTGACCGCTTTCGATCGCGTGCGCCCCGACGACTTCGCGCCGGGTCGCGGGAAACGCAGGCGCGGCCCACCGGGGCGTGAGATCAACGGCAACGTCGCACGTCCGGAGAATCCGCAGCGCAAACGCAAGCAGAACCGCCGAGGTGTTGCGCCGGGCCAGGAGCTGCCGTCGGTGCGCACCTGGTTCGCCGGCGAAACGCGCAATGATTCGCGCGGCGGGCGTGGGCGCCCGCAGCCCGGCGGCCAGCGCGACGGCCGTCCGCGTGGTCCGGGCGGCAGCAATGCCCAGCGTGGTCCCGGCGGCGGCGGCAATCAACGGGGTCGCGGACCGAATCGCGGCGGCGGTGGGCGGCCGAACCGGGGCGATCGCGGATGAACACGCGGGCCACCATCTGGCACAACCCGCGCTGCTCGAAGTCGCGCGGCACGCTGGAACTGCTGCACGAGCGTGGCATCGAACCAATCGTGATCGATTACCGCGAGGATCCGCCCGATGCACGCGAGCTTTCGCGCGTGCTCGATCTGCTCGGCATGCAGCCGCGCGATCTGATACGCCGCGATGAACCCGAGTACACGGAACTGAAGCTGGACGATCCATCGCTCACGCGCGGGCAGTTGATCGCCGCGATGGTTGCGCATCCAATCCTGATCCAGCGCCCGATCGTGATCGCCAACGGCAAGGCCGCGATCGGCCGGCCACCGGAAGCGGTGCTCGCGATCCTGTAGGAGCGCGCCTGCGCGCCACAATCGGAAGGCATCCATGTGCGTGTAGGAGCCTGCGTGCAGGCGACCACGAAACTCCTGGACATGGGCGGCAATCGAGTCAGTCCCTGTCGCGAGCACGCTCTCTCTCCTACAAGAGCTTGTCGCGCAGACGTGCTCCTATGTCAGCGTGAACGCATCCGCATCCATCCACGCCGGGAAGCGCTCGCGATGGGCCTTCAGGTCTGCACCCGACAGCGTGGTCGTCGTCACCAGCTCCTGGTCGCTGTCCTCGGACAAGGGTGCGCCGAGGAAATCCAGCACCGCGCTGGCGCCGGCATACTCGTGACCGTTGCCATCCACGCCGACGCGATTGACGCCCGCGCAATAGCTCAGGTTCTCGATCGCGCGCGCACGCAGCAGCGTGCTCCACGCATAGGCGCGCGGCGAAGGCCAGTTCGCGACATACACCAGCAGGTCGTAATCGAAGCCGCGTTGCGGGTCGTGCCGGTTGCGCGAGAAGACCGGGAAGCGCAGGTCGTAGCAGACCAGCGGGCAAATCCTCCAGCCGCGCCATTCCACCACCAGCCGCTCGCGCCCGGGCGCATAACGCTTGTGTTCATCGGCGTAACGGAACAGGTGGCGCTTGTCGTAATGCCGCACTTCGCCATCGGGCGTCACGAACAGCAGGCGGTTGAAGACGTCGCCCCCCACGCGCAACTGCACGCTGCCGGTGATCGCCGCATCCAGCGCCTTCGCCTGTTCGCGCAACCATGCGATGGTCGGCCCATCCATGGTCTCGGCATGTGCGATCGCCTCGTTGGAGAAACCGCTGGTGAAGGTTTCCGGCAAGACGATCAGATCGGTGCGACCGTGCAGCGGCGCGACCAGTGAGCCGTAATGCTCGCGATTGCCGGCCGGGTCGTGCCAGAGCGTGTTGCCCTGCACCAGCGAGACGTTCAGAGACTGCATAGGCGCTCCGCCGCCGCGACCAGCGTTTCGTCATTTTTCGCAAAACAGAAGCGCACCAGCTTGGCATCCGGCGCGGTCTCGTAGAACGCCGACACCGGAATCGCCGCCACGCCCGCCTCGCGCACCAGCCATTCGCAGAAATTCAGGTCATCCGTGTCGCGGATTGCCGAGTAGTCGGCGAGCTGGAAATAGCTTCCGGCCACGTGCGGCAGCTTGAATCTCGATCCAGCCAGCAGCTCCCGGAAGCGGTCGCGCTTGGATTGATAGAAGGATGCGAGATCCGCGACATGCTCTTGGTCATTCTCCATCACTTCCGCGAATGCCCACTGCGCCGGCTGGAAGGTGCAGAAGGTCAGGTACTGGTGAACCTTGCGGAATTCGGCGGTGAGCAGTTTCGGCGCGACGCAGTAACCGACTTTCCAGCCGGTGCAGTGCCAGGTCTTCCCGAACGAGCTCACGACCATGCTGCGCTCGGCCAGTTCCGGTTTGCGCAGCACGCTCATGTGTTGCGCGCCGTCGTAGACGATGTGCTCGTAGACTTCGTCGGAGAGCACCAGCAGTCCGTGCTGCGTCACGATCCCGGCCAGCGCGTCCAGGTCGGATTGCGTGAAGATCGCGCCAGAAGGATTGTGCGGCGTGTTGACGATGACCAGCCGCGTCTTCGGCGTGACCGCATCGCGCACGCGTTGCCAGTCGACGGCGAAGTCCGGCAGGCGCAACGGCACGTGCACCGCCTGCGCGCCGGCGAGTTCGATCGCGGGCTCGTAGCAGTCGTAGCATGGATCCAGCACGATTACCTGGTCGCCCGCGTGCACCGTAGCCGCGATCGCTGCGAAGATCGCTTCCGTTGCCCCGGACGTGACCGTGACTTCGGTGTCCGCGCTGACCCGACGGCCGTAGTAACGCTCGGTGGCGAGTGCGATCTGCTCGCGCAACCTGGCGATGCCGCTCATCGGCGCGTACTGATTGCGGCCTTCGTTCATCGCGCGCACCAGCGCGTCGCGCAGGTTCTGCGGCGGTTCGAAATCCGGAAAGCCCTGCCCCAGATTCACCGCCTTGTGCTCCAGCGCAAGCTGGCTCATGACGGTGAAAATCGTGGTGCCGACTTTGGGCAATTTCGTTTCAATTTGCATGCGCGATTCCGGCTGCGAGAAGCGCAGCGATGGTAGCACGCGACCGGCATGCCCCCGCTATGCCGGCGAGTGCTCGAAGGCTTCCACCAGGAAGTCCACCAGCGCGCGCACGGCGGGCAGCATGCCGCGCCGGCTGGGATAGACGATGTGCAGGATGCCTTGTGGCAATCCCCATTCCGGCAGCACCTGCCGCAGCCTGCCGCTGCGCAGGTCCTCCACACAGGCGCTTTCCGGCAGCCCCGCGACGCCGCTGCCCGCGAGCGCGGCTTCGCTCAGCACGCGGAACTCACCGCAGCCCAGCCTCGGTTTGACCTGCACGCGCTGCGCTGCGCAG
>JBQCHG010000081.1:0-10137 GCA_051954935.1 Rhodanobacteraceae bacterium
CAACGGCATCCCGGTGTTCGAGAAGGATTTCAGCCTCACCGACGTGTACGGCGCCGAGGAAGCCTGCGTCACCGGCACCTTCGCCGGCCTCACGCCGGTGCGCGAGATCGATGGCCGCATCATGGGCGACGGCAAGCGCGGTCCGATGGTCGCGCGTTTGCAAAAGCTCTACATGCAACTGGTGAAGGACGACAGCGCCAAAGGTCCGCGCGTATGAGCGCCGGCCTGCGCATCGCGATGTGGTCGGGGCCGCGCAACATCTCCACGGCAATGATGCGCGCCTGGGAAAACCGCGAGGACACGGCTGTTATTGACGAGCCGTTCTACGCGCATTACCTGCAAGCCACGGGCGTCAACCATCCCGCCCGAGAGGAAGTGCTGAAGTCCCAAAGTACGGATGCGGCGGAAGTCGCGGCGATGCTGACCGGCCCGATCCCTGATGGGAAGCCGATCTGGTACCAGAAGCACATGACCCAGCACATGGTGCCGGGCATGCCGCTGGACTGGCTGGACCAGGTCACCAATTGCTTCCTGATCCGCGACCCGGAACAAGTGGTCGCCTCCTTCACCATCCAGCGCCCCGATGCCGCGGCTTGGGAACTCGGCTTCGAACAGCAGGCGCGGTTGTTCGACCACGTCTGCGACAAGCTCGGCCATGCACCGCCGGTCATTGATGCTGCCGACGTATTGAAAGACCCGCGCGGCACCCTGAGCGCGCTATGCGCATGCTTGAGCATTCCTTTCAGCGAACGCATGCTGCACTGGCCACCCGGTCCGCGCGACAGCGATGGCGTGTGGGCACCACACTGGTACGCGGCAGTGGAGCGCTCGACAGGATTTGCGCCACATCGAGAGCGGGAACCGAAGCTCAGCGACTTCCAGTGGGAGCTCGCTGATTTGTGCAAGGCGCATTATGAAAAGCTGGCCGCGTTTCGGCTGGCTCCTGCGACCACCTGATCTACTCGGCCTTCTACGGGGGGTTAGTACAACGACCCAAGGCCTGGATGCCTCAGCAACGGCCTGAGGACGTTCGATTCCAAGCTCACCATTACCTGCTGGTCCAGCGACCGAGAACGATGTGGGTGGCCTGTTCGGTCGCCTGATGTTCGGTGACACGGTAGCCGAGCGCGGGCAGATCGATCCCGGCGAACATCGCCTCGCCTTGCCCGAGCACGACCGGCGACACCGCGAAATGCAGCTCGTCGATCAGGCCGGCGCGCAGATATTGGCGCACCGTTTCGACGCCGCCGCCGATCTTCACGTCGCGCCCCCTCGCCGCAAGTTTTGCCTGGTCCAGCGCCGCCTGGATGCCGTCGGTCACGAAGATGAAAGTGGTGCCGCCTTCCATCTCGATCGGATCACGCGGATGGTGTGTCAGCACGAAGGTCGGTGCGTGATAAGGCGGATTGTCGCCCCACCAGCCTTTCCAGGCATCGTCCGGCCAGGGACCGCGGATCGGCCCGAACATGTTGCGGCCGAGGATGAACGCGCCGAATCCATCCATCGAACGGTGCGCATAGGCCTCATCGATGCCTTCCGAACCGCTGCTCCTGCCGGTCATTGCGCGGAAGGTGCGCGTGTCGAAAAACCATTGGTGCAATTCCATCCCGCGTTTGCCGAGTGGATTTTCAAGACTCTGTTCGGGCCCTGCTCCGAACCCGTCGAGCGAGATCGAAAAGCCTGCAACGCGCACTCGCGTCATGACGCCTCCGTTGATTGCGATTCACAAGCTTCGCGGATTACAGAATCCCCACTTCCGCCTCGACCTCCACCGGAATCCCGAACGGCAACTCGGCCATGCCGACCGCGCTGCGCGCGTGCGCACCGGCGTCGTCGCCCCACAATTGCAGGATCAGGTCTGAGAACCCGTTGATCACCGCCGGCTGCCTGTCGAAGCCCGGCCCGGAATTGACCATGCCGAACACGCGCAGCCAGTGCGTGACGCGATCGAGATCCCCGAGTTCGCGTTGCAGGCTGCCGAGCATGGACAACGCGGTGAGCCGCGCCGCTTCGTAACCCTCCTCCACCGTCAAATCGCGACCGACCTTGCCGAACGGACCGGCGACGGAGCCGTCCGCTGCTTGCGGGCTGTGACCTGAGATCAGCGCGCGATTGCCGAGCACGCGCACGAACCGGAACGGCAGCACGACGCCCGGCGGCGGCTTCACCTCCGGCGGCAGCGTCAAACCGAGTTCGACGAGGCGGGCTCCAATACGCGACATGGGGGACTCTTCAGGGCGCCGGCAATGTTCGCCGAACCTTAGCCAAGGCGAATCCCCGGGCGCAAGACCAACTGGAAGACCAGCAGCAACGCAAGCGCGGCGAACATAGGCACCACGATCGCAACGCGACGGGCGCTGTCTTTTGGCTCGTGCTGCGGCTCCAGCCAGGCACGCGCCGACCTGGATCCAGATCGTGGCAAACCAGGTCACCACCACGGGCAGGAACAGTACTTCCAGCCAGGAGCGCGGCACTCGGAATGCGACGATTGCCGGCAGCGCGGCGAGGGCCGGCACCGTGACGGCCCTGAACACGAAGCGCGCCCGTTCGCGCACGCCCAGGGCGACGCCGATGTCCTCCCAGCACGCCAGCCATGGGCGCACGAGCCATAGCGCGATCGCCGGCATCGCGATCAGCGCCGCGATCGCGGCGACAGTTCTTGCGGTCGTACCCAGATGAAAATAGCCCATGGCCATGCCGAGGTCGCTGCCGGTACTCAGCGCGCCAACGGCCACCTGCGGCAGCGCCATGAACGCGCCGCACACGACCATCCAGAGGAGGAAAATGCGCCAGGTGAGCGACCGCGCGGACCTCAGCAGCGCCGCGCAGACCAGCGCGCTGACACAGGTGGCGAGCGCGCCCGTGCCCTGGAACAGCGCAGCCAGCGGGCTCGCGCCTTCCCAGACCTGATTGTTGTGATAGAGCGTCACGCTGAGCCCAGGCGTGAACGCCTTGGGCAACGCCAGGAAAAACTCCTGGATGAAGAACGTGAGATTGAACGCCAGCACGTACAGCAGCATCGAGGCGAGCGACAACCGCGCATTCCACGATGGCGCCGACCGATCTGTCCCCGGCGCACCCCGCAACCCTGCAATGGACAATGCCGGCGGCGCGACGACGAACAGCGCCAGCGCGAGGCCCGTTATCAGCATGGTGGACAGGCTCATACGCACCCGCGCGCCCGGAGGAGCGCCGGATTATACGCAAGGCATTGTGCGGGACCGCCCCACTCTTCCGTTCACGTCGCCACGATCCGTCCCACTTCCGCCAGCACCGCCTTGCGCGCGGCGAGATCCGCGTGCGCATTGTCGTAATAGGCGGCGACCAGCAGCGGCTTGCGCCGCGACGGCCAGAGGATCGCGACGTCGTTGTTGGCGGTGCGACCGGAGCCGGTCTTGTCGCCCTCGCGCCAGTCCGGCGGAAGGCCCGCGCGCAGCGAGTCGCCGCCTGTCTTGTTCGCCATCAACCAGCGCGTCAATTGCTCCCGCGAAGCTTGTGAAAGCGCATCGCCCAAAAGCAGCTTCTGCATGTCGCCCAGCATCGCCGACGGCGTGGTGGTGTCGTCCTCGCCGTTATGCCGGTTGAGCTCGGGTTCGACATGATCCAGATGCGTGAGCGTGTCGCCGAGCGCGCGCGCGTAATGCGTGACGCCCGACGGCCCGCCGATGCTTTCCAGAAGCAGATTCGCCGCGGTGTTGTCGCTCAGCGTGATGGCCGCCTCGCACAGTTGCGCGATCGTCATGCCGGGAGGCCCGACGTGCTGTCTCGTCACGGGCGCGTACTCGAGCAAGACGTCCTTGCCGAACACGATCCGGCGATCCAGCTTCTCGGCGCCCGTGTCCTTCTTCTTCAATACCGCCGCCGCGAGCAACAGCTTGAACGTACTGCACATCAGGAAGCGCTCGTCGCCCCGATACGCGATGCGTGCGCCGCTGCCGGTGTCGAGGATGGCGACCCCTAGCCGACCGCCGCGCTGGTGCTCCAGTGCGGCCAGCCGCGTGGCGGCACCACGCGCCTGCATCGCGAGCGCCCGCGGCGAAGCTGCCAGCGCGATCGCCCCGAACGCGGCACTTTTCAACAACTCACGGCGATTCATCGGAACTCCTTGCCTGGATGCGCACGGATGCCCACCTTGGCGCATCGCCCTGCCCGTTTGCGGCAATGATTGTGGCCGGATACGGGCGAGTCGTAATCGCGGCATGGCTTCGACGGTCAACCGGATCGGACGGCGGCTCTCCCTTGCGCTTCCGCCGTCCGTCCCCATCTGACCCGCATCGCGCAAGCAATGGAGGCCGTCCATGCCGAACTACCGCAAGAACCCGGAAGCGATCGCGCGCCTGACCCCGCTGCAGTACCGGGTCACCCAGGAAGCCGCCACCGAGCGGCCGTTCGACAACGAGTTCAACGCGCAGACCGCGCCGGGCCTTTACGTGGACGTCGTATCCGGCGAACCGCTGTTCACCTCGATGGACAAGTTCGAGAGCGGCTGCGGCTGGCCGAGCTTCAGCAAGCCGGTCGAATCGGCGAACGTGACCGAGAAGCGCGACCTGAGCCACGGCATGATCCGCACCGAAGTGCGCTCGAAACACGGCGACAGCCATCTCGGCCATGTCTTCGACGACGGGCCGCGCGATCGCGGCGGCCTGCGCTACTGCATCAACTCCGCATCGCTGCGCTTCATTCCGCTCGCCGATCTGGAAAAGGAAGGTTACGGCGAGTACCGCGGATTGTTCGACAAGGAGTCGCAACCATGACAACCGAACGCGCCATCCTCGCCGGCGGCTGCTTCTGGGGCATGCAGGACCTGCTCCGCAAGCAGCCGGGCGTCATTTCCACCCGCGTGGGTTACTCCGGCGGCGACGTGCCGAATGCGACGTATCGCAACCATGGCACGCACGCGGAAGCGATCGAGATCATTTTCGATCCCGCACGCATCAGCTATCGCAGGTTGCTGGAATTCTTCTTCCAGATCCACGACCCGACCACCCGCAACCGCCAGGGCAACGATGTCGGCACCAGCTACCGCTCTGCCATCTTTTACCTGGATGACGAACAGAAGCGGGTCGCCGAGGACACCATCGCCGACGTGGATGCGTCAGGCCTGTGGCCAGGCAAGGTGGCGACGGAAGTTTCCCCGGCCGGCGAGTTCTGGAATGCCGAGCCGGAGCACCAGGATTACCTGGAGCGTTATCCGGAAGGCTACACCTGCCACTTCGTGCGACCGGGCTGGGTGCTGCCGAAGCGCGAGAAGGTGGGCTGAGCGAAGAACTCGATGACCGCGTCAATGCGTCCGTCCGTCCGGCTGCGTGCCTTGCATGCCCGGCCCGGAGCCCGCCGAGAGGTGATTCGCCACGTGCTCCACGCCCGGAATCGAGGAAATCGCGGCAACCAGCTTCTCTCTTTCCGAAGGCGTGGCCGAACCGGTCAAGGTGACATGGCCGTTGCTGACGTCCACCTGCACCTGGCCGGGCTGACCCACCAGCCTGCCGAGTTCGGAACGGATGCGCTCGTGCAATTGCCGATCGTCGGGGTGTGCGCCGCGCATCTGCGAACGCATCTCCGCGGTCGCTCCGCGCAGATGATCGGCGGTATGCCTGGACGCGCTGCGTGCGAGCCGCTGCGCATCGTGACCCGTGGCCACGGCCTTGTCGCGCACCAGCGCGCGCCGGCGGCGGCCCGTCTGCGGATCGAGCATGTACATGGCGAAGGCTCCCGCCGTAAAGGCGGTGGCGAGTCTGATCAGTTGCCTCATGGCGTCTTCCTCGATGGTTGCGCACTGGACCTTCACGATGCTGTCATCCGCGACGGAAATGCCGCGCGAAGAGCCCGTATGAAACGCGTGAGACAGAGTGGCCCCGAACGGAATGCCCCTGCTCACCGTAGAAAAGCGAAAACATGAACAGCACAGGAGAAGTCACATGACGCGCACCGCCGCCTACGCCACACCCGCCGCCGACAAATCGCTGCGTCCGCACACCATCGAACGCCGCGCACCCGGCGCACACGACGTGCAGATCGAAATCCTCTATTGCGGCGTGTGCCACTCCGACCTGCACACCGCGCGCAACGAATGGCACAACACGCAATACCCGAGCGTGCCCGGTCACGAGATCGTCGGCCGCGTCACGGCAGTCGGCAACGAAGTGAAGAACTTCAAGGTGGGCGACACCGTCGGCGTGGGTTGCATGGTGGACAGTTGCGGCCATTGCCGTCCTTGCCGCGAAGGCGAGGAAAACTATTGCGAGAACGGCTTCACCGCCACCTACAACGGGCCGATGTTCGGCGGCGAGAATACCTACGGCGGCTACTCCACGCAGATCGTGGTGGACGAGAAATTCGTGCTGCGCATCCGCCATGCCACCGACCTCGCGGCGGTCGCACCGCTGCTTTGCGCGGGGATCACCACCTATTCGCCGCTCAAGCACTGGAACGCGGGTCCCGGCAGGAAGGTCGGCATCGTGGGCCTCGGCGGCCTGGGCCACATGGGCGTCAAGCTCGCGCACGCAATGGGCGCGCACGTGGTGCTGTTCACCACTTCGCCGAACAAGATCGAGGACGGCAAGCGCCTCGGCGCTGACGAGGTGGTGATTTCGAAGGATCCCGAGCAAATGTCCAGACACGCCGGCAGCTTCGATTTCATCCTCAATACCGTCGCCGCGCCGCACGACCTGGATGCCTACCTGGCGCTGCTCAATCGCGACGGCACGATGTGCCTGGTCGGCGCGCCGGCTTCGCCGCATCCTTCTCCGGCGGTATTCAACCTGATCTTCAAGCGCCGCGCGCTGGCCGGTTCGCTGATCGGCGGCATCCGCGAAACCCAGGAGATGCTGGATTTCTGCGCGGAACACGGGATCGTCAGCGACATCGAGATGATCGCAATGCGCGACATCAACGAAGCCTACGAACGCATGCTGAAGAGCGATGTGAAATACCGCTTCGTGATCGACATGCAGACGCTGAAGGACGAGGCCAAGGCGGCATGACCCTGACGGCGTAGCGTCCGAAGCGGCGCTACGCCGGCGTCACCGGCTCCGTTGACGGTGCAATCCCGAGCCGCTTTTCCGCGGCAGCGACCATGGCGTGATAGCGCGGATCGTCGCGCAGGAACTCGAAATCAGGATCGGCCTTGGCATACGGCAGAAACGAAGCCGAGACCGTTTCAAAAACCTTGCCGAGCATTGCCAGCGCGGCCTCCTTGTCCTTCAGGTGCGCACTGAGCAGGCACGCGAAGTTGTAGCGCATGTTCCAGTTGTCCGGATCAATGAGCTGCGCCCGGCTCATGCGCGACTTGGCGCGTTCACCCTCGCCCAGCGCAGCCAGGGCATACACGCTGTAAGCCACCACCCCGGAATTGTTCGGGTCGCGGGCCAGCGTGGCTTCGGCACGTTCGAGCGCCAGCCCGGCGGCGCTCCGCACGCCGGCCGCATTTCCGAGCGCGGTGAAGCAACTGATCAGCATCATCGCCGAATTGAGGTCGGCATCCATCAGCTTCAGTGCTTTTTCGTAGAACCGTATCGAATCTTCATACCGCTTGAGCTGATAGCTCAGGCGCCCGGCGGAACGGTTCACCTCGTAGGATTCCGGGTTCTGCGCGAGCGCGATCGCGACTTCCGCACCGGCCGCATCGGCCTGTCCGTTCGCCAGCAGGATCAGCGCCTTGATGGCGTGGGCCTCGGCCAGGTTGGGGTCCAGCGCCATGGCGCGTTCCGCAGCCGCGATCCCCTCCTCGCATTTCCCGCCCCGCAGGGTGAGCAGCTTCTCGTAACCCACCGCCATCAGCGCCCACGCCTGGGCGTAGCGCGGATCGATTTCGGTCGCGCGGGTGCACAGGCGGACGATCGCTTCCGCGGAGCGCGCGTCCGATTCCTGCCCGGTGATATAGGTCTGGCGCGCCATCAGATAGAGGTTGTGCGCCTCGGCGTTGTCGGTGCCGCGCCGCTCGATCGCCTTCTTCTCTTCCGGCAGCAGCCGCAACCGCAGCGCCTTGACGATCGCCTCGGAAATCTCGTCCTGCAGCGCGAAGATGTCGCTGGAATCGCGATCGTAGCGCTCGGCCCAGACGTGATTGTTGGTTTCCGCGTCCACCAGCTGCGCGCTGATCCTCACGCGGCCACCCGCCTTGCGGACGCTGCCTTCGAGTACATGGCTGACCTTCAGCTCGCGCGCCACCTTGGGGATATCGACGTTCCTGCCCTTGTACATGAAGGCGCTGTTGCGCGAGATGATCCCCAGCGCCGAGACCTTGCTGAGGTCGGTGATGATGTCCTCGGTGATGCCGTCGCTGAAATATTCCTGCTCCGGATCGCCGCTCATGTTGACGAACGGCAACACGCAGATCGAGAAGCGCCTTGAATCCGCTGATGCAGGTGATGCCGCCGGGGCTTTCCCGACCTTCGCCGATTGCACCGCCTGCGAGCGCGCGATCATGGCCGCGAGCGCGCGCAGGAATTCCTGCGCCTGCGCACTGGCCGGATTCTCGTCCCAGCCGTCGAGATCGGTGGTGTGGATGGCGCGCACATCCATCGGCAGGCGCGCCTGTTCGAAGCGCACGGGTACCAGGATGCCGCGTTCGGCAGCTTCGCGCGCCTCTCCGCGCACCCAGCGCGAGGTCACCGAGAGCGGGGTCCAGACCACCAGCACGGCTTTCGCCGCGTCGATCTCGGCGTCGATCTGGTCATCGAATTCCTGGCCGGGCGTGATCTCCGGATCCCACCACACCGACCAGCCCCTGGCCTCGATCGCGGCCACCAGCGGTGCGACGCGCGCCTTGTCGGCGCGGGCGTAGGAGACGAACACGTCAGCCATGCGGGTCAGGCCTCCCGATGCGGATCGGCCACAGCGGGACAAGCATACCCCAGCACCCTGCCGGCGCGCAGAAAGCGCATACTTGCGCGCTCGACTTCGGGAACTCGCCTTCGGGAAATGGCCATGCACGAATTGCCGCCGTTCCACCTCGCCTTTCCGGTTGCATCGCTTGAAGAAGCGCGCGCTTTTTACGGCGAGCTGCTCGGCTGCCCGGAGGGTCGTTCGAGCGATGCGTGGGTGGATTTCGATTTCCACGGCCACCAGATCGTCGCGCATCTCGCGCCGGAAGAACTGCGTGCATCCGCCGCGCACGACGTGGACGGCGACGACGTACCAGTGCGGCACTTCGGCCTGGTACTCGACATGGATCAATGGCACGCCCTGGCGGACAGGCTGCGCGCCGCCGGCACGCGCTTCGTGATCGAGCCGCACGTGCGCTTCAAGGGCCAGCCGGGCGAGCAGGCCACGATGTTCCTGCTCGATCCGTCCGGCAATGCGCTGGAGTTCAAGGCGTTCGCGGACCGCTCGAAGTTGTTCGCGAAGTAACCGCTCCTGACATGTCATTCCGGGACATCGCCGGCTTTGCCGGCGATGGATCCGGAATCTGTACTTGATCGTTCGAAACGACGCCTCGGCGAAACCTTCTTTACTTCACCAGCGGCAGCGTGATGTAACTCTCCTGCCCCGGCGTATGGAACACCTTCTGCGTGGCCTCGATGAAATCCGAAGGCTTGGCAAGGAAAATGTTCGGCACGAACTTCTGCGGGTTGCGGTCGTAGAGCGGGAACCAGCTCGACTGGATCTGCACCATGATGCGGTGCCCCGGCAGGAACACATGGTTCGCCGCCGGCAGCGCAAACTCGTACTTCAGCGGCGTGTTCGCCTGCAGCGGCTCCGGTTTGCTCAAGCTGGTGCGGTAACGGCCGCGGAAGATGTCCATCGCCACCGCGAGCTGATAGCCGCCCATCTCCGGATCGTCCGCGACCTGGTCCGGATACACGTCGATCAGTTTCACGACCCAGTCGGAATCGGTGCCGCTGGTGGAAGCCATCAGATGCACCATCGGCCGCCCGCTGATCTGCACCGGTTTCGTCAGCACGCCCGTTTCGTAGGTCAACACGTCCGCCCGGCCCGAAGCGAAGCTCTGGTTGTCCACCAGCCACTCGTGCCAGGTGCTCTTGGGCGATACCTCACCGATCGCGAGGATCGGCCGCTGCCGGTACGGCACCGGATGCGCAGGGTCGGAAACGTACTGGTCGTAACCGGCCCCGCCCGCGGCGGGCGCATCGAAGCCGAGCTTGTCTTGCGCTTCGAGATACATCGGCGTGGGCT
>JBQCHG010000082.1:0-93439 GCA_051954935.1 Rhodanobacteraceae bacterium
GAGCACTTGTTTTTGCGTGTTCGCGCGGGCGCGCGCCCGGCTAGACGCGCTGGGATGTTTCAGCGACACGACGTCGCTTAAACCGTCATGCCCGGCGCCATTGGTTTTGGCCACTTTGGCCTAAAAAAAAGTGGCCCGCTCGCTTGGAAGCGAGCGGAAAAAGACATGGATGTCGTGCTTCGACGTGTCTAAGGCGAGTATTCCCCTCACCCTGCCAAGTGCTGACGCACTTGGTTCCCTCTCCCGTAAACGGGAGAGGGGAAAATCAAAGGCACTGGATTCCGGGTTCCGCCTTCGGCGGCCCCGGAATGATGAGCGCTAGCTCAGCGCCCCATGACAGTGCTTGTACTTCTTGCCCGAACCGCACGGGCACGGCTCGTTGCGGCCGATCTTGGGGCCTTCGCGCATCACCGGCGCGGCGCTTGCCGCGGCGGCAGCACCGCCGCGCGGGCCCATGGCGTCGGCTGCGGCGGCTTGCGCGGGTTCGGCACCGAAGCCGGCGCTTTCGGCATGCTGGAACTGCATCGCGCGCGCCGCGCGCGCCGCCATCGCCTGCTGCTGCGCTTCCATCGCGGCGATCTCTTCCTCGCTGCGGATGCGCACGCGCGAGAGCGTCTGTACGAGTTCCGACTTCACGCGTGCCAGCATTTCCTCGAACAGCAGGAACGACTCGCGCTTGTATTCCTTCTTGGGATCCACCTGCGCGTAGGAACGCAGGTAGATGCCCTGGCGCAGGTAATCCATGCTGGCCAGGTGTTCCTTCCAGGCGTTGTCGAGTACGGAGAGCATCACGTGCTTCTCCAGCGCGCGCATCACTTCCGGGCCGACCTGCTTTTCCTTCTCGACGAACATTTCGTCCGCCGCATCCATCACGCGGCGATGGATCGCCGCCGCGTCCACTTCTTCCTCGTTTTCCACCCACTGGCGGAGATCCAGCTTCAGTCCGTAATCGGACTCCAGCGTCTTTTCCAGCTCCGCCAGTTGCCACTGCTCGTCCACGCTGTCGTGCGGCACGTAGGTGGAAGCGACTGTTTCGAAGACATCGCGGCGGATGTCGGCCACGGTATCGGCGACGCTGTCGGCCTCCAGCAGTTCGGCACGTTGCTCGTAGATCACCTTGCGCTGGTCGTTGGCGGTGTCGTCGAACTCCAGCAGGTTCTTGCGGATGTCGAAGTTGTGCTGCTCGACCTTGCGCTGCGCCTTCTCGATCTGGCGGCTCACCATGCGGTCTTCCAGCGCGTCCTCTTCCTTCATGCCGAAGGCGCGCATCCATTTGCCGACCCAGTCGCCGGCGAAGATGCGCATCAGGTTGTCCTGGAGCGACAGGTAGAAGCGCGACGAACCCGGGTCGCCCTGGCGGCCGGAGCGGCCGCGCAGCTGGTTGTCGATGCGCCGCGATTCATGGCGTTCGGTGCCGATGATGTGCAGGCCGCCGGCTTCCAGCACCTGGTTGTGGCGCTGCTGCCAGGCTTCGCGGACCTTCGCGCGATCGGCATCGGTCGCGCCTTCCGGCAACGCGTTCAATTCGGCTTCCAGCGAACCGCCGAGCACGATGTCGGTGCCGCGTCCGGCCATGTTGGGGGCGATCGTGACGGCGCCCGGGCGCCCGGCCTGCTCGACGATGTGCGCCTCGCGCTCGTGCTGCTTGGCGTTCAGGACCTCGTGCGGCACGCCTTCCTTGCGCAGCAGGTTGGAGAGCAGTTCCGAAGTTTCGATGGAGGTGGTACCGACCAGCACCGGCTGGCCGCGCTTGTGGCAGTCCCTGATGTCCTCCAGCACCGCCTTGTACTTCACCTCCGGCGACAGGAAGATCAGGTCGGCGTTGTCCTTGCGCACCATTGGCTTGTGGGTGGGGATCACCACCACTTCCAGGCCGTAGATCTGCTGGAATTCGTAGGCTTCCGTGTCCGCCGTGCCGGTCATGCCCGACAACTTCTTGTACATGCGGAACAGGTTCTGGAAGGTGATCGTGGCGAGCGTCTGGTTCTCGCGCTGGATCGGCACGCCTTCTTTCGC
This sequence comes from Rhodanobacteraceae bacterium, assembly GCA_051954935.1. GTDB lineage: Bacteria > Pseudomonadota > Gammaproteobacteria > Xanthomonadales > Rhodanobacteraceae > 66-474. The sequence goes on from JBQCHG010000082.1 coordinate 2,017, forward strand.
TTCCACCGCCTGGTGCAGGCCGTCGGACCAGCGTCGGCCGGGAAGCGTACGGCCGGTGAACTCGTCCACGATGATTACTTCGCCGTCGCGCACGATGTAATCCACGTCGCGCTGGTACAGCGCATGCGCGCGCAGGCCGGCATTCAGGTGATGCACGATCGCAAGGTTGCGCGCGTCGTAGAGGCCGGAATCGCCCTCCAGTACGCCCGCCTCGCGCAGCAGCTGCTCGGCGTGTTCCATGCCCTCCTCGGACAGGTGCACCTGCTTCTGCTTCTCGTCCACGAAATAGTCGCCGGGTTCCGGCGGTTCGCCGGGCAGGGCTTCCTTCTCCTGCCGCGTCATCTTCGGCACGATCCGGTTGACGCGGATGTACAGCTCCGGCGAATCCTCGGCCGGCCCGGAGATGATCAGCGGCGTGCGCGCCTCGTCGATGAGGATCGAGTCCACCTCGTCCACGATCGCGAAATGGAGGCCACGCTGGTAACGCTGATCCTTCGACTGCGCCATGTTGTCGCGCAGGTAGTCGAAGCCGAATTCGTTGTTGGTACCGTAGGTGATGTCGGCGGCATAGGCACCGCGCTTGTCGGCGTGATCCATGCCCGGCCAGACCACGCCCACGTTCATGCCGAGGAAGCCATAGACCTTCCCCATCCACGCCGAGTCGCGCCGGGCGAGATAGTCGTTCACGGTGACCACGTGCACGCCCTTGCCTTCGAGCGCGTTCAGGTACACGGGCAGCGTGGCGACCAGGGTCTTGCCTTCGCCGGTGCGCATCTCGGCGATCTTGCCCTGGTGCAGCACCATGCCGCCGATCAGCTGCACGTCGTAATGGCGGAGGCCGAGCACGCGGCGCGAGGCTTCGCGCACCACCGCGAAGGCCTCTGGCAGCAGCTTGTCGAGCGATTCACCCTGCGCGATCCGCGCCTTGAACTCGTCGGTCTTGCCGCGCAGTTGCGCGTCATCCAGCTTCTGCAGCTCCGGCTCGAGCGCATTGATGCGCGCGACTTGTCGCGACAGTTGGCGCAGCACGCGGTCATTGCGGCTGCCGAATACGCTCGTCAGGGCACGGTTGAACATCGGCGGTCAGGCTGGCTCTGGAATCGGGGAAGAGCCCGCGCACGCGGGCAAACGCCCATCATACGGGGCGCAGGCGCTCAAGCAAAGGAATGGCGGCGCGATTCGACCGATTCAAGGCTGGCGCAGGCAACCCACGCATCGTGCCGAACGCAGGCCGTGGAGCTCTCGGCCACGGAGCTCCTGGCCATAGCGCACTCGGCCCTGCCGCGGGCAGGTGTGCTCCTACCCCTTGTTGATCGGATTCCGCGTATTGCGCACGAATGCCAGCGGGTTCACCACGCGACCGTGATACCAGACCTCGAAATGCACGTGCGGGCCGGTAGAGCGGCCGGTGGAGCCCACATCCGAAATGATGTCGCCGGCATGCACGCGCTCGCCCACGTGCGCGAGCAGTTTGCTGTTGTGCGCATAGCGCGTCATGTAACCGTTGCCGTGGTCGATCTCGACCACCTTGCCGTAGCCGGGCCGCACGCCGGCGTAGGTCACCACGCCGTCGGCCACGGCGTGCACCGGGCTACCGAAGGGTACGTCGATGTCCAGGCCCGGATGGAAATCGCGATGGCCATTGAACGGATCCGGTCGCATCCCGAAGTAGGAGGCGATGTAACCGTCCAGCACCGGCATGCCAGTCGGTTTGACACTCGCATCCACCTGCCTGTTCATCAGCAGATCGGCGAGCACGCCGAGCTGGGTTTGCTGATGGTCGAAGCGGTCCCGCAGGGCGTCGAAGCTCGCGGCCAGATTGGGCGGCAAGGCAGCCGGCGAGACGTTCTGCTCCGCACCGCCCAAGGCCGGCGCATGCTGGAAATCGAATTCCCGCGGATCGAGCTTGCCGGCTTCGGCGAGGCGCTCGCCCAGCGCATCCAGCCGGATGGATTGCGCCTGCAGTTCGCCGAGCTTCGCCGCCATCGCATCCATGTCGCGTTGCGCGCCGGCGCTCACTTCGGCGAGTTGATTCTTCTGCCGCGCCACCTGCGCGTGCAGCTCCTCGATCTTCGCCAGCGCGCGATCGCGTGGATTCGCCGCCACGAGCGCCACCACTGCCCCCGCGGCCGCGCAGCCCAGCATCAGCGCGCTCACCGCCACCGCCATGCGTCGGCGCGTGCGTGGAGAAGCAAGTAAATCGGCGCCGCCTTGGCGCGACTTGGCCGAACGGGCGACGAGTATCATGGGACGCTCCTTACGGAGGGGCCTGAAAGCCACCGCGCTCGGCATCTTGCACGCCGGCGAGCTGGTGCTCGTCCGGTCAGGTACATGGACCTACCGCTTTGCGGGCCGGGGAAATCCTCGTGTACTAACGTGTACACTGCGACTTCTGCGGTCCGGCGGCGCGCAATCCGCCTTCGCTCGCTACGCTTTCGAACCACTCCTTCATTCGTGCCTGCCAGAAATCACACACCGCCCGGGCATCAAGTCCCGGGGCCGAAGCCCGTCGCACAAAGCGCCCCGGTAAGGGCGCTGAGCGCGCGGGCGCGAGAGCTGGACAATCTGGACCAGCAATTGCGGCAATCCCTGCCGCCACCCTTGAATGAACGCCTCCGCTATGCCGGCCTGCGCGGTAGCCGCGCCACGCTGCTGGCACCCAGCCCGGCCTGGGCGTCGCGCGCCCGCATGGCGCAGCCGAAAATCCTAGCTGCCCTGCGCGCGCTTGGCGTGCAAGCCGAGACGGTCCTGGTCAAAGTCGTTGCCGCCCCGCCACAACCGGCGGAGCCGATTGCCTCCTTGCCGCTTTCGGCCGCCAGCGCCCGCCATCTGCGGGCAGCGGCAAAAGCCATTGCAGACCCCGAACTGCAGGCCCTCTTCCTTGAATTGGCGTCCTTCGCCGAAAAGGATTCTTGTTCCTGAGCTGGCGAAACAACGCGCCCTTCCGGCCCGGAAGCACCGGGCCGAAGGAACTTTATAGCACAGGCATCCGCCCGCGGGCCAACTCACGGTCGGTCAGGGAATGGCCAACTGCAGGATGGTTGCCGGAACGCGAATCCGACAACCAGCAACCGATCAGACCGCTTGCGCCGGATGCGCGTAGGAGATCGGCGCCTGCTCCGGATCGTCGAAGCTCACTTCCTCCCACGCCTTGGCGTCGGCCAGCAGAGCCCGCAGCAGCTTGTTGTTCAACTCGTGTCCGGACTTGTGGCCGTAGAACGAGCCGATCAGGCTGTGGCCCAGGAGGTACAGATCGCCGATCGCGTCGAGGATCTTGTGCTTGACGAATTCGTCCTCGTAACGCAGGCCATCCTCGTTGAGCACGCGGTAGTCGTCGAGCACGATGGCGTTGTCCATCGAGCCGCCAAGCGCCAGGTTGCGCTCGCGCAGCATCTCGATGTCACGCATGAAGCCGAAAGTGCGCGCCCGGCTGACTTCCTTGACGAACGAGGTGGTGGAGAAATCGATCTCGGCGCTGGAAGCGCGCCGCGAGAAAATCGGATGCTGGAACTCGATCGAGAACCCGACCTTGAAGCCGTCGAAGGGTTCGAAGCGCGCCCACTTGTCGCCTTCCTCGACCTTGATCGGCTGCTTGATGCGAATGAAGCGCTTCGGCGCGGCCTGCTCCTCGATTCCCGCCGATTGCAGCAGGAACACGAAGGGGCCGGCACTCCCATCCATGATGGGAACCTCCGCCGCGGACAAGTCCACGTACGCGTTGTCGATACCCAGACCGGCCATCGCCGAAAGCAGATGTTCGACCGTGGACACGCGCACGTCGCCACTCACCAGCGTGGTGGAGAGTCGCGTGTCGCCCACGAATTCGCAGCGGGACGGGATCTCGACTGGTGAAGTCAGGTCGGTGCGGCGAAACACGATACCGGTGTTCACCGGCGCGGGCCGCAGCGTCATGTAGACCTTGTCGCCAGTGTGGAGACCAACGCCCGTCGCACGAATGACATTCTTCAGCGTGCGCTGCTTGATCATTTTTCGTTTGAATCCTGTTAGGGTATCGCTAAACGGATGTGATGCTAGCACACGGCCGGGGCGAAATAAACAAACTTGTCCGTTCAGTTTATCGCCCGGCAGGCCGGCGTGCCGCCCCCTTTCCGGCCGACCTGTATTTGTCGTTAAAACAAGGGAAAGGTTCCCTTGATTGGCCGGCAGGGACCCCATTAGACACGGATCCGCGCGCGCCAATGCTGATCCATTTCAGCTTTATCGGAATTGCCCAGGAATCAGCCCTCTCCCCGGGCCGCCGTTCACTCGACGCCGGGGACGGGATTCCGGCGTCGAGTGCATATCCGCTCCATTGCGAAGCGGATCGGCCGGCCGGCGGTGCGACCCCGCCGGCCCGATGTGGCGATCAATCAGCCTGGCGCCGCAAAAACGCGGGGATGTCCAGGTAATCGATCGCCGGCTCGGCCTGTGCGGTTTCGGCCTTGGGCTGGGCCGCAGGCGCGCGCGCCGGGATCGCGTAGTCCACGACCTCGTTGCCGGTGCCGGTACGCAAGGTGCGGGCCGGACGCGGCGGCGTGATCACTTCCTCCTGGCGCGGCACCGCGCGTAACGGCGCGCGGGCGGCGCGGTTGAGTCCGGTCGCCACGACGGTAACCCGCACGTCGTCCTGCATTTCCGGGTCGAGTGCCGTGCCAAGCACCACCGTCGCGTCCTCGCTGGCGAAGTCGTGCACCACGCGGCCGATCTCGTCGAACTCGCGCATGGTGAGGTTCGGGCCGGCGGTGACGTTCACCAGGATGCCGCAGGCACCGGAGAGGTTCACGTCCTCCAGCAGCGGATTGTTGATCGCCGATTCCGCGGCGGCCTGCGCGCGGTCGTCGCCGCGTGCCGTGCCGGTGCCCATCATCGCCATGCCCATTTCCGACATCACGGTGCGCACGTCGGCGAAGTCCACGTTGATCAGGCCCGGGCGGGTGATCAGATCGGCGATGCCCTGCACTGCGCCTTGCAATACGTCATTGGCCGCCTTGAAGGCATTCAGCAGCGTGACTTCGCGACCGAGCACCGTCAGCAGCTTTTCGTTGGGGACGGTGATCAGCGAGTCCACGTATTGGCTCAGGTCCTCGATGCCCTTGAGTGCCACCTGCATGCGGCGACGACCTTCGAATGGGAACGGCTTGGTGACCACCGCCACCGTCAGCACGTTCATTTCCTTGGCGAGCTGCGCCACGACCGGTGCCGCGCCCGTGCCGGTGCCCCCGCCCATGCCGCAAGTGATGAACACCATGTCGGCACCGTCCAGGATTTCCACGATGCGCTCGCGATCCTCCAGCGCGGCCTGGCGGCCGAGTTCGGGATTGGCTCCCGCGCCCAGGCCCTTGGTGACGCTGGCACCGAGCTGCAGGGTGGTACGCGCGCCGGAGCTCTTGAGCGCCTGCGCGTCTGTGTTGGCGCAGATGAATTCCACGCCGTCTATGGATGAATTGACCATGTGGCCGACGGCATTACCGCCGCCGCCGCCCACGCCGATCACCTTGATCACCGCATTGGGTGCAAGTTTGTCCACCAGTTCGAACATGTTCCCGTCCTCCGTAGTACCGCCTTAAGTGAATGCCCCGAGGTTTTTTGTTTCATCTGGCGCCTGCCCGGGCGCCCGCTCTGTCGTCGTCAAAAATTCCTGGTCAGCCAGCCGCGCATCTTTCCGATCACGTCGCCCACGCTGCCGCCGACCGGACCCAGCACGTGCCGCGCACTGCTCGCGCGAGCGCCGTGCAGCAACAGCCCCACGCCCGTCGAATAGGCGGGCGTGGAGACCACGTCGGAAAGGCCGGTGACGTGCTGCGGCATGCCGAGCCGCACCATCTTGTGGAAAATCTCTTCAGCCAGGTCGAGCGCGCCTTCCATGCGCGCCGCACCGCCGGTCAGCACCACGCCGGCCGCGACCAGGCTTTCGTAGCCCGAGCGGCGCAGCTCGTCCTGCACCATCTCGAAGATTTCCTCGTAGCGCGCCTGGATGGATTGCGCGAGCGCCTGCCGCGCCAACCGGCGCGGCGGACGATCGCCCACGCTCGGCACCTGGATGGTTTCCTCCGCGTGCGCGAGTTGCGCCAGCGCGCAGCCGTACTTGATCTTGATTTCCTCCGCGTGCGCGGTCGGCGTGTGCACGCCGTAGGCGATGTCGGAAGTCACCTGGTCGCCGCCGACCGGCAGCGACTTGGTGTAGCGGATCGAACCTTGCGTGTAGATCGCGATGTCGGTCGTGCCTGCACCCAACTCCACCACGCACACGCCCAGCTCGCGCTCGTCGTCCGTCAGCACGGCTTTTGCGGATGCAAGCGCGGCGGGCACCAGTTCGTCCACTGATAGGCCGCAGCGCTGGATGCACTTGGTGCTGTTCTGCACCGCGCTCGCCGCGCCGGTCACCAGATGCACGCCGGCTTCCAGCCGCACGCCGCTCATGCCGACCGGATGGCGGATGCCGTCCTGCCCGTCGATGCGGTATTCCTGCGGCTCCTTGTAGAGCACCTTGCGATCGGCCGGGATCGCCACCGCGCTGGCCGCCTCGAGCACCTGGTCCAGGTCGCCCGGCGTGACCTCGCGATCGCGGATCGCGGCGGTACCGTGCGAGTTGCGCGTTTCCAGATGCGACCCGGAAATCGACGCGTACACCGAACGGATGTCGCAGCCGGCCATGAGTTCGGCTTCCTCGACCGCGCGCTGGATCGAGTGCACGGTGGATTCGATGTCCACCACCGCGCCCTTCTTCATGCCGCGCGAGATGTGCGAACCCAGTCCGATCACCTCGACCGGTTCGCCCGGCAGGTATTCGCCCACGACCGCCACCACTTTCGAGGTGCCGATGTCCAGGCCGACGACCAGATGCTTTTCGCTTTTGCGATTCATGGGTCTAAACGTGTCCGGTAGCAGCATGGGAATTCGAACCGATTGTGGAAGGGGAATTGCGCGCGGCCGGTGTCGCGGGCGCATCCGCCCACTTCACTGCGAAGCCGTTGCTGTAGCGAAGATCGGCGTAGACGAAACCGCCGGCGCGACCGCTCATGAGCTTCGGCATCACTTGGATGAAGCGCGCCAGCCGCTGCTCGGGCGCGTCGCGGCCGATCACGATGGAAGCACCGTTGGCAAGCGCGAGAGTCCAGCTTCCGCGCTCGGACAACTCGACGCTGTCCACCAGCAGATGGAAGGGCGCGAAATCGCGCTGCGCTTCCCGATAGAACGCGATCACGTCGGCGACACGATCGTCCGGCCCGGACAGGTGCGGCAGGTTCGGCACGGCATCGGCGCCGGGCACCACGAACAACCGTCCACTCGCATCGAGCAACCGGCCCTGTCCCCAGTGCGCGAACGGATGCAGTTCGCTCACGCTCAGCTCCAGCGTATCGGGCCAGCGCTTGCGCGCTTCCACCTGCGCCACCCACGGCAGGGAGGCGACCGCGCTGCGTACCCGTTCGAGATCCAGCGCGAAAAAGCCCGCGCGCAAATCCGGCGCGACCGCCTTCTTCAATTCCTCGGCGTCGACGTGCACGAGTTCGCCCTGCACCTGCAACTGCCGGACCGGCCAGCGGTCGGCGGCGAACCAGCCCTGCAGCACGCCCACGATCGGCAGCGCGATCAGCGTGATCGCGACCAGCCAGGCGACGACGCGCATGTTCACCGCGCCCTTCATGCGGCGTCTCCTTCGAAACTGGTTTCCAGCACGCGCCAGCACAGTTCCTGGTAATCGATGCCCGCCGCTGCCGCCGCCTTGGGCACCAGCGAATGCGACGTCATGCCCGGCGCGGTGTTCACTTCCAGCAGCCAGTTGCGGCCCCGTGCATCGCGCATCACGTCCACGCGACCCCAGCCCGAACAGCCCAGCGCGTCGAACGCGCGCAATGCCAGCGCGCGCAGTTCCTCTTCCGTATCGCCCTTGAGGCCGGGGCAGATGTATTGCGTGTCCTCGGCGACGTATTTGGCGTTGTAGTCGTAGTACGCGCCCTTGGGCACGATGTTGATGCTGGGCAACACCTGGCGATCGAGGATGCCGACGGTGAATTCGCCGCCGCCCTGGATCAGCGTTTCCATCAGCAGGTCGCCGGGATAACGCTGCGCAAGCGCGACCGCCTCGTCCAGATCCTTTTCGTCGAACACTCGCGATACGCCCACGCTGGAACCTTCGCAGGCGGGCTTCACGATCAGCGGATAGCCGATCGCGCGTGCTGCCGCATGCACGTCCGCGCCGCGCGGCAGCGGCACGAATTTCGGCGTCGGCAAGCCGAGTGCGTTCCACACGTATTTGCTGCGCACCTTGTCCATCGAAAGCGCGGAACCGAGCACGCCGGAGCCGGTGAACGGGATGTGCAGCGACTGCAGCGCGCCCTGCAGCACGCCGTCCTCGCCCCCGCCGTGCTGGCCGTGCAGGATGTTGAACACGCGCGCGAAGTGGCCGGCGCGCGCCGCGTCCAGCAGCGCGGGAATACCGTCTATGGCATGCGCATCCACGCCACGCGCTTTCAGCGCCGCCAATACGTTGCGGCCGGAATCCAGCGACACTTCGCGCTCGGCGGAACTGCCGCCCATCACCACGGCGACGCGGCCGAATGCGCGCGGGTCGGTGACATGCTTCATGCTGCACCTCCGGTCTTCAATTCACCCAGCGCGGCGAGTTCGGCGGCCGCCGCGCCGATATCGCCCGCGCCCAGCAGCAACAGCATGTCGCCGTCGCGCAGCAACGCCGGCAGCGCGGTGCGCAAGTCCCGCGGATGTTCCACGAACACCGGATCCACCTTGCCGCGCGCGCGTACCGCGCGTGCCAGCGCGCGGCCGTCCGCGTTCGCGATCGGCGCCTCGCCTGCGGGGTAGACCTCGGTCAGCAACAGTACGTCCGCTTCGCTCAGCACCGCGGCGAAGTCGTCGAGCAGGTCCCGCGTCCGCGTGTAGCGATGCGGCTGGAACGCGACCACCAGCCGGCGCTGCGGCCAGCCGCCGCGCGCGGCGGCGAACACCGCCGCGAGTTCACGCGGGTGGTGTCCGTAGTCGTCCACCAGCAATGCATGACCCTGGTCGAGCGCGAGTTCGCCGCGCTGGTGGAAGCGCCGGCCAACCCCCTGGAATTTCGCCAGGGCATGCGCGATCGCCTGCGGCTCGACACCCAGCTGCCAGCCGATGGCGCTGGCGGCGAGCGCGTTCAGCACGTTGTGCCGGCCGGGCAGGTTCAAGTTGACCGGCAGCGGCGCCATCTCCGGCAAGTGCAGGTCGAACTGCATCGTCGCGCCGTTTGCTTGCACATTCATCGCGCGCACGTCGGCATCCGCCTCGATCGCGTAGGTCAGCGCGTTGCGCGGCGTTTCGCGCGCAAGCTTCGCGACTTCCGCATCGTCCGCACACAGCACCGCAAGGCCATAGAACGGCAGCCGGTGCAGGAAATCGGAAAACGCCTTGCGCACCTGCGCGAAATCACCACCGTAGTTCTCAAGGTGATCGGCATCAATGTTGGTGATCACCGCGATCACCGGCGATAGCAGCAGGAACGAACCATCCGATTCGTCCGCTTCGGCGACCAGGTATTCGCCCGCGCCCAGGCGCGCGTTGGCGCCGGCCGAAACCAGTTGTCCGCCAATCACGAAGGTCGGGTCGTAACCGGCTTCGGCCAGCACGCTGGCAACCAGGCTGGTGGTGGTGGTCTTGCCATGCGTGCCGGCCACTGCGATGCCGCGGCGGAAGCGCATCAGCTCGCCGAGCATTTCCGCGCGCGGTACCACCGGGATGCGGCGCTCGTGCGCAGCGAGCAGTTCCACGTTCTCGGGACGGATCGCACTGGAGATCACCACCGCGTCGGCATCGGCCACGTGTTCCGCCGCGTGACCGATGTGGACCGCCACACCCATCTTCTGCAGGCGTTGCGTGACATGCGAAGCGTGCTTGTCGGAACCTGACACCGCGTAGCCGAGCGTCTGCAGGACTTCGGCGATGCCGCTCATGCCGACGCCACCGATGCCGATGAAGTGCACGCGGCGGAATGCCTGCATGATGTCGGTGTGCGCGGGCAGGCGGCGCGGCGTCATGCGGCCACCTCCAGGCAACGCTGCGCGATCATCGCCGCGGCATCGGGCTTGGCCAGCTTGCGCGCGGCCTCCGCCATGGCCAGCAGACGTTCGCGATCGCCGAGCAGGATTTGCAGGCGATGGGCGAATTTCGCGGCGTCGAAGTCGCGTTCCTGCACCAGCTCGGAAGCCCCCGCCTGCACGAAACCCTCCGCGTTGCGGGTCTGGTGATCGTCCACCGCGTACGGAAACGGCACCAGGATGGAACCCAGTCCCGCGGCAGCGAGTTCGGCAAGCGTGAGCGCACCGGCGCGGCAGACCGCAAGGTCCGCATCCGCATAGGCCTGCGCCATGTCCTCGATGAACGGCACCACGTTCGCTTCCACCTGCGCGCGCGCATAGGCCGCGCGCGTAGCTTCGAGGTGTGCCGCGCCGCACTGGTGCAGCACGCGCGGACGTTGCTCTTCCGGAATCAATGCGAGCGCATCCGGAAGACGCAGGTTCAACGCGCGCGCACCGAGGCTACCGCCTACTACCAGCAGCGAGGCGCGTTGGTCCTCGCGCGCGGCGAGGCGCTGTGCGGGCGACGGCAGCGCGGCGATCTGCGTGCGCACCGGATTGCCGGTCCATTCCGCATGCGCGGATGGCGGAAACGCATCGGAGAAGCCAGCCAGCACGCGTTCGGCGAGGCGCGCCAGTATCCGGTTGGTGAAACCGGGAATCCGGTTCTGCTCGTGCACCAGCAGCGGCTTGCGCAACAGCCATGCGGCGATGCCGCCAGGACCCGCGACATAACCGCCCAGCGACAGCACGCTGCGCGGCTGGTTCTCGCGCAGCACGCGGATCGAGGCGGACAGCGCGCGCAGCACCATCCACGGCGCCATCACGCGCGCCAGCAATTTCTTGCCGCGCAGGCCGGAAACCGGCACGGTTTGCAGCGCGATGCCGCGCGCGGGCACCAATGTCGTTTCCATGCCGCCGGCAGCGCCCAGCCACAGCACCGGGATCTCGCATGCGCGCAACGCCTCGGCCACGGCAAGACCGGGGAAGATGTGGCCGCCGGTGCCGCCGGCCATGATCAACACGGGCGAGCTCGCGTCACTCATAAGCGTGCACCTGCCCGATATGCGGTTCGGCCCGAGTGCGCGCTGCGAGCGGCAGCGACTGCGTCGGTGCGGCCGCCGTCGGACGCGGCGACGCGACGCGCGTCGCCATGCGGCGCGCGTCTTCCGCGCGGTGGATTTCGAAACTGGCGCGCAGCAACACACCCAGCATCACGCAGGTCATCAGCACGCTGGAGCCGCCTGAACTGATCAGCGGCAGCGTCAACCCTTTGGTCGGCAGCACGCCGAGGTTCACGCCCACCGACACCAGCGCCTGCAGGCCGATCATCAGCGAGATTCCGAACGCGACGTAGCCGGCGAAGCGTTGCCCGACTTCCACGCCTCGCAGGCCGAGCATCAGCCCACGACCGACCAGCAGCGCAAATAGGCCGAGCACGAACACGATCCCTGCAAGTCCCAGTTCCTCGCCGATGACCGCGAGGATGAAATCGGTGTGCGCCTCCGGCAGGTAAAAAAGTTTCTGCACGCTGCCGCCGAGCCCGACGCCGAACCACTCGCCGCGGCCGACCGCGATCAGTGCCTGCGTCAACTGGAAGCCGTCGTTGAACGGATCCTTCCACGGATCGAGGAACGAGGTCAGCCGCTTCACGCGGTAGTCGGTGGAGAGCGCCAGATACATCGCAACCGGAACAAGCGGCGCGCCGAGGATCATCAGATTGCGCATGCGCGCGCCGGCCAGCCAGACCATACCGACCGTGACGGCGGCGATCAGCGCAGCCGAACCGAAATCCGGTTGCGCCAGCAACAGGGCGGCGGTGAAGGTCGCAACGCCGATCGGCTTGACCACACCGAAGAAGTTGCGCTCCACGCCCTCGCGATGGCGCACCAGATAACTGGCCAGGTACAGCACGATGATCAGCTTCACCGCTTCGACCGGTTGGAACCCGATCACGACCAGGTTGACCCAGCGGCGCGCGCCGTTGATGCGCATGCCGAAATGCGGGACGAACACCATCAGCAACAACGCGAAGCCGAGCAGCATCGCGCCGAACGCGTACTTCTCCATGAGCCGCAGCTCGATCCTCATCAGCGCCAGTGCCATCGTGGCGCCAAGCGCGAGGAACAGCAGGTGCCGCTTGAGGTAATAGAACTCGCCGATGTGCTGGCCGTCGGCCACCGCTATCGAACTGGACGCGACCATCACCACGCCGAACGCGGCCAGCGCGATGCCGGCTGCGAGCAGCCACGGGTCATACCGGCCCTGCGCGCCGTGCTTGCGAACCGCCTGCGATTGGCCGAGAAAATCGAACACTCAACGCACCCAAATGAAAACATCGGCAGCCGCAGGCTGCCGACCGACGCCCCTCGCCCGCGCAGCGGGAGAGGGGGAAACTATCCGCAGAGCCGATGGTGGGGTGAGGGCAATCAGGGTCGTCTCCATCACCGCACCTTCAAGGTCGCCAAACCAATAAGCACCAGCACCACCGAGATGATCCAGAAGCGCACGATTACGCGCGGCTCCGGCCAGCCCTTCAGTTCGAAGTGGTGATGGATCGGTGCCATGCGAAACAGCCGTTTGCCGGTCAGCTTGAAGCTCGCCACCTGCAGCATCACGGACGCGGTCTCCACCACGAAAATGCCGCCCATCACGAGGAGGATGATTTCCTGGCGCACCACCACGGCTACGCAGCCGAGCGCGGCGCCCACCGCGAGCGCGCCGATGTCGCCCATGAACACCTGCGCGGGATAGGTGTTGAACCAGAGGAATCCCAAGCCTGCGCCAGTCAGCGCGCCGCAGAACACGGCCAGTTCGCCCGCCCCGGGGATGCTGGGGATGCCGAGGTAATTCGAGAACACGGCGTTGCCGGACAGATACGCGAACACGCCAAGCGCGCCGGCCACCAGCACGCTCGGCATGATCGCGAGGCCATCCAGCCCATCGGTCAGGTTCACCGCATTGGAGAACCCGACGATCCAGAAATAGGCGATCACCACGAACACCACGCCGAGGGGGTGCGCGACCTGTTTGAACAGCGGCACGAACAGCGAGGTCGCCGCCGGCACGTCGGCGGTGTGGAAGAGGAACACCGCCGCGGCGAGGCCGACGATGGATTGCGAGAGGTATTTCCAGCGCGCCGGCAGGCCGCGCGAATCGCGCAGCACCAGCTTGCGGTAATCGTCGTAGAAACCGATCACGCCGAAGGCCAGCGTCACCACCAGCACCACCCATATGTAGCGGTTGCGCAGGTCGGCCCACAGTACGGTGGCGATCAGGATCGCGGCAAGGATCAGCGCGCCACCCATGGTCGGCGTGCCGGCCTTGGAGAAATGCGATTGCGGGCCCTCGCGGCGGATCACCTGCCCGACCTTGATCTCGGTCAGCCGACGGATCACCTTCGGTCCGGCCAGCAGCGACACCGCGAGCGCCGTGAGCGCCGCCAGGATCGTGCGGAAGGTGATGTATTCGAACAGCCGGAACGCGCCGTAGTGGCGCTCCAGCCAGAGCGCCAGTTCAAGCAGCATGTCGCGTGCCTCCTCCGTCGCCGCCCAGCAGTGCCGCGACCACGTTTTCCATTGCCGAGGAACGCGAACCCTTGACCAGCACGCTCAATCCCGCGTGCAGTTGCGTGCGCAACGCGGCGATCAGATCCGCCTGCGTCGCAAAGTGGTGTGCATTCGGACCGAACGCCTGCGTCGCATGCATGGACAGCGTGCCGACCGCGAACAGCTTTTCGATCCCGGCGTCATGTGCCTGCTTGCCGATCTGCCCGTGCATCGCCGCGGCATCGCTGCCGAGCTCCGCCATGTCGCCCAGCACCAGCCAGCGCTCGCCAGGCTGCAAGGCCAGCGTGGCAATGGCCGCCCCGGTGGAACCGGGATTGGCGTTGTAGCTGTCGTCGATCACGCTCCATCCGCCTGCCGCGACCTGTTTGCGCAGGCGACCGCCAACGGTCGGCGCGTTCTGCAATCCATCGACAATGATCGCGAGCGGCACGTCCAGTGCGTGCGCGATGGCCGCCGCCGCCAGCGCGTTGCCTATATTGTGGCGGCCGGGCAGCGGCAACTGCACGGCTTGCGAACCGGCGGCCGTCACCAGCTTGAACGCGCTGCGTTCCGGTTCCAGCAGGATGTTTTCGGCACGCACGTCGGCTTTCGCGGAAAAACCGAAGCGCAGTACGCGCCGCGAACCTGCGAGCCCCGCGAAGAAATCCGCGAACGCGTCGTCGGCATTGATGATCGCCGTGCCGTCCGCGGGCAGCGCCTGGTACAGCGCGCCTTTGGTTTCGGCCACGCCTTCCAGTGTGCGCATGCGCTCAAGGTGCGCCGGCGCGATGTTGTTGACGAGGCCGACTTCGGGCCGCGCGATGGCGGCGAGGTAGGCGATGTCGCCCGGCTTGCCCGCGCCCATCTCCATTACCGCGTACTCGCTGTCCCGCGGCATCGAGAGAAGTGAAAGCGGCAAGCCGATCTCGTTGTTGAAATTGCCCGCGTTGCTGTGCGTGCGCCCGTGGCGCTGCAGGATGGAGGCGGTGAGTGTTTTTACCGTCGTCTTGCCATTGGAACCGGTGATGCCTACCACACGCGCGCGCCGCTTCGCGCGCACCGCGCTGGCGAGGTCGCCAAGTCCCAGCAGCGTGTCGGCCACCACCACCTGCGGCAGATCGCTGTTTACCCGGCGCATCACCAGTGCGCCGGACGCTCCACGCCCGGCAGCCTGCGCGAGATGCTCGTGCCCGTCGTGATGCTCGCCCTTCAAGGCGACGAACAATTCGTCCGCGGCGACCTTGCGTGAATCAGTGGACACCCCGTGCACCGGCGCATCTGCGCCGTGCAGCTTGCCGCGCGTCCACAGGGCGACTTCGGAGAGGCGCAGGCTCAACATGATCGAGCCTCCAGCGCGGCACGGGCCACCGCGAAATCGTCGAACGGACGCTTCACGCCCGCGCGCTCCTGGTAGGCTTCGTGGCCCTTCCCGGCGATCAGCACCACGTCACCGGGTCGTGCATCCTGCAGCGCGAGCTCGATCGCTCGCGCGCGTTCACGCACCACGCGCGCACGTCGTGGTTGTGCGAAACCGGAGAGGATGCCCGCCACGATCGCATCGCCATCTTCGCCGCGCGGGTTGTCGTCGGTGACGATGCAGACGTCTGCATCGGCTTCTACGATCGCGCCCATCTGCGGACGCTTGCCGGCATCGCGCTCACCACCCGCGCCAAACACGCATATCAGTTTCCCTTCGCAATGCGCGCGCAGCGTGGTCAGCGCCTGCCGCAAGGCATCCGGCGTATGCGCGTAATCCACCACGACCAGCGGGCAAGCGCCGCCGCCGAGACGATTCATGCGTCCGGTCACCGGCTGCAGTGTTTGCAGCACGTCCCGGATCCGGTCGAACGAAACATCCAGTGCGCCGAGCGCGCCGGCGACCGCCAGCAGGTTGGCGACGTTGAAGCGCCCGAGCAGACGGCTGCGTACCAGGCCCGAGCCCCACGGCGTGCGCAGGTGGAAATCGATGCCATCGGAATGGGTGTGCACGTCGGATGCGCGCAATTCCGCGTCATCGTTCTCGACCGCGTAGCGCAGCCGCGTGACCGAGGACGAGAGATTCGACGAAAGCTCGCGCCCGAACGCATCGTCCACGTTGATCACCGCCGCGCGCAAGCCCGGCCAGGCGAACAGCTTGGCTTTCGCCGCCCCGTAGGCTTCCATCGTGCCGTGGTAATCGAGGTGATCGCGGGTGAGGTTGGTGAACACCGCGACGTCGAAGGCGACCGCGTCCACTCGGCGCTGGTCTAGCGCGTGCGAGGATACCTCCATCGCCACGTGGGTCGCGCCCGCGTCGCGGAACTGCGCCAGCAGCGCGTGCACGCTTATGACATCCGGCGTGGTGCGCTCGCCGGCCTGCAGTGCACCGTGCATGCCCGCACCGAGTGTGCCGATGGTCGCGGCACGGTGGCCGAGCCTGGTGAGCGCTTGCGCCAGCAACTGCACTGTCGAGGTCTTGCCGTTGGTGCCGGTGACGCCGATCAGCGTCATCGCTTCCGACGGACGCTCGAAGAAGCGCGCGGCGATTTCGCCGAGGTGTGTGCGGAGGTTTTCGATCCAGACGACGGGCGCTTCGTCGCCCGTCTCTCGCCTGCCGTCTCCCGCCGCTTCGGCGAGCACCGCGACCGCACCCCGCGCCCGCGCCATCGGCGCAAACGCAATGCCGTGCGCTCGCGCGCCATGCAGCGCGATGAAGGCATCGCCCGCGTGCACCGCACGCGAATCCTGGGTCAGCCCGGACACGACGATTTCGCGACCGCGTTGGACCTCTGCGATGCCACGCAGCAGGTCGTCCAGGCGCATGGCGCGTTGCGCGGCGCTCATGGACCGGTCTCCTGCGGCGATTTGCGCACGTCGGCGACGGGGGTACGCGCAATCGGTGCCGCCGGTTGCGGCGCGCCGGTATACCAGCGCTGCACGTTGTCCGGCGGCACGTCCAGCAGGCGCATCGCACCGGTCATCACCTGGCTGAACACCGGCGCGGAGACCAGGCCGCCGAAATACATGCCGCCCTGCCCCGCGTCGCGGATCACGACGACGCCGACGAGGCGCGGGTTGTCGGCCGGGATGATTCCGCAGAAAAGCGCGGTGTAACGATTCGGTGCGTAGCCGCCGGCGATCGCGATATGCGCGGTGCCTGTCTTGCCCGCGACTGTGTAGTTGGGCACGGCCGCCTGCGGCGCGGTGCTGTCCGGGGACACCACCGTCTTCAGCATCTGCATCACTTCCTGCGCGATGGTCGGATCGATGATCGCGTGCTCGGGATTGTCCGCGCCCTTGACGAAGGTCGGCTCGCGGATCTCGCCGCCTTCGGCGATCGCCCCGTAAGCGCGCGCGAGTTGCAGGGGCGTCACGTTGAGGCCGTAGCCGAACGAGATCGTCGCCTTGACGAACTGCCCCCAGCTCTTGGGCGCAGGCAGGTAACCCGACACCTCGCCGGGAAAGCCGCTGTCGGTGCTGTGGCCGAATCCGAACCGGCTGAACAGGTCGTACATCTGGTCGGCGGTCAACGTCAGCGAAATCTTCGATGCACCGACATTGCTGGAGTCCGTGATGACGTGGGTGACGTCGATCAGCCCGTTGTTGCTGTCGTCGCGGATCAGGTGCCCGTTCAGGGTGAACGTGCCGGGCGTGGTGTCGATCTTGGTAGTCGGCGTCCACTTGCCCGATTCCAGCGCGGTGGCGATGGTGAAGGGCTTCATCGTCGAGCCCGGTTCCACCACGTCGGTGACCGCGCGGTTGCGGCGCGCCGCCGGCTCGCTGCCGTCCAATGCGTTCGGGTTGTAGGAAGGCACGTTCACCATCGCCAGCACTTCGCCATCGCGCGGATCGAGGATCACCATCGAACCCGACGCGGCGTGATGTTTCTCCACGGCCTGTGCGAGCGCGGTGTAGGCGAGGTACTGGATGCGGCTGTCGATGCTGAGCGTGAGATCGTGGCCCGGGACCGGCGCACGCACCTGTTCGACATCTTCCACGGTGCGGCCGAGGCGATCGCGGATGACGCGCTTCAGTCCCGGTTTCCCGGCCAGCCACGAATCGTAGGCCAGCTCCAGGCCTTCCTGGCCGCGATCGTCGATATTGGTGAAGCCGAGGACGTGCGCGGTGATTTCGCCGGACGGGTAATAGCGCTTGTACTCGCGCTGGCTGTTGACGCCGGGGACATTCAACGCGAGCACGTCGTGCGCCGCTTCCGGGCTCATCTGCCGGCGCAGGTAGACGAATTCGCGATCGCTGCGTTCCTGCAGCCGCCTCGTTAGATCGCCCGGGTCCACGTCCAGCGCCTTGGCCAGTTTCGGGATCTGGTCGGCGTTGTCCAGCAGTTCGGAAGGATTGGCCCAGATCGAGACCACCGGCGTGGACACCGCCAGCGGCACACCGTTGCGATCGAAGATGGTGCCGCGCGAAACGGGAATCGGCACTTCGCGCAGGAAGCGCGCATCGCCCTGATCCTGGTAGAACTGTTTCCGGATCACCTGCAGGTCGATCGCGCGCGCGACCAGACCGCCGGAGGCCAGCACCAGCACGGCGAGCACCAGTAGCAGGCGCTTGCGCGGATTCGGCGCGGGCGGCCGGCGCGTGGTGATGGGTGGCGGAGTCGGCGCGCGCGGGTTCATTGGCGGATCAGCTCCACCTGTCCGGGCGGCGGGGTCATCATGCCGAGCTGGCTGCGCGCGATCTGTTCGACGCGCCCGGGCGCGGCCCAGGTCGCCTGCTCCAGTTCCAGGCGGCCGAATTCGACGTTCAGCGCATCGCGCTGGTTCTGCAACTGAGTGAGATCGACGAACGCCACGCGGCCCTGATGGCGTGCCCACACCACCGCGATCGCGCTGGCCATCACCGCGAGCAGCAGCACCGCCGTTGCGAGCGCGCCGATCACTTTCATGCTCCGGCTCCCGTCGAACGCTTCTCGGCGATGCGCAACACCGCCGAGCGCGCGCGCGGATTGGCGGCGACTTCGGCTTCTGACGGGAATTGCGCCCGGCCGACGGCACGCAGCGGCGCCTCCGCGGTTTGCGGAGGCGGCAAGCCGCGCCGGCTTGCCACCGGCTGTTCGCCGCGGATGAAGTTCTTGACGATGCGATCTTCCAGCGAGTGGAAGCTGATCACCGCCAGGCGGGCCGAAGGCTTCAGCGCAGCGGTAATCGCGCACAGGCCGCGCTCCAGAGAACCGAGTTCGTCGTTCACGTGGATGCGCAGGGCCTGGAACGTGCGCGTCGCCGGATGCTTGTTACGCTCGCGGCGGCCGATCGCGCGTTCCACCAGGTCCGCCAGCTCGCGAGTCGTGCGGACCGGCGCTTCCGTACGTCGCGCCACGATCGCGCGCGCGATGCGGCGGCTCATCCGTTCCTCGCCGTAGCGCCAGAGCACGTCCGCGATCTCGTGTTCGTCGGCGCTTGCGAGGAACTCCGCCGCGCTCTCGCCGGCGGTGGTGTCCATGCGCATGTCCAGCGGCGCGTCCGACTGGAACGAGAAGCCGCGCGAAGGATCGTCCAGTTGCGGCGAGGACACTCCCAGGTCCAGCAACGCGCCGTCGAGCTCGAGCGCCTCGTCCCACTGCGCGGCGTCGGCGAAATTGCCGCGGCGGATGGAAACGCGCGGATCGGCTGCGAACGCGCGCTGCGCTTCCGCGATCGCCTGCGGGTCGCGGTCCATCAGCAACAGGCGACCGTCGCTATCGAGGCGCTGGAGAATCGCGCGCGCATGACCGCCGCGGCCGAAGGTGCCGTCGAGATAGCGCCCGTGCGGGCGCACCGCCAGCCCCGCGATCGCCTCATCGCGCATCACAGGGATGTGCGCCGCCGCGCTGCTCGCCATCAATCCCGTCCCGTGCATTCGCCGCCAGAAAAAAACTTGGAACAAGCTTTGCGGTTCGCGCTTCGAACCCACTTCTCCACATCTCCACAACCCCCAATCCTTGCTGCGCAAGGATTCGCCCCCTTGACTCAAGGGGGCATGGGCCCGCAGCGGCGTCCGCGCATTTCCGAATTCCATTCGTTGAACCCGACGCAAATCGCGAAGCGCGCAGGTCACAACCGCAATCCCGCCATGTCCTCGCTGATATCGGCTTCGCCGATCGTCTGCCGGATCTTGGCGAGATGCGCCTGTTCGCTCCAAAGCTCGAACTTGTTGCCCATCCCGAGCAGCACTGCCTTCTTCTCGATTCCCGCGGCAGCACGCTGACTGGCAGGCAGCAGCACGCGTGCGGCTCCGTCCAGTTCCACGTGCGTGGCGGCGCCGACCAGCTTCAGCTGCAGGTCGCGGTGCACGCGCTTTACGCTCGACAGTGCGTTGACCTGATCGCGCACGCGCTCCCATTCCGGTTGTGGGAATATCCAGAGACAACCGTGCTCGAACGGGTTGTAGGCGATGACCAGGCGATTGCTGCAGGCACGCGCGATCAGCTCGCGGTAGGCGGAAGGAACCGCCAGCCGACCCTTGTCGTCCACGGTAATTGCGGTTTCGCCCTGAAACATCGGCCAGACTCTTCCACGATTTCCCACAAAATCACACCGAAACCCACCTTAGTCTCAGGACCTGAGATAGTCAAGGGAAATTTGCTTGTGGATCAAGGGGAAAGGCGCAATTGTGACCATTTTTCAAGGCACTTCTGAGCTGTCTTCCAAAGGTGCTTGAAAGCAAAGGAAATGGTTGAAACACCCCTCACCGCATCCGCGACTGCAAGCGGAGCAAAAGGGACGAATGCCGGCCCCAACCCGGCCGACGCGCATTCGTGAATGAGAACGCGTTACTGCCCGGGATGAGACGAACGCGCGACACCGGGAGCCCTGTCGCGGAATCAGGGATTGCGCCACGGCGACGTCGAAGCGGGCTGTTGGTGAGAGTGCGGCCATGGATAGCCGCTTTTCTCGGCAACTTTAAGGACGAAAGCCTTTCGAGTGCATGGGTTCTCGCTTGGATCAGCAATCAGGAAGATTGCAAGGAAAGCGGAGTCGGCCTGTAAGCCGGGTTCTGTTCGCCTTGCGGCGTGACAGTCATTCCTCTCGGCGCAGCGTCGCCGCTGCACTCAAGCAACCAACCCGGGAACGGCGCGGGCCACGCCATTGTTCCCCTATTCGGTCTTGCTCCAGGTGGGGTTTGCCGTGCCGGTCTGTTGCCAGACTCGCGGTGCGCTCTTGCCGCACCGTTTCACCCTTGCCACGCATGCCTTGCGACACCGTTCGGCGGTCTGCTCTCTGTTGCACTTTCCGTCGGCTCGCGCCGCCCAGGCGTTACCTGGCACCTTGCCCTGTGGAGCCCGGACTTTCCTCGAAGCTTGCGCGTCGCGACTGTCCGGCCGACTCCACCGCGAATTGTACCAGCGCTGCGTTCGCGCTCAGCTTTCGTAGAGCGCCTTGCGCGGGGCGCCGCTGATCGCGGCGGCGAGCTTCGCCGCCTGCGCGGGAGGCAATTCTTCGCGCAGCAGCGCGTACACGCGCAGGCCTTCGATGACCTTGTCGTCGGCCGTTTCACCCGCGCCGGCGACAACCAACACGAATTCGCCACGCTGTTGATTGCTGTCTTCGTCGAGGCGCGCGCAGATCGCATCCAGCGTCTCGCCGAGCGCGGTTTCGTACAGCTTGGTGAGTTCGCGCAGCAGCCGCGCCTCGCGCTGGGCGCCGAATGCCGCGCGCAGATCCTCGCAGCACTCGCGGATGCGATGCGCGGATTCGTAGAACACCAGCGTACGCGGCTCGTGCGCCAGCTCGCGCAGACGTGCGCGCCGCCCGGACACCTTAGCCGGAAGAAACCCCTCGAACACGAAGCGATCGCTCGGCAACCCGGAAACCGAAAGCGCCGCGATGGCCGCACACGCGCCCGGCACTACACTGACGCTATAACCGGCGTCGCGGGCAGCGCGCACCAGCCGATAACCGGGATCGCTGATCAACGGCGTGCCGGCATCCGAAATCAGCGCGAGATCCTCGCCCGCCTGCAGCTTCGCCAGCAGCGGCGCGACCGCCTCGCGTTCGTTGTGCTCGTGCAGCGCGACCAGCGGCGTGCCGATCCCGAAATGCACCAGCAAAGGCTTGCTGTGGCGCGTGTCCTCCGCGGCGATCAATGCGACCTCGCGCAGCACGCGCTGCGCGCGCGGGGGAAAGTCCTCCAGGTTGCCGATCGGCGTGGCGACCACCCACAACGTGCCGGTGCGTCGGGTATTCATGCGTTACCGTGCTCGTGCGAGGCTTGGGCTATCATCACACATGCACCCTGCGCACGTGCAGCAGGTTGCTTTCCTGCATGACTCGACCACGAGCACACGGTTCCAGACAAACGAGCGAGGACCGCCCGATGCACCCCATCCGGATTGCCAACGCCCGATCGATCGCCGCCTGGATCTTCGCGGCCGCGCTGCTCGCAGGCTGCGCCAGTCTCGGTCAGTTCACGTCGCAGCCTTCGGCCGGGGCCCCGGCCCAGCCTCCGCCAGCGCAACAGGCCCAATTGCTGGCAGAACACGCGCGCGCACAGGAGGCCGGTGGCGACGCATTCGGCGCGGCGCACACGTGGGCGCAACTCGCTCCCCTGGTTTCGCCGGTGGCGCGCGCAGACAACGAGAAGCAGATCCGCCGCCTGCTGATGTCGCTCGATCCGCAGCAGCTCAAGAGCGATTACGACACGCTCGCCGACAACGACCCTCTGAAGCCATATGCCCGCGCGGCACTCGAGCAACTCGGCGTGGCGATGCCGCGCGCCTTGCCGCAACTGGATCACCCGGTCGGCACCGAAGTCGGCCAGGGCAATGCGATCACGCGCGAGGGTTACCGGATGCCCGCGCGGATCGCACTGCTGTTGCCGATGCACGGCCCGCTCGCCACGCCGGCGGAAGCGGTGCGCGAAGGATTTTTCACCAGCTATTTCGGCGATCAATCCGATGCGCCGCGCCCGCAGGTGCGCAGCTATGACAGTGGCGGCACACCCGCACAGGTGCAGGCGGCGTACAACCAGGCGGTGACCGACGGCGCGAATCTCGTGATCGGACCGCTCGCGCGCGACAGCGTGGCGGCGATGTTCGCGCACGGCACGTTGCCGGTTCCGCTGCTGGCGTTGAACCACCCGGAAGCCGCCGTGCAGCCGCCGCCCGGCAGCGCCGAATTCGGATTGCTGCCGGAAGCGGAGGGCGCGCAGGCGGCGGCGCACATGCGCGAGCGCGGCGTACATCAGGCCATCGTGTTCGTGGGCAACGACGATCGCGCGCGGCGCTCCGCTGTGGCCTTCAAGGCGCAATTCGAAAGCCTCGGCGGCCAGGTGCTGGACGAGGCCACGCTCGGCGACAACGTGGATTATTCGGATGCGATCAAGGCAGCGCTGACCGATGCTCCCCCGGATGCCGGCATCCTGCTGCTGATGCGCCCACAGACCGCGCGGCTGCTGATGCCACAACTGCATCTGGCCAATGTCACGCAACCGGTGTTCGCGACTTCGCTGATCTATGCCGGCGATGACAACACCACCGCCGATCGCGACCTGGACGGCGTGGAGTTCTGTGACGCGCCGTGGCTGTTCGATGCGCAACCAGGCCTGCCGGACCACGCGACCATCGCCGCGCAACTGCCTGACGCGCGCGGCGCGGCGGCGCGACTGTTCGCCTTCGGCATGGATGCGTACGCGCTGTCGCCGTATCTCGATTGGCTGCGCATCCATCCCGGCACCTACGTTCCGGGCGCGACCGGACAGTTGACCGAGGATGCGCAGGGCCACGTGCACCGCGTGCCGGTATGGGCGAGCTTCCAGGATGGCGTGGCGCGACCGGTCGCGGCAGGGCTGGACAGCGCGCCTCCGATGCCCGCGCCGGCAACTTCTTCCGCGCAGTGAACGCGCGTGCGGCCGGCGACGTCTTCGAAGACCGCGCGCTGGAGCATTTGCAGCGCGCAGGCCTGAAGCTGCTGGCGCGCAATTTCGCCACGCGCTTCGGCGAACTGGATCTGGTCATGCGCGACGCCGACGCGCTGGTGTTCGTGGAGGTGCGCTATCGGCGACATCTCGGGTTCGGCGGCGGCGCGGCTTCCGTCGGCGCGGCCAAACGCGAGCGCATCATGCGCGCCGCGCAAGGGTTCCTGCAGGCGCATCCGAAACTGGCATCGCTGCCATGCAGGTTCGATGTGGTAGCGTTCGACGGGCAAGTGCACGCCACGCGATGTGAATGGCTCAGGGCCGCATTCGAGGTTTGAACTTCATCCGCGCCGGGATTTCGAAGCACGAGCAAGCAAGCTGAGTTCGCCTTCAACGCTCCAGGCGAGCGCATTGGGACAATTCGATGAACCGCACCTTTCGTCTGCTTTCGCTCTCTTTTCTGATTACCGCATCCGTTGCGCTGGCCGCATGCAGCACCTTCACGGATCGGCGCGGCTTCAATCGCGTGCTCAACGATCGCAACGTGCAGCTCACCGCACAGCGCACGCTGGACGACGATCCCGTGCTCGCCGGCAAAGTGCGCATCGGCACCGCGGTGTACGACGGGGTATTGCTGATGATCGGCGAAGCCCCCACGGAGGAATTGAGGCAGCGTGCGGAAGCCGACGTTACCGGCTTTGAAGGCGTGCGCCGCGTCGACAACGAGATCGACGTGATGCCGATCCCGCCGTTCTCGCAACGCGCGGCGGACGCCGCGCTGACCGCGCGCGTGAAAGCCGCGCTGTTGAACATCACCAGCCTGCCCGGCTTCGATCCGGGCCGCGTCAACGTCAGTACCGCACACGGCAACGTTTACCTGATGGGTCTCGTCAGCCACCAGGAAGCCGATGCCGTCACCGACATCGTGCGGCACATGGCGGGCGTGCAGAAGGTGGTACGCATCTTCGAGTACACGGATTGAGGGCGTGACCGCGTAAACTTGCCGTCATGCCGCTGACCGCAAGCCTGCAATCCTCGCTACGCTCGATCTTTTCCGCCGATGCGTGCGCGCTGGATTACGCCACCCGCGCGGCGTACGCCTACGACAACTCGCGGCGCATCGCGATGCCCGATGCGGTGGTGTTTCCGACTACGCACGAGCAGACGGTCGCGCTGGTCGAGGCCTGCCGCGAAATGCACGCGCCGCTGATCGCGCGCGGACGCGGCACCAACACCACCGGCGCGACCGTGCCCGATGCCGGCGGCGTCGTCGCCAGCTTCGAACGCATGAACCGCATCCTCGATATCGCGCCCGGCGATCGCCTCGCCGTAGTGGAACCCGGTGTGTTGAACGCCGACCTACAACGCGCGCTCTCGAAACATGGCCTGTTCTGGCCGCCCGATCCAACTTCCGCGCCGTACTGCACCATCGGCGGCAATCTCGCCTGCAATGCCGGAGGTCCGCGCGCAGTCAAATACGGCGCCACGCGCGACAACGTGCTCGGTATGCGTGCGGTTGCTGGCAATGGGCAACATTTCCGCTGCGGCACGCACACGACGAAGGGCTCGGTCGGCTACGACCTCACGCGTTACCTCATCGGTTCGGAAGGCACGCTGGCGCTGATCACCGAGGCCACGCTGAAACTCACGCCGGCTCCTTCCGCGCTTCGCACGCTGCGCGCGGCGTATGCGGACGTGGCGAGCGCGGCGCAGGCAGTTGCGCAGATCATGGCGCAACCGGTCACGCCGTGTGCGCTGGAATTCATGGACGATGCCGCACTGAAGCTCGCGCGGGAGCATGGCGGCGACGCGCCGGCGAGCGCGGGCGCGCTGCTGCTGATCGAGGTGGATGGGGAAGAAGCCGCGCTGTCGGCAAGCGTGGCCGCGATCGAGCGTGCCGCAAACGTTGAAGGGCTGGTCGAGTGGCGCGCGGCGGCCAATCGCGACGAGGCGCAGGCCTTGTGGGCCGCGCGCAAGGCGCTGTCGCCCGCCCTGCGCACGATTTCGCCGCACAAGATCAACGAGGACGTGGTGGTACCGGTCTCGCAGGTGCCGCGATTGGTGGATCGCATCCGGCGGCTGTCCGCCGAGTACCAGTTGCCGATCGTCACGTTCGGCCATGCCGGCAACGGCAACCTGCATGTGAACCTGCTGCCGCGCGACGATGCCCAACGCGAACGCGCGCGGCTGTGTTTGCGCGAAGTGTTCGAATCGGTGATCGCGCTGGGGGGGACACTTTCCGGCGAGCACGGCATCGGCACGGCCAAGCGAGATTTCATGAACCAGGCGCTGGACGCTTCCGCGTTGCAACTGATGCGCGGGATCAAACACGTGTTCGATCCGGACGGGATCTTGAATCCGGGGAAGCTGTTGCCCGAGAAAATCTGAATAAGCTGCTGCGCTCGGCATCTTGCGCGCCGGCGGTGCTCGGAATCCTCATGTACTGACTGTACACTCCGGTTCCTGCGCTCCGGCGACGCACAACCTGCCTTCGCTCGCGACGCTTCTTCAGAGTTTTTCGAGCTCAATGGCTCGTCCGTCGCACATGGCAATACGATTCAGTTCCCTGCTCGCCGATATCCGCGCCTGCCGCGAATGCGCGGCGTACCTGCCGCACGGCCCGCGTCCCGTGCTGCAGGCGCATCCGGATGCGAAACTGCTGATCGTCAGCCAGGCGCCGGGCCGGCGCGTGCACGCATCCGGCATTCCGTTCGACGACAAGAGCGGCGAGAAATTGCGCGACTGGCTGGGCATTGACGAATCGACCTTCCACGACGAACGCAAGGTCGCGATCGTGCCGATGGCATTCTGTTATCCCGGAAAGGGCGCGTCCGGCGACCTGCCGCCGCGCCGGGAATGCGCCCCGCGCTGGCATCCGCTGCTGCTGCCCCGATTGCGCAACATCGAACTGACACTCGCGATCGGCGGTTATGCCATCGATGCGCTGCTCGGAAAACGCAAGCGCACGACCCTGACCGACACCGTGCGCGCCTGGCGGGAATATCTGGATATCGAGAAGGTCGGACAGGGATGCCCGAATTTTGATTCTCGCGATCAGGGACGACCGCAAAAATATCCGATCCTTCCTCTGCCCCATCCCAGCCCGCGCAACACGGCATGGTTCCTGTACAACCCATGGTTCGAGCGCGAGGCGATTCCGGCGTTGCGGGAGCGTGTGCGCGCAATGCTAAAGTGAGTGCCGGGTGGAGTCGCATGAACGCTGTCGTTCGACGCAACTGGTGGGATCGAAACTGGAAGTGGTTCGTCCCGGTTTTGTGCGTGCTCTCCATTGCCCTGCTTGCGACCCTGATCCTCGGGATATGCGCCCTTGCATTCGGCCTGATTCGATCTTCCGAACCTTACCAACAGGCTTTGCAACGCGCGCAATCCAGTCCGCTCGTGGCGGCGGCACTCGGCCCGCCGATCAAGCCCGGACTGTTGATGACCGGCAATATCTCGACTGGCGGCGGCGACGGCAAAGCACAATTGGCGATACCGCTGGAAGGCTCACGGCACGACGCCACGCTTTACGTGCGCGGCGAAGAAACCGCTGGCGTATGGCACTACTCGATCATGGCGGTTGCGGTAGAAAACGGCAAACAACGCATCGATCTTCTGAACACAATGGGCGGCAATTGATCAGCCGGCAAGCTGGACGTAACGCAATATCGCCGCGGCTATCTGCATCACGATCAATGCGTAGACGCCCGCGAGCACGTCGTCCAGCATGACGCCGAAGCCACCGTGCACGTGGCGATCGGCGATGCGGATCGGCCACGGCTTCCAGACATCGAACAGGCGGAACAGAAGAAAGCCTGCGGCCATGAAAGCTGCCATCCAAGGCCAAGACCCCCGGGGCGCCGCACACAACGCGATCCACTGCCCGACGAATTCGTCCCACACCAGCGCGCGATGATCGTCCACGCCCAATCGTCGCCCCGCGACATCGCACGCCCACACACCCAGCGCGAACGCCAGCACCAGGACCGCGACGTACCAGGCCAGCTGCAACTCGCGCAAGGCGAACCACCAGGGAATCAATGCAACCAGCGATCCGGCGGTACCGGGCGCGCGCGGGAACAAGCCTGATCCGAACCCGCAGGCGATCCAGCCGGCCGGGTGCGTCAGCAGCGCGCGCAATTGCTCGCTCGTGAGGATTTTTCTTGGCCGCGGCGCGCCGTCACTCATGGCGCGAAATGCTGCCAGCCGCGGCGCGGGGGCTCCACCGCGTTGCCGTTGGAGTCGCGCGCGCACACACCGGGCTCGGCAACGATGCGGCCGATGCGCGCGGCACCGAACCCGAGCCGCGCGAAATCAGCTGCGATGCGGTCGGCGCGGTCCACGCCGGCGGTGAAACACAACTCGTAATCGTCGCCGCCCGCGAGCGCGAAACCGCGCCGCTGGTCCGTGTCGAACAGGGCAAGCATGGCGGATGACAGCGGCAAGGCATCGGCTTCCACGATCGCACCCACGCCGCTCGCCTCGCAAATGTGGCCAAGGTCGGCGAGCAGTCCGTCGGACACGTCAATGCACGCACTCGCTACCTCGCGGAGCGCCAGGCCAGCGGCGATGCGCGGCTCGGGCCGATTCAACCGCTGGAGCAATTCGGAACGGGCTTGTTCGTTGATCGAGTCCCTGGTCCCGAGTCCCGAATCCCGTATCAGGCGAAGCGCTGCCGCACCATCGCCCAGCCTGCCGGTAACAAACACGGCATCACCCACGCGCGCGCCGGAGCGCAGGAGCGCGCGCCCTTCCGGCACGAAGCCGAATGCGCTGACGGTGATGCTCAGGGGGCCTTGCGTGGTGTCGCCGCCGACCAGGCTCACCGCGTGCGCGCGGGCGAGCTGAGCGAATCCCTCCGCAAAGGCTTCAGCGAAGCGGAGGTCCGCCTGCGGCAACGTCAGCGAGAGCATCACCCACGCAGGCGTAGCGCCCATCGCGGCAAGGTCGGAAAGATTCACTGCCAGTGATTTCCAGCCGATGTCCTGTGGCGCGGTGCCCGGCGGGAAATGCACGCCCGCGATCAGGGTGTCGGTGCACGCGACCAGTTGCTGGCCAAGAGGCGGTTTCAGCAATGCGGCGTCATCGCCGATGCCGAGCACCACGTCGCCACGCGGTTGCGTGGTGCGCACACGAATGATCTCGATCAGGTCGAACTCGGGCACGTCAATGCGCTGTCGTTTCGGCCGCGCGCCACTCGCGCGCCAGCTTGTCCAGCACGCCGTTGACGTAAGTGTGGCCGTGTTCGGCGCCGAAGCGCTTGGCGAGTTCGATCGCCTCGTTGAGCACCACGCGATACGGCACGTCCGGGCGATGCTTCAATTCATAGGCGCCCAACCGCAGCGTGGCGCGCTCGATCGGATCCACCTGCTCGATGTCGCGGTCCAGGAATGGCGCGAGTCCGGCATCCAGCTCGGCGCGATTCGCGTCCACCCCGCGTACCAGATCCTCGAAGTATTCAAGGTCGGCCACCTGCATGTCCTGCTCGTGGCGGAACTGCTCGATGACCGCGCGCACGCTGGAGCCACTCATCTGCCACGCGTAGATCGCCTGCAAGGCGCGACGGCGCGCGCGCGAACGCGCGGCCAGGTCAATGCCGGAAGGATGTTTGCTCATGTGCGTGCCGTCCGTGTGCGTTCCATCAACCAAGCCATTTCGATCGCGGCCTGCGCCACGTCTTCGCCCTTGTTGCCGTGCGCCCCGCCGGCGCGTGCGCGTGCATCGGCCTCATGATCCACCGCCAGCACGCCATTCAATACCGGAACATGATGGTCCAGCGCAACACGCATCAGGCCGCGCGCGCATTCGTCGGCCACGTGTTCGTAATGGCGCGTATCGCCACGCACCACGCAGCCGAGCGCGACGATCGCGGCGTAATTTCCGCTGCGCGCCAGTTGCGCGGCAAGTACCGGCAATTCCCACGCGCCGGGAACGCGGACGATCTCGACTTGCGATTCGGTCACGCCGTGCCGCGCAAAGGCGAGCCGCGCTCCTTCCACCAGCGCATCAACGATCGCCGCATTCCAGCGGCTGGCGATCACGGCATAGCGCGCGCCGTGCGGAGAGCGCAATGGATGATCGGGTTGGGCGCGTTCGCGTGACATGGTTACTCGACGTACTCCACCACTTCCAGGTCGAAGCCGGAAAGCCCGATCAACTTGCGCTTTGTGCCGAGGACGCGCAGCCGCTGCGCGCCGAGGTCGGCCAGGATCTGCGCGCCCAGCCCTAGCTGGCGCCATTCCTGTTGCGCCTGTTCGCGCCCGCGGGAAGCCTCTGCATCGCTTTCTGCCGCGGCGCCGTGAGAGAGTTTCGCAAGTATCGTCGCGGCGTCTTCCTCGCAGGCCAGCACCACGGCCACGCCGCGGCCTTCCTCCGCGATCCGCCGCAAGGCAGAGGTGAGCGTGAGGCCCAGATCGTCGCGCACCAGGTGCAGTGTGTCGGAAAGCGTATTGCGCACGTGCACGCGCGCCAGCACTGGTGCGCCATCGTCCACGCGGCCGCGCACCAGCGCGTAGTGCAGGTCGTTGCGCAGCGAATCGCGGAATACGACAAGCCTGAACGCGCCGAACTCGGTCTGCACCTCCGATTCGTGCACGCGCACGACGGTTTTCTCTGTCTGCAGGCGATGGCGGATCAGGTCGGCGATGCTGCCGATCTTCAATTCATGCTTGCGCGCGAATGCCTCCAGTTCCGGACGGCGGGCCATCGAGCCGTCCTCGTGCAGGATTTCGACCAGCACCCCGGCGGGTTCGCAGCCGGCCAGCGCGGCGAGGTCGCACGCGGCTTCCGTGTGGCCGGCGCGCGACAGCACGCCGCCGGGCTGCGCCATCAGCGGGAACACGTGGCCCGGCTGCACCAGATCGGAAGATGTCGCATCCGGCGCAACCGCCACCTGGATGGTGCGGGCGCGGTCGTGCGCGGAGATGCCGGTGGTAACTCCCTCGGCCGCCTCGATCGAGACGGTGAAGTTGGTGTGGTAGGTCGAACCGTTGTCGCGCACCATAGGCCGCAGGCCGAGCCGGCGGCAACGCTGTTCGGTCAGTGCGAGGCAGATCAGTCCGCGCGCCTCGCGCGCCATGAAGTTGATGTCCTGCGCGCGTACCTTGTCGGCGGCCATGATCAGGTCACCCTCGTTTTCGCGATCCTCGTCGTCGAGCATCACCACCATGCGTCCGGCACGCAGCTCGTCGAGGAGTTCTGGAATGGAGGAGAAAGTCATCGGAGCGTGCTTCTTTTGAAAAGTGCGGACAAGGATGTCCGCTTTTTGACCTTGCGCTCAGGGACGAGCGCACAAGCTTTCGATGTAGCGCGCCATCATATCGGCTTCCAGGTTGACCCTGTCGCCCGGCTTGCGTTGCGCGAAGGTGGTGACTTCGACCGTGTGCGGGATCAGGTTGACGGAAAAGCGCGCATTTTCGACGGTGTTCACCGTGAGGCTGACACCATCCACGCAGATGGAACCCTTGGCGGCGATGTAGCGCGCCAGTTCCGTGGGCGCTTCGATCAACCATCGGTGCGAACGGGCGTCCGGCTCGATCGAAACGATGCGGCCGACGCCATCCACGTGGCCCGAAACCAGATGCCCACCGAGGCGGTCCGAAAGGCGCAACGCCTTTTCGAGGTTCACCGCATCGCCGCCGCGCAACGCGCCGAGCGTGGTGAGCGCAAGCGTTTCGTTGGAGACATCCGCCGCGAATGTTTGCCCGCCCAACTCCACGACCGTCAGGCACACGCCGGATACCGAAATGCTGTCGCCGAGTGCGACATCGGAGAAATCCATCGCCGGCGCGGCAATGGCGAGGCGCAGGTCGCCGCCGCGCGGCTCGCTGCGCGCCAGCGTTCCGGTACATTGGATGATGCCGGTAAACATTGAAACGTTCTCCGCCAAACAGCGAAAAACGCCTCAAGGCATGAGGCAAACGCACGGCAGTGGCCATGCGCCAGCCGTCTTCTTTCATCCGGACTGTCAGCCGGTCCGCGAACGGATCGGCCTTACCGTCGGCTCCGGCATTCGACCGGATCTGCTGACCTCGCGGCGTGGCCGCAAGCGCTCGCGGGCTCGTCGGGGATGCATCCTCGACCTACCGCCGGTGGGGAATTTCGCCCCGCCCTGAAGACGTCGTGCCGGAAATCCGGCGCGCGAAAGTTTACCACCCCACGGCTCAGGCCGGGCGCAGCAGCAGGCGCATATCGGTGCCCAGCATGCGTTGCTCCACCACTTGCAGCGACCTGCGGCCAGCCATCTCGGCCAGCGGCGGCAGATGCAGCAACGGTCGCGCAAGATCCCCCAGCAGCACCGGCGCGATGTAGAGCAGCAGCTCGTCGACGAGTCCCGCATCGAACAACGCACCGCACAACGATGGCCCTGCCTCGACCTGCAATTCATTGATTTCGCGCGCGGCGAGCAGGCGCATCGCTTCCGCGAGATCAAAGCGGCCCTGCGCATTGACCGGCACCGCCGCGAGTTCCGCGCGGGCGTAGCGCTGATCGCTCGGCCTCGCACCCGGCGCGTGCAGCGCCAGCGTCGGCGCACCGCCGTCGAGGAGATGCGCAGCGGCCGGTAATGCGTCGAGCTTCGCGTCGAGGACGATGCGCAGGGGTGGTTGAAACGCTTTGCCTTCGGACAGCCGCACCGTCAATCTGGGATCGTCCGCTCGCGCGGTGCCCGCGCCGACGAGGATGGCCGAACTCCGCGCGCGCCAGCGCTGAACGTCCGCTCGCGCGGCCTCGCCGGTAATCCACTTCGACTCGCCACTTCCGAGGGCGGTGCGTCCGTCCAGGCTCATCGCAAGCTTCACGCGCGCCCAGGGGCGCCCGCGCTCCAGACGCGAGAAGAAGCCGCGGTTGAGTTCCCGCGCGGCGTCGCTCATCAATCCGGATTGCACCTCGATGCCAGCTTCACGCAACCGGCGCAAACCGCCGCCCGCCGTCTTCGGGTTCGGATCCTCGCAAGCCGCGACCACGCGAGCGACGCCGGCCTCCACCAGAGCATCCGCGCACGGAGGCGTCCGGCCGTAATGCGCGCACGGTTCCAGCGTGACATAGGCGGTAGCGCCGCGTGCACGCATTCCAGCGGCACGCAACGCAAACACTTCCGCGTGCGGCTCGCCGGCGCGCTCGTGCCAGCCTTCGCCGATCGCCTCACCATCGCGCGCGATGATGCAGCCCACACGTGGGTTCGGCTGGGTGGTATAGAGACCGCGTTCGGCCAGGTGCAGCGCCCGGGCCATCAATGCGTGGTCGGAGGCCGAAAAGCCGGGACTCGGGACTCGGAACTCGGGACTCGGCGTCGCGGCCATTACGCTACATCCTGTGGAAACAGAGTTCCGTTCGCGTTGAGCGTAGCTCGCGAAGCGAGCGGAGTCGAAACGCCTGCCCTTCGACTCCGGCCCGCCTTCGGACGGGCTACGCTCAGGGCGAACGGCTAAACGACCACGCGCAAGTCAACGCTTTTTCTTTTCGGCGTGCTTGTCGAAGCTGACGATCTCGGCGCCACCGAGCAGGGGCAACTGGCCTTCGCCGGGCAGGTCGCGTTCGAGGCGATCCAGTTCCTCACGGAAATCCGCCACGTCCTCGAAGGAGCGATATACCGACGCATAGCGCACATAGCCGATGTGGTCGAGCTTGCGCAGTTCGGTCATCACGAATTCGCCGACGCGGCGCGAGGGCAGTTCGCGCTCGGTGGTCATGCGCAACTGGTGCACCACTGCGCGCACCGCCGCCTCGATCTGTTCCTCGGATACCGGCCGCTTGTGCAGCGCGCGATCGAAGCCGGTGCGCAACTTGCGGGCGTCGAAGGCTTCGCGGCGGCCGTCGTCCTTGATGATCGCGGGCAGCTTGAGCTCTACCGTTTCCTGCGTGGAGAACCGCTCGCCGCAAGCCGAACACTCGCGCCGCCGCCGGATGGTGGCGCCGTCGTCGGACACGCGCGAATCGATCACGCGGGTGTCGGTGTGCTGGCAGAAGGGACAATGCATTCAAATAGGGCGGACATCAAACCGCCTTCCGTGATGGGTTAAAACCCGCCTAGATGCTATCACCCGTAGACCGGAAACCTCGCGCACTGCGCATTCACCAGCCCGCGCACGCGCTCGATCACCTTCTCGTCGCTGGGCGCATCCAGCACGTCGCAAATCCAGCTGGCGAGTTCGGCGCAATCGCTTTCCTTGTAGCCGCGCGTGGTGACGGCCGGCGTACCGATGCGCAGGCCGGAGGTGACGAACGGCTTCTGCGGATCGTTGGGCACCGCGTTCTTGTTGACGGTGATGTGCGCGCTGCCGAGCGCGGCTTCCGCATCCTTGCCGGTAAGTTTCTTTCCGATCAGGTCAACCAGGAACAGATGGTTCTCGGTGCCGCCGGAGACGATCTTGTAGCCGCGATCCATCAGTGTCTTCGCCATCGCCTTGGCGTTCTTCACCACCTGCTGCTGGTAGCTCTTGAAGTCCGGTTGCAGCGCTTCCTTGAACGCGACCGCCTTGGCGGCGATCACGTGCATCAGCGGGCCGCCCTGGATGCCGGGGAACACGATGGACTGCAATTTCTTCTCGATCTCCTCGGCCTTGTCGCCCATGGCCGAAGCCTTGGCGACGATCAGGCCGCCGCGCGGGCCGCGCAGGGTCTTGTGCGTGGTGGAGGTGACCACGTGCGCGTGCGGCAGCGGGCTCGGATACACGCCCGCGGCGACCAGGCCCGCCACGTGCGCCATGTCCACGAACAGGTAGGCGCCGACCTTCTCGGCGATCGCGCGGAAGCGCGCCCAGTCCATCACCTGGCTGTACGCGCTGAAGCCCGCCACCACCATCTTCGGCTTGTGTTCCAGCGCGAGGCGTTCGATCTCGTCGTAGTCCACGAGTCCCTGATCGTTCACGCCGTACTGCACCGCGTTCAGGATCTTGCCGGACAAGTTGACCTTGGCGCCGTGGGTGAGATGGCCGCCGTGCGCGAGCGACATGCCGAGGATGGTGTCGCCGGGTTGCAGCAGCGCAAAGTACACGGCTTGATTTGCCTGCGAACCCGAGTGCGGCTGCACGTTGGCATAGTCGCAGTCGAACAATTTTTTCAGACGCTCGATCGCGAGGCGTTCGGCGACATCCACGTACTCGCAACCGCCGTAATAGCGCTTGCCCGGATAGCCTTCCGCATACTTGTTGGTCAGCACCGAACCCTGCGCTTCCAGCACGCGCGGGCTGGCATAGTTCTCCGACGCGATGAGCTCGACGTGGTCCTCCTGACGCTGGCGCTCGTGGCGGATCGCCTCGGCAAGTTCGTCGTCATAGCCGGCGATACGCATCTCGTGGGAGTACATCGCAGTTCTCGCGCAGGTGGGCAAGGACGGAATGGTAGCGGAGCGAGGGGTGTCAGCCCAACTTGGCCCTGCGGCGCAGGCCATTGCGGTAAAGCGCCGACACCATCACATAACTGATGATCAGCAGCAGCAGCCAGGAGCCGATCTTCGCCGGCGGCACCACATGCCAGACGTGCCGCTGCGCCGGGTAATGCCAGGCCTTGGTGAAAGTACCGAGGTTCTCGGCGAACCAGATGAACATCGCGACCAGCGCGAATCCGAGCAGCAGCGGCATGCGGCGGTAACGAAAACGCACGCGATAGTGCACCCAGGTCGGGCCGAAAACCCAGGCTACGGCGATGAAGATTGCAACACGATAGTCGTGCCCGAAATGGTCCGAAAAGAAGTTGAGGTAGATCGCCAGCGCCAGCAGTGCGGTAAGCGGCCACGGCGGATGTCGGGTGAAACGGAATTCGAACAGCCGCCAGGCGCGCGCGATGTAGCTGCCGACCGACGCGTACATGAAACCGGTGAACAGCGGTACGCCCGCGATGTGCAGCAGCGACGGCCCGGGATATACCCACGATCCGGTCGCCGTCTTGAAGATCTCCATGCCCGTGCCGGTGACGTGGAACAGCACGATCACCGCGGCCTCGCGTTTCGTTTCCAGCCGCAGGGCAAGCAGCGTGATCTGAATCGCGATCGCGCCCAGGGTGACGAAGTCGTAGCGCGCCAGCGATGCCTGCGGTGGCCAGAACATCCAGGTGACGATGAGCAGCGTGAGCATCAGCGCGCCGAACAGGCACGCCCGTGCCTGCTTGACGCCGAACCACAGCAACTCGTGGACGAAGACCGCGAGCCGGCCGCTCTTCGCTGCCCACACGCCGAGCCAGCGATCCCAGCGCCGCCAGGTTCGCCAGCGTGACGCGCGCGCGGCAATCGGGACGGTATTCATTCCATGGCGCTCCCCTCACCTGTCCACACTTTCGCCGGTTGATGAGGCGGCGCGCTTGCGCGGATCGGGCGAATCCGGGGCGGTGGCTGGCAAGAAGGCCCATGTGCCGCGATAATGCAGGGTTTAGCTCAACGGTCGCGCGCAGGCGCGCTCCTACAACGTCGGCCGTCCGGCCGGCGCAGGAAACTTCCCATGCAATACATCTACACCATGATCGGCGTATCCAAGGTGGTCCCGCCCAAGCGCGAGATCATCAAGGACATTTCGCTGTCGTTCTTCCCCGGCGCCAAGATCGGGCTGCTCGGCTTGAACGGCGCGGGCAAATCCACGGTGCTGCGGATCATGGCCGGCGTGGATACCGACTACAACGGCGAGTCGCGGCCGCAGCCGGGCATCCAGATCGGATATTTGGCGCAGGAGCCGCAGCTCGATCCCAACAAGACGGTGCGCGAAGCGGTCGAGGAAGGCCTTTCCGAAATCCTCGATGCGCAGAAGCGGCTGGACGAAGTCTATGCGGCCTACGCCGAGGAAGGCGCCGATTTCGACAAGCTCGCCGCCGAGCAGCAGCGGCTGGAAAACATCCTCGCCGCGGGCGACGCGCACACGGTCGAGCGCCAGCTCGAAGTCGCGGCCGATGCACTGCGCCTGCCGCCGTGGGACGCCAGGATCGCCAACCTCTCCGGCGGCGAGAAGCGCCGCGTCGCGCTGTGCCGGCTGCTGCTGTCGAAACCCGACATGCTGCTGCTGGACGAACCGACCAACCATCTCGATGCCGAATCGGTGGAATGGCTGGAGCACTTCCTGCAGAACTTCCCCGGCACCGTGGTTGCGGTGACGCACGATCGCTACTTCCTCGACAACGCGGCGGAGTGGATCCTGGAACTGGACCGCGGTCGCGGCATTCCGTGGAAGGGCAATTACTCCTCGTGGCTGGAGCAGAAGGACGAGCGCCTGAAGCAGGAAGCCTCGGCCGAGAAAGCGCGCCAGAAGGCGATCCAGCGCGAACTGGAATGGGCGCGCAGTAACGCCAAGGGCGGCCGCAGCAAGGGCAAGGCGCGCCTCGCGCGCATGGAAGAGCTGCAGTCCATCGAATACCAGAAGCGCAACGAGACCAACGAGATCTTCAGTCCGCCGGGCGAACGCCTCGGCAACAACGTGATCGAGCTGAAGGGTGTGAGCAAGTCTTTCGGCGATCGCCTGCTGATCGACGATCTCAGTTTCTCGGTGCCGCCAGGCGCGATCGTCGGCATCATCGGACCCAACGGCGCCGGCAAGTCCACGCTGTTCAAGATGATCACCGGCCAGGAAAAGCCCGACCAGGGCGAGATCATCATGGGCCAGACGGTGAAAGTCGCCTACGTGGACCAGAGCCGCGAAAAACTGGAAGGCAACCACAACGTTTTCCAGGAAGTCTCCGGCGGGCTCGACATCCTCAACATCAACGGCATCGAGATCCAGTCGCGCGCCTATATCGGCCGCTTCAACTTCAAGGGCCAGGACCAGCAGAAGATGGTCGGCTCGCTGTCCGGCGGTGAACGCGGGCGCCTGCACCTGGCCAAGACGCTGCTGCAGGGCGGCAACGTGCTGCTGCTCGATGAACCGTCCAACGATCTCGACATCGAGACGCTGCGCGCGCTGGAAGACGCATTGCTGGAATTCCCGGGCAACGCGTTCGTGATCTCCCACGACCGCTGGTTCCTCGACCGCATCGCCACCCACATCCTCGCCTTCGAAGGCGACTCGCACGTCGAGTTCTTCCAGGGCAATTACAAGGAATACGAGGAAGACAAGAAACGCCGGCTGGGCGACGATGCAGCGGGGCCGCACAGGCTGCGGTACAAGAAGCTCGCCTAGAACCTCTGAATGAGCTGCTGCGCTCGGCCGCTTTGATCAGAGCTGCGAGAAAATCTCCCGCATCGCCGAATCATTGCGCTTGTAGTTCGGCCCGGGCTTGCCGAAGCGTTCGTCGAGCAGTTCCAGGCCGCTGATCTTCGACACGTCGAACAGCGGCTCGGCTTGTGGTCCGCCCTCGATCTGATGCGCGCGCAACAGTTCGGTGCCGCGATGGCCGATGCCATGGCACTGCGGCTCTACGAGGCGCGCGGTGCCGTGATAGACGAAGCGCAGCCGACGCTTCTCGCGGATGGCGCGATCAATCGCATTCATTCCGCCGATCATCCGCCCCGCGACTTGATCGCACCGTGATCAGCGTGGCTGGAACGCGCGCACCTCGCCGTCATCCCGCAACGTAAACGGATTGAAGTCGGTGTGCGGATCGTAAGTGTCGGCGTTCTCGCGGCGCTTCAGGAAGCCGACCACCGCGTAGGTCAACGGCGTGGCCACCGTTTCCACCAGCACCTTCATGATCCAGTTGAACAGGATCACCTTCACGATCGTCTGGCCTTCCCAGATCCCCACGAAGGCGATCGGATAAAACGTCAGGCTGTCCACGCCTTCGCCGACGATGGTGGAGCCGATGGTACGCGTCCACAGCCAGCGGCCGCGCGTCCAGAGTTTCATCTTCGCCATCACGAAAGCATTGGCGAAATCGCCGACCCAGAAGCCGACCAGTGAAGCGAGCGCGATGCGCCAGGTGCTGCCGAACACGATCTCCAGCGCAGGCTGCAGCTTTGCGTCGAACGGCTCGGCCGGGCTGACCGGCATGTTGATGATCGCCTGCGTCATCACGCTCGCGAACACCAGCGCACCGAAACCTGCCCAGGTCGCGCGGCGCGCGCGCGCATAGCCGTACACCTCCGTCAGCACATCGTCGAAGATGTAACTGATCGGGAAGAACAGGTTGCCAGCGCCGAAGGTGAGCGCGCCGATCAGCGGCAGCGTGATCGTGCAGACCTTGGCCGGCCCGATAAGGTTGGAGCACAGCAGCACGCCGACCATGCCGCCGACCAGCAGGTCGTAGTAACGGAATCCGCGGCGCGGTGCGCCTTCGATGCTTGCGCTCATTCAGTCCCCCGATCACACCTCTTGCCCGCGACTTTATCGCATCACTTAGATCAAGCGCTTCATTGCACGCGGAAGGGTGTCAAAATGGATCCCCGCTTTCGCGGAAAAGGCGGCTTTCCGGCTTCTTCCGTGCCCGCAGCGCAAGCAGCGGCACCGTCAGGGCGAAATGCAGCCAGATGCCGCACCAGACCGCCGCGCGCGTGAATGGATTGCGCGCGGCCGGATCGAACTTCGAAAACCAGCGCCACATCCCTCGGTGCTTGTGGCGCGAGACGAACACCGGACGGTGCCGGCTGGACCCGCCCTTGCCATGCAGCACGCGCACGTGGCCGGCCAGCAGCACCTTGAATCCGGCATCGCGCGCGCGCCGGCACAAATCCAGGTCTTCGCAATGCAGGAAATAATCCTCATCGAAGCCTTCGAGCTTTTCGAACACCACGCGAGGAACCAGCATCAGCGCACCCGACACGTTCTCGACTTCGATCGTCGCATCCGGCATCGGCCCCGGCACGTTGATGCCGGCGTATTTCGAATTTCCGCCTTCGCGCCTGGCGAGGCCGCTCAACGTCATCAGCGAACGCCGCAGCAATGGATCGCGGCGATACGACGCCGGATCGGGCATTCCGTCCGCATCGCACACCACCGCGCCGATCACGCCGGCGTGCGGGTGCGTGCGCAGCACGTCCAGCAGTTTCGCGAGCGTATCCGGCCCAAGCAGGCAATCGGGATTCAGGATCAGCAGCGCGTTTGCGTTCGCCAGCTTCGCGCCGCGATTCATGGCGGGACCAAAACCGAGGTTCTTGTCTTTGAACAGCACGCGTACGCGAGGATCGTTCGCGTACTCGCGCGCAAGCGCCTGCGGCACGCTATCGCGGGACGCGTTGTCAACGATGACGACCTCGACCGGAACCGAAGGACTCAGCGCGCGCGTCACGCACTCGCGCAAGCACGCGCCGCTGTCGGCGGAGACGATCAGGACGGAAACGGCAGGTGGGTGCATGCGCGAAGTCTAAGTGCGCCCGCCGTCCTCCGCCGCATCAATCGGATTGCATGACGGCCATTCCCTGCATTTTCGTGCGCTCCTGAATCTTCGCACGAAGCGCTTCGGCATCCGAACGCGTTGCGACCGGACCGGCGAACACGTCCCACGACATGCCGCTGCCGGATTGCGCGCTGACCACGTAGCTCTCGAACCCGAGTTGCTGCAGGTGTCCGCGCTCTGCTTCGGCGAGGCTCCGCGAAGGGTAAGCCGCAATCCGCACCGCCCATTCGCCAGGATGCGCGACCGGCAAGGAAGCTCCGCTCGGAAGCGGCTCCACGGTTTGAGCCGGAGCCGGCGTAACCGGCGAGGTCACGACCGGCTGCGCTTCAGCGGGGATGCCAGCCTGCGGCGCGCCGGCCGGCATGCGTTCGTAGTTGCCTGCGCGCCGCAATATCGGCCTCAACGACTCGAACTTGGTCTGGTACTCGTCGGTGATGTCGCGGGCCTCTTCGGCATTGCCGATCACGCGCGGGGTGATCAGGACGATCAGCTCCGTACGGTTGTGGTCGCGGCTGGTGGTGCCGAACAAGCGGCCGAGCACCGGAATGCGGTTGAGGAACGGCACGCCATTGTCGTTGTTGATGTCGCTCTGCTGGATCAGGCCGCCCAGCAGCACGGTCTGGCCGCTCTGCACCGCTACCTGCGTGGCCAGCGCGCGATTGGCGATGGTGTAGTTCCCGTACTGATCGCGCGCAGTTGGCTTGCTGACCACCTGCTGGATGTTGAGATACACCAGTCCGCCCGGATTGACGCGCGGGGTGACATCCAGCAGCACACCGGTGTCTATGTACTGCACCGAGCCGACGTTGTAGCCGTTGTTGGTGTTGCCGGTATTGCCCACCCCGTACCCCGGCGCGAAATAGGTCTGCACCACCGGGATCTTGTCGCCGACCTTGATCGTGGTCTCGTGGTTGTTGAGCACCACCGTCGAGGGCTCGGAGAGGATCTTGGTGTTGCCGCTTTCCTCCAGCCCGCGCAGCGCGAATTGCAGATTCTTGCCGGCGAACGAGTAGAACAGCGCATCGCTGACCGGGTTGTATTGCACGCCGCCGAGTCCCGCAGCACCTTGGTGCCGATGGAAGGATTCGTTGGTACCCGGCGGCGAACCGGGCTGGGTGCCGATCAGGCCCTCGAGATAATACTGGACGCCCAGCGAGAACTGGCCCGTGAGGTCCACTTCCATCACGCGCGTCTCGATCTGCACCTGCAGCGGCACCTGGTCCAGCCGCTGGATCACCGGCAGCATTTCCTGCCACTGCGAAGGCCGCGCGCGCACCAGCAACTGATTGTTCTCGTCCACCGCCGCGATGCGCACGCCGCTCTCGGTGGTGTAGCTGGTGGTGCGATTGCCGTTGTTGTTGCCTGTGCCACGCCGGGCCGGCAGCCCGCTTTCCAGGCTTCCGCCGAGCCCGCTCTGGTCGGAGCCCATTCCGTTGTCGCCACCGGTGGTGTAATCCTTGCCGCCGGTGTTGCCGCCGTTGTCGCCGAGTCCGCCGAAGCCGTTGTTGGCAATCCCGCTGGTGCCACCCAGGCCATTGCTGCCCTGCTCCAGCGGGCTGAACCCGGGCGCGACCTGGCCGCCCTGGTTGGCGTTGCCGCTGGGCGTGCCGTTGTAGAGCGCGTTCAGATGCTCGGCAAGATCGGACGCCTTGATGTTCTTGACATCGTAGACGTAAAGGCCGTTGGTGCCGCCCGCGCCGGCATCGATCTTGGCAATGAACTCGCGCACCTCGTCCACGTAGGTCGGCTGCGAGGTGATCACCACGATGCTGTTGCTGTGCTCCAGCGGAATGAACCGCGCCATCCCCGCCATCGGCGAATCGCTCTTGGCGCCGAACATCTGGTCCAGTTGCGTCATGAGCGTGTTCGCTTCCACGTGCTGCAACGGAACCACCGCCACCGACATGCCGCGCAGCCAGTCCACGTCGAAGGTGCGGATGGTGCGTTGGTAATTGGCGAGCTGCTCGGGCGTGCCCGCCATGACCAGGATGTTGCGTTGCGGGTCCACCAGCAGGAAGGCGTCGGCGGGGGCGAACGGCTTCAGCAGTTTCTGCATCGCGTCCGCGGAAACGTAATGCAAAGGGAACAGCCGCGCCGCATAGCCCAGCCCCGGCGCCGCCGCGCCCAGGCCCGGCGCGAGATTGCCCGCGACCGCCTGCTTGGCCGGCATCACCACGTAACGGCCGCCCTGCTTCACCAGCGCGTTGTTGGTCCACGACAGCAGCATTTCGAGGACGGGCAACACTTCCTCGCGCGTGATCGGTTGCGAGGTGGAAAAGGTGATCGTGCCCTGCACGCCCGGCGCGATCACGTAATTGGCGTGCAGCACGTCGCCAAGGATCGCCTTCACCGCGGCCTGGATCGGCTGGTTCTCGAAATTGAAGACGATCTGGCCGTTCTCGTTGTGGCGACCGCCGCCCGGTGGCGCCGCGCGCGCGGCCTGTTCGTTGATGAAGCTGCCGGTGCCAATGGTGGTGGTCGCCTGCGGCGCGGACTGCACCAAGGGCTGGAACTGTGTCTCGCTCACGGGCGGTGGCGGCGGCGCCTGGGTGCCCGCGATCGCCTCGCGCTCCAGCGCGTGATTGTCGGGGCGCGTGTTCGGGGCGCAGCCCGCGAGCAACGCGACACTCAGCACGACCATCAAGGTCACCAGTTTCATGTCAGCCTCCATTGTTCTGCTTGTTCGCGTCCTGCTTCTGTGCGGCCTTTTTGCGACGTTGTTCGATGCGCGCCTTGAGTGCCCGGGCCCACGCGTCGGCAGCTTCCTTGTCGGTGAGGCTCGACGATTGCGCGGGCGTGGACGGCGGCGCCTGAGGTTGTGCAGCGCCCGTCTGCCCGGATTGTTGCTGCGCGCCTGCAGCAGGCGCGCCATTCTGCTGGGGCGTGGCTTGCTGCTGTTCCGAAGACGACGCTGGCAGCGGCACCGGTGCTGCATTCTCGCCGGGCTGTGGCGCCTCCATCGCGGGTTGCGGAGGTGGCGGCGCACCATTGCCGCCCGTCCCGCTGCTGGGCGGCGGCGGGCCCACCTTCAGCGGCAATTCGGTACGCGAGCCGTTGATCTCCACCACCGCGCTGCGCGGCTTGACCTCCACCACCGTCGCGCCATTCGCACTCTGGCCTTCGCGCACGCGCAAGGTGCGGTTGCTGTTCTTCTCGCGCAGCAGCGCCATATGCAGGCCGGGCAGCATGATCACGCCGGTCAATTCGAGATCGCCGGTATTCGCGTTGTTGTTGGTGGCAGGCGCTGCGATCGGCTTGCGATCCGGGCTGAACAGCGGGCGCTCCCAGACGCTCGCGAAGTTCTCCAGCGGCGGCACGCTCGGCGGCGGCGTGGCCGCACGCGCGGGTGGCAATGGCGGCGGCGAGGCGTTGTCATGCCAGTGCGCGCCCCGGCCCACGCCCGCCCACAACGCGATCAGCACCGCGACCAGCGCCACGGCCAGAATGCCGAGTGCGGGCGTGAGGCGGCGGCGATCGGCGGCATTCATTGGCTTGCCCCGTTGCGGATGTAACCGGACAGCGTGAACTGCACCTCCAGTTTCGGCTGGGGCGGCATGCCCGGCTGGGCGACCTGGTAGATGGTGATGTCGTCCACGAACATGTATGGCAGCGCGCGATCGAAATCATGCAGCACCGCCGTCAGGGGCTGGATCGCGCATTGCAGGGTGATGCTGACGCTCACCCGCCGGTACGGCTCCCTGCCGGCATTGTTTTCGATCGGCATCTTCTGCGGCATCTCGCAGCCGCCGCCTTCATTGGCATGCGCGGCCACCACGTCGGAGGCGCGCTGGATAAGCCCCGCCGCCGCCGCGGACGGATCGGTCTCCGGCAGGAACGCATTCGCGGAAGCGCCCCCCGCCGCGAGCTGGTTCAGGCGCTGCTGCAACTGCGGCTGTTGCGCGATCGCCGCGGCGTAGCGCGCGTGCTGCTCGCGGAGGTCGTGCATCTGCGCATTCTGGTCGAGCAGTGGCGCGACGAACCACCAGTGCAGGAGAACGAAATAGGCGATGGCGAGCGCGATCAGCGCCAGCACGATCGCGGCCAGCCGCGATTGCACGGGACTCAGCTTGACCGGCTTAATGCGAGGCGGCATTGCCCGGCTTCCCCGTACCACGCAATTGCGCGGAAAGATCGAAGTGCTCCTTGCCGGTGGTCGGGTCCGGCTGGATCACGCCCTGCAATTTCGGCTCGGCGATCAGCGACGAATCGCGCAACCTGTCGATCAGTCCCGCGGCTTTCGCGCTCTCGCCCTGCATGGTCAACTGACCGGTCGAATCCAGGGAAAAGCGCTGCAGCCAAGTGTCGGGCGGCAGGCGTTGGGTGAGATCGCTCAGCACGGAGAGCGGCGACGGCGTGGCGCGCTTGCGCGCGGCGAGGAACCCGGATGCGCCCGCCGCGTTGACCAACTGCTCGCGCAGGGAAGTGGCCCGGCGTGCCTGCACCTGCAGCGCGTCCACCTGCGTCTGCATCGTGTCCAGCGCGGTCTGGCGGTTGCCCAGCCATTGCAGCATCACGATCACCGCCAACGCGATGCAGACCGCACCCATGATCAGGTTGGCGCGCCGGCGCGGATGCGCGCGACGCGGGCGTTGCGCAGGCGGAAGCAGGTTGACGCCCACGCGCCCGTTCGCGGGATTCGCTTCGTC
This sequence comes from Rhodanobacteraceae bacterium, assembly GCA_051954935.1. Lineage (GTDB taxonomy): Bacteria > Pseudomonadota > Gammaproteobacteria > Xanthomonadales > Rhodanobacteraceae > 66-474. The sequence continues at coordinate 46,348 of JBQCHG010000082.1, forward strand.
GGCCACGTCCACCGCATCCGGCACCACCCCGATGCCGAGCAGGCGTACCAGCAGCGGTTCCACCTCCACGCGCGGCGCGGCGATCAGTTCCACCGCGAGTTGGCCTGGCGCCGCATCCAGATCGAGCACGCGCACGTCATACCAGACCTGGTCCGGCTTGAACGGCGTCTGCCGGTCGATTTCGTATCCGACCACGCGCCGGAGATCGCTCGCCGCCGCCTGCGGCAATTGCAGGCGCCGGCGCAACACGAATGACGAGGGCAATAACAGCACCAGTCGCCGATCGGATGGATCGATGTCGCGGCAGGCGCGGACGAAGCCGGCGCGCTGTTCTTCCGGCGCGGCATTCGCCTCGATGTGCGCGAGCAGATCGCCGGTGCGCTCGCGGCGCACGCGGAGCCCATCCGCCTCCGCACTCAACAGCAGCACTTCCGGCCCCCGCAACACGTGTGCGCGCAAGCGCTCCGGCAGCAGCGTGGCGAGTTCGCCGCCCCACCAAGCGAGAAAGCGTGGTCCCTGTGAACGTTGCCAAGCCAGCCACGCGCGCTCCAGCCCGGGCGAAAGCTTGTTCATCGCGATTCCCTGGACACCGATTCCCTGGACACTTCCGAATCCTCGGCGATGTTCGACACGTCTCTCCAGCCTAACACGGTGTACGGCCGCAGGCCGCCACTCATCGCCGTCACCCGCAGGATCGCGTCCTGGGCCGAGCGCGTACCGTCCGGCAGGACCGCCACCGCACGGATCTCCTGGGTCAGGCCGCCGAAGCCGGCGACCGGCACTTGCGGGGCGGCGGCGCCCTGCGCCGCCGGCAGCGGAAGGTTGCCCTGCAGCGGCGGACGGGCGCGGCGCGCGGCCACGACGCGGGCCGCGGCCACCGCATCGCCGTCCCTGCCCGCCGCGAGTGCCAGCGGCCCCGCGTACGCCTCGTCCGGGAAATTGCGCCCGGAGTACACCGTCACCGCATCGGCGAGCCTGCGGTACAGCGCATCGGTCATGCCGTATACGCGCGACAACTCGTCGCTGCTGCGAAACGGACCGTTGCGTGGCAGCCAGGCGAGCCCGGCACGACGGTAGGTTTCCGCTTCGGCGCCATGGGGATGCGGGATGTCGTCACTGTCACGCCAGTCCTGCACCGCATCGGCGAGCGCCTGCGCGTGCGGCTGGTCGGCGCCGGCGGCGAGGAACAGGTTCTTCAGCACCTCCGGCGTGGCGGCGTTGAGATCCACCTGCCCGGACGTGTCGGTGACGTTCACCTGGACCCTGGCTCCGTCGAAGTCGAAGCGATAGCCGCGCCCGTCCGGTACCCAGCGACGCGCAGGATCGGGGTCACGCAGGGCCTGCACCGCCCGCGCTACGCCCGCGTCCGCGGCATAGCGCGCACGCGCCTGCGCGTAGGTGTTGCGCGCAGCCTCGCCCTCCCCGTGCGCGGTCACCGCCATCCCCGCCAGCAATGCGGCGAGCAAGGCGATCGCCCACATCGCGAACAGCAACGCGGCACCGCGCGCGCGCTTCATTGCCCCGCTCCCAGCGAAATCGGCACCCCGGAACCATTGCCGGCGCGCAGCGGTACCAGCATTTCCGGGAAACCCACGCGTCCGCCCCAATCGGGATCGGCGACGATGTGCACCGCCAGCGGCAGGCCGTTGGTGCTGTGCCAGATCCGCTGCCATTTCGCCGGCGCGTTGCCCTGCGCGGCGACGAGGTATTCGAAACCGGGATCGGTGACATGTTCGAGCAGGGTTTCCGGTTTCGAATCCGGCGAGACGGTATCGCCGGACAGCGGCGCGTAGGTCAGCTGCAGCGTGTAATCGTTGCTTCCGGACTCGCGCACGAATTTCAAGGTCTGCACGAACAGCCCGCCATCGCCGAGCTGCGCCGGCATCGGCGCCACGTAGGTCAGCGACAACGGATCGCCGGTGAACATGCGCGCCGCCTGGTCCTTCGCCGGCACGAACGCCTGCGGTTGCGCGCCGCCGAGATAATTGCGCAGGAAGGCCTGTACCGCGCGCACGCGATCGCTGCGCTCTGTCAAGGCCTCCGCGCTGCGGGTCAGGCGCGCGCCGGTGCGCAACGCGCCCCACACGCCCACCATCGTCATCGCCATCAGCACCAGCGCGAGCAGGATCTCGAGGAGGGTGAAGCCGGAAGCGCGGCGGCTCATGGCTGCAGCGCCTGCTGCGCGCGCAGGGTGGAAAAGTGCAGCGTGCGACCACCGCCGTAGCGCACGTCCAGGTCCATCCGGAACAGGTCTATGCCGTTGCTCACGAGCGGCTGCGCGGGCGACGTCGCGAAACCATTCGCGGACGGCGGCGCAGGTAGCGTGAATTTGCTCGTGCGCAACTGCCAGGTCGCACCATCGGCGAAGCGCCCCTGCTGCACGCCGTTGCGCAGCGGCAGCACCAATCCCTGCTCGTCCAGCAGTGATTGCGCTTCCAGCGTCGCGGTGGTGAGCGCTTCGCCACGCAGGCTGTTGCCCAGTGCGCCGCTCATCGCGCGCAACCCGATCGCGAAGGCGAACGCCAGCAGCGCGATCGCGGCGAGGACCTCGAGGAGGGTGAAGCCGCGATGGCCGGATCGGGCTTTCACTGCGTCGCCACTTGGCTCATCGCCACTGCGCCGGTCAGCCAGTCCACGTCGATCCGCATCTCGCGGTTCTTGCGGACGAGTTCGATATTGCCACCGGTCGAGCTGCCGTCCGGGAAGAAGCGGATGCGCGCTTCACCCGGATGCTGCACGTCCTCGGCCGCCGAGGTTACGTGCAGCACGGTTCCACCCGGGATGCCCTGCGGCTCGCGCCCGGGCGAGGCGAACGTGCGCGCGTTCAGATCCAGCGTGAACCATTGCGGCCGGTGCTCCACCAGCGCGCGCGTGCGCGTGTGGCGCAGCGCGGCGGCGATGTCACGCGCGGAAGCATCCAGCCGCGCGCGATCCAGCCCACCGTCCAGGCTGAAGGCGGTCACCGCCAGCGCGATGCCCATCAGCGCCAGTACGGCGAGTATTTCCAGCAAGGTGAAGCCGCGCTGCTTCATCGCAAACGCTCACTGCTGCCAGTTCCCGTAATCCGCATCCACGCCTTCGCCGCCCGGCTTGCCGTCGCGGCCGTAGAAGACGATGTCGTACTGGCCGTGCTGGCCCGGGTACGTGTAACCGAACGGATGACCCCACGGATCCTTGAGGTCGCCGGCCTTGGCATACGGACCGTTCCACGACGGCGCGTCGGCCGGCTTGGTCAGCAGGTCCTGCAACTCCTTCGGCGGCGACCCGTTGTCGAGCATGTAAGCGTCGATGTCCTGGCTGAGTTTCTGCACCTGCAGCTTGCCGGCCTTGTAATCGGCCTTGGTCACGCTGCCACTGATCGAACGCGCGACGATCGTCGCGACGATGCCGAGCAGCACGATCACCGCGAGCATTTCCAGCAAGGTGAAGCCTCGCGCCGCCACTCTTCCGGCACGAACCCCGACTGCCGGGTTCGGAGTCCCGGTCGATTTCAATAAAGGCATGTCGAACCCTCTGCGGTTTGAAGTGATGTTGAAGATCATTGGATGTTTCCCGTGAGGCTCAGGAGCGGCAGCAGGATCGCCAGCATGATGCCGGCCACCAGCACGGCCATGATGATGGTCAGCACCGGCACCAGCGCCGAGAGCATCTTGTCTATCGCACCGCGCACCTGGCCGTCGTAGGTATCGGCTGCGCGCAGCAGCATCTGGTCGAGCGTGCCCGATTCCTCGCCCACCGCGGCGATCTGCACCGCGAGCTTAGGAAAACCGGTGTGCGCCGCCAGCGCGCGCGACAATGCCTCGCCGCCCTTGACCGCTTCGGTAACCGGCTCCAGCTGCGCGGCCAGTTCGCGGTTGGCGACGACCTGGCGCGCGATCCCGAGCGCGCTCAGCAGCGGCACGCCGTTCTTCAGCAGACTACCGAGCGTGCGCATCAGTCGCGCGGTTTCCACTTTCAGCAGCAGCGGGCCGAACACGCGCGCGCGCAGCAGGCGAGCATCCAGTCCGCGCCGCGCGACCGGCTCGCGCAAGCGCGCCTGCGTGTAGATGCCCGCGATGATCAGCAGCGCCAGCACGATCCAGCCCCAGTCGTGCAGGAACGAACCGAGCGCCATCAGCACGCGCGTGACCAGCGGCACCGGCACGTTCATGTCGGCGAAGATCGGCACGAACTGCGGCACCACGAATGCCAGCAGCAGCACCAGCGAGCCGAGTACGCCGAACAGCAGGAACGCCGGATACACCAGTGCGCCGATCACGCTCTCGCGCAACGACCGCGCGCGTTCGAGGTAATCGGCCAGACGTTTGAGCGTTTCGTCCAGCGCCCCGCCTGCTTCGCCGGCGCGCACCATGCTGACGTACAGCCGCGAAAACGCGCCGTGCTCTTCCTCCAGCGCATGCGACAGCGAGGCACCGCCGCGGACGCGTTCGCGCACGCGCATCACCACATTGCGCGCACGTTCGCCTTCGGGCAGCTCCAGCAGCAGTTGCAGCGAGCGGTCCAGCGGCAGGCCCGCACCGAGCAAGGTACCGAGCTGCTGCGTGAACTGCACCAGCGCGGCGCCCGACAACGGTTGTCGCTGCCAGCGCTTGAACAGCGACCCGCCGCCGGCTTCCGCGTCATCCGCGGCGAGCGGCACGTTGCCCTGCTCCTGCAGACGCGCGACGACATCCTCGACGGTCGGCGCATCCATGCGGCCTTCGACGACTTCGCCGGCGGGGGTAACGGCCTTGTAGTGGAATTGCGGCATGCGCGGCTCAGGCTTCCTGCGTCACACGCAGGACCTCCTCGATCGTCGTCTGACCGGCGAGCGCCTTGCGCAGGCCGTCCTCGTACATCGTGCGCATCCCCTCGGCGCGCGCTGCGCGCTCGATCTCGCTCGCATCCGCGCGCTGCATCACCAGCCGCCTCAGCGGATCGCTGAGCGTCAGCTGTTCGATGATCGCCAGGCGGCCGCGATAGCCGCTGGGATTTTCGGCGGAACCACGCGGCCGGTACAGCCGCAACGGACGCTGGTCGGTGAGCTTGTCGAGACCCAGTTCCCTCACCATTTCCGGCAGCGGTTCGTAAGCTTCGGCGGTTTCCGGATCGAGCCGGCGCACCAACCGCTGCGCGAGGATCGCATTCACCGTGGAGGCCAGCAGGTAGTCCTCGACGCCCATGTCCAGCAGGCGGGTCAATCCGCCCGCCGCCGAATTGGTGTGCAGCGTGGAGAGCACCAAGTGTCCGGTGAGCGCGGACTGGATCGCGATCTTGCAGGTCTCCAGGTCGCGCATCTCGCCGATCATGATCACGTCCGGGTCCTGCCGCACGATCGAACGCAGGGCGCCGGCAAAATCCAGCCCGATCGCCGGCTTCACCTGCATCTGGTTGATGCCTTCGAGCTGGTATTCGACCGGGTCCTCGACCGTGATGATCTTGCGATCCGGCGTGTTGATCTTCGACAGCGCGGTGTAGAGCGTGGTGGTCTTGCCGGACCCCGTGGGGCCCGTGACCAGCAGGATGCCGTGCGGCTGCTCCAGCACCTGCAGGAACTGCGGCAGTGTATGTTCGTCGAAACCGAGCGCGGCGAAATCCAGCACCACGTTGCCGCGATCAAGGATGCGCATCACCACCGACTCGCCGAAGCTGGTCGGGATGCACGACACGCGCAGGTCCAATTCCTTGCCCTGCACGCGCAGCATGATGCGACCGTCCTGCGGCAGGCGGCGCTCGGCAATGTTCATGCGTGCCATGATCTTGATGCGCGAAATCACCGCTGCGGTGCTGGACGCCGGCGGCGCTTCCACCTCGTGCAGCACGCCGTCGATGCGATACCGCACCTTCAGGCGATTTTCGAAAGGCTCGATGTGGATGTCGGATGCGCGTGCTTCCACCGCGCGCTGGATCAGCAGATTCACCAGGCGGATAACCGGGGCCTCGGAAGCGAGGTCGCGCAGGTGCTCGATGTCGTCTTCGCCGCCGGCGCTTTCGCCATCCATGCCTTCCACGATCGCGCCCAGCGCGCTGCGGCCCTGGCCATGCCAGCGCTCGATCAGGTCGTCGATTTCCGAGCGCAACGCGATGCGAAGCACCACCGGCTTGCCGGCCGCCAGCGCCACGGCCTGCAACGGATAGGAGTCGCCCGGATCGGCCACGGCCAATTCCAGCGCGCCATCGCGCTCGCCGATCGGCACCACGTGATGCTGTTTCATGAAACGCAGCGACAGTCCGTTGCCGGCGCTTTCAGGCGGTGCGTCCGGCGCCTCCTTCATCGCCAGCAGCGGCAGGTGCAGCGTTTCCGACCAGGCTTCGGCGAGGTCGCGCTCCGACACCAGGCCCAGCCGCGCCAACAGCGCGGTCAGCGTGCCGTCCGGCGATTCGGCGTGGATGCGCTCGGCGCGCGCGAGGTCCGATTCCTTCAGCTTGCCGCGCTCGACCAGCAGCGCGCACACGGGCACTTCCGCGCGGGTGTTCGGGGCAGAGGTTTGCGCGCTTGCTGACATGGGGAGGCCTGCTGCGCTCGAATTGTGAAAACTCTTGTCTAGCATATCCGGCGGTTGACCGCATGGAGCGGGAAAAAAACGGGCGGCCTGAAGCCGCCCGTAGAACAGCCTGTGGCGTGTGGTCACATCGAGGACGAGCTGTCCTTCGTGTAACCCAGATGTACCGTGATCTTGTCGCCTTTCTTCAGGTTCTGCGAAGCGTTCGGGAAATGCAGCCGCAGGTTCATGCCTTCCGATTTGACGTGCACCATCCCGTTGCTGCTGACCGACTCGACCGTGCCGCTCATGCTGTGCTCGCCCATCATCTGCCCGTTGGACATGCTGGAACTCGACATGCTGCCGCTGCTGGAGCCGCTCTGCATAGACGAGCCGCTTGCCGTCGCGGACTGGGGGTTCTGCTGCAAGCTGCCCGAATGGGTCAATGCGCCCGATTGCGGATGCTGCATGCCGGTGTCCTGGGTGTCGGTGCTGCTTTGCGCCAGCGCCAGCGGCGCCGCGCAGGCCAGCACTCCGGCGACCAGCAGCGACATCATTGACTGAGTGCGTTTCATGTTCTCCTCCTTGAATGTCTGACCCGTGGAGCCATCGGCTCGCGATGGCACCGACCAGTACAAACCCGCCGGCAAAAGCGGTCAAGGAGACGGCGAATTCCGTTCAGGCTGCCTGAACATCGCTCCGCAGGCTAGCCGTGCGAACCGCAAGCTTTCGTTGGGGGGACGCTAAGAAAGCATCAACTCTCGCGTTCACGGCTCCGCGACTCGTCTCTTTGTATTTGTCGTTCAAGCCCCGATCGGTATCCCGCGTGGCCTCGATTCAGGAGATCTGCGCCGACGCCCTGTGAATCGGACATCGCAGAGACGGAGCGAACCGTGTTGCCCTGGAAGCTGGAACCCATGGAGTGGACAAAATGCAATTCCGGGTCTTGTCGCATGCAGGTTTGGAGATAGTCGGCGGCAGCAAGAGCCTCGTCTGTGATCCGTGGCTGGTCGGCAGCGCCTATTGGCGCTCATGGTGGAATTATCCACCGGTCTCGTCCGAAGTCATCGGATCGCTCAAGCCGGATTTCATCTACCTGACGCATATCCATTGGGACCATTTCCAGGGGGCATCCCTGCGCAAGTTCCCGGCCTCAACGAAGATATTGATCCCGAAGTCGCCGTGCCTGCGCATGCGCGACGATCTGCATTACCTTGGATTTCACAATGTCCAGGAGCTGAAGCATGGCGAAACCGTCGAGCTCGAACCCGGCTTCACCTTGACGTGCTATCACTTCGGAATATTTCTAGACAGCGCCATCGTCGTCGAGCACGCCGGAACCGTTTTGCTCAATGCCAACGACACCAAGGTCATGGGCCTGCCGTTGCAGCAAATCATCGGCAATCACCCCGCCATCGACTTCGTGCTCCGAAGCCACAGCTCTGCCAATTCCCGCGCGTGTTGGCACATCATCGATGACCCGAAGCAAACAGTTGACGACCAGGCCGGCTACGCAAGGGACTTTGCGGCGTTCGCCCGCGCGGTCGGAGCGACTTATGCGATTCCGTTTGCCAGCAACCATTGCTATCTGCACAAGGAGACATACCCGTTCAATTCCCTTGTAACGACCCCGAGCATGGTCCGGGACTTCTTCGAGCAGCACGACATACAGCGCCCGATCCTGAAAGTCATGCTGTCGGGCGATTCGTGGTCAAGCGAGGACGGGTTTCACATTGCGAGCAGTGAGTGGTTCGCTCGCCGCGACGAATTGCTGCAGGCATATCAGGCGGACAAATCGAAGACGCTGGATGCGTTTTACGCGATGGAGGCCAGGACGACTGTTTCGTCCGAAGAGGTCAAGGAATACTTCAATCGCCTGTTCAAGGCCGTGCCGTACTTGCTGAGGCGGTTGTTCAAGGACCGATCCGTCCTGTACGTCATCAACACGGCCACGACAAGACTGCTTTATGAAGTCGATTTTTCCAAGCGCATCGTTCGTGAGCGGCAATCTTTCGACGACCAGCGCGACCCGATGCAGATCCACCTGCCGGCTTTCATATTCAAGTGCTGCATGGAGCGCGATTTGTTTTCCCAAATGCCCATCAGCAAACGCCTGAAGTATCGCGTTACAGCCTCGAACAGGAAGTATATTGCGCGGTTGCAAATCCTGTTTGCCTTGTATGAGGCCAGGATGTTGCCGTTACGCAGCATGCTCAACAGGCGTTACCTCGAAGCGCTGTTCAGCCGCTGGAGGGAGTGGCTCCTCTATTTCCAGATCGTGTTCGGGCTCGCGACACGCAGCTTCAACATGCAGAATCTGCAGGAGCACATTCTCGATTCGAACCGCAGGAAGACCGAAAGCAGATCCTTCGCGACCGCCGCAGCCGTCCAGCGCGATTGACCGTTCGGATCATGCAAGCGTCAGTTGGCGGTATCGATCCGCGGGGCCGCCCGAGTCGGCAGGCAGGCGCAGGGACAGAGAAGCTCCGCGCCCGAAGATCGGTCGCGCCACGTCATTGCAAGCAGGGGAGCGCAATCCCTGTTTGACGGGACATCGACGCCTGTCAGCACTCGACCACGTTCACGGCAAGACCGCCGCGGCTGGTTTCCTTGTACTTGTCCTTCATGTCACGGCCGGTGTCGCGCATGGTCCTGATCACCTTGTCCAGCGAGACGCGGTGCTTGCCGTCGCTGCGCATCGCCATGCGCTGCGCGTTGATCGCCTTGACCGAACCCATCGCGTTGCGTTCGATGCAGGGAATCTGCACCAGCCCGCCGATCGGGTCGCAGGTGAGGCCGAGGTTGTGCTCCATGCCGATCTCGGCGGCGTTCTCGACCTGATAAATGGAACCGCCCAGCGCGGCGGTGAGACCGCCGGCAGCCATCGAGCAGGCCACGCCGACTTCGCCCTGGCAGCCGACCTCGGCGCCGCTGATGGACGCGTTCTCCTTGTAGAGGATGCCGATGGCGGCCGCCGTCAACAGGAAATCCATCACGCCCTGCTCGTTCGACTTGGGGCAGAAGCGGTCGTAGTAGTGCAGCACCGCGGGGATGATGCCGGCCGCGCCGTTGGTGGGCGCTGTGACCACGCGCCCTCCGGCGGCGTTCTCCTCGTTCACCGCCAGCGCGTACAGGTTCACCCAGTCGAGGATGGTGAGCGGATCCTTCAGCGAAGCCTCGGGGCGATCACGCAATTCGTCGTACATTGCCGGCGCGCGGCGCTTGACGTGCAACCCGCCCGGCAATTCGCCCGGCGAGCGCAATCCCCGCGCCACGCACTGCTGCATCGCCTCCCAGATATTCAGGAGGCCCGCGCGGATTTCCTCGTCCGGGCGCCAGGCGCGCTCGTTCTCGAACATGATCTGCGCGATCGTTTTCTTCTCGCGTTCGCAGATCGCCAGCAACTGCTCGCCGGTGGAAAACGGATGCGGCAACGGCGTGGTATCTGCGACGATGCGGTCTTCCGCGGCTTCGTCCTGGTTGACCACGAACCCGCCACCGACCGAATAGTAATCGCGCGTGGCGAGCACGTTGCCTTGCGCACCATATGCGGTGAAGCGCATGCCGTTGCTGTGATACGGCAGCTTCTGCCGCTTGTTGAAGATCAGGTCGGCCTTCTCGTCGAAGGCGATTTCGTGTTCGCCGTGCAGGCGGATGCGCTTGTCCTTGCGGATGCGCGACAACCGCTGCGGGATTGTGTCAGGGTCCACCTTGTCCGGCCACTCGCCTTCCAGGCCGCACATCACTGCCTTGTCGGTGCCGTGGCCGCGACCGGTCAGCGCCAGCGAGCCGAACAGCTCGCAGGTCACGCGCGCGATGCGCGGCAGGTTGCCCGCTTCCAGCAACCATTTCTCGACGAAGCGCGCAGCCGCGCGCATCGGCCCGACCGTGTGCGAGGAGGACGGCCCGATGCCGATTTTGAAGAGATCGAAAACGCTGACGGCCATGCTGATCAATATGGGGATGGAAGCGCAGCTATTCTACGCCGTTCATTTTCGCGATCGTCCGTGATCGCTGCACGAAATTGCTTGACCGCAAGCTTTTGAGTCGCCGCATCATGGACACCAGAAGCGGCCATCCGTGGCCACACTCTGAAGAACAGTACGCTCTTGAATTCTGTTCTTTACATATCCCCACCAGCTCCGGATTGCCCGCGTATGTTGACCCTCTATCAGCGCGACGACTGCAAGCTGTGCGACGAGGCGATTGCGCTGCTCGCGGCCATGCGCGCGCCGGAATTCGCGAGCGTTTGGATAGACGACGATCCCGAACTGGAAATCCGCTACGGCGAGCGCGTGCCGGTGCTGCGGGACGAGGCCAGTGGGCGCGAGCTGGGGTGGCCGTTCGACGTCGAGGCGCTGCGCGCATTCCTCAATTCGATGTAGGAGCGCGCCTGCGCGCGACAGGTCGACTCTAATTTCCATGGAGCGCCGTGTCCGCTGCAAGAACCTCGTGGCCGCGCGCAGGTGCGCTCCTACATCGGACTCAACACAAGGTGTCCGTGCACCGTCACCTCATTGCCGATCATCGAGGTATCGGCCCAGTCGCCACTGCCTATGCCGAAGTCCAGGCGCTTGAGCGTGGTGCTCACGTCCAGCGTTGCGCCATTGGCCTGCGGCGCGAATTTCACGACCAGCGTGACCGGTTTGCTGGCGCCGCGCAGGCTCAGGACGCCGTCCGCAAGCATTCCCCCGTTCGCGCCCTTGCGAAAGCGCGCGGTGACGAAATGCGCGCGCGGGAACTGTGCGATGTCGAAGAATGCCTTGCCCGGCAATGCCTGGTCGCGTTCGGTGTTGGCGGTATCCACGCTGGCGATGTCCACCGTCACGTCGAACCTGGATTGCGCGAGGTCGGCCGGGTCGTAACTGATCTTCGCATCGAAACGCTTGAAGCGGCCTTCGAATTGTTCGCCCTGATAGGTGCCCGTGAAACCGAGGCTGCTGTGCGCGGCATCCACCCTCCACGCACGCGCGAAGGCCACCACCGGCAACGACATCAAAAGCGCGAGCACGAGCCCTGTCTTCACGGCAGAACCCCCTGCCGCCGGAACAGGTTGCGCTTCCTGCGCGCGGGCAGCATGCGCAGGAGCACGTCGTCGCGCTGGCGAAAATGGTGCCGCAGCGCGGCGGCGACATGGACCACCACGAGCGCGACCAGAATCCAGAACAGCACCACATGCGCGCGCAGGGCGAACGCCTTCAGCACCGGATCGAGACCGCGCGTGAGGCTGGGGACGTGCACCAAACCGAACCATTCCAGCGGAGCATTCGCCGCCGAGTTGAACAGCCAGCCCGAGAACGGCACGGCCAAAATCAGCACGTAAAGGAGGAAATGCGACAGCCGCGCTGCGGCGCGCTGCCATGCCGGCATCCGCACTTCCCGGGGCGCGCGCTGGACGAGCCGCCACGCCAGGCGCAGCAACACCAGCGCCAGCACGGTCAGGCCGATGGACTTGTGCAATGCGAACACCTTCACCTTGGCCGGCGTCATGCCCAGCTCCACCATGGTCAGCCCGATCGCGCCCTGCACCACGATCAGCGCGGCGATCAGCCAGTGGAACGCCTGCGCGACACTGCCCCAGCGCCTGTCAGTGTTGCGCAGCATGGTTCGCGTCCTTTTGCGTCGCGGCTTCGTATTCCTTCCGCGCGTCCTGATCGAGGATCGCCTCGACTTCCAGCCGCACGTCCACCTGCGTGCCGACCGCTTTCGGGAACGATGTCATGCCGAATTGAAGGCGATCCAACGTCGTCTGCGCGGAAAAACCGGCGAGTGTCTGGAACCCGGAAAAGATCGTCGCGCCGACGCGGTTCAGCGTGAACGGGATTTCGACTTCGCGCGTGGCGCCCCGCAGGGTGAGATTGCCGCGCAAGATGCCGTGTTGCGCATCGGTCTTCTCCACCGACGTGCTCTCGAAGTGCGCCAGCGGGTAATCCTTCGCATCGAGAAAGCGCTTGCCGGTGACGGCGCCGTTCCAGTCCTTGTCGCCGATATCGACGGATGTCGCGTCCACGTCCACGACGACCTTCGCCGTGCTCCAGTCATCCTCGTCGAAACCGATCCAGCCGGCCTTGATCCTCATCCGGCCGACCGGGTGCGAATAGCCATCGTGGTCCACGCTGAAAAGGACCTGCGTGTGCACCGGATCCATCCGGTAATACAGCATGCGCCCGGAAGCGGGCGCGGCGATCGCCAGCAACAGTGCGATGCATGCGAAGCGGGCGCGACCGGACATGGCAGCGATCCTGATGAACCGTGTCGATTGTGCCGCAGGCGCCCGCGCATGTGCGTGAACGGTTGCCGCAATGCGTTAGGATTGAATCTCCGTGGGACCGGGGAACCACGATGACGCCAGCTCTGCTTCTGGCCGCCGCTCTCGCCGTTGCGCCTTTGCAACCGGCCGCAGCGCCGGTGCGTCTCGAACATGCACCCCCGCCACTGAATCCCAGCTTCCGCCATTACGGCATGCTGGATGGCCTGCCTTCGGACGCGGCCTACACGGTGGCGCAAGATCATTCCGGCTATGTCTGGATCGGCACGCGCGACGGACTGGCGCGTTTCGACGGCAAGGACTTTCTGACCTTCCGTCACGATGCCGGGGATTCGTCATCACTTGCCGCCAATGACGTTTCCGCGGTGCTGGTGGACGCGCAGGGTCGCGTCTGGGCCGGCGGCGAAGGCAATGGCCTGAATCTCTATCGTCCCGAAACCGGCGGCTTCGCCCACTGGCGACACGACGCGAAAAATTCGCGCAGCCTCTCCGGGAACGACGTGATGGCCATCGCACAGGATTCGAGCGGCGCGATCTGGGTGGGCGCGTACGCCGGCGGCATCAATCGCCTGCTACCCGACGGGAAAGGTTTCAGCCACGTCCGTCACCGCAAGGACGATCCGGACAGTCTGCTTTCGGACAACGTCAGCGCACTCGCAGCCGGCCCGGACGACACGCTCTGGATCGGCACCGATGCTGGCCTGCAACGGCGTGACCGGTCGGGCCATCTCACCCGCATCGCGCTGCCGGGCGCCACCGGAGCCGTCACGGTCTGGCAGTTGAACGTTCAAGGCAAGGGCGTGGACGCCGCCACGGATGCCGGTTTGATGCATGTGGATGAAAACAATCATGCGCACCGGATCGATACGAATGCCGTCGTTTACGCAAGCCTGCGCGATGCGGCGGGCGACGTGTGGCTCGCTCACCCGAACGGGATCGAGGTCGTCGGTGCAGACGGCAGCGTGCGCCATTACGGACCGCAGCCGGGCGTGGACGACAGCTTGCGCGGAGCGATGGCGCTGGGCTTTCTTTTGGACGCTGAGGGCGGCACCTGGATCGCGCTGCTCGACGGTGGGGTGGCCTATCTGCCGCCGCAATGGCGCGCATTCGACGCATGGCGACATGTGCCGGATGATGCGGAAGGGCTCTCCGACGACCGCGTCCGCGCGCTGGCGATCGGGCACGACGGGGCGCTGTGGGTCGCCGGCCACGACGGCGCGCTGGACAGGCTGGATCCGCGCGACGGCAGCGTTCGCCATTTCGGGCAGGAAACCCGGCTGGGAAAATCCCTGCCCAACGCCATAGCCGAGGATGCACGCGGACGCATCTGGATCGGATACCGCCATGGCCTGCGCGTGGATGATCATGGCCGCCTGCACGATGTGAAGGTGGTCGGCGCCAACGGGCATCGCGCCGTGTATGCCTTGCTTGTTGCACATGACGGCTCGGTCTACGCATCGATGCCGGACAACGGCGTCGTGCGGGTTGACGGCGGCACACTGGCTGCGACCCCGCTGCGCCCGCCGGCCCCCGGCAGCCCCGCAAGGCAGGTGCATCAACTGCGCGAAAGCGCGGACGGGTCGATCTGGAGCGCCAGTCTCGCCGGCCTGTCGCGACTGGCACCCGGCGGCGACAGCTTTCATTTCGTTCCCGGCGTGGCGCGCGGCGTGGCGAACGCGTTCGCCTTCGCACCCGACGGCTCCCTGTGGGTCGCGCACAACGACAGTCTGCAGCATTACCGGCTGGCAGCCGGAGGTGCACGCCCGCTGGAAATCGTGGATGCCGCGCACGGCTGGCCGGCGGCCGCAGTGGGCGGCCTGGAAACCGACGCGGGCGGCCGCGTGTTCACCACCACCCTGCGCGGCCTGCTCGTTTACGCTCCGGACGCGCAACGGGTGCGCCTGTACGGCTTCGCCGACGGACTGGGCAATCCGGAGTTCACGCCTTACTCGCTGCTCTCCGCAAATGGCGTGTTGTACGCCGGCAGCCTAGGCGGCGTGATCGGGATCCGCACCGCCGAATTGCATGCCGATCCGAAACCTCCCCGACTTGCGCCCACCGCATTGAGCGTGCGCCGCGGCGGGCGCATGTTGCGGCTGGATCCACGGCAACTGCCCGTATTGCACTGGAACGACAGCGAGCTGACCGTCACCGCACACGCGCTGTCGTACATGGATCCGCAGCGCATCCATTACCGCTTCATGCTCGGCGGTTTCGATCCGGACTGGGTGGATACCGGACCGCGCGACACACGCGAATTTTCGTCATTGCCCCCGGGCGAATACACGCTGCGGATCATGGCAGCCGATGGAAACGGACCGTGGAGTCCGGCGAGCCCGGCGATCGCGCTGCACATGCCCGCGCCGCCGTGGGACACGCCCTGGGCATGGGCTATCTATGCGCTACTCGCGCTGGCCGGCGTACTCGCATTCGTCCACGCGATGCGGCGGCGGCTCGAGCAGCGCCACCGCTTCGCGATGATCACTCAACGCCAGCAACTGGCCGAACAGGCGAATGCCGCCAAGACGGACTTCCTGGCCGGCATGGCGCACGAAATCCGCACGCCGATGACCGGCGTGCTGGGCATGGCCGAGCTCCTGTTGAACACACCGATGGACGAACGCCAGCGCGGCTATGCCGACGCGATCCGCCGCTCGGGCGCGCTGCTCATGCGCCAGCTCAACGACGCACTGGATCTTGCGCGCATCGAGGCCGGCAAGCTGGAGCTGAACGTCGCGCCGTTCGATCCGGCCGCGCTGCTGCGCGAGATCGCATCCATCGAACAGGGCCTCGCAGCACAAAAAGGGCTGAGCCTGCAAATCGCGATCGCGGATGGCGCGCCGCATGCGCTGCGCGGCGATGGGCTGCGCGTGCAGCAGGTGCTGTTGAACCTCGCGCACAACGCGCTGAAGTTCACGCGGCGGGGCGGCGTACGCCTGAGCCTCGATCGCGAACCGGAAGGCGTTGTGTTCGCGGTGGCCGACAGCGGACCCGGCCTTTCGCCGCACGAATGCGAGCGCGTGTTCCGCCGCTTCGAACAGACCGAGTGCGGCCGCCGCGCCCACGGCAGCGGGCTGGGGCTCACCATCGCGCGCGAACTGGTCGCGCTGATGGGCGGGCGCATCGAGCTGCATTCCGAAGTCGGCGTGGGCAGCACGTTTCGCGTGCACCTGCCGCTGGCGGAATGCGAACCGCCCATACCGCGGCAGGGTTCATCCACGACGATGGCAGGTGCCACCGATGCCAAGCGCGTGCTGCTGGTGGAGGACGACGACGTCGCCGCCGAAGTACTCGCGGGATTGCTGCAGGCGCAAGGCCATTCCGTCACGCGCGCGCCGCATGCGCTCGCCGCGTTGTCCGAAGTGGATGCCGCGAGCGCAAGTTTCGACATGATCCTGCTGGATCTGGATCTGCCCGGCATGGACGGCTGCACACTCGCGACCATGCTGCGCGCCCGCGGACTCGACATGCCGATACTGGCCGCCACCGCGTCCAGCCGCGGCGATGAGGAACAGCGCATCCGCGCGGCCGGCATGGATGCGCTGCTGCGCAAACCGGTATTGCCGGAAGTATTGCGGGAAGCGATGGAGGCAACGCAGGCGAAATGATGTGGGTTTGGCTTCAACCCGCCGCGCCTCTGAAAAACCGTCACGGGCGAAGCTGCCATCCATGGCAGAAAGGCTCCGTGGTTGCGCGTCGCCGGAGCGCAGGTCGAAGTCTTTGCGCTTACGCGATGCCTTGAATGGCATCGCGTGCAAAGACTGAGGGTGAGGCAGGATGCCGATCGGAAGAGGTTCCAGGGATGGTTACTTGCCAAAAGCAGCACCGCCGGCGCGCGACGTATTGTTTTGAATCAGGCCGAGCGCAGCAGGTTATTCAGAGGCGCACTGGCTCATCAGCCATTGCGTGAGCAGCGGCACCGGGCGGCCGGTGGCATAGCCCTTGCGGCCTTCGTCCCACGCCGTGCCGGCGACGTCCAGGTGCGCCCACGGCGTGCCCTCGGTGAAGCGCGAGAGGAAGCACGCAGCGGTGATCGCACCGGCGCTCTTGCCGCCAATATTGGCGATGTCCGCAAAGGCAGACTCCAGCTGGTTGCGGTAGTCGTCCCACAGCGGCAGGCGCCAGGCGCGATCCAGCGTGGCATAGCCCGCATCGAGCAGTTCGTTGGCGAGCTTGTCGTCGGCACTGAACAGACCGGTCGCGTGCTTGCCCAGCGCTATCACGCAGGCGCCGGTAAGCGTGGCCGCGTCCACGATCGCCTGCGGTTCGAAGCGTTTGGTGTAGGCCAGCGCGTCGCACAGGATCAGGCGGCCTTCCGCGTCGGTATTGAGCACTTCCACGGTGAGGCCGGACAAAGTGGTGAGCACGTCGCTCGGACGATAGCTGCCGCCGTCGGGCATGTTCTCCACCGCCGGAACCACGCAGACCAGATTGATCGGCAGCTTCATCTCGACCGCGGCGAGGAACGCGCCGAGCACGCCGGCGGCGCCGCACATGTCGTATTTCATCTCCTCCATCGAACCGGTCGGCTTCAGGTTCATGCCGCCGGTGTCGAAGGTGACGCCCTTGCCGACCAGCGCGAAGGGTTTCGCATTCTTGGCGCCGCGATACTGCAGCACGATCAGCTTGGGCGGGTTGGCAGAACCCTGCGCGACGGCCAGCAGCGCGCCCATGCCGAGTTCGCGCATGCGATCGCGCTCCAGCACCTCCAGTGTGACCTCGGCATGCGCATCGGCGATGCCCCGCGCGCGTTCCGCCAAGTACGCCGGCGTGCACAGGTTCGGCGGTAGGCAGCCGAGTTCGCGCGCGAATTCGACGCCCTTGGCGATCGCTCGCGCCTGTTCCAGCGTCTTCTCATCCGCCCCGGCCAGCTCGACGCGCTTCAACTGCGCGCGTTTGCCGTTCGGCTTGACGGTCGCGGTGTAGCGGAAATTGGCGTGATCCAGCGCCAGCGCACAGGTGCGCACGCGCCATGCGGTGTCGTGCCCGCGCACTTCCAGTTCCGGCAGGAACACGGTTGCGCTTTCGACGGGAAGATTCTTCAGTGCCTTGCCGGCTTCGATGCACGCGCGCTGGAAGCCGAGCCCGTCGAAATCCGCTTTCGAGCCCAGGCCAACCAGCAGCACGCGCGCGGCGCCCACGCCGGATAGACCGTGCAGGACGAGCGTCGTACCGGCCTTGCAGCTCAGGTCGCCGGCGTCGTGAAGGCGCGTGAGCGCACCGCCGCTCGCCTGATCGATCGCCGCGGCCGCGCCCGTGAAGGACTGATCGAACGCGCCGACCACCACGCAGGGTGCATCGGTCTTGTCGGCGGCGGCCTGGCTGGAACTGAACTCGAGCATGACAACATTTCCTTGAAAGGATACGAACGGGCCGGAGCCGCTAAACTGCCGCGTTTCCCCGATCCGCAAAGCGAATCAGTTTAACCGATGCTGCGCCTCTCCATCCTCGACCGCTATTTGCTGCGTGAGCTGCTGGTCGGCACGCTGGCGGCCGTGGCCGTGCTGCTGGTGATCTTCACCGGCGGCACTTTCGCGGACATCCTGAACAAGGTTGCCTCGGGCCGGCTGCCCGGCGACATCATGTTCGAGGTGCTCGGTTTGCATCTGGTGGACACGCTTTCGGCGCTGCTGCCGATGGCAATGTTCCTCGGCATCATGCTGGCGCTTGGCCGCATGTACCGCGACAGCGAAATGCACGTGCTGTTCACCTCCGGCTTCGGTCCGCGCGGGATGCTGCGTCCCGCCGCGATGCTCAGCATCGGCGCCGCGGTCCTGATCGCGCTGATTTCACTGTGGCTGGGCCCGCTGGCCACGCGCACCGCCAATGCCGAAGTGGAGCAGGCCAATCGTTCGGTGATCGCGGCCGGCCTCGAAGCCGGACGTTTCACCGAACTGCCCGGCAAGGGCGGGATCATCTTCGTGGACACCTTGAGCCCCGACGGCACCAAGCTCGGCAAGTTGTTCGTCGAGAGCGAACGCCCCGGCACCCAGGACGGCAAGCCGGTGACGCAGATCGACGTGATCACCGCCACCCACGGCGAGCTGTACCACGAGGGTACCCAGGACAACCGCTTCATCGCTCTGTTCGACGGCCATCGCTTCGACGGGCATCTCGGCCACGACAACTGGCGCCTGATGAAATTCGCGCGCAACGATCTCGCGCTGTCGCCGCCCGACGACAATGGCGACGAGGACGATCCGGAGCATTCGCGCGCGACTTCACTGCTGATCGGCGACAAGGATCCGGCCGCGCGCGCGGAATTGCAGTGGCGCATCGGCGCGCCGTTCGCGGCATTGGTGCTCGGCCTTTTGGCGCTGCCGATGTCGCGCCAGAACACGCGCTCGTCCACGCTGGGCAAGCTGGTGATCGCGGTGCTCGCGTACCTGGTGTTCGCCAATCTGCTCGTGCTCGCGCGCACCTTCATCGCGCAGGGCAAGGTGCCGGCGGCGCTTGGCCTGTGGTGGGTGCTGATTCCGGTGTTCGTGCTCTCGGCATGGCTGTTCGCGCGCCAGTACGCCGTGCGGCGCGTGCCGAAGGGAGCGCAGCCATGATCGCGGCGGCGTGGCGCAGGGTGCGGATCAAGCGCGCGGACCGGTTGATCTGGGGTTCGGTGCTGGCCAGCGTCCTGATTGCGTGGCTGGTGATCGTCGGGCTCGACACCTTCATCATTTTCGCCAAGCAGGTCGGTGACATCGGCCGCAACGGCTACACGCTGGGTGCAGCAGTCGCCTACGTCCTGCTGACGGTGCCGCGCCGCGTGTACGACTGGTTCGTGTTCGCCGCGCTGATCGGCAGCTTGATGGGCCTGGGCGGACTCGGCGCGAGCGGCGAGCTGACCGCATTGCGTGCGGCCGGCATGTCCAAGCTGCGCATCTGCCTTTCCGCCGCAGCGTTGGTGCTGATATTGATGGCGGGGGTGTTCGCCTTGGGCGAAACCGCCGCGCCCGCGGGCGAACAGCGCGCGCAGAACATCCAGTTGACGATGCGCTCGGGGCATCTCGGCATCACCCAGCGCAGCGGGCTGTGGGCCAAGGATGGCGACACCATCATCAATGCGAAAGCCGCGCTGGCGCGCACGGTTGATGGACATCCCAGCGTGGAACTCGCCGACGTGCGCGTGTTCGGTTTCAACGCCGCCGGCGAGCTGACATCGTTCCAGTGGGCCAGGACAGCGACGCAGAAAGGCGGCGAGTGGCTCATGCATGCGGTGCGCAACACCACGATCTCGCCGCAGGGCGCACACAGCACGTTTGCGAACCAGCTTTCATGGAAGTCGGGCCTCGACCCGGAGGTGCTCCAGCTCTCGGTGGTGCATCCGGAGTACCTCTCGCTCGCCGACCTGCAACGCAATATCGATTACCTGCGCAGCAACCAGCAGAACCCTGGCACCTACCTCAACGCGTTCTGGGGGCGCGCGCTGTATCCGCTCAACACCCTGGTGCTAGTGATGTGCGCGTTGCCGTTCGCGTTCGGCGCGCTGCGCTCCGGCGGCCTCGGCCGGCGGCTGTTCGTCGGCCTGCTGCTGGCGATCGGCTGGTTCTTCCTGCAGCGCGCCGTGATTGGAATGGGCACCGTGTTCGGCATCCCGGCGTTCGCCGCGAATATCACGCCCGCTTTGCTGCTGATCGCGGCGGCGGTGTGGTATTTCAGGAGGGCGTGAACGGCACCGGGAATGGGTGGTGGCCGTACTTGCGCGAGCCCCGGCAGGGCAAAGCGATCCGCGGGCAGCGACGCCCTGCTACCCCGCTCCCACTCCCGCCTATTTCGACAGCCGCACCATCACTGTCTTGCAGATTCGATCGTGCAATGTGCGGTGTTGCGCATCGAACAACGCCCACCAGAAGCCGATTCCGGCCAGGCCCAATGACAGCAGCGCGAGGAAGAATCGCGCCAGCGCACGCAGCACGCCGATCCTGCCGCCGTCCTGGCGCAGCAGTTTCAGTTTCCAGGCACGCATGCCGATGGTCTGGCCGATCCGCACCCACGAAATCGCGAAATACGCGATGGTCACCGCCAGCAGCGCGAGTTGCAGCCCCAGTCGTGTTCCCCATTCCGGGTGCGCCGGATCGTAGTGCCTGCCGAACGCAAACAGGCACACGAACGCGGTGATCATCCACAGCCCGATCAGCGGGAAGGCGTCATAGATGAGTGCGGCGATCCGGCGCCACAGCGGCGCGGGGTACGCAACAGGCCGACTCGACGCGGCGCCTGCTTCCGATTTCCCGCCCTGTTCATCGGAAAAGGTCGGTGTGGGTGAGGGACTGGTCATGACCGTTCTAAAAAACCTTGCGCGGAATCCTGTCGCGCGCAAGCATCGCACGATGCGAGCCGCTGTTGCCGAAATCGTCCCGGAAATCGCGAGCGCCGACCGCGCCGCGATCGAAGCCTTTCTCGAACGACTGTGGTCGCAGGACGGCCTCGCCGACCTTACCCTGACGGCCTATCGCAGCGACCTGCAATTGTGCGCGGCCTGGCTGCGCGCGCGCGGCACGTCGCTGACCGGCGCGACTTACGAGAGTCTTGCACGCTACCTAGGCGAGCGCGGCAAGGCACGGATCAAGGCACGCAGCAACGCGCGGCTGCTCACGGTGCTGCGGCGTTTTTACGCCGACTACGCGCGCACGCGTTCCGATTTCGATGACCCTACCCTGCTGCTGGACGCGCCGAAATTGCCGCGCAGCCTGCCCAAGGCACTCTCGGAACGCGAGGTCAATGCGCTGATCGCGGCTCCGGACATCGCCACGCCGCTCGGCCTGCGCGACCGTGCGATGCTGGAGCTGATGTACGCGTCAGGCTTGCGCGTGTCCGAACTCACAACGCTGCCGATCAGCTCCCTCAACCTGCGCCAGGGCGTGCTGCGCGTCACCGGCAAGGGCGGAAAGGATCGCCTCGTTCCGGTCGGCGAGAACGCGCTGGACTGGATCGACCGTTATCTGAAGGAGGGGCGGGCCCCGCTGGCCAAGGGCCGCACGCCGGATGCGCTGTTCCTCACCAACCGCGCCGCCGGCATGACACGGCAGATGGCCTGGACGATGGTCAAGAAGCACGCGATGGCGGTCGGCATTCCGGCAAAAAAGATTTCACCGCACGTGCTGCGGCATTCCTTCGCCACCCACCTGCTGAACCACGGCGCCGACCTGCGCGCACTGCAGATGCTGCTCGGCCACAGCACGCTCTCGACCACGCAGATCTACACCCTGATCGCCAAGGAAAACCTGAAGCGCTTGCATGCGGAGCATCACCCTCGCGGGTGAGGACGCGCGCTTGGCCGATGCCTTGGCACGGCTGCGCGGCCGACGTGGCGCGCAGGAGCGCGCCCGAGCGCCGAAGGCGGCCTGAGCCGCGCAGCGGAGAAGGTGAGCGCCAAGGATGGCGCGAATAACGCCCGCGCACGGATGTGCGGGCCGGCCCCACGCACCATGGAGGCTGCTTGCGTCCGCCCCGTTTACGTCGCCTGCGCCGCTGGAGGGCGCGGTTGAGATAAGGGTGTCGTGCCGCGACTCACGTCGGGCAAGAATTCCACGTGCTAGCATCCCCGCGCCGCGAGCGTATGCGGCTTCCGGGTCTGTCATGTCCAAGCTGCTGTCCTGTCTTCTCGCGATCGCGCTGATCGCCAGCGCCTGCTCCGCGGGCGAAAACACCGATGCATCGTTCAGCGGCAAAACCGCCGCGCTCACGGGCAGGCCTGCGCCTTCCGCAACGACTGCTGTTGCGACGATGCAGGGGACGAGCATCGCCGACGCGCCCAGGCCGGTGCTGGATGCGATCCACATGCTCGCTCCCAAGGTGCAAATCCAGGCGGTGGACAAGACGCCGCTGCCCGGCCTGTACCAGGTGATCGTGCAGGGGCAGGCGGTGTACGTCAGCGCGGATGGCCGCTACATGCTGCAGGGCGATGCTTTCGACCTGAAGACGCAGCGCGGGCTGGCTGACGCGCGACTGGATGCACTGCGCCGCGAAGCACTGGCGAAGATCCCGGCATCGCGCATGATCCGCTTCGCACCGGCGCATCCGAAATACACGGTCACGGTGTTCACAGACGTGGACTGCCCGTATTGCCGCGTGTTCCATTCGAAGATCGCCGAATACAACAAGCTCGGCATCGCTGTGGATTACCTCTTCTGGCCGCGCTCGGGCCTGAATACGCCCTCCTACGCCAAGGCTGTATCGGTGTGGTGCGCGCCCGACCGCAAGCGCGCCTTCACCGAAGCCAAGCATGGGGTGGACCCCAGGCCCGCGCACTGCGACAACCCGGTGGCGCACGACTACCAGCTCGGAATTGACCTCGGCGTCAACGGCACGCCGACCATCGTCGCGAGCAACGGCGCCGCTCTGAACGGCTACGCCGACCCCATGCAGCTGCTGCAGTGGCTGAGTGAGCTGCCGGGACCGAGGGATGGCGGCTAAGGAGCCTCTGAACAAGCTGCTGCGCTCGGCATGCCGCGCGCCGGCGGTGCTCGGCGTCCTCATGTACTGACGTGTACACTCCGGTGCCTGCGCTCCGGCGACGCGCAGCCTGCCTGCGCTCGCGACGCTTCTTCAGAGGCTCTCAAACCTTGAAGCGCCATCCCCACAAGGGGATAGGGGGGACAAGCGCGAAGCGCTTGACGGGTGAGGAGCTTCGAAGGCGAGCGCTCACGGCGCTGCTACAATAGCTGGCCTTGTCCCCGGCAGCCTTCCGACTCCCATGATCGTCCTCGACGGGCGCTCTGCCCTGTCGCCGTTTCGTCTGGATCGTCTCAACGAACGCCTCGCCCATGTCGCGACCGGTGCACGCGTGCGCGGCGCGCGCTTCGTCTACTTCGCCGATGTGGAGCGGACGCTCGATCCGGGACAGCACCGTCGTCTCGCCGAAGTGCTGGACGCCGGTGAAGGCGCGCCGCTGGATGCCACGCTCTGGGTCGTGCCGCGGCTGGGCACGCTCTCGCCGTGGTCGTCGAAGGCCAGCGACATCCTGCACGACATCGGACTGCCCGTGCGGCGCGTCGAGCGCGGCACCGCGTTCCTGATCGAAGGAGTGCGGGCGGGCGATACCGCAACATTCGACGCGGTCGCGCAGGTGTTGCACGATCCGATGACGCAATCGGTACTGACCGCGCTGAATCAGGCGTCCGGCTTGTTCCTCGCCGGCCGACCCGGGCCGCTGCACACGGTCGGACTCGGCAGCGATCCGCGGGGCGCGCTGCAAGCGGCCAACAAGGAACTCGGCTTGGCGCTTGCCACCGACGAAATCGAATACCTGGTCGAACACTACGCGCGCCTGCAGCGCGATCCGACCGATGCGGAACTGGTGATGTTCGCGCAGGCCAATTCCGAACACTGCCGGCACAAGATCTTCAACGCGCAGTTCACGGTGGACGGCGAGCCGCAGGCGGCCACGCTGTTCGGCATGATCCGCCACACCCACAAGATGTCGCCCGAGCACACGCTCAGCGCCTACAGCGACAACGCGGCGGTGATCGAGGGCTCGCACGGTGCGCGCTTTTTTGCCGACGCCGATGGCGTCTGGCGCACGCACCAGGAAGCGATCCCGTACGCGATCAAGGTGGAGACGCACAATCATCCGACCGCGATCGCGCCGTGGCCCGGTGCGGCGACCGGCGCGGGCGGCGAGATCCGCGACGAAGGCGCGGTCGGCCGCGGCGGCAAGCCGAAAGCGGGCCTGACCGGCTTTTCGGTTTCACACCTGCGCATTCCGAGCCTGCCGCGTCCGTGGGAAACCGAGCGCCCGCTGCCCGCGCGCTTCGCCACCGCGTTCGAAATCATGCGCGATGGTCCGCTGGGTTCGGCCGCGTTCAACAACGAATTCGGGCGGCCCTGCCTCGGCGGTTATTTCCGCGCGTTCGAACAGGAGACCGGCGAACCCGGCGTGCGCCGCGGCTACGACAAGCCGATCATGATCGCCGGCGGCATCGCCAACGTGCGGCCGATGCACGTTCGCAAGAACAGGCTCGCGCCGGACGATGCGGTGATCGTGCTCGGCGGCCCGGCGATGCTGATCGGTCTGGGCGGCGGCGCGGCCTCCTCCATGGCCGGCGGCGCGTCGAGCGCGCAGCTCGATTTCGCCTCCGTCCAGCGCGACAACGCCGAGATGGAGCGCCGCTGCCAGGAAGTGATCGACGCCTGCACCGCACTCGGCGACACGAATCCGATCGTCGCGATCCACGACGTCGGCGCCGGTGGCTTGTCGAATGCGATCCCGGAGCTGCTGCACGACTCCGGTGTCGGCGGCCGGATCGATCTCGACAAGGTGCCGCGCGACGACCCGCAGCTCACGCCGATGCAGTTGTGGTGCAACGAATCGCAGGAGCGTTACGTTCTGGGCGTGCGCCCGGCCGACCTGGCCAGGTTCGAAAAAATCTGCGCGCGCGAACGCTGCCCGTTCGCCGTGGCAGGTACGGCGACGGAAGAGCAGCGGTTGCTGGTCACGTCTTCGCAATCCGACCCCCACCCCAATCCTCCTCCGCTTGCGGGGGAGGGAGACTCGCGCACAGCGCGGATGGGAGGGGGGCAATCGGCCGAAACGTCAAACGAAGCAATTATCGATCTTCCCCTCGACATGCTGCTCGGCAAGCCGCCGCGCATGCAGCGCGAGGCCACGCGCTTCAAGCCGCGCGTGGAAGTGGTGCCGGATCTTTCCGGCATCGGCCTGGACGAAGCCGTGCAGCGCGTGCTGCGCATGCCCGGCGTCGGCAGCAAGAGCTTCCTGATCACCATCGGCGATCGCAGCGTCGGCGGCCTGTGCTCGCGCGACCCGATGGTCGGCCCCTGGCAGGTGCCGGTGGCGGATTGCGCGGTGACGCTGGCCGACTTCGAAGGCTACGTGGGCGAAGCCATGGCGATGGCCGAACGCGCGCCGGTGGCGTTGCTGGATTCCGCGGCTGCCGCGAGATTGGCGGTCGGTGAAGCGATCACCAACCTGCTCGCCGCGCCGGTCGAGCTCGATGAAATCCGGCTTTCGGCGAACTGGATGGCGGCGAGCGGCAAGGCCGGCGAAGACGCGGCCTTGTTCGACGCCGTGCGCGCGGTCGGCGAGCAACTGTGCCCGACACTGAACATCTCGATTCCGGTCGGCAAGGATTCGCTGTCGATGCAGACCGTCTGGAACGATGGCGAACGCGAGCAGCGCACCATCGCACCGGTGTCGCTGGTGGTGAGCGCCTTCGCGCGCGTGACGGATGCGCGCCGCGCACTGACGCCGCGCATCAAGCTCGATCGCGGCGATTCGGAATTGTGGCTGCTCGACCTCGGCGCCGGCCGCGACCGCCTCGCCGGCTCCTCGCTCACCCAGGCGTTCAATCGCGGCGGCGGCATCCCGCCCGATCTCGACAACCCGCAGCGGCTGAAATCGCTGTTCGCGCTGGTCCGCGAAGCGGAAAGCGCCGGCCTGTTGCTGGCCTATCACGATCGCTCCGACGGCGGCGCGATCGTGACGCTGCTGGAAATGGCCTTCGCCGGGCATTGCGGGCTGGAAGTCCGCCTGGACGGCTGGGCCGATAATCCGCTGCGCGGCCTGTTCAACGAGGAACTGGGCGCGGTGGTGCAGGTGCGCACGGCCGATCGCGACGCCTTCATGGCGCTGATCGCCAAGCATGGCCTCGCCTCCATGTGCCACGCGATCGGACGACCGAAGCCGAAGCTCGGCATCAAGCTGCTGGCCGGCGACGAGAAGCTGGCGAAGTGGAACTGGACACAGCTGTTCACCGCCTGGCACGAGACCAGCCATGCGATGCAGCGCCTGCGTGACAACCCGACGAGCGCCGACGCCGAACGCACCTGGCGGATCAGCGACGACGATCCGGGCATCTCGCCGAAGCTCACCTTCGAACCGGGCGAGGACGTCGCCGCGCCTTACATCGCACGCGGCGCGCGTCCGCGCGTGGCGGTATTGCGCGAGCAGGGCGTCAACGGCCAAGTCGAGATGGCCGCGGCATTCACGCGCGCGGGTTTCGAAGCGGTGGACGTGCACATGAGCGATCTGGCCGCCGGCCGCCACAGGCTTTCGGATTTCCACGGGCTCGCCGCTTGCGGCGGTTTCTCCTACGGCGACGTGCTGGGCGCGGGCCGCGGCTGGGCCGCATCCATCCTTTACCACGAGAAATTGCGCGAGCAGTTCGCGGCGTTCTTCGCCGATCCGAAGACCTTCGCGCTGGGCCTGTGCAACGGCTGCCAGATGCTTTCGCACCTGAAGGGCATCATCCCGGGCGCCGAACACTGGCCGAGCTTCCAGCGCAATGCTTCGGAGCAATACGAAGCGCGCTTCGTCACCGTCGAGGTGATGGAATCGCCCTCGATCTTCTTCCGCGGCATGGCCGGTTCGCGCATTCCGATCGTCACCGCGCACGGCGAAGGCCGCGCGGTGTTCGCGCAAGATGCCAGGCCGAACAAGGCGAACGCGTGCCTGCGTTTCGTGGACAACCGCGGCAGGCCGACCGAAACGTTTCCGTTGAACCCGAATGGATCGTCCGACGGCCTGACCGGCTTCACCTCCGGCGACGGGCGCGTGATGATCCTGATGCCGCATCCGGAACGCGTGTTTCGCACCATCCAGATGAGCTGGCGCCCGCTGGGCTGGGGCGAGGATTCGCCGTGGATGCGACTCTTCAGGAATGCCCGGGTCTTCGCAGGCTGACATGGGCACGGTTTCGCCAGCGCGCAGCGAAGCCGGACTGACCGAAAGCAATCGGCGCTTCTACGACGGCCTGTGGTCGCGCGCGCAGTTGATCGAGCCGCAACGCTTCAACACCTGGCCTCTGGTTTCCGAATTGTCCGCGCAACACACGCGGCGGCTGGAAATCGCGCCGGGCCTGCGCCCTCGCCTGCCGCTGCAGGACACCATCTTTCTCGATCTCAGTGCCCCGGCGCTGCGTGCCTTGCGCACCCGTGGCGCGAAAGCGGCGAATGGATTGATCGGCGCACTCCCCTTCCACGACCACTCGTTCGACATGCTCTGCGCGATGGACATCGTCGAGCACGTGGCCGACGACGACGCGGCACTCGCGGAACTGGCGCGCGTGGCCGCGCCGGATGCGGTGCTGTTGATCTCGGTGCCCCTCCATCCGGAAGCGTGGAATGCATTCGACGAATTCGTCGGCCATTGCCGCCGCTACGAACCGCAGGCGATCCTCGACAAACTTTCGCGGCACGGCTTCGTGCTCGAGCGCAGTGCGATGTACGGCATGCAACCGAAATCCTCGGCGCTGCTCGATCTGGGGATGTGGTTCCTGCGCCGCCGTCCGCGCACCGCGATGCGCTGGTACAACCGCGTGTTCATGCCGCTGGGTCTGCGCATGCAGAAGCCGCTGCATTGGGTCGGCGGCATGATCGACGCGCACGAGGTGGACGAAGTGCTGCTGGTGTGCCGCAGGTACGGCGCCTGACGGGACGGGGGCGGGCCAGATCAGCCGATCATCACAGGTCGTTTACTTTACCGGCTCAAGAATGTGAGTTGATGTATTCGGACCTGATCGAGGATGGAGGCGTGATCTGCTGCAAATCGGTGCCGTTCATGGCTCAAGGCACCGCCAAAAACGAGGGAGCGTCATGGAAGACAAACAAACGGTGCTTTTGCGCACCATCCCGGGAGCGGCACGCGACAACGCGGCCGCGGCACTCGAGAGATCAGTGGCTCCCGCCCACCGCAGTCTTCATGCGCAAAAGACCGGGGTGGACCGGCCCATTTTCGTCGTCGGCGTCGGCCGCAGCGGCTCGACCATTTTCCACAGGATGTTTTCGGAACACCCGGACGTGGTGTGGGTGTCCGGCCTGTGCGACCGCTTCCCTTCGAAACCCGGGCTGAGCCGCGCGCTGCAGCGGATGATCGACTGGCCGCTCGTCAACCGCCCGCTCAAATACCATTACGAGCCCGGCGAGTGCTACCGGTTCTGGAATCACCATTGCCACGGGTTCTCGCGCCCCTGCCGCGATCTGCTGGCGTCCGATGTCACCGAACTGAACCGCAGCCGCGTGCCGCCGGCCATGGCGGAACTGCTGACGCACCGTAGGCAACGATTGCTGCACAAGATCACAGGCTGGCCACGAATCGGCTTCCTGCGCGAGTTGTTCCCCGACGCGCTGTTCATCCATATCTATCGTGACGGGCGCGCGGTGGCCAGCTCGCTGCTGGCCGTGGATTTCTGGGACGGCTGGGGAGGCCCGGACCGGTGGCGCTGGGGCGAACTTTCCGAAGCGCAGCGCGCCGAATGGGAGCGTCACGGCAAGTCGTTCGTGGCCCTTGCTGGCCTGCAATGGAAATTGCTGATGGACGCCACCCGCGAAGCCGCGGCGCGCATTCCTGCCGGGCAATTCATGCAGCTGCGGTACGAGGATTTCGTCATGGACCCGACGCGGCACTTCCGTGACGTGGTGAAATTCTGCGGGCTCGACTGGCCGCCACGCTTCGAGAAGGCGATCGGCAAATACAAGCTGCGCAGCACCAACGGCAAATGGCGACACGAGCTCACGCCCGAACAGCAGACCGTGCTGCAATCGGTGCTCGGCGAAAGCCTGGCGGAGTACGGCTACACCTGAGGCCAGGTATCAAGGCGTCGGCTCAGCGCGCCGGTTCGCCCGCGCGCGCCAATTCGCAGCGTGCGGCAATGAACTTGAGGCAGTTCTCCGCCGACAACGGCATGGAGAACCAGTGCCCCTGGATCTCATCGCAGCCTTGGCTTCGCAGGAATGCCAGCTGTTCCGGCGTCTCCACGCCTTCGGCGATCACGTTCAGTTCCAGCGAATGCGCCATCGTGATGATGGTGGAGGTGATAGAGGCGTCATCCGGATCGGTGGTGATGTCGCCGACGAATTCCCGATCGATCTTCAGCGTATCGATCGGCAGGCGCTTGAGATAGACCAGGGAGGAGTAGCCGGTCCCGAAATCGTCGATCGCCAGCCGCACGCCGATCGACTTCAGTTCGGTGAGGATGCGCACCGACTGCTCCGCATTGGCCATGACCATGCTCTCGGTCAGCTCCAGCTCGAGCTGGTCCGGCGCGATGTCGTAATCGGCCAGGATTTCGCACATGCGCAAGGTAAGCTCCGCCCGCTGCAATTGCGCGGCGGACAGGTTCACCGCCATCGTGATCCCGTGCAGGCCGGCCTCGCGGAAATCCTTCAGCGCGGCACACGCGCTGATCAGCACGAATTCGCCGATCTCGTGGATCAATCCGGTTTCTTCGGCGAGCGGTATGAATACCGTCGGCGGGATCGCGCCGAGCTCGCCGCTGTTCCAGCGCAACAGCGCTTCCACTCCGGTGATGCGGCCGCTGTGGATCGCCATTTTCGGCTGGTACACCAACTCGAATTCCCTCCGCTCCAGCGCGCGCCGCAACGCCGCGATCAGGCGTGCGCGATCGCGCGCCTGCGCGTCCATGCGCGCGTGGTACACCGTGTAGGTGTTGCGGCCGCGCTCCTTGGCCTGGTACATCGCGGTGTCGGCGTACTTCAGAAGATCGGTCGGGACCTGACCGTGATCGGGGTATATCGAGATGCCGATCGAAGGCGAGATCACCACTTCCTGCGATCCGCCCAGGCCCAGCGGCGACTGGAACGCCTCGATCAGTCGCTGCGCCATTTCCTCGGCGTCGCGCACGTCCAGGACTTCCTCGAGGATCACGGTGAACTCGTCGCCCCCCAGACGCGCCACGGTGTCCTGCTCTCGAACCACATGGCGCAGACGCGCGCCGGCGGCCTTGAGCATGCGGTCGCCGGCGGCGTGGCCCATCGAATCGTTGACGTGCTTGAAGCGATCCAGGTCGATGAACAACACCGCCACCTTGTGGCTGCCGCGACGCGCATTGATGATCGCGTGGCCGAGCCGCTCGCCCAGCAGGGTGCGGTTCGGCAATCCGGTGAGCGTGTCGTAGTTGGCGAGATAACGCAGTTCCTGCTCCGCCCGCTTGCGATCGGTGATGTCGGTCAGCACGCAGACGATATGGCTGGGCTGGCCGCTGCTGTCGCGCACCTGGTTGATCTCTATCCAGCAGAGGAATTCCTCTCCGTCCTTGCGCCGCTGCCACATCTCGCCGCGCCAGTGCCCGGCCTCGGCCAGCACATTGCGGACGTTGTGGTAGATCTCCGGCGCGTGCTGGCGACAGTTGAGCAGTGCGGCGTCGCGGCCGATCACCTCTTCCTCCACGTAGCCGGTCATGCGTGTGAACGCGGGATTGACCGAAATGAAGTGGTAATTGAGATCGGTGACGGTAACCGCCTCGGTCATGCTGCGGATGACTTCAGCCGCGACCCGGCGGTCGCGCTCTGCCGCGCGCAGGGCGCTGATGTCGCGCGCGGTGCCGCAGATGCGCAGCGGCCTGCCCGATTCGTCGCGTTCCACGATCTTGCCGCGCGAGATCACCCATACCCAGTCGCCCCGCGTGTTCATCAGCCGGTGCTCGGCTTCGAAATGATCGCTGTTGCCGCCCACGTGCTCGGCGAGCGCATGCTCGACGCGTTCGAGGTCATCCGGGTGCACGGCGAAATTGCGCCAGTCGTCTATCGTGATGCTCTCCTCGCGGTGGCCGCCCGGAAGACCGTCGGCGCCGAGCCTGAAGATCATCCCCGCGTGCAGGTCCCAATCCCAGAATTCGTCGCCGGAACCCCACAAGGCGAGGCGCAGGCGATCTTCGCGCAGGCGCAATTGCTTCTGGTGGCGCAGCTCTTCCAGTCGCTTGCCGCGCCAGGTCAGCACGAGCGCCAGCACGATGAGCAACGCCGCCGCCGCGTAGAGCGCGCGCATCACCGGTCTCGACCACCAGGGCGCCAGCACCTTCAGCGGCAGAACGGCCGCGGCACCGAAGGTTCCATTGCGACTGCGGCCCTGCACCTCCAGCCGGTATGCGCCCGGCGCCAGATTGGTCCAGGTGGCGCTGTGGCGCATGCCGATGTCCACCCAGCTGTCGTCGTAACCCAGCAGCCGATACCGGAAGTGGTTGCGCTGCGGCGTAGCGTAATCGAGGGCGGCGAAGTCCACGTGCAGGCTGCGCGACCCGGTCGGCACCTGCAGGACCGGGTCGCCCGGCGCCGGCGCAGCCACCAGCCGTGAGTCGATGCGCACCCCGGTGATCATCGCCGGCGGTTTGAAGGCGCTTGACTTGAGCGCACCGACATCGAGCACATCGAAGCCGTTGATGCCGCCGAACACCAGCCGTCCGTCGCGCAACGCAAGGCATGCGCCGGAATCGTATTCGTCACCCTGCAAGCCGTCGCTGGTCTGGAATGCGCGGATGCTGCCGTCGCGCTGATCCAGCCGGCCGATGCCGAGGTTGGTGCTGAACCATACGTCGCCGTGCGCGTCTTCCAGCATGCAGTACGTGGTGCCGTCAGGCATGCCGTCGCGGGTGCCGTAGCGCCGGAAGTGCGCGCCGGCATCATCTATCCACAGCAGCCGATCCAGGCCCGAAAGCGTGCCGACCCAAACGGTCGCATCCTTGCCGATCATCACGTCCAGCACGGTGTGGCCGCTCAGCGAATCGGCGCGACCGGGAAGCTCGTGGAAGTTGCGCACCTTTTGCGCCGAGGGATCGATCAGCGACAGGCCATCTATGGTTCCGGCCCAGATCCGGCCCATGCCGTCTTCCGCCAGCGTCAAAACGATGCTGCTGGCGATGGCATTTTCGCCATCCGCGTGGGCGCGATAGTGGTGCAGCAGTTTGCCATCGCGGTACTGCAGCAGGCCGTCGTCGCCGCGCGCGAGCCACAGGTCGCCATTGCGCGCGCGCAGCAATGCGCGGATGTCCGGCGGGGAACCGGCCGCATCTCCATCGTCCGGCAGTTTCAACAATACGGCACTGCGCGCCTGCGGATCGAAGCTCAACAGCCCGCGGCTGCTGGCGACCAACAGCTTGCCGCCGCCGTCCGGAAGGATGGCGTAGACCCGAAGCGGCACGCGCGCATCCGGCAAAAGTGAATCCGGTTCGACCTGTTCGGCCTTGCCTTCGCGAGGCACCGCGACGGCGCGCGCGAGCACGTCGCCGAAATTCTCGAAGGTACCGCTCGCCGGCAGGTAATGCACCAGCGCATCGCCCACAGCGCCCAGCCAGAGGCTGCCGTCAGGCGCCTCGTAGAACGTGCGCAGGTGATTGCCGCCGGAATTCCTCGCCCCCGGATCGAGATTGATGATGGTATGGAACGGCGAGCCGTCCGGATCGGTCCAGGCTGCGCCATGCGCCATCGTGCCGACCCACAGCAGGCCGGAGCGATCGACAAACAATCCGCCTATCGCGCCGTCCGGCAAGCCGCCGGGAATGTCGGTTTGCGGCGGTCTGACGCTCAGCGCCTTGCCGTTGCC
Source organism: Rhodanobacteraceae bacterium (assembly GCA_051954935.1). Classification (GTDB taxonomy): domain Bacteria; phylum Pseudomonadota; class Gammaproteobacteria; order Xanthomonadales; family Rhodanobacteraceae; genus 66-474. The sequence continues at coordinate 79,364 of JBQCHG010000082.1, forward strand.
ATCCAGCCGCAGCAGGCCGGAACCGGCGAGGCTCAGCCACAACCGGCCCGCGTGGTCCTCGACGATATGGGTGACGCGCACGGGCGCGTTCACGCCGGGCAGTTGCAAGCGGGTGAGCGCGCCGGTTTCGCGATCAATCTGCGCCAGGCCATGGCCGTCGCCCAGCAGCAACCGTCCGCGGTGATCGCAGTACAAGGCGCTGACCGGATCGGTCGGATCGGCAAGCACGCGCGCCGGCGCGGTGCCGCGATCCAGCGTCAGCACGCTGTGCGCGGCAGCGGCGTACACGGAGTCGTCCGGGCAGCGCGCAAACGCACTCACCACGGACTCGCTGCCGCCCGGGTTTTTCCAGAGCCGCCGCGAGCGGGCGTAAGGCACGCCGATGCGCTCGATGCCGTGTGCGTCCGAGACCAGCAGGGCGCCGCCCGGCAGATCCTGCAAGGCGTACACGTAAGCGTCCGGCGCCAGCGCCGCCGGAGGCAGCGGCAGCGCGCGATCGTGATCCGGATCGAAAAGCACCAACCCGCCGCTGTGGCTGCCGACCCAAAGCTTGCCGTCTCCGGCATCGGCCAGGGCGGTGACCAGGTTGTCGGGCAGGCTGTCCGTGCGATCGGGATCGTGCTGGAACCGCCGCAGACTGTAACCATCGAACCGGTGCAGGCCGCCTTCCGTCGCCAGCCAGATATAGCCGCGCGAGTCCTGCGCGATCACGTCCACGCTGTTCTGCGCCAGCCCCGAACCGCTGTCCAGCTTCTGGAAATAGAAATCCCGCTCGTAGGCCTGCGCCGCCACCGCGCACAGCAGCAAGGCGAGCGCCACCAGCAGGCGCGGCAGGCCGTGCCGATGAGTGCGGCACCGCGATGAATGCATGAACGACATACTCGGAACAAAATTCCCCACCCGGCGAGTGTAGCCGAGCGCCTGCTCCCTCGCTGCTAGAATCATGCCGAAATCCAAGCATCAACAGACTCCTGGTGCCACGATGCACGCCACGATCAACCACGCCGAACTCGCCGCCGCACTCGCCGCGATGCGGCTGGGCGTGGGCGCCTCTGAACTGCACGGCTCGTTGAGTGGCTATCTTTGCGGTGGCGGCACGGCCGGCGCGCCGACGCTGCTCTCGGCGCTGGAACTGGAAAGCGACGATGTCCAGCCGAGCGATGCCGGGCAGCGCCTGCTGGGCGAGCTGTACGCGGAGACGCGCGTGCAACTGGACGATCCGGATCTCGGTTTCGAGCCGCTGCTGCCGGATGCGGCACGCCCGCTGGCCGAACGCGGCGACGCGCTGGTGGACTGGTGCCGCGGCTTTCTCGGCGGATTGGGATTGGGTGGCCAGGCCAGCCGGAGCGGACTGTCCGAGGAAGGCGCGGAAATCCTTCAGGACCTGGATGCCATCGCAGCCTCGCACTTCTCCTACGAAGATGCCGACGACGAGAATTCGCTGATGGAAGTGTTCGAGTTCGTGCGTATCGGCGTGCTCCTGCTGTACGCCGAACTGCGCGCGGATCCCGCCCGCCGCCTGCATTGATGCCGAAACCATGCGCTTCGGACACGAACACCCGGGCAGGCGCGGATCAAAGCGGGATGCGGTCGTGAATCTGGCGAAATCTGATCCTTTCGGCCTTTTGCCCACGCCGACCCGCACCGAAGCCCGCCTTGCCGCCGTCCATGATCTCGCCGACTGAGTTCGCGCGCCGCCGGCGCGAGCTGATGCGCATGGCCGGTGAATCGGCGGCGATCATCGTGGCCGCCGCGCCCGAGCGCATGCGCAACGCCGATTCTGCCTGGCCCTATCGGCAGGATTCGGATTTCCACTATCTCACGGGCTTCCCCGAGCCCGACGCGGTGCTGGCACTTCTGCCAGGGCGCCGCGCCGGCGAAGCGGTGCTGTTCTGCCGCGAACGCGATCCGGAAGCCGAGCGCCTGCACGGCCCGCGCATCGGTCCGGAAGGCGCCGTCGAGCGCTTCGGCATGCAGGATGCGTTTCCGTACGAGGACATGGACGACATCCTGCCCGGCATGCTGGAGGGGCGCGAGCGGCTGTACTGCCATTTCGGCAGCGAACCGGAATTCGACGCGCGCCTGCTGCGTTGGATGCGCCGACTGCGCTCGGCGCGCGGCGGCGGCGTGGTGCCGAAGGAGTTCACCGCGCTCGGCCACCTGTTGCACGACCTGCGCCTGTACAAGTCGCCGGCGGAACTGAAACTGATGCGCCAGGCCGCATCCATCGCGGCGGATGCGCAGCACGCGGCGATGCAGGCCGCGCGACCCGGCCGCGGCGAATACGAAGTGGAAGCCGCGCTGCTGCACGCAATGCGCGCGCGCGGCGCGGTGCCGTCCTATCCGCCGATCGTCGCCGGCGGCGCCAATGCCTGCGTGATGCACTACCAGAACAACCGCGCGAAATTGCAGCGTGGCGACCTGCTGCTGGTGGACGCGGGCGCGGAAGTGGAGTGCTACGCCTCCGACATCACCCGAACCTGGCCGGTGGGCGCGCAATTCTCACGCGAGCAGCGCGCGCTTTACGAGATCGTGCTGGAAGCACAGCGCGCGGCGATCGACGAGGTGCGCATCGGCCGCAGCTACGACGCCGCCCACGCGGCGGCCACGCTGGTCATCACCGAAGGCCTTTGTGCACTGAAGCTGCTGCGCGGCAGCGCGCGCGCCGCGTTGCAATCCGGTTCGTACAAGCGTTTCTTCCCGCACAAGACCGGGCACTGGATCGGGCTCGACGTGCACGACGTCGGCGATTACCAGGTGGACGGCGAGGCGCGCCTGCTGGAACCGGGCATGGTGCTGACGGTCGAGCCTGGCATCTATGTTGCGGCGGACGACGCCTCGGTACCGGAACGCTGGCGCGGCATCGGCATCCGCATAGAGGATGATGTCGCGGTGAGCGCGAACGGTCCGGACGTGCTGACCGCCGCGGTACCGAAGGAAGCGGCGGAACTGGAGGCACTGTGCGCGACATGAAAAAGCAACCTGTCCTGGATTGATATGCGTTCCATTCTGTTCGCCATCGCCGCATTGAGCGCCCCGGCACTCGCTGCCCCGCCACAAACCTCGCAACTGCAATACGGCCTGTTCGACACGGTCACGCTGACGCAGCCGGCGGGCTCGCCCAGGCGCAGCGTGCTGCTGTTTTCCGACCGCGGTGGCGTGGATGCGGCCAGCCGCGCCTACGCACAAGGATTGGCGCAGGGCGGCAGCTTCGTGGTGACGATCAATCTCGATTCCTACCTGAAGGAACTGGAGTCGCTTACCGATCCGTGCAGCTTCCCCGCCGGACACGTCGAGGAGATGGCGCACTGGATGGAACGCCACGTCAATCTTCCGACCTATCAGCCTCCGTACGTCGTCGGGCTCGGTGCGGGCGCGGACTTCGCCTACGCGATGAGCGTGCAGGCGCCGTCCGGAACCTTCTCGGGTATCGCGACGCTCGGTTACGACTTCGATTTCCGCCTGCCGCGCGCGTTCTGCGCGGGTGACGCCGGCATCGCGACCGCACCCGACGGCAAGCTGTTCCGCATCGCGCCGGTGAGCAGGATGCCGCTGCCATGGCTGGCGGAGCCGTTCGCGGCGGGCGCGCGCACGACTGGCCTTCTCGGCGGCATCGCGCAAACTTTCGGCCTGGAACGCGATGCCACCGCGCAGGACGGCGCCGCACTCGCCGCCGCGCTCGACCGGTTGAACGCGCCGCAAGCGGACGCGGTCGCCACCGATGACAGCCTTTCCGACCTGCCGCTGACGGAGATCGCGCCGCAAGGCGCGAGCGATCACCGCATCGCGATCATGCTGACGGGGGACGGCGGCTGGGCAGGGCTGGACAAGGGCGTGGCGGCGGTGCTCTCGCAGCACGGCGTGCGCGTGGTCGGGCTGTCGTCGCTGGAATTCTTCTGGCACAAGAAGGATGCGGCGCAGATCACCGATGCGGTGTCGCGCATCGTCGCGCATTACGCAGCGCGCTATCCCGATGCCCGCTTCGTGCTGATCGGCTATTCGTTCGGCGCGTCGCTCGTGCCGGTGGTCGCCAACCGCCTGCCGCCTGAGCAACGGTCGAGGATGTCCGGCGGAGTCATGATTTCGCCCGACGATGCCGCGGTGTTCGAGATCCACGTCGGCGACTGGTTCGGCAACACCGCGCATTCGGATGCGCTGCCGTTGGCGCCGGAAGTGACGCACACGAAAATCCCCCTCGTGTGCGTGTACGGTGCCGGCGAATCCGATGAATGGTGCCCCGCGGCGGCGAAACTCGGCCCGGTCAAGCTGGTGGAACTGCCGGGCGGACATCATTACGACGGCGACTACGACAGACTCGGCGCGGCGATTTTGACCGCTTTGCCGAAGTGACTCTTCAGGAGGACCCCCATGCATCGCAGCCAGTTGAGCAGCCTGATCATTGATTGCAAGACCGACGACCTCGAAGCCGCCGCGAAATTCTGGTCGCAGGCGCTGGGACGCCCGTACAGATCCGACGGCGACGGCAAATACATGCATCTGGAGACCACAGCGGATGAACCGGTGGTGATGGTGCAGCGCGTGCAGCACGACAGCCGCGTGCACCTGGACGTCGAAAGCGACGACGTCGAGGCCGAGGTGCGCCGGCTGGAAGCGCTGGGCGCGAGAAGAATCGAGGCGATCAGGACCTGGGTGGTGATGGAAGCGCCGACCGGCCAGCGCTTCTGCGTGGTACGTCCGCAGCGCGGCGGCAAGATGGGCCCGAATGCGAATACGTGGGAGTGAGCGGATAGAGGCATCTCACATCACCGTCATCTTGTTGTCGACCTCTCCGCTCACCGTCACCGCTGACGACTCACTTCTGATCTGCTAGCTTTCCGCCCGCCGCCGCGGCGCATACGGGAGAGAAAGTGATGGCAGGTTCGGGGTCGTTCTGGATCAGATGGTCGCCGTTTTTGCTGAGCCTTCTGCGTGCGGTCACCGGCTTCCTGTTCATGCAGCACGGCATGGAAAAGTTGTTCGGCTTCCCCGGCGGCGGCCACACCGTGCACCTGTTTTCGCTGATGGGCCTTGCAGGCGTGCTCGAGTGCTTCGGCGGCGGCCTGGTGCTGCTCGGGTTGTTCACGCGCCCGATCGCCTTCATCCTCTCGGGCGAGATGGCTTTCGCCTATTTCATGGCGCATTACCCGGCCAATCATGTCTGGCCGATCCTCAACCACGGCGGCGAGGCGGTGCTGTTCTGCTTCGTGTTCCTGTATCTGTCCTCGGCCGGCGGTGGGCCGGTCAGTCTGGATCGCGCGATCCGGGGTACGTGACGCCACTCAGCCGAAGATCAACCTGCGGTAACCACCTGCCACAAGGGCGGTGATGTCCAGCAGCAGGCCCGGCACCCAGAGTCCGCGCGGGTACGCAAGGTACGCGCCGGTCCATTCCGGCTTGAACTTGTCCTTGTAGCGGCGCAGGCCCTGGTAGTTGTAGAGGCGGTTGCCGTAACGGAACGCGAGCGCGGCGAGTTGTTCGTTGATGCGCGCGTATGGATGCACGCCGACGTTGGACAGCGGCGCCATGCCGAGCGAGAAGCGCACATGGCCCTGCTGTTGCGCCCACAGCATCACCTGCGCGAACAGGAAATCCATGCTGCCGCGCGGCGCATCCGGCGTCTGCCGCATCAAATCCACGCTGGCGGTGCCGTTCGATCCGTACGGCGGCTGGATATTCGCGAACGCGACCAGCTCGTGCTCGCGCCGCACCAGTGCGATCGGGCTCCACGAAAAATATTCCGGATCGAAGCGGCCGAGCGAAAAGCCCTTCTCCGCGGCATTGCGATCGGCCAGCCACGCTTCCGATACGCGCTCCAGGTCGTCCAGCAGCGCGGTATCGAACGGAGGCTCGGCGATCTGGAAACTCAACTTCTCGCGCTGCGCCCGGTTCACCGCCGCGCGCAGGTCCTCCCAGCGCTTTCCGGCAAGCGAGAACTCCGCGAGCGGCACGGTCGCCAGTTCGCCGAGCTTGAACAGGTCGAAGCCCAGATCGTGGAAGCGGTGCAGATCCGGCTCCAGCACTTCGTAGAACACCGGCACGCGATCCTGGTGATCGGCGAAGCGGCGGAAATCCAGGATCGCGCGTTCGATCGCGGACTCCGGCCCGCTCGGCGTTCCAAGCGCGACCAGGCGGTCGCGGATCGTGCCGTAGGCGATAACTGCGGCATGATCCGCCGCCCAGAACAGGTGCTTGTCGCCCATCAGGGTGAGATGCGCGAACTCGCCTCCGCCGTGCTGCATGTAAACCTTGCGCGCGCGCTCGAGTTGCGCATGCTCCGGCAGCGGCAGCGGCGTTCTTCGCACCGCGAAAGCCTGCCAGATCAGGTACAGCACCAACCCGATCAGCGCCGCGGTGGCGCCGCGTGCCAAACGCGAAGCGTGTTCGCCGGGTCCGACCGCGAAGAAATCGAAGCTGTCGTCGCCGATCACCGCGGCCACGCCCAGGGCAAAGAACAATCCGACCACCACCAGCAGTCCGATCAGCCACTGCCAGTTGCGCGCGGACGAGACGCTCATCGCCTGTCGCGCGAAATCCGCGCGCCGGGTGCGCAGCAAACCCGACAGGCTGACCAGGAACAGTGCCTCGATCCAGTGCAGGCCCTTGGTCAGTGCCAGGATCGCCGACAACCACAGCAGCCATTGAACCATCCGGTAGGCCACGCGCAGCCGGCCATCGATGCCCCGGGCGAGCCCCAGCAACAGCACGCCGAACACGACGCTCAGCAGATGCGAGCTTTCGATCGCATCGATGGGCAGCAGCCGGTGCAGCTTGATCACGCGCTCGTGCAGCGATGGGATCGCGGTTGTGATCAACTGCAACGCACCGGCGAAGAAGGTGAGATACGCCAGCAGTCGCACGCCCAGATTGCCGAGCAGGCTGACCGGCAATCCAAGCACCGCGAACAACGGATGCGCGGCGAGCCGCACGCGCGCGCGAGTCAGCGCCGGCACGCGCTGCGCCAGCATGCCCGCGCCCAGCCACAGCGCAGCCAGCAACGGCAGCAGGTAATAGACCACGCGGAACAGGATCAGGCCCGCGGTGATGTTTTCGCCCGGCACGCCGGCCGCGCTCAGCGCAAGCAACAGCAATCCGTCGAATACGCCGAAGCCGCCGGGGATCATGCTCGCGAGCCCCAGCACCGCCGCACCGGTGTAGGCACCGAGCAAGGTCATCGCATCCACGTGCGCGCCGGCCAGCGTGAGGCAGAACCACAGCGCCGCCGCGGCGAGCAACCAGTCCAGCAGCGACAGCAGCGCCAGCATCAATTTCAGGCGCAACGGCGGCAGGCCTTGCTCCTCCGGCAACCACCGCATCAGCGTGCGACGGCCGGTCAGCAGCAGGTACATCGGTAGATACAGCGCCGCGGCGGCCAGCACCGCGATCGCGAGCCAGCGCGTGGCGGAATTCGGCGTGACCGGCAGCGAGCCGGATGCCAGCGTGGCGATCACCAGCGCCGACAGCCCGAGCGGCAACGAAAGTACCTGCAATCCGACGAGCGCCGCGCTGCGCCGCATCGGCACCCCGCGGCCGGAAAGACCGAGCAGGCGCACGCCCGAACCGATCGCGCCGGAAAGGTTGAGCGTGTTGGCCATCGCGTTGGCGACGAAAGACAGCCGCAGCAGCTCGCGCGTGCGCACTTCAAGTTTCAGCCAGCGCGCGATCACCCAATCCACGCTACCGGTGAACGCCACCGCGAACAGCGAAAACGCTGCTGCGAACGCGGCATCGCGCGTGGGCACATGCAACAGCGTGCGTTGCAACGCCCGCGCGTCCAGCCCGGAAAGTTCGCGCCAGACCAGCCACACGGTCACGCCGAGAAAAACCACGGGCACCAGCCAGCGCAGGCGCGCCAGCCAGCCGTGGCCCGGTTCGCGGCCCGAAGGCTCTTCGGCGGGAATGGCGGTCATGGCGCGGTCGCGATGCCTCTGCGGGTTCGAAGTGGCTTGATCCGGGTCAAGGCGGCGGCATTCGTCGCAAGCGATGCTTGCGGGCGCGCATTTTAGCCGGGCGGCGAGCACCCGCGATAATCGTGTTCGCCCCGGACGACAGTACGCACGTGCAAGCCCGGAACATGATGTCCTGGCGGACTCTACGCTGCCCTCTTCCTGCCTGCGGGGAACAACTGCGTGACGCAGCGCAGATGTTTACCCGCGAAATTTCGCTTATAGTCGGCGCCCATGGGCGAATCCGATCTGAAGGCCGAGCTGGACGCGCTGTCCGCTGCGATGGACCGCGCCACCGAAATGCTGCGCCGCCTGGGCGAGGAAAACGCCAGCCTGCGTCACAGCCGCGAGCAACTCGCCGCCGAGCGCGCGCAACTGATGTCGCGCAACGAGCAGGCGCGCTCGCGGGTCGAGGCGATGATCGAACGCCTGAAGGCGCTCGAGAATTCGGGCTGAACGCATGAGCGAATCCATCACCGTCACCGTGCGCCTGCTCGATCGCGAGTTCCTGGTCGGCTGCGCGCCGGAGGAACGCGAAGGACTGCTGGCGGCCGCGAGCTATCTGGATCGAAAGATGCATGATCTTCGCGGCGCCTCGCGCAGCGTCGGTTACGACCGCGTCGCGGTGCTCGCCGCGTTGTCCATTGCCGATGAATTGTTGCAATTGCGCAAACGCCACGATGAACAATCGCGCAATTTGAGCGACGGCATCGGCGTGTTGCGGCGCAAGCTTGAAGGCGCGCTCGGTGCCCCCGTAAAATAGCGCCAGCGTCCCCTGCGGTGCACGGCAGTGCATCTTCAGCAATTGCCTTGTTCCTAATGTACGACCTCGGGCAGGCAGACCCGGACCAGTGTGCAAGTCCGCCATGAGCGGAAAGCCTGTCGGTCCGGAGAGTTCGCCCACTTGATCCTCGGGATCAGGGTCGCTCGGTGTACACCGGCATCGCGGAGGGCGCGCTTGCTTTGGCGTCGGCGCGAGCACGTTCTGTGCGACCATTCGCGCATGCTCGAATCCCCGGATCGCAAACGCCTTCGTGCCGACATGGCTGTGCGCCGCACCGCGCTGGGCGCTCCCGCACGCATCGCCGCCGCCGAAGGCGTCATGCGCAGCCTCGAACAGCTGCCCGAGTTCATGGTGGATCCGAACATCGCCGGCTACTGGGCCGTGCGCGGCGAGGTGCCGCTGAATCTCGCGGTCGCGCGACTCGCGTTGCGTGGCCAGCATTATTTCCTGCCGGTGCTGGACGACACCGCGCCACGCACCCTCCGCTTCGCCGAGTTCCGTGCGGGCGCCGCGCTGGAACCCAACCGCTTCGGGATTCCGGAGCCGCGCGATACCGGCACGTTGTCCGCGCAGGACATGGATGTCGTGCTGCTGCCGTTGCTGGCCTTCGACGCGCGCGGCCATCGCCTCGGCACCGGCGGCGGCTGGTACGACACCACCTTTTCCTTCCTGCGCGAACAGGCGCGACCGGCGCGACCGCTGCTGGTCGGCATCGGCTACGCTTTCCAGCAGGTGGATGCATTGCCGGCTGAAAGCTGGGACGTCCCGCTCGATTGCATCGCCACGGAAAACGGTCTGATTGACTGCACCGCTTCGGAGCACCCATGAACCACTGGCTGATGAAATCCGAACCGGATGTGTTTTCGATTGACGATCTGAAACGTGTCAAGGTCGAACCGTGGAATGGCGTGCGCAATTACCAGGCGCGCAACTTCATTCGCCAGATGAAAAAGGGCGACGGCGTGCTGATCTACCACTCCAGTTGCGCAGTGCCGGGCGTTGCGGGACTCGGTACGGTGGCCAGCGAACCGTATCCGGACCCGACTCAGTTCGATCCGAAGAACGAATACTTCGACGCCGGCAGCGATCGCGGCGATCCGCGCTGGACGCTGGTGGACGTCCGCTTCCAGCGCAAGCTGAAGCGGGTGATCACGCTGGAGGAGATCAAGGCGCTGCCGAAGCTGGGCGATTTCGCGCTCACCCGCCGCGGCAACCGGCTCTCGGTATTGCCGGTGGCTGCGGCGCAATGGGAAATGATCCTGGGGTTGGAATGACACTGCCTGTCGCCCGCGGGCGCGCACCTGCACGGGGAATTTATGAGCAACGATGATCAGAAGCGCGCGGCCGGCGAGGCGGCGCTACGTTACGTGGACGGCGGCATCGTCGGGGTCGGCACCGGCTCGACCGTCGCATATTTCATTGACGCGCTAGCCACCATCAAACATCGCATTGATGGCGCGGTGTCGAGTTCCGAGCGTTCCACCGCACTGCTGCGCGAGCGCGGCATCCAGGTGCTGGATCTCAACGCGGTCGGCGAGATCCCGCTGTACGTGGACGGCGCCGACGAATGCGATGGCAACAAGTGCCTGATCAAGGGCGGCGGCGCAGCGCTGACGCGCGAGAAAATCTGTGCCGCCGTGGCGAAGCAGTTCGTCTGCGTGGTCGATCCGAGCAAGCGCGTGGACGTGCTCGGCAAGTTCCCGCTGCCGGTCGAGGTGATCCCCATGGCCCGCAGTTACGTGGCGCGCGAGATCCTGCGCCGCGACGGCAATCCCGTGTGGCGCGACGGCTGCGTCACCGACAACGGCAACTGGATCCTGGACGTGCACGGGCTGCGCATCACCGATCCACGTGCGCTGGAAACCGACCTCAACCAGATCACCGGGGTCGTCACGGTCGGCCTGTTCGCGCACCGGCCCGCGGATGTGGTGCTGATCGGGGACAAGGAGATGCGCTGACTCTCACAATGCCACGATCCAGCTGCTGGCCAGCGAAGATGCCTGGAATGCCACGCTCCGGCTGTGCGGAGCCGCTCGCTTCCGCACCTCGCTATTCCCGACCAATGGAGCGCACATGAGATCCTTCCGTCGTGCAGCCATCATCGCGGTTTGCGCAAGCGGACTGGTTGCGGGAACACTCGACATCGGCGCCGCTGCGCTGATCAACCACCTGAGCCCCGCCGTCATCATGCAGGCCATTGCGAGCGGGCTTCTCGGGCAGGCCTCATTCGCTGGAGGCGCCCACTCGGCGCTGCTCGGCTTGCTGCTGCAATGGACGATGTCGGTGCTGATCGCGGCCATTTACCTTGTCGCAACCGCGCGGCTGCCGCTGCTACGGAAGCGTTGGTGGTTGGGAGGGCTGCTTGCCGGGCTGGTCATTCAGCTCGTGATGGTTTACCTGGTGGTACCGCTGTCCGCCGCACCCTTCAGGATGCAATTGTCGCTGCACGACTACATCACCCACTTCCGCGCACTAAGCTTCCTCGAGAACCTGCTGGCGATGTTCGTATTCGGCCTGATCATCGCGTACGGAGCGCACCGAGTTTCGCGCGCGTCCAGCGATCCGCGCACGGTGACGGGCGGCGGAATGCCCACTCCCGGCCGGGGAACAGCATGAACTTGCAATCAAGGAACGACGGAATGGCGCGATCCGCGCAGCAACAAAAAGCCCGCCGATCGGCGGGCTTTTTTGTTTCCGGTTTGGCAGCCCCGGATGGATTCGAACCACCGAATGCCTGAGTCAGAGTCAGGTGCCTTACCGCTTGGCGACGGGGCTATGTGAGCAAACCGGGCGTCCTGCCGCGGCTTGCATTGCAAACGGTCGCGGCCAAGCCGCGCCACGTTTGCCTCGTCAGCCCTTCGGCTGACGTCGGCACATCCATGTGCCGAATGTTTCTTCCCGACTAGTTTAGCGCTTGGAGAACTGCGTGGCGCGACGTGCCTTGTGCAGACCGACCTTCTTGCGCTCGACGGCGCGCGCATCGCGGGTCATGAACCCGGCCTTGCGCAGCGGCGACTTCAGGGTTTCGTCGTACTCGACCAGCGCGCGCGCGATGCCGAGACGGATGGCACCGGCCTGGCCGGTGATGCCGCCACCTTCGACATTCACGTTCACGTCGAACTTGTCGGCCGTCTGGGTCAGCTCTAGCGGCTGGCGCACGATCATGCGCGAAGTCTCGCGGCCGAAGAACTCGTCCAGCGGCTTGCCGTTTACCGTGATCTGCCCCGCGCCCTTGCGCAGGAACACGCGCGCGGCGGAAGTCTTGCGGCGGCCAGTACCGTAGTTTTGAGCTTGCTGAATCGCCATGGTCAGACTTCCAGAACTTGAGGCTGTTGTGCGGTGTGTGGGTGCTCGGCGCCCTTGTAGACCTTGAGCTTGCGGAACATCGCGCGGCCCAGCGGGTTCTTCGGCAGCATGCCCTTGACGCCGATCTCGATCGCGCGCTCCGGGTGCGTGGCCAGCATGTCCTTCAGACTGATCGTCTTCAGGTTGCCGACGTAGCCGGTGAAGCGATGATAGTTCTTGTCTTCCAGCTTGTTGCCGGTGACCGCGATCTTCTCGGCATTGACCACGACGATGTAATCGCCGGTATCGATGTGCGGGGTGTACACGGGCTTGTGCTTGCCGCGCAAGCGGCGCGCCACTTCCGTGCACAACCGGCCGAGCGTCTTGCCTTCGGCATTGACGACGAACCAGTCGCGCTTGACCTCGGCGCTCTTGGCGCTGAACGTCTTCATGAGGATGTTCCTGTCTGAAAAATCCGCACACGGGGGTGCGGTTGTGTGCGCACGGATGCGCATTGACCTGAGCGAAAGACCGGCAAGAATAGCGGAGCCGCGGGCCTTGCGCAAGCTTTCCGGGGGCTGCCCACGGTCACTTCCGGCAAGGGCGTGCAGGTGCGAATGATAGCATTCCGGGGATGGATTCTCCCGATCCCGCCGCCCGCATCGCCGCGCTCGCCGATGAGTGCGTGAAGTGCGGTCTGTGCCTGCCGCACTGCCCCACCTACGCACTGGACGCGACCGAAACCGAGTCTCCGCGCGGGCGGATCGCATTGGCCGCCGCCGGCACCTCCGGTGCGGTGGAGCCCGGCCCCGATCTGCGCCTCCACCTGGATCATTGCCTCGCCTGCCTGGCATGCGAACGGGTCTGCCCGGTGCCGGTGCATTACGGCCCGCTCATCGTGGAGACCCGCGCGGCGCTCGCGCCGGCGCACGGGCGGCCGCGGTTTCTGCTGAACGTGCTTTCGCGTCCGCGATTGCTGCGCGCCTTCGCCGCACTGGCGCAAATGACCGGCGCGCGGGGATGGTTGCCGGCATTGGCGCGCGCCTTGCCCAAGGACTCCGCATTGCGCGCGGCGGCGCGGGTGCTGGCGGTTGCGCCACCGGTCAGGCGCATTGTGCGGGGCGGTGCACCGGCAGCCGAGTCACGCCCCCGCGTGGCGCTGTTCGGCGGCTGCGTGCAGGGCGTGTACGAACGCGATGCGCATGCCGCGGCGGTGCGCCTGTTGCAGGCTGCCGGCTACGACGTAGTGATGCTCGAGAACCTTTGCTGCGGCGCGCTGGCCGCGCACACCGGCGACGCGACGCGCGCGGACAAGCTGATGGCGCGCGTGCACGAGGCCTTCGAGCGCAGCGGCACGCAGGCGCTGCTGACCGCCACGTCCGGCTGCCTCGGCACCCTTCGCGCGGCCTTGCCGAACACACGGGTGGACGACGTGTTCGGTTTTCTCGCAGCGCATGCGGATGCACTGCAATTCAATTCGCTCGATCTACGCGTGGCGCTGCACCTGCCCTGCACGCAAGTGAACGTCGCCCGCAATGGCGATGCCGTTCGCAAACTGCTGGCGCGCGTGCCGGGCTTGCAAATCGCGGTGCTGCCGACGCAGGCTCAGTGCTGCGGCGCAGCCGGCAGCCACATGCTGGAATTCCCGCGGCGCGCCGCTGCCTATCGCGAGAAAGTGCTCGGCCTGCTGCCACAGCCGGTGCCGGACGTGCTGCTCACTTCGAACATCGGTTGCCGACTGCACTTCGCGGCTGGCCTGCAGGAACGCGGGACGGCGTTGCCGATTGAACACCCTCTCACGCTGCTTGCGCGGGTTTTATGCACTGTTCCTGCGCGCGAAAGCGGCCCCGGAGCTCCTGGCCATGGGCGGCGCCTTGGCCGCACTCTCGATAAGAGCTAATTTCTTCCCATGCCTGTTCACGGCCGCCGACTGAGCAAACTCGACCGCGCCCTCTCCGGCGTCGAACGCGCACTCGGCACCGTGTGCGGCGCGGCGGTGGAATCGCGACTCTCGCCCGCCGATGCGCAACCCGAATCGCATCTGGAGGACGGCGAGCGCAAGCA
>JBQCHG010000083.1:0-8038 GCA_051954935.1 Rhodanobacteraceae bacterium
GCTCTTGTGGCGTCATCTGCAAATCCCCTTGTTTAGATCCGGCGCGGTACGCGAGCGGCTGTGTCACATCTGACTGAGACTCCAACCGGCATTGTCAGCCGCAGCGCGGCGGTGCCTCACGGCAGGGCCGAGGTGGTGCGCATGTAGCGTCCGCGCCGAAATGGGCGCCCGGGATTCGCAGCCGATGAGCGAGCTGCGCGCCTACAGTCGGGGGTCCGGGCCGACTCCGGGCAACTTGACAAGCTGTTCCTAATGTAGGAACATTATCACCACGGGCAGGCACTGGGCCGCCCAGTTCGAGGAGAACCGAAATGAACGCTTCCTTCCGCAAGTGGATCAAGCCCGGCACCAGCCAGACCCGCATCTACGTCAACGGCGTTTCCATCCAGACCGAGAAGGTCTACATCGTCGCTTCCGACCGCAGCGCCATAGGCTTCGAAATCGTTGTCTACTCCGCCTTCGGCCAGATCGGCCGCGACGCGAAAGACACGATCATCAACCGTGTTGAAGACGCTGCCCGGGAGAAGCTCGGCGCGGAAATCAATCCGACCTATGCCGACTACCTGAAGCTGGCCGCCTGAGGAGCACGATCATGCGCACTCAAATCACAATTTCAGTCACCACCCGCCCCGGCCTGCGTGGCAACGCCAGCGGCTACACGCGGCTCGACTATGCCCGCGACGCAGCGGCAGCGATCAACACCCGGCTTATGGAAACCGGATATTCCTCGCACCTGAGCGAAGATCGCGCCGGCATCGAATCCGGCATCTGCTTCGCCGAGCGTGAAATTGAAGGATGCGACGAATCGTTCCGCGACCTGCTCCTTGTCGAACAGGAAGAATCACCTGTCGAGGACGACGAATGACCCCCGCCGAGTTCAAGACGATCCGCGAACGCCTTGGCCTCTCCGCCGAGGCGTTCGGCAAGCTTCTCACGCGTCCGGTGCGGGATCGCACCGTCCGAATGTGGGAAGCAGGCGACCGCTCGCTCCCCGACGATGCTGCTGAATTCCTGCTCGCGCTGGATGCCGAAGCCGAACTGGCCGTGGATCGCGCGCTCGGCATGGTGGCGCAGGCGCGCGCCGAACGCGGCGAACCGCCGCAATCCGTCACACTGGTGCGCTACGCCACTCCGGACGATCTGGCCGAGGCGCATCCAGAACTGGCCCGCATCGGCTTGAACTATCACGCCGCGATCGTCGGCCGGGTCCGCGAAGCGCTGGAACGCGCCAGCATCGAAACACGCATCGTGTTCTTCGATCACGAAGCCTATCGCGCGTGGCTCGGCAAACGCCGCGATTCAAGCGCAACGCGTGCCGCGTGGGCTGCGGAGCAATCCTCCTGAAACGAAAAACCCCGCACTCGGCGGGGTCTGAAAACACGAAACCCGGCGCTTGGCCGGGCTTCAAAGTCAGCTTGACTTGTACGGAATTCTCACCCCTTTTTTTGACAAGTCAACCCTGATCGTCCAGCAGATACTCCAGCGTCGCGATCTCTTCCCCAACATCATTCAGCCGGGGCGGGTCAAACGGAATCTTCAGCCACGCCGCGACGTGGACTTTCGCGATGCGCAGATGGCGCGAATATCCAGATTCGTCCATGCGCATCCCGATCCGCGTCAATCGCTGCAGCTTTTCATGCTTTGGCGCAGTCGAGAAATATTCCGCACGGAGCACGCAAGCAGGTATCCACCCGTTTCTCTGGTGGCCTAGAGCTTCGACGGCATCTTGGACCTCGTCAGCAGGCGTGTCGGTCGGGACGTAGCCGAGGCCTGAAGGCGGGCGACCGTGCCATTTCATCATGGATGCGAGCCACGAACTGCCGCCACCGCCTCCGTCGCGGTGCTTGCCGCCTCCCCACTCACGAGCCCACTCAGTCAGCCGTTGCTCGAGCGTGGATGCGTGCCGCCTCGTTGTATTCATGAGTGGGTCTGCATCGCCCGTTGAGCGTATTCCGCCAGCGCAACATCGATATCGCTGGCGATTCGCGGAGCGTGCGCGGTGCCCGAATAGCACCCGACTAGCCTGCTCTCATCGGCGTGCTTGGCGGCTGGAGAGTAGGCCTCGGCGGTCATGATGCAGCCATCTTGCGCAATCCAGACGAGCTGCGTGCCGTTCTTTCGGATCCGCTCTTTCAAACGGAATGCGAGATTGTCGGAATCGGCTGACGCGACATGGCCGAGAACGGAGGAATTGGAGCTCCGAAGCACTTTCATATTCACGATTTCCCCCGTTTCCCGATTAGATCGGCAACCTTGCGGCGATGCTTGATCGCCGTGGCGTAGCAACACCGAAACTGCTGCATCACGGCTTGCGGCGTCGGCAACTCGCTCAGCGTTGCGGCATAGGCGGCGATCTTTTCGGGCGTCACCCACCGCGCCTGCGCGTTCGATTTCGACGTGATCGGAACTGATTGACCGCGCACATGGCGATCCAGAGCGGCGGCATCGGTGAATCCCCAGCCGGCGAGCGCGTTCATGCGGCCTTCTCGAAAAGCGAAGATTCGCTTGCGACTTCGATCGTGACGATCACGCATCCTTCCTTCCGCGGCTCCCTGCGCTCGATCGTCAGACGATCAATCTGGCTGTCGTCTTGCCAGACGCGCGCCTCACTCAGCGAGTCCAGAATTCCTTTCGGCAGGTTGTCCAGGTCGCGCTTGCGCAAGTCCGGCGCGTGCGCCTCGATGCGAACGCTCAGGCGTGAATCCAGCGCAGCCCATGATCGAAGCTGAGCACAGCACGCTTGCCCTACCGCGATCCTGTATGCGCGCCCTTTCTCGCTTATCAGCGTGCGGCCGGCGAGCGGCCCCTTGGAGATATGGCGCCAGTACGTGTTGACGGTCGGAGGCCAAGGCAGGATCAGGCGGATCACTTCAGTACCAGCCTTCCGGCCCGAATCAGCCGGTCGTGGGTGTTGACGATCGCGCGATCCATCAGCGCGCGTTTCTCGTCGCGGTTGTATTGCGTGCCGTCCGTAAGCTCGCGGTGCAATTCGTGCCAGAGCGCAGCCGTCATCCATGGCGATGTCTTCAGGCCCATTCCCTTCCCGAAGTCGCGGTGCGCGACATGGACACCGTAGTGGCCAGTGATGGAGCACGTCTCCAGCTCGGCGACGGCGGCATACCAGCGGCGTTCGAGAGCGGTGCTCATGCGGCCTCCTGCGTTTCCGGGAAGCGCAAGTCAACCCGGCCCGTGTAGTGCGCCTGCACGTCCTCCATATAGCGCGATAGCTGGCGTGTGTTCATCACCGACGTGACCGGAATCACGTCCATCGCCGCGAGCTTTTGCTCGTAACGCAGTGTGCGCAGGATGGATGCGTCGTAGGCTTCGCGAAATTCGTCATCCTCGGCGCGCAGGATCGGTACGCCAAAATGCAGCTTGCAGAAACGTTTCACCCCGCGCGCATCGTCCTCGCGCAATTCGCGCGCAACCTGTTCGTACCACGCGTGCGAGATCGCGTTTTGATCCAGCGAGCGGCCTTTGCCGTCCTTGATCGTGACCGTGAGATATTTGCGCTCGCGGAACTGCACGCGCAGTTCGCCGATCACAGATTGAAGCGTCGGCTCGCTATTGATCGTGAGCTTCATGCGGCCTTCCTCAATCCGCGAAGGCGTGCACGTTCGCTCTCCGGCAATTTCGCCCACACCGCGCACTGGTAATCGCGCGGCAGTTCCGTCCACGCTCTGTTGAGCGCATCGCCGTCCATCGCCGCCATTTGCGCGGCGCGGCGCGGCGCGACATGCGCAAGCCATCCCGCGCGGTCGGTTTGATACAAACGCATTTCGGCGGAAGGCGTCACGCCGCTTTCCTCCCGATCAAGGCATCGTTCCAGTCGGCAACATGGATCGGGATGCGTACCTCGACATGCAGACCTGCCAGAGCGAGCTTGTGCGCGAGATGCCATGCCGCCGCGTGCCCAGCGAAGTGCGGATCGTTGTCGCCGAAAATGAGAATGTGCTTGGCGATCTTCGGCGGCTGCCATGACTTCAGCAGCGACGTATTCATCGCCGACCACACCGGCACGTTGTGGATCATCTTGGCCGCGATCGCGGTCTCGATCCCTTCCGCGATACCCATCGTTTCGGCGGCCGGATACAGCTCGATTGCAGCGCCAGTATTCGCCGGGCCCGGAAGGATCTTCCGCACTGCCGACACGTTCGCCTTGCGGCCGTTGTCCAGGTAGGTCACGTGGTAGGTCAGGAATGCACCGTCGCGCGTAACGGGAGCGAGCATGGCGGGAAACTTCCCTATCACGTCCTCGCCGTCGCGGTACTCGACGCTCTCGGCAAACTGCAGTCCTGGTGCAACTTCCAGCCCGCGCGATTCCAGGTAGCGGCTGCGCTTGGCGTGGCGTGCGATCTTGCGCAACTGCTCGGCGTAGGTCTCGGTCTTCGGCTCGGGCTTCCAGTTTGGGTCTTTCCCGATCACCCGTTCGACGATTTCAGCCGCACCCTTGAAGTCCACCCCGCACACGTGCTGCAGCAGTTTCAGGCCGTCGCCGCGAATATCGCCGCAAAAGAATCCACCCTCTTCGTCTCGCGTGTACCGGAACCGATCCTTGCCGCCGCACACGGGACACGGGTGGTGTTTCCCGTCCAGCACATCCTTTGGCACGTTCGCCGCGGCGAGAATCGCGTCCCAATGCCCGCGCGCGCGTTCCCAAATCTTCATGCCGCGTGCCTCGACTTCGCGAAGCGAATCTGCTCGTTCCGGATGCGTCCCATTACCTCGCGCGAGATCGGCGCGGATGGCGTTTCGTAGAAGTCCGTCATCGGCCACAGGCCGGTCATGTTTTTGTAGATCGCCAGGGCCTGGCGGCGTGCAGCGTCACCTTCGCGACGTTGCCTCACGTAGCCGCAAATCTGGGGCCATACGTCGCGCGAGAGCTTGTGCTTGGCTCCGGCCGCGATCAGTTCCTTCAAGCTGCCCGCGACGTGCTGGATGGCTTGCTTGCGCGGATACTGGTGCCCACAGCACGGGCAGGCCGGTGCGGGCGCGTGCAAGGCTCGGCACTGTGGGCACTTGACCGGCTCGCGTTCCTTCGGCGTGACGACCTTGCGCTCGCGCTTCTTGCCGTCATCCAGCACGGACTGGCCTTCATCGAAAAACCGCTCGCAGGCATCGAAGAATCGCGCGCAGTTGCCGGCGTGATCCAGCACCAGGCAATCGCCCTTGCCTTCGGCAATTCGCAGCCCGCGCCCGAAAAGCTGGATATGCTCGGCCAGACTCTTGCGCAGCGGGCGCGCCATGATGATGCAGGACACATCCGGCACGTCGAACCCACGCGATGCGGCGGTCACGGTCACCAGCCCGCGGATCGTGGAATCGGGCTTTCGAAACTCCCGCACCGTATCCGCGCGATCGTCCTCCCGGTCGCGATAGGTGTACGTCGCAACCTCGATGCCCGCGGCGCGGAACTGACGCGCAAGCTCTTCCACGTGCCGCGTATCCACGGCCGAGCAAATGAACTTCCGGCCGTCGCCGTGCGTGGTGTATTCGGCCACCACGTCACCGATGATCTTCACCGCGCGATCGCTCGCATCGGTTTCGTCCCACTCGCCGGATGACTTCACCCGCGCCCCGGTCATGTCCGGCTCGGCGCAGGAAAAAATCCGGTACTTCGAAAGCCAGCCGGCTTCGATCAGCGCTCGGGTCGTGGTGACGTTGATCACCGCGTCGAAATACTTCGCAAGCCCGCGGGTGAATGGGGTCGCGGTCAGACCGATCACGATCGAATCGTCGGCCATCCTCCGCTTGTGGCAGGCGTGCAGCACGTGCGCTTCGTCGAACACATCCACCTGCGATTCGGGCCATCCGCGCTTTGCCAGCGTCTGCACGCTGCATACCTGCACCCGCTCGTAAAGCCTGAACCGCGGATGCTGCGACTGGATCACGCCATGCTCGATGCCGTAGCGGTCGAACATTTCCGACGTCTGCCCGATCAGGCTCAGACGGTCCACCACGAACGTCGCGCGGTTTCCTTTCGCCGCCGTCATCTCCATCAGCGCCGATGCCAGCACGGTCTTGCCTGCACCGGTCGGCGCGACGATCAGGATGCGACGCTTGCCCTGCCGGATCAGCTCGCGCGCCTGGTCGAAGGCCGCTTGCTGGTAATCGCGCAGGACCAAATTAAGCCGCACGGCGCACCTCCTTCGCGAACGTCTCGACCGCCTTCGCGATGTCGCGCGGGTCGGTGTGATTCGGGTCGGCGATCCCGACCGCCTTGGCGCAACGGCGGAGCATCTGCACCACGAACTTCTCGCGGTCCTGGCACTTGGCAGCGTTGTCCATCGCCACGCCCTGCTCGCGCTTGGCGTGCTCGGCCACCCGCTTCCACTTCACTGCCTCGGCCTTCAGGTCATCGGCTTCAGCTGCCGCGATCTCGCCGCGCAGGGCTTCGTTCTCGCGCTGCAATTCATCCACCAGCTCGGCGAGCGTGGGGCCGTCGTGATCGGGTTCCGGTTTTGCGGCCGGCTTTGAGGCGGGCGCGATTTTCTGCGCTGCCTTCGGGAGGCTGATTTCGCCCCGCGCCACCTGCTGTGCAAGCTCGGGAGACTTGCGCGCCACCGTGTCTGCCATCTTTTGCGTGCGGATGCTGGCGCCGGCTTCCGTCGCGCGACCCTTGACGGTATCAAGGTGCAACGTTGCACCTTGATCGCCGCGACGCGCTCCGCCGTGCGTCTGCGCCCTCGCCCAATCCTGCGCGCTCGCCACGATCGCGGCCTGCTGCCCCGGCGTCATGTGCCGCCGATGCAGGTTCGCCGACAGCACGAATGTCACCAGGTTGTCGCCTTTGAACTCGGCGAACCTCGGCGCCACTCCGGCCTCAACGCAAGCCCGGTAGCGGTTTCCGCCGTCAAGGATCATCCCATCGTGCAGCGTGATCGGCTCGCGCAAGCCGTTCGCCCGGATATCCTCGACCAACGCTGAGAACTCGGTGCCGGCCAAGCGCGGGAATAGGGTGCAGAGTGGATGCAGTTCGTGTTTTGCCATGTCGTTTTCGCCTTCAGAGATTCGCGTTCGGGTTTCCTGCGCCCCCACCCCTTCCGCTACGTAGGTAAGTCCTTCGTATCCTTGCTAGGGAAGCTCTTCTCTTCCTCTGCCTCTGCCTCTGTGTCACGGGTGACCTTTTCGTTGTGCTTGTGACGCTTGTTTGCGTCACGGGTGACGCTCTTTCGCGTCACGCTTGCATCACGATTGGCGAGGCGCTCGCGGTATCTGCGCTGGCGATCGGCATGACTCCCGGGCTTGCCCTGCGTGATCTCGCGGTGCTTGACGTAGTTCAGGATCAGCCATCCGCCTTCGATCTCTTCGATGCGGCGACCTTCGTTGTCGGGAGTGCGGGAGTACGGGTCGGGAGCCTTCAGCAGCTCGATGATTTCGTGCGCACGGGCGAGCGTGATGCGGCACTGGTTCGCCATCGCCGGCAGGGTTGAGCGGACCACGCCGAAGCTGTCGGCCTTGGCCAGCAGTGCGATCCAGACGCGCAGCACATCATCGGGCTCCGCCCAGATGGTGGATTCCAGAATCGTGCAATCCAGCTTGACGAAACCCGCCATCAGCGTTCGCTCGCTTTCGAGTCCAGGAACGTCCGCTGCGCGTGCGGATCCATCGCCTCGAACGTGGCGCGCTCCATCCGTGCCACCTGCGCAGGGGACCGGGCGAGGATCAGCTTCTCGAGCTTGGTCCATTCGCGGCGAGCAGCCGCGCCATGGGTTGCGCTGAAGACCTTCGCTTGGCGAGCGATGGCGCGCTCGTGGAGAAAATCTCTGATGCGCTGGAACATGTCCGGTACTCGCAATCTGTTGGCGCACGCGCACATTGCGCGAGGCGCTTCACGTCTTCCGGTGACTCCCCAAGCCGTCCTCCCTGGACGGCCCCTGTTGTGTTACGGCAGAAAGCCGGCCCGCGACATTCGCGCCGCGAGCTGCTGCAGGGCTTTCGACTGTTCGACGAATTGCCGCTGCAACGCGGCCCGTTCGTCCTCGGGTTCAACAGGCTGCGGATCGGCGTAACCGCATTCGCGCGCGATGTAGGTGAT
>JBQCHG010000084.1:0-3999 GCA_051954935.1 Rhodanobacteraceae bacterium
GTCTCGCGCAGGAGCGACGTATCGAGCACCGAGTACGCCGGCCGCCGCGCGCGGGTGGGGTATTCGCTGGTCTTGATCGCCTCCACTTCGGGGGCGCGAGCGATCAGGTGCTTGCGATGCGCGCGGTGGAAAATCGCGCGCGCGAATTCGTTCCAGCTGGCTTGCCCGGCGGTGGTCAGGTGATAGACCCCGTCGAGCGACTGCGCGGTCATGTCACCCTGGTCCGCGTTGAACCAGCGCGGGACGACTTGCGCGGTGACCTGCGCGATCACTTCCGCCGGCGTCGGCGCGCCGATCTGGTCGTCCACCACACGCAGCGTGTCGCGTTCCCCGGCCAATCGAAGCATCGTGCGCAGGAAATTGTGCCCGCGCGGCGCATACACCCAGGCCGTGCGCAGGATCAGATGCCGGGCACTGCTGGCGCGCAACGCGAATTCGCCGGCCAGCTTGGAACTTCCATATGCGCTGACCGGATACGGCGGGTCGTCCTCGCGGTAAGGTTCGTGCGCATTGCCGTCGAAGATGTAATCGGTGGAGTAATGCAGCACGCGCGCATCGTGCTTCGCCGCCCACTCTCCCAGCACGCCAGGCGCCTGCCCGTTGATGCGCATGGCAAGATCCGGTTCGTCCTCGGCGCGATCCACCGCCGTGTACGCGGCCGCGTTGACGATCAGGTCCGGCGCGATGCGATCCAGCGCCTCTTGCATTCCTTCGAGGTCCGTCAGATCAACGCGCTCGCACTCCAGACCGCTCTCCAGCTTGCCATCGCGCGTGGCGAGGACCAGCCTGCCTTCCGGCGGATCGCCATCACGCTGCGGGTGTTCGCATGACAGATGGCAGAAATGCGGATTGAGCTTGCGCGCGGTATGCCGCAGCGTGAACTGCAACGCCTGTCCGACCTGGCCATTGGCACCGAGCAGCAGGATGCGCGCGGAAGTGTTCATGGCGAATACGACGGCAACTTGTCCTCGGGCACATCTGCAAGAAACGGCGCGATCCCGTCCTTGTCCGACAGCAGCGGCTCGGCAACCGGCCAGTCGATCGCGAGCTGAGCGTCGTTCCAGCGGATCCCGGCATCCGCTGCACGGTCGTAGAGCGCCGTGCACTGATAAACGAAAGTCGCGGACTCGCTCACCACGCAGAAGCCGTGCGCGAAGCCTTCCGGTATCCAGAACTGGCGCTTGTTTTCCGCAGTGAGCATTGCCGCGGTCCAGCGACCGAATGTGGGCGAACCGCGGCGGATATCCACCGCGACGTCGTAGACCTCGCCGTCGAGCACGCCGACCAGCTTGGCTTGCGGATTGGGCCACTGATAGTGCAGGCCACGCAGCACTCCGCGCATCGAGCGCGAGACATTGGATTGCACGAAGCGCGCATGGATGCCGAGTGCAGCATATTTCTCCGCGTGGAAGCTTTCGTAGAAATAGCCGCGCGCATCGCCGAACACTGCGGGTTCCACGATGCAGCAGCCGGGCAGATCGGTCTCGATCCGCTTCAGTTGCGGCGCGCTCATCGCACCACACCCTGTTCGATCATCTGCAGCAAATATTGCCCGTAGCCGGTTTTCGCCAACGGTCTGGCGAGTTCACGCACCTGCTGTGCATCGATCCAGCCACTCTGGAACGCGATCTCCTCCGGGCAGCACACCTTCAACCCCTGCCGGTTCTCGACGGTGGCGATGTAGTTGCCGGCATCCATCATGGATTCGTGCGTGCCGGTGTCCAGCCACGCGTAACCGCGGCCAAGCTGCTCCAGCATCAGCGAGCCGTCTTCCAGGTAGCAGCGGTTGAGATCGGTGATCTCCAGCTCGCCGCGTGCGGAGGGTTTCAGCCTCGACGCGAAATCGCACACGCGTTCGTCGTAGAAATACAGGCCGGTTACGGCGTAATTGGATTTCGGTTTGGCCGGCTTTTCCTCGATCCCGATCACGCGATTGCTTTCATCGAATTCCGCCACGCCGTAACGCTCCGGATCGCGTACCCAGTAACCGAACACGGTCGCGCCGCGCGCGCGCGCCGAAGCGCGCTGCAACAGTTCGGTCAGGCCATGCCCGTAGAAAATGTTGTCGCCGAGGATCAGGCAACTGGGTTGCCCCGCGATGAACTCGCGTCCGATCAGGAACGCCTGCGCCAGGCCATCCGGCGAAGGCTGCACGGCGTATTCGATCTTGATGCCCCACTGCGAGCCATTGCCCAGCAGGCGCCGGAACATTTCCTGCTCGTGCGGCGTGTTGATGACCAGTACCTCGCGGATGCCGGCCAGCATCAGCACCGACAGCGGATAGAAGATCATCGGTTTGTCATAGACCGGCAGCAGCTGCTTGCTGATCGCCTGCGTGACCGGATACAGCCGCGTGCCCGAGCCGCCGGCGAGGATGATGCCCTTCTGCGTGCTCATGCGGTCACCCCGAGTCTTTCCATCCGGTAGCTGCCATCGAGCACGCGCTTCACCCAGGACTGGTTTTCCAGATACCAGTCCACCGTGCGCGCGATACCCGTTTCGAAGGACACGCTCGGTTTCCAGCCGAGTTCCTTCTGCAGCCTGGACGCATCGATCGCATAGCGGCGATCGTGGCCGGGGCGATCGGCGACGAATTCGATCAGCGATTCGCGCTTGCGTCCGTCCGGGAACGGCCGGCGTTCATCCAGCAGCGCGCAGATCGTCTTCACGACGTGGATGTTTTCGCGCTCGGCGTCTCCGCCGACGTTGTAGGTCTCGCCCACGCGACCGGCTTCCAGCACGCGGCGGATCGCCGCGCAATGGTCGAGTACGAAGAGCCAGTCGCGCACGTTCCTGCCATCGCCGTACACCGGCAGTTTCTCGCCAGCTAAGGCGCGCGCGATGATCAGCGGGATCAGTTTCTCGGGGAACTGATAGGGACCGTAATTGTTCGAGCAATTGGTGGTCAACACCGGCAGGCCGTACGTGTGGTGGAAGGCCCGCACCAGATGATCGGACGCGGCCTTGGACGCCGAGTAGGGCGAGTTCGGCGCATACGGCGTTTCTTCCGTGAACTTGCCGGTCGCACCCAGCGATCCGTACACCTCGTCGGTCGAGACGTGCAGGAAACGGAATGCGTCGCGTGCGCCGCCCTCCAGCGATTTCCAGTAGTCGCGCGCGCACTCGAGAAGGTTGAGCGTGCCGACCACGTTGGTTTCGACGAACGCTGCCGGGCCGTCGATGGAGCGATCCACGTGCGACTCGGCTGCGAAGTTGACGATGGCATCCGGCCGGTGTTCGGCAAGCAGGCACGCCACCAGCGTGCGATCGCCGATGTCGCCCCGCACGAACCGATGGCGCGGATTGCCTTCCAACGAGCGCAGCGTGTCGAGATTGCCGGCGTAGGTCAGCTTGTCCAGGTTGATGACACGCAATCCGTCGGCCACCGCCGCCAGCACGAAATTGCCGCCGATGAAACCGGCGCCGCCGGTGACCAGTACGGTTTTCATCATCCAGCCCACCCAAACGTAAACCAGCGTCAAACGCGGCATTCTGCCAGAACCGGACTGCAATCCACCGACGCGCGGGCGCACGGCTTGGCACGTACCGTGCTCGAACTTTCGGCGGCTGCCTGCAGCAGCCAAACGAAGGTTCTCAGGTGCACTCCCTGGGGCCGGGAATGCCATATGCCTCGGCGCCCAATCCGACCCGGCAAACGCCCCGACGCTGACGTGCCGCGTCACCCATCGCCCCGTCACGTCAGCGGAGTTGATGAACGTTTGATCGGTCGCGTGGGCCCGTTCACACTTTCTTTCAAATTGTGACAACAGGTGAAATTGGCATGGAAGCTGCACCTTTAGACCCGAGCTTCCGCTCGTCTGGCCGGCTGGCCAGGGAGGCGGGCCCACAAGGCCCGAAGCAGGGGCTTTGAGCTGCAGGGGTTTCCCAAGTTAGCTAGCCAACACGAGTCAAAAGAGGAATCCATATGAAGACGATGCAGAAAGGCTTCACGCTGATCGAGCTGATGATCGTGGTCGCGATCATCGCCATCCTGGCCGC
>JBQCHG010000085.1:0-2727 GCA_051954935.1 Rhodanobacteraceae bacterium
CGCCGGTGCCGCGGCGATGGCCGATGATGCGCTCCACCGTCTTCATGTGGCGGAAGCGCCACAGCTGGAAGCTCTCCTCCACGTCCACCAGTTGCTCGCACAGGTGGTACTCCGGCCAGAACTCCGCGCGGCCCTCGTAGATGCGCTTGAGCACCGGCAGCAGGCCCGCGTTGCGCTGATAGGCCCGGGTCCAGTCGCGCTCGAGCAGCTCGGCCGGCACCGCATGGCCGCGCCGCGCCAGGTAACGCAGGAACTCGTCGTACAGGCTGGGCGCCTCCAGCACCGCGCGCAGTTCGGCCTGCGCGGCCGGATCATGCGCGAACACCTTGAGCATGGCGGCATTCTTGTTGCCGAGGGTGAACTCGATCTTGCGGTACTGCAGCGACTGGAAACCCGACGATGGCCCCAGCACGCCGCGGAACTCCAGGTATTCCGACGGAGTGAGCGTCTCCAGCACCGCCCATTGCTCGAACAACTGTCGCTGCACCTGCTTCACCCTGGCCAGGATCTTCAGGCAGGTGTCCACGTCGTCGTTCTGCAGATCCCGGACCGCCGCGCGCAGCTCGTGCACCAGCAACTTCATCCAGAGCTCCGCGACCTGGTGCTGGATGATGAACAGCATCTCGTCGTGATGCGGCGGGCTGGACAGCGGTTTCTGCGCCGACAGCAACTGATCCAGCTGCAGATAGCCGCCGTAGGTCAGGCGGTTCTTGAGATCGAGTTCGAGACCGGCTTCGAGTTCGCGCCGGTTGCTGGATTTGTCGTCGGACATGGGAGACGAGGCCGCACGGAAGAGTGGAGGGTAAAGCCAAAGCCCCTGCATGGCGAGTGGCCGGTTCGAGGGAAATCAAACCGCTCGCAATCCCGACATCCGGCTTCCGATCACTGCCCGACCTGCCTCCGCTTCCCTGCCCTGCTAAACTTTCCAGCCTTTCTGTCGTCTTGCGGAGCCGAGCGAATGCCCATCGCCGCCAGTTTCGAAATCGAATACCTGCAGTACCTGGATGCCGACGGCAAGCTGGTGCGCAAGGACCTGCCCGCGTTCGCGAAGGACATGGACGCCATGGTCAAGCTGTACAAGCTGATGGTGTCCACGCGCGTGTTCGACGCCAAGTCGATCGCGCTGCAGCGCACCGGCAAGCTCGGCACTTATGCCTCGTGCCTCGGCCACGAGGCCGCGCACGTCGGCATCGGTTCGGCGATGAAGCCGGAAGACGTGCTGGCGCCGAGCTACCGTGAATACGGCGCGCAATTGTTCCGCGGCGTGCAGCCGCGCGAGGTCTACATGTACTGGGGCGGCGACGAGCGCGGCAACGACTACCAGAACGAACCCGCGCGCCACGATTTCGCCTGGTCGGTGCCGATCGGCACGCAGTGCCTGCACGCGGCCGGTTCCGCGCTGGCGTTCAAGATCCGCAAGGAAAAGCGCGTCGCGGTGTGCACCATCGGCGACGGCGGTTCGTCCAAGGGCGACTTCTACGGCGCGATCAACATCGCCGGCGCGCAGAAACTGCCGCTGGTGGCGGTGATCGTCAACAACCAGTGGGCGATTTCGGTGCCGCGTCGCATCCAGTCCGGCGCGCAGACGCTGGCGCAGAAGGGCATCGCCGCGGGCCTGCCTTCCATCCAGGTGGACGGCAACGACATCATCGCCGTGCGCAAGGCGATGGAAGACGCGCTGGCCCGCGCCCGCCGCGGCGACGGCGGCAGCGTGATCGAATGCGTCACCTATCGCCTGGGCGACCACACCACCGCCGACGACGCGCGCCGCTATCGCGGCAAGGACGAAGTCGAGGACGCCTGGACCAAGGATCCGGTCAAGCGTCTGCGCGTGTACCTCGAGGCGCACAAGGCCTGGAACGAGAAGAAGGAAAAGGCGTTGCAGGACGAGTGCAACGAGTGGATGGACAACGAAGTGAATGCGTACCTCGAAAGCAAGGCGCAGCCGGTGACCGCGATGTTCGACTACACCTTCGCCGAGATCCCGGCGGACCTGGAGAAACAGCGCGACCTTGCGCTTTCGCTGGAAAAAGGAGCGCACTGATGGCCGCGATCACACTCATCGAAGCGGTCACCCAGGCGCTGGCCTATGAAATGAAGCACGACGACTCGGTCGTGGTGCTGGGCGAGGACGTGGGCGTCAATGGCGGCGTGTTCCGCGCCACCGTCGGCCTGCAGGAAAAATTCGGCGAGTTGCGCGTACTGGACACGCCGCTGGATGAAACCACCATCGCCGGCGTCACCGTCGGCCTTGCCGCGCAAGGCATGAAGCCGGTCGCCGAGGCGCAGTTCGAAGGCTTCATCTATCCGATGATGGAGCAGATCGCCTGCCACGCCGCGCGGCTTCGCAACCGCACGCGCGGTCGCATCACGGTGCCGGCGGTGTTCCGCGCCCCGTGGGGCGGCGGCATCCGCGCACCGGAGCATCACTCGGAAGCCAACGAACACCTGTTCACCAACATCCCGGGCTTGCGCGTGGTGCTGCCCTCCTCGCCCGCGCGCGCCTACGGCCTGCTGCTGGCTGCCATCCGCGATCCGGATCCGGTGATGTTCTTCGAACCCAAGCGCATCTACCGCCAGTACAAGGAAGAGGTGCCGGACGACGGCGAGGCGCTGCCGCTGGACGTGTGCTTCGTGCTGCGCGACGGCACCGACGTGACGCTGGTCACCTGGGGCGCGCAGGTGAAGGAAACGCTGGAAGCCGCCGACGCGCTGGCCCAACAGGGC
>JBQCHG010000086.1:0-32914 GCA_051954935.1 Rhodanobacteraceae bacterium
CGCATGTCCACACCGCGTGCCGACCAGCCGGCTACGCCGGGCAGGTAGGGCGGCGCCACCACCAGTACGGGGCGCTCACGCGTGGCCCGCCGGCCCAGCGCCGGCAGCACCAGGGCCAGCTCGCCCACGCCGTCGGCCGGCAGCAGGATCTCGCTCAGCGCATGCGCCGGCCAGCCGCCCTGCGGCAGGGCGTCGTCCAGCGCCGGCCAGCCGCTGGGAATGCCGTCGGCCGGTGCCGGCTGCGCACGGCCGTGCCAGACCCGGCGGCTTTCCAGCAACGGTGACAGGAGGCGTGGTTCGCCCATGGCTCAGCCCGGGCGGATCAGGCCGGCGAACAGGCCCTCAATGGCGAAGTCTTCGCGCGGGTCGGGGATGATCGCGGTGTAGTCGGCGTTGCGCGGCAGCAGGTACAGCTGGCGCCCCTTGCGATGCAGCCGCTTCACCGTGAAGCCGTCGCCGACACGGGCCACCACGGTCTGGCCGTGCCGGGCCTCGGGCGTGGCGTGCACCCCGATCAGGTCGCCGTCGAGGATGCCGTCGTCGCGCATCGAGTCGCCCTGCACGCGCAGCAGGTAGTCCGGGCGCAGCCGGAACAGGGCCGGGTCCAGCCGCAGCACGCGCTCGGCCTCGGCACCCGAGTCGATCGGCTGGCCGGCGGCGACGCGACCGAGCAGGGGCAGGGCGAGCAGGTCGTCGGCCGGTGCAGGCGCTGGCGCATCCAGCAGGCGGATGCCGCGGGCCCGGTTCGGCAGCAGTGCGATATGCCCCTTGGATTCCAGTGCACGCAGGTGCTTGGCCACCGCGTTGACGTGTTCGATGCCGACCACCGCGGCGATTTCCTGCAGCGTCGGCGGCATGCCTTCGGCGGCCACGTGGCGGTGCAGGATGGCGAGGATTTCGGCCTGGCGGGGGGTGAGTGTCATGGTGTAAATCATTCCACCTGTTGGGCGGCTTGCCAAGCCGTGCCGTGCAGTGGAACCGGGGGCTTTCTCAGCGCCTGCGACGTGCCGTCATGCGGCGGCGCGTCATCGCCGGAAGCCGGCGGTGCAGGCTAGAATGGCCGGATCATTCGACCCGCTGGAGGCTGCATGGCTGCCCGTCTTGACCCGCTCGACCTGTACGACGTTCGTTCGCTGCTCACCGACGAGGAGCGCATGGTGCAGGATGCAGTGGGCCGCTTCGTCGACGAGAAGGTGCTGCCGATCATCGGCGACTGCTTCGACCAGGGCCGCTTCCCGAAGGAACTGATCCCGGAGATCGCCTCGCTGGGCCTGCTCGGCGCGACCATTCCGGAGCAGTACGGCTGCGCCGGCATGAACGGTGTCAGCTACGGCCTGATCTGTCAGGAGCTGGAGCGCGGCGATTCCGGCCTGCGCAGCTTCGCCTCGGTGCAGAGCTCGCTGTGCATGTACCCGATCTACGCCTACGGCACCGAAGAGCAGAAGATGCACTACCTGCCGAAGATGGCGGCGGGCGAGATCATCGGCTGCTTCGGCCTGACCGAGCCGCATGGCGGCTCCGACCCGGCCAACATGAAGACGAACGCTAAGAAGGAAGGCGGCGACTGGGTCCTCAACGGCGCCAAGATGTGGATCACCAACGGCAACCTGGCCCATATCGCGATCGTCTGGGCGCAGACCGAGGACGGCATCCAGGGCTTCATCGTGCCGACCGACTCAAAGGGCTTCGCCGCGCAGGAAGTGCACAAGAAGATGAGCCTGCGCGCCTCGGTCACCTCTGCGCTGTTCTTCGACAACGTGCGCGTGCCCGACGCCAATCGACTCCCCAACGTCAAGGGCCTCAAGGGTCCGCTGGGCTGCCTGACCCAGGCTCGCTACGGCATTACCTGGGGCCCGATCGGCGCGGCGCAGGCCTGCCTGAAGGAAGTGCTCGACTACACCGGGGAGCGCATCCTGTTCGGTCGTCCGCTGGCCGCCAACCAGGCGATCCAGTTGAAGATGGCCGACATGGCCCGGCGCATCACCACGGCGCAACTGCTCTCGCTGCAGCTCGGGCGCCTGAAGGACAAGGGGGCCATGCAGCCTACCCAGGTTTCGCTGGCCAAGTGGAACAACGTGCGCATGGCGCTGGACATCGCGCGCGAGTGCCGCGACATCCTCGGCGGTGCCGGTATCACTACCGAGCATTCGGCTATCCGCCACGCGCTGAACCTCGAATCGGTGATCACGTACGAGGGCACCGAGACGGTCCATCAGCTCGTGGTTGGGCGCGAATTGACGGGCATCAACGCGTTCTAGTCGGGTGCGATTCAAGCGCGTCCGGCAAAATCGCGAGCGGATCCCTGGGAGAAACGAGATGAAAATCATCAAGACGGTGCTCGCCGCATCCGCGCTGCTCGCAAGCGGCGGCGCATTCGCGGCTATCAATGAGAATGCGGTGCACCTGGCGCTGGATTCTTTGCTGGTGGCGACCAGCAAGATGTCGGTCGTGAACGCGATCAATACCACCGGCAAACCACCATCCACCAATGCGGAGGCGCACCTGGGTGCGCCCAGCACGATGACGACGACCGAGATCAGCGGCATCGTGGTTGGCAATGGCGGGGCGATCAATATCTATCTCGCACCCGTCACGGGCACGAATCACGGCCTGATTCAGCTCTCGCCGCAGGTGATGAAAGACCAGAAAGGTGGGAACGCGCTCGGATTCGTCTGCACCAGCCCGAACATTCCCGATATCGCGCAGGTCGAGCCGAGTTGCACCTACCGTCCCCCGCAGCCGGCGGCCAAGCCCGGCAAGAAGTAATCGCCGCGTATGAGCGCCAGCATTGCCGAAGCCGTCGCCGTTGGACCCGTGCTGGAAACCGCGCGGCTGGTTCTGCGCCCGCCGCGTGCGGAAGACTTCGAGGCCTGGGCGGAGCTGGCGACCGATCCCGAAGTGATGCTGCATCTGGGCGGCGTGCAATCGCGCTTCACCGCGTGGAAGCAATTTCTGGCGGCTGTGGGTGCGTGGCATGTCCAGGGGTTCTACTGTTTTTCCGTGATCGAGAAGAACAGCGGCGAATGGATCGGGCGCGTGGGCCCGCTGCATCCGGTTGACTGGCCCGGTACGGAGATCGGCTGGACGCTGGCGCGGCACGCTTGGGGCCACGGCTATGCGCTGGAGGCGGCGGTCGCGGCGACCGATTGGGCGTTTGAAAACCTCGGCTGGTCGGAAATCATCCATTGCATCGCGCCGGCCAATACCGCGTCGCAAGCAGTCGCGATGCGGCTCGGCTCGCGCAAGCACGGTCCGGCGCGGATGCCCGCACCGCACGACAAGGATCCGATCGAAATGTGGGGCCAGACGCGCGAAGAGTGGATCGCGCGGAAAAGCCTGAGGACACAAAAATGACAAGTGGCTCTTGTTTGAAAGGGTGGTCAAAGCCGCCAGAGCTGCCATCCATGGCCAAGAGCTCCGTGGCCAAGAGCTCCGTGGCCGCTTTCACGCGCAGGGATAGCGCATGAAGCCCACGATCTACGGCAATTCGGTTTCCGGCAACTGCCACAAGCTGCGGCTGCTTTGCGAGCAGCTCGGCCGCCAGTACCGCTGGGTTGAAACCGATAACACGCGCGGGCAGACGCACACGAAGGAATTCCTGGCCAGGAATCCCAACGGCAAGGTTCCGGTGATCGAGCTGGAAGATGGCCGCATCCTGACCGAATCCAACGCGATCCTGTGCTGGCTGGCGGAAGGCACCGAATACTTTGGCGGCGACGCCTGGCAGCGCGCGCAGACGTTGAGCTGGATGTTCTTCGAGCAGTACAGCCACGAACCCTACATCGCGGTGGCGCGTTTCATCCGCGGCTGGATGGATGCCGATTCACCACGCCGTGCGGAATTGCCGAAGTGCCTCGAGCGCGGCAATGCGGCATTGGCCGTGATGGAAAAACATCTCTCCTCGAACGAATGGTTCAGCGGAGCGCAATACGGCATCGCCGACATAGCGCTGTTCGCCTACACGCATTGTGCGGCGGACGGTGGTTTCGATTTGTCTCGCTTTCCGCAGGTCTCGCGCTGGCTGGAGCGCGTGCGCGCGACGCCGCGCTTCGTGCCCATGCCGGCGGTAAGTGCGGAAGTCGCCGCGAAGTTTGCAATGGCCTGACCTGATCGGAGCTCTGTCGAATTCCGGAATTTTCCCGTTCGCCATTCCGGCGAAAGCCGGAATCCAGTGACCTTGCCGTCCGTGGCGCTGGATCCCGGTCAAGAGCCGCCATCCATGGCCAAGAGCTCCGTGGCCGGGACGACGGCAGGATGCCTTTGGATTCTTATCCCGTCATGACCACCGCACAAACCATCCCCGCCCGCCACAAGGGTTTCAACCGCGCCGAGATCGTCGACCGGAACTTCGTCGAGTTCGTCGGCGAATGGCGCGGCGAATCGCATGCGCGTCCGCGTGACGAGGAACCGGTGCTGCCGGCCAGCGCATGCACTGCCCGCGATTTCCGCGAACTGTTCGAGTCGCAGCTGGTTTCGCGCCATCTCGATCTGATGGCGCGCGTACTGCGCGTGCAGAACAAGGTGTTCTACACCATCGGTTCGTCCGGCCACGAGGGCAATGCGATGGTGGCGCGGCTGACGCGCCACACCGATCCGGCGTTCCTGCACTATCGTTCCGGCGCGTTCATGGCCGAGCGCTTCCGTAAGCTGGAAGGGATGGACCCCGTGATGGATTCGGCGCTGTCGTTCGCGGCAAGCAAGGAAGATCCGGCTTCCGGCGGTCGCCACAAGGTGTGGGGTTCCAAGCCGCTGTGGGTATTGCCACAGACCTCGACGATCGCTTCGCACCTGCCGAAGGCGTTCGGCACGGCGGTGGCGATCGAACAGGCACGCCGCATCGGACACGAGTTGCCGGTGCCTCAGGACTCCATCGTGATCTGCTCGTTCGGAGATGCGTCGAGCAACCACGCCACCGCGCAGACCGCATTCAACGCCGCAGCATGGACGGCGTACCAGAAATTGCCGGCGCCGGTGCTGTTCGTGTGCGAGGACAACGGCATCGGCATTTCGGTGAAGACCCCGAACGGCTGGGTCGCGAACAACTTCCGCGACCGCAAGGATCTCGACTACTTCTTCGCCGACGGCCTGGATCTCGCCGAAGGCTACGCGCAGGTCGCGCGCGCGGTGGAGCATTGCCGTAGCACGCGCCGGCCGACCTTCCTGCACCTGAAGACCATGCGGGTGATGGGCCACGCCGGCACCGATTTCGAAATCGAGTGGCGCTCCATCGAGGAACTGGTCGCGCTGGAAGCGACCGATCCGCTGCTGCGCTCGGCGGCGATCGCGCTCGAATCCGGGTTGTATTCCCGCGAGTCGTTGCTCGGGCAATACGAGGCCGTCCGGAAGAAATGCTTCGCGGCGGCGGAGGAAGCCGATCGCCGCCCGCGCCTCAAGACGCTCGCCGAAGTGGTGAAGCCGTTGGCCCCGTACACGCCGAAGAAGGTGAAGGCGGAGGCGCAGCGCGCCGATTTCGCGGAGAAACGCGTGGCGGTATTCGGTGGCGAAGACAAGCTGCCTGAGAAACTTCCCGCCCGGCACCTGGCGATCCAGATCAACCAGGCGCTGCACGACCTGATGGCGAAGTATCCGGAATCGCTGCTGTTCGGCGAGGACGTGGCGCAGAAAGGTGGCGTCTACACGGTCACGAAAGGGCTGCACAAGGCGTTCAAGGGCGCGCGCGTGTTCAACACGCTGCTGGACGAGACGATCATCCTCGGCCTCGCACAGGGCTACGCCAACATCGGCATGTTGCCCATTCCCGAGATCCAGTACCTCGCATATTTCCACAATGCCTGCGACCAGATCCGCGGCGAGGCGTGCTCGCTGCAGTTCTTCTCCAACGACCAGTACCGCAATCCGATCCTGATGCGCATCGCCTCGCTGGGCTACCAGAAGGGCTTTGGCGGGCACTTCCACAACGACAACTCGATCGCGGCTCTGCGCGATATTCCCGGCCTGATCGTCGGGTGTCCATCGCGCGGCGACGATGCCGCGGCGATGCTGCGCACCATGGCGGCGCTGTGCAAGGTGGACGGGCGCGTATGCGCGTTCCTGGAACCGATCGCGCTGTACATGACCAAGGACCTGTACGAGGCCGGCGATGGCGCGTGGCAGTTCGCCTATCCGCCGCCGGACGAGGCGATGCCGCTCGGCGAAGGCCGCGTCTACAACGAGGATGCCAAGGATCTTGCACTCTTCACTTTCGGCAACGGCGTGCCGATGGCGCTGCGCGCCGCACGCGAGATCGAGAAGAGACTGAAGTGGCAGGTCCGCGTGGTGGACCTGCGCTGGCTGGTGCCGTTGAACGAGAAGTTCATCGCCGAGCAGGCGAAATCGGCCAAACGCATCATCGTGCTGGACGAGGGCCGACGCAGCGCCGGGGTGGGTGAGGGCATCATCACCGCGATCGTGGAGGCGGGGCACGGCAACACGCCGTTGAAACGCGTGGTCGGTGCCGACACCTACACGCCATTGGCCGGCGCCGCGTTGCTGGTATTGCCTGGCGAGGGCGACGTGGTCGCGGCGGCGGAAGCGATGAAGTGAACGAAAATCCTTCGACGGTTCTCGAAGCATCGCATCACGAGGACCGCACGCACTTCAGCGTGCTGGGCGCGATCAGCTTCTCGCATCTGCTCAATGACATGATGCAGTCGCTGATCGTGGCGATCTATCCGCTGCTCAAGGGCGACTTCCACCTCAGCTTTTTCCAGATCGGCGTGATCACGCTGACCTTCCAGTTGACCGCATCGCTGTTGCAGCCGGTGGTCGGCATGGTCACCGACAAACGGCCGATGCCGTATTCGCTTCCGGTCGGCATGTGTTTCACGCTCGGCGGCCTGGCCTTGCTGTCTGTCGCGCCGTCCTACTCCATCCTGCTGGTCGCGGTGGCGCTGGTCGGCTGCGGGTCCTCGGTGTTCCACCCCGAATCTTCGCGCGTGGCGCGACTGGCTTCCGGTGGCCGCTTCGGGCTCGCGCAATCGGTCTTCATGATCGGTGGCAACACCGGGTCGGCGCTCGGGCCACTGCTCGCGGGGTGGGTGGTCTTGCGTTACGGTCGTGGCAGCGTCGGCTGGGCCACGCTGATCGCATTGCTCGCGATGGTGGTGCTGTTGCAGGTCGGCCGCTGGTATCACGCACATCTCAATGAGCGCCGGCACAGGACCGTTGCCGACGGCCCGCGCTATCCCAAGCCGCTGGTCGTCCGCACCATCGGCGTGCTGCTGGTGCTGCTCTTTTCCAAATATTTCTACCTCGCCAGCATCACCAGCTATTACGAGTTCTACCTGATCCACCGTTTCGGCCTGACCGCGCGGGATGCGACGATCCACCTGTTCGTGTTCCTTGCCGCGGTGGCCGTGGGCAGCATGATCGGCGGGCCAATCGGCGATCGCATCGGCCGCAAGACCGTGATCTGGGTTTCGATCCTGGGCGTGGCGCCTTTCACGCTGCTGCTGCCGCACGTCGGGCTCGCATGGACCACGGCGCTGAGCGTGGTGATCGGCATCGGCATCGCGTCGGCCTTTCCGGCGATCATCGTCTACGCGCAGGACATGGTGCCGCACCGCATCGGCGTGATGTCGGGCCTGTTTTACGGATTCTCGTTCGGAATGGGCGGCATCGGTGCAGCCGTGCTCGGCGTGATCGCCGACCATTACGGCATCGCGTTCGTCTACGACGTCTGCGCCTTCCTTCCGCTGCTGGGATTGCTGGCGGCGTTCCTGCCCGATATCCGCCCGCCCTCGCGGCGGGCCGCACCGGCCGCACAGACCGCCTGAGCGCGGCGCGGGCGCGCTTCGCGGTTTGGCAGTGCTGATCGGTGTCCGCTAGAGTTGCGGCTATCCGCCGGACATCCCGGTGCATTCCGCCCACGCGAGGATCCCATGGCCCTGCGCTCGAACAATCCCGTCCTGCGGGACAAGACCTTCCAGAACCTCGCCGCGACCGGCGAGCGGATGACGCTCAATGGCACGATCGCGCGCACCGCGCTGTTGCTTGCGCTCGTGCTCATCACCGGCGGCTGGACCTGGCAACACTTCCGCGCGATCGCCTTTGATCAGGGCATCCAGGCCGCGCTGGCCGCGACGTCGCCATTCCTTTGGGGTGGCCTGATCGTCGGACTGGTGCTGGCGCTGGCTACGACGTTCAAGCCGCGCTGGTCGCCGCTGACCGCGCCGCTGTACGCGCTTGCAGAAGGCACCGCGCTCGGCGGGATTTCGGCGATTTTCGAATTGCGTTATCCCGGCATCGTGCTGCAGGCAGTGCTGGCTTCGGTGGGCGTGCTGGCGGTAATGCTGGGTCTTTATCGCAGCGGCATCATCAAGGTCACGGACAAGTTCCGGATGGGCGTGGTCGCTGCGACCGGCGGCATTGCGCTCCTGTATGTCGTCGAATGGGGCCTGAGCGCGTTCACGCATTTCAGCATTCCCTTCATCAACGGCGGCGGGGTGCTGGGGATCGGCTTCAGCGTACTGGTAGTGTGTCTGGCCGCGCTCAATTTCGTGCTTGATTTCGATCTCGTCGAACGCGGCACGGCGCAAGGTGCGCCGCGCTACATGGAGTGGTATTGCGCGTTCGCGCTGCTGGTCACGCTGGTGTGGCTGTACATGGAACTGCTGCGGCTTCTGTCGAAGGCGCGCCGCTGACGCGATCGCCTGCGCGCAGGCTCTACAAGCCGGCTTTCGCAGGAGCCTGCGCGCAGGCGACCTGTGCCGCGACTAATGTTTGGCCGGCGCCGGCCCCTGCACCACCTGCACCAGGTTCTTCGGGTGCAGGTATTTCCCGAACGCGTCCTGCACCTGCCGCGCGGTGAGGCGCAGGTAATGCTCCGCCGCGACCATCGGTTGGTTAAGCGGCTCGCCCTTGTAGCTCCAGGTCAGCAGCGCGCGCGCGATCTTGTTGACGCTGGACACGTCCACCGGGATCGAGCGGATCTCGTACTGGCGTGCATTGTCGAGTTCCATCGTGGTGACCGGCATGGTCTGCATCGCGAGGATGTTGTTGCGTACCAGTTGGTCCACCGGCCCCACCTTGTCCGGGTCGCTGCCGTACTGCACGTAGAACACCGAGCGCGAGCGGTCGATCTGCATGCCGGAACCGGCGCCATAGGCATAGCCGTGCTTGACGCGCACGTCCACCATCAACCGTGACGCAAAGCCGTTGCCGCCGAGCACGTCATTGCCGAGCATGAGTGCGTAACGGTCCGGATTGTGCAAATTCACATCGAGCGTCTGCCCGATCAACACCTGGTCCTGGGAGGCGAACGGGTTGGGCACCACGGTATAGCCTGGCGGGTTCAGCGGCACCGGTTTCGGGACCACGTCCGGCTTCGGCCCGATTGCCTTCCACGCGCCGAAATATTTCTCGACCGTGGCTTTCGCCTGGGCCGGCGTGACGTTGCCGACCACCACCATCGTGGTCATGTCCGGACGATAGGCCTGCGCGAAGTAATCCTTTGCGTTCTGCAGCGTCAGCTTGTCGACGCTCTCCGGCGTGGCCTGGCGCAGGCCCGGATCGCCCGCCGGAAGCAGGCCGACCTTCAGCGCGCGGAACATCTTGTACTGTGGCGATTGCAGTTCGCCCGCCAGCGTGCGTGCGAGGATTTGCTGCTGCACCGCGAAAGCTTCCGGCGGCAGCGCCGGATGCAGTTCGTTGTCGGCCAGCAATTGCATGCCACGATCGAAATCGCCGCTGGGGACGGCCAGAGCGAAATCCGCGCCGCCGGATTCGTTGGCCGCGATCGCATCCAGTTGCTTGTGGAATGCATTGCGATCGAGCGTCGCGGTCCCGTAATCGAACAGCGAGTCGAGCACGCGGCCCACGCCGTCCTGACCCTTCGGCTCCTGCATGTGATCGTCATGGTCGATATGGCCGACCACGGTGACGGTCTTGCTGATCGTCTCCGGCTGTACGACCAGGGTGATGCCGTTGGCGAGCTTCATGCGGACCGGATCGAGGGTCCAGTGCGGCATTTCGAGCTTGCCGAGCGACTGCGCGGCCCATTCCGGCAATGGCACGTCCAGCTTGTCGTTGCCGGCGAATTTCTCGCTGCCGCCGAAGCCGGAACTTTCCGGAGGACGCTCGCCGGTTTCACTGGGCGTCAGCACCACGGTGATGCGTGCATCCGGCTTGATGAATTCGCGCGCGACGCGGTTGACGTCGGCGACGGTGACCTTCTGCAGCTGCGCCTGTGCCTGTTCCGGAGAATCCAGGCCTTGCCAGGCCAGCGCCTCCGACCACGCGCTGGCCAGCGTCACAGCGCTGTTCTTCTCGAACTCCGCCTGCGCGGCTTCCTGGCGCTTGGCAGCGTCCACCAGTTCCGGCGAGACTCCGTTCTTGAGCAGCGCGTCCACCACGTCCTGCAAATGAGCTTGCGCCTGCTTCGCGTCGCCGCCCTTCGGGAAGCCGACCTCCAGCGCGCCGATGCCGCCGCGCGTGAACGGCTGCAATTGCGCATCAGCGCTCAGCACCTTGCCTTGCGCGGCGAGTTCGGACAATCCGCTGCGCGGATTGTTGAGCACGTCCATCAGGATCTGCACCGCGGCATAGTCGTCGGTACGCATGCCCGGCATGCGATAAAGGAATTGCACGGTGCCGGTGCCCTGCGGCGTACTGCTGCGGATCGTTTGCGGTTTGACCGGTTGCAGCACCACCGGCGTGGACTCCGGCGTGTCGTGGCTGGGAATCTTGCCGAACAAATCCCTCACCTTGGCGAGGGTCGCTTG
This sequence comes from Rhodanobacteraceae bacterium, assembly GCA_051954935.1. Taxonomy (GTDB): domain Bacteria; phylum Pseudomonadota; class Gammaproteobacteria; order Xanthomonadales; family Rhodanobacteraceae; genus 66-474. The sequence goes on from JBQCHG010000086.1 coordinate 10,722, forward strand.
CGGGTCCACGTCGCCGACGACCACGAAGATCGCGTTGTTGGGCACGTACCAGTTGTCGTAGAAACCGTGCAGCACGTTGGCCGTGGTCTTGTCGAACGTGGGCCGCGTGCCGAGCGGATCGAATTCATAACCGGTGCCGCCGTACAACGCGGCTTCGGCCTTTTCGAAGGCGAGGAAACCCGGATCGGAAATGTCGCGCGAGACTTCCTGTTCGATCGCGCCTTTCTCGAGTTGCCAGTCCTTGGCGGTCAACAGCGCGCCGCGCATGCGCGTTGCCTCGATGTGCAGCAGGATATCCAGGTACTGCGCCGGCGCCACGAAGTAATATTGCGTTGCATCCGCGGTGGTGAAGGCGTTGTTGTCGCCGCCCATCTTGCCGGTCATCTCGTTCAACTGCGCGCCCGTCAGGCCCTTCGCGTCGCGGAACATCATGTGCTCCAGCGCGTGCGCCGTGCCGGGAAATCCTTTCGGCGTTTCGTAGCCGCCGGCGAGATAGGTGATCTGCGTGGTCACCATGGCGCTGAGCGTGTCACGCACGATCACCACGCGCAGGCCGTTGTCCAGCGTGGCGCGCGTGACATCGGGAGTCGCGGTCGCTGCGTCCGGCTTGGCGAGTGCAAGCGGCGAAAGCGTGAGCAGTGAAATGAGAGCCAGCTTGAGCAAACGGAAGTTCATCGGACTTTCCCTTGTCGTTCCGGTCCGGGCCGGATTCAGGTTGGAGCGCCAATCACGCGCGGTTCCGGTTCCAGCTCAACCCCGAACCGTTCGCGAACGCCTGCACGCACGCGCTGCGCCAGCGCCCATAGTTGCGCACCGCTTGCGTTGCCGTGGTTGACCAGCACCAGCGCGTGGCGATCGGAAATGCCGGCATCACCCTCGCGCGCGCCCTTGAACTTGGCCGCTTCGATCAGCCATGCCGCGGACAGTTTGGCATGCGAGTCGTCCACCGGCCAAAGCGGCAGGGCAGGGTGCTCGCGTTTCAGTGCATCCGCTTGCGCGCGTGGCAGCACCGGATTCTTGAAAAAGCTGCCGGCATTCGGGATCAGCGCCGGATCGGGCAACTTGCGCGTGCGCAGCCGCACCACGGCTTCGGCCACCTGAACGGAAGCAGGTGTGCCATGCACGCGCATCGCGGCGAGCTCCTCGCGCACACCGGCGTAGTCCAGCACCGGTTCGCGATGCTTAGGCAGGTCGAGCTCCAGCGCAGTGATGAACCAGCGATCCGGTTCCCGCTTGAAGCGCGAATCGCGATACGCAAAACCGCAACCGGCTTTGTCGAAACCCTCGGCGCGGTGTTCGCGCAGATCGAATGCCTCGACCGCGTGCACGAATGCCTCCAGCTCCACGCCATACGCGCCGATGTTCTGCACCGGTGCAGCGCCGGCGGTGCCCGGTATCAGGCTGAGGTTTTCCAGCCCGCACAGTCCGCGCGCGAGCGACCAGCGCACCACGTCGTTCCAGTGTTCGCCCGCGGCGACGCGCACGCGTGCGCAGCACTCGTCTTCACCCACGATTTCGATGCCGCTGGTCCTGAGCGTGACAATCAGACCGTCGAAATCGCCCGCGAACAACACGTTGCTGCCCTCGCCGAGGACCAGCGTCCGCATGCCGCGTACGGTCGGCCAGTCGAGCAGCTTCGCCAGTGCGTTCGTGTCGCGTACTTCCGCCAGCAGCGCGGCACGCGCGTCCACGCGCAGCGTGTTGCGGGCGCGCAAACTGGCGTCCTCGCGGAGCGCGTAGCCGCCGAGATCCACCGGCGTGGAATCAATCGCCATGGCCGCTGCCGCGTCGGCGTATTGCTTCCGTGCACTCGGTGATTAGCTGCGGCCCGCGGTAGACCATGCCGGTGTAGATCTGTACCAATGTTGCGCCCGCGTCCAATTTCCCGGCCGCGTCGTCGCCGGTAAAAATGCCACCGACACCGACCAGCGGAATCCTGCCGCCGAATCGTCGCGCCATGCCGCGCAGTACTTCTGTGGAAAGCTCGAACAGCGGTTTGCCGGACAGCCCGCCGGGTTCGTTCGCCAGTGGCTCGCCCGTGATCGCGGAGCGGTCGACCGTGGTATTGGTGCAGATCAATCCGTCCACGCCGGCATCCAGCACCGCGCGCGCGATCGCGTCCATCTGCGCATCGTCCAGGTCCGGGGCGATTTTCAGCAGCAGCGGCTTGCGCGCCCCGTGCTGCGTGGCGAGTTGCTCCTGTCTCTCGCGCAGGGTGCCGAGCAGGCGCGGCAATTCGTCCGCGCCCTGCAACTCGCGCAAGCCCTTCGTATTCGGCGAGGAGATGTTGACGGTCACGTAGGTCGCCAGGGGATAGACGCGTTCGAGGCAGTAAAGATAGTCGTCCACCGCGCGCTCGTTCGGTGTGGCGGCGTTCTTGCCGATGTTGATGCCGAGCACGCCGCGCCATTTCGCGCCCTGCACGTTGCGCAGCAGCGCGTCCACGCCTTCGTTGTTGAAGCCGAGCCGGTTGATGATCGCCTCGTGCCGAGGCAGCCGGAACATTCGCGGGCGCGGGTTGCCCGTCTGCGGCTTAGGCGTGACCGTGCCGATCTCGATGAAGCCGAAGCCCAGAGCGCCAAGCGCATCCAGGTGCTCGCCGTTCTTGTCCAGCCCCGCGGCCAGCCCGACCGGATTCGGGAACTCGATCCCGAACGCGTGCACCGGAAAGTTTTCCGGCGGTGATGGCGCCGCGAGGCGCATCAGGTTGCTGCGCTGTGCCACGTCCAGGCCGTACAGGGTCAAGCGATGCGCGGTTTCGGCCTCCAGCGAAAACAGCAGCGGGCGGATCAGGTCGTACATGGCTATCCATTGAGGCCCTGGCCACCATCCACGCACAGTGTCTGGCCGGTGATCCAGCGTGCGCAAGGCGAAGCAAGGAAGAGGGCGGCTTGCGCCACGTCCTCCGGCGTGCCGTAACGTCCGAACGGGATGCTAGCGAGCACCGCGGCATGGCGCGTCGGATCCTCTTGCCGGATGCGATCCCACACGCCGCCTGCGAATTCGATCGAGCCCGGCGCGATGGCGTTGACGCGGATGCGGTGTTCGGCCAGCTCCAGCGCTTGCGAGGTGGTGTAGTGGCTGAGCGCGGCCTTCATCGCGGCATAGGGCGGGCCGCTGCGGCGCGGGTGAAAGGCCGCGATGGAGCTGGTGTGCAGGATGCTCGCGTGCGGCGATTGCCTGAGGTGCGGCAGCGCGACACGCGAGGCGCGCACCGCGGCCATCAGGTCGATATTGAAGTTGGCGAGCCACGCCGCGTCGGTTTCCTCGAAGCCATAGCCGGTGGCGTTGTTGACCAGCACATCGATGCCACCCGTGACCTTGGCTGCGCCGGCGATCCAGTTTTCGATCTCGTCGGCGTTCGCGAGATCGCAGCATTGCGTGTGCAGCCGATCGGCGAACGCGCCGGCATCCTTGCGCAACTGATCCAGACCATCCTGCCCGCGCGCGCAGACAGAAACCCGGGCGCCGGCTTCGAGAAACTCCAGGGCGATCGTACGCCCGATCCCGCGGCTGCCGCCGGCGATGGCGATGCGGTATCCGGTGAAGTCGAAGGGCGTCGTCATCGCGCGAGCACTCATGGTGGGTGAGTGGCCTGCAAAGCGTTACGAGCGAAGGCAGATTGCGCGTCGCCGGAGCGCAGGAACCGGAGTGTACACGTCAGTACATGAGGATTCCGAGCACCGCCGGCGCGCGACATGGTGATTGAATCTGGCCGAGCGCAGTAGCTTTGCAGCCACTCAAAGATCGAATTTGATGCCCTGTGCGAGCGGCAAAGCATCCGACCAGTTGATCGTGTTGGTCTGCCGGCGCATGTAGACCTTCCACGCGTCGGAACCGGATTCGCGGCCGCCGCCGGTTTCCTTTTCGCCCCCGAACGCGCCGCCGATCTCGGCACCCGACGTTCCGATATTGACGTTGGCGATGCCGCAATCGGAACCCGCCGCGGCGAGGAAGCGCTCGGAGGATTTCACGCTGTTGGTGAAGATCGCCGAGGACAGGCCCTGCGGCACCGCGTTCTGCATCGCGATCGCCTCGTCCAGCGTATCGAACGGCATCACGTACAGGATCGGCGCGAAGGTTTCGGTCTGCACCACCGAATTGTCGTTGCGCACGCCGCTGATGATGGTCGGCTGCACGAAATTGCCTTTGCCGTCGAGAGTCGCGCCGCCGGCTTCGACCTTGCCACCCGCGGCCTTCGCCTTCTCGACCGCATCCTTGAAGCGCTGCACCGCGGCCGCGTCGATCAGCGGACCCATCAGCGTCTCCGGCCTGGTCGGGTCGCCGATCTTCTTTTCGACCTGCGCATACGCATTGCGCAACTTTCCGAGCACGTCATCGAAGATGGATTGATGCACGAACAGGCGCCGCGTGGTGGTGCAGCGCTGGCCGGCGGTGCCGACCGCGCCGAACACGATCGCCGGAATCGCCAGCTTCAGGTCCGCGCTCTGGTCCACGATGATGGCGTTGTTGCCCCCCAGCTCCAGCAACGGGCGGCCCATCCGTTGCGCCACGCGCGCGCCGACCTCGCGGCCCACCGCGGTGGAACCGGTGAAGCTCACCAGCGCGATGCGGTGGTCGTCCACGAATTTCTTCGAGAGTTCCGTGCCCGCATCGTTGAACAGGAAGAAGATGTCCGGGAAGCCGCCGCGCTTCAGCGCTTCGTTGCAGATCTGCATGGAGGCGATCGCCGACAACGGCGTCTTCGGCGAGGGCTTCCAGATCGAGATGTTGCCGCACACCGCGGCGATGAAGGCGTTCCAGCTCCACACCGCGACCGGGAAGTTGAATGCGCTGATGATGCCGACCAGACCCAGCGGGTGCCATTGCTCGTACATGCGATGGCCGGGGCGCTCCGAGTGCATCGAGAGGCCGTACAACTGGCGCGACAGGCCGACCGCGAAGTCGGCGATGTCGATCATCTCCTGCACTTCGCCGTCGCCTTCGGGCTTGATCTTGCCCATTTCCAGGGCGACCAGCGAACCCAATGCATCCTTGTGCGCACGCAGCGCTTCCGCGCACAGGCGCACAGCCTCGCCGCGACGGGGCGCCGGCGTGTTGCGCCAGGTTTCGAACGCGACCTGCGCACGCTGGACGATGGTCTCGTAGTCCCGCGCACTGGATGCATTCACCTTCGCCAATACTTCGTTGCTGGCGGGATTGAGCGACTCGATCGTGCCGGCATCGGCGGTCTTCGACCACTCGCCGTGGCCGAGATACGTGCCGGAATGGCTTTCGCCCAATCCGAGGGCTTGCAGGATGGCGTTGGACATGGGGTCTCCTGATGGGCCACGCGCAAAAGCGCGCGGCGCGACAAATCGGGAGATTCTACCAGCCCGGGAAGAAAGCGGCCCCGACACGCCGAACGTGCGACCACGTCTGCGGGAAGGTGATGGCCAGCCCTCAACGCACCGCCTGCGAAATCCGCAGAACCTCGGTCCCGGGCTTTTGATCTGGAAAAGAAGAGCGGCCCCGACACGCTTCGAACGTGCGACCACGTCTGCGGGAACGGGGCGGCCAGCCCTCAACGCATCGCATACGAAAACCGCAGAACCTCAAGCGTCAGCTCTTTTTGATTTCAAACAGGAAGAGCGGCCCCGACACGATTCGAACGTGCGACCTTCCCCTTAGGAGGGGGACGCTCTATCCAACTGAGCTACGGGGCCCCGACACGATTGTAATGCGAAGCATGCCCCAGACGCATTTTCATCACATGTCCTCAACGGCACGCACACAATGATTGGCCCGCGTCCAATCCACTGCCAAGGAGGGTTCAGTCATGCCACGCGGCGACAAGTCCAGCTATACCGCCAAGCAGAAACGCAAGGCCGGGCACATCGAGGAAAGTTACGAACGGCGTGGCGTCTCGAAAGGCGAAGCCGAGGAGCGCGCCTGGCGCACCGTCAACAAGCAGGACAAGGGTGGCAGGAAATCCGCCGACACCCGCAAGCGCGCCGCCGCGAAGAAGTCACCGGGCCGCAAGAGCGCGAAGAAAACCGGCGGCAAGCACGCGGGCAAATCCTCCGCACGCAAGGGAAGTGGCCGCAAGAGCAGCGCGGGCAGCAAGAGCCGCACGGGCAGGAAGTCTTCTTCCGCCAGCAAGTCCTCGGCGCGCAAATCCCCGTCTGGCCGCAAGTCGGCCTCGAAGCGGTCAGGCTCGTCGCGCAAACGCGCGAGCGCTGCGCGCCAATCCGGCGCGATGGTCAAGCGCGGGGCACTCAAAGTCGGCGCGAGGAGAGCCGGCGGCAGGCGTGCAGGTGTCCGCAAGGGTTCGCGCTCGCGAGGCTAGCGGCGCGATTGGGCGATCGACGTACTCGAATCTGTGCGCGTGATTTCCGGGGAGGCCCGTCATGCATGAGATGTTCACCCTGGGCGTGCCGGCATGGGAGTTGGTATGCCGTGCGGCAATCGTCTACGTGGCACTGCTGGTCCTGTTGCGGATTTCCGGCAAGCGTACCGTCGGAGAATTGAGCATCTTCGACCTGATCGTGGTGATCGTGCTCGGCAGTGCGGTACGCACCGCATTGCTGGGCAACGACAAGTCGGTGCTGGGCGGGCTGCTGGTGGTCTCCGTCTTGCTGTTTCTGGATTTCATCAGCGTATTCCTGGCCGCACGTTACAGACGGTTCGAGCAACTGTTCGACGGCAAGCCGGTGCTGATCGCGCGTGACGGAGTGGTATTCCACGACGTACTGAAGAGATGCAACGTACCCTTCGGCACCTTCGAGGGGGTGTTGCGCAAGAACAATATGAAGACGGAGCAGATAGGGCAGGCGATCCTCGAGGCCAACGGCAGCATCACTCTCTGCAAAAGGGAATGAAAACCAACATCCATTGCCGGCGAACCGCGCGTAAGCCGGTCCTTCGTGTATCCGGAACACTGCCGCATGAGTGATGCGACTCCGCGCCCAGGCGCCAGACGAGGCAAGGCACGGGTCAGGCCGCCGTTCTGGCGCAAATTGAGCGCGGGCCTGATCACCGGCGCCGCCGATGACGATCCGAGCGGCATAGCGACCTATTCGCAAGTCGGTGCCGCCTACGGTTACGGCACGCTGTGGAGCGTGCTGGTTGCGTTGCCGCTGATGATCGCGGTGCAGGAAATCAGCGCACGGATAGGTCGCGTGACCGGCGCCGGCGTGGGCGCGAACATCCGCAAGTATTACGCGCACTGGCTTGCCTACACGCTGGTCGCGGGACTGGTGGTCGCAAACATCATCAACCTCGGCGCGGACATCGGCGCGATGGGCGCCGCGCTGAAATTGCTGATCGGCGGCCCGGCGCTGGCCTATACCGCGGGGTTCGCGGTGCTGTCGCTGTTGCTGCAGGTCTACGTGCCGTTCTCGTGGTACTCGCCGTTCCTGAAGACATTGACCCTCAGCCTGTTTGCCTATGTGGCGACCCTGTTCGCGCTCAAGGTGCCGTGGCTCGACGTGGGGAAAGGCGTGTTCATGCCGCACGTGACGGTGAGCGCCAAATACGCGGTGGCGATCGTGGCAGTGCTGGGCACGACGATCAGCCCTTACCTGTTTTTCTGGCAGGCCGCGCAGGAAGTGGAGGAACTGCGCGAACCCGACAACGACCGTGAGCCGCTCAAGCGCACTCCATCGCAAGGCGCGGATGCGCTGCAACGGATCCGGATCGACACGATTTCCGGCATGGTGTTTTCCGAGGTGGTGGCGTTCTCCATCATCCTCACGGCAGCCGTGGTGCTGCACGCGCACGGCAAGACCGACATCGCCTCCTCGGCCCAAGCCGCGGAAGCGTTGCGGCCGCTGGCCGGCCCGTTCGCCTTCGCGCTGTTCGCTGCGGGCATCGTCGGCACCGGCCTGCTTGCGGTGCCGGTTCTGGCCGGATCCGCCGCCTACGGCACGGCCGATGCCTTCGGCAAGCCGTGCGGGCTGGCGCGCAAACCGCGCAACGCGAAGTTGTTTTACGCGGTGCTGGTCATCGCCATCCTGATCGGCATGGGACTGAACTTCACTTCCATCGATCCGATCAGGGCGTTGTACTGGAGCGCGGTGATCAATGGCGTGGCCGCCGTACCGATCCTGGTCGCGATCATGCTGCTCGGCGGAAATCCGCGCGCGATGGGTGAATTCGTCTTGTCGGGTTGGCTGAAGGCACTGGGTTGGCTCGCGACCGGGGTGATGGCCGCGGCCGCCGTCATCATGTTCGTCACCTGGGGCAAATGATTTCAGGCGCGTCGATGCGGCCACTCGCATTGACTTCATCGCGACGGCCGCCGACTACACTGCGATCATCCCGCACGCGCCGGCGAGGAAAATCCAATGAGCAGGCAAGCCAAGGCAACGCTGGCCAGACAGCGCAAGATCCAGTCCGAAACCGATCGCGCCGACCGCCGGCGCAGCGCACGCAAGGCCGCTGGTTCGAGCAAACCGCGCAAGAACGCGAAAACCAGCCGCCGCGAGTATCCGCGCAATCCGCTGCCGGAGCAGCATCAGCAGAAACCCGGGGTGGAGCGCGAACTGCAACCGCGTCCGGAATATCTCGCACCCGATTACGAGGGCAGCGGCAAGCTCGCCGACATGACCGCGCTGATCACCGGTGCGGATTCCGGCGTCGGCCGAGCGGTCGCGGTGCTGTTCGCGCGCGAAGGCGCGGACGTCGCCGTGGTTTATCTCAGCTCGGACGAAGATGCCCAGGAGACCAAGTCCGCGGTCGAGGACGAAGGCCGTCGCTGCATGTTGATCAAGGGCGACGTCACCGATCCGGCGTTCTGCGAATCGGCGGTGGAGCAGGTGGTGGACGAGTTCGGCAAGCTCTCGATCCTCGTCAACAACGCCGCATTCCAGAGCCACGCCGAAAAGCTGGAGGACATTTCCGAGGAACACTTCGACGAGACGCTGCACACCAATCTCTACGGCTATTTCCACATGGCCAAGGCTGCGTTGCCGCACCTGCGCGAAGGCGACAGCATCATCAATACCGGTTCGGAAACGGGTTTGTTCGGCAATCCGCACCTGCTGGATTACTCGATGACCAAGGGCGGCATCCACGCCTTCACCAAATCGCTGGCCGCCAATCTCGTCGACAAGGGCATCCGCGTGAACGCGGTGGCGCCGGGTCCGGTGTGGACGCCGTTGAATCCCGCCGACCAGCCGCCCGAAAAGGTCAAGGAGTTCGGCAGCAAAAGCGCGATGGGCCGCCCCGCGCAACCTGAGGAAGTCGCGCCGGCTTACGTGTTCCTCGCGGCGCCGGTGTGTTCAAGCTATATCTCCGGGGCGATCCTTCCCGTGCTGGGCGGACCAACCGGATAGCCTTCATCCCGGCAAGGATTTGCCGGGATCGAGAATCAGGGTCGGGAACTTGTCCGCACCGCATCCCGAACGCGCCGCCAATCTCAACGACGCCGAACGCAGCGAAGTCGAGCACCGCAAGCCGCCGCGAGCGGCGGTGCTGCACGAGGTGGTCGGCAAGATCGGCGAGGAGGAACTGGATCGCAACGCGTCCTCGCTGGCGTGGTCGGGTTTCGCCGCCGGCCTGTCCATGGGCTTCTCGATGGTCGCCAGCGGCGCGTTGCGCGCGCATCTGCCCGATTCGCCGATCGGCCATTTCATCGCTGATGCGGGCTACAGCGCCGGCTTCGTGATCGTGATCCTGGCGCGCCAGCAACTGTTCACCGAGAACACGCTTACCGCGGTGTTGCCGCTGATGAGCGCGCCCAGCCTGGATACCTTTGCGCGCGTGCTGCGGTTGTGGGGCATCGTGTTGCTGTGCAACCTGATTGGCATCGTCGCGTTCGCCTGCGGCGTCGCGTATCTCCCATTGTTCAGTGCGCCGATGGATCAAGCCTTCGTCCAGATGGGCGACACCACCATGAGTTATTCGGTGCCGGCGATGTTCGTGAAGGCAATCCTGGGCGGCTGGCTGATCGCGATGATGGTGTGGCTGATGGCGGCCGTGGATGCCGCGCGGCTGTGGATCATCATCGGGCTCACCTGGCTGATCGCGCTGGCCGGCCTGGTGCACGTGGTCGGTTCGGCGGGCGAGGTATTCTTCCTCGCGTTCCGCAACCAGATCACTTGGTTGCAGGCACTGGGCCAGTTCGTGGGACCGACGCTGGCCGGCAACATCGTGGGCGGCAGCCTGATCTTCGCGTTGATCAGCCATGCGCAAGTACGCAGCGAGATCTGAAGGGATGCATTCCACACGGGTGCTATAGTCATTGCGTCGCATGGAAGCGGCGCGGAGGGCAGGGAAGCTTATGCTCGCGGCAATCGTTGCATGGTGCCTTGCCTTCGCGGGTTACCTGCTGTTCGCGGGCAAGTTCAGTGTCCATGAATTCGAGACTGCGGCGGTATTGGCCGCCGGCGCCGTGCTCTGGACGTTCCTGATCCGGCGTTGCGCGCCGCGGCGCTTCGCGTTGTCGCGGCTGGATGCACTCGTGTGGTTGAAGGTGATCGGCGCGGCCGCGCCCGCCACGCTGCGCGTGTTCGGCGCGTTGGCGCGCGTTGCCGTGGTCGGCGGCTCGCCGGGCCGCGAGGGCATCGCGCGCTTTCTGCGTGGCGCCGAAAACGACCCTCGTGATCGCACGCGTCGCGCCAACGCGGTGCTCGCCGCTTCGCTGGCGCCCGACAGCTTCGTGGTGCGTGCGCGGCCGCGGCACGAGGGAGCGCTTCTCCACACGATCCTGCCGCCACGCGCGCGCGATGCACGGTGGCTGACATGAGCGCATGGCTGATTGCGGCCCTGGCGCTGCTGCCTGCGCTTGTCGCAGGCGTGGTGTGCGCCGGTCGTGGTGCGGTCGCGCGGCGGCTGGTCGCGATCCAGTTCGCCACCTCGGTTTCGGTGCTGCTGCTGGTCGTGCTGGACTTCGCTTTCGACCAGCCATCATCCATGGACCTTGCGTTGACGCTGGCGCTGCTCAGCCTGCCGGGCACGCTGCTGCTGGTGCTGTTCCAGGAGCGCTGGCTGTGAACTTCGCGATCGACGCGCTGCTCGCACTCGCCGTGCTGATGGCGTGGGTCGGGGCGCTCGCGTTCCTGCGCCTGCGCACACAGTTCGAGCGCCTGCACGCGATCACCTTCGTGAACCTCGCCGCCGGTGCCGCGATCACGATCGCCGCCGTGCTGCACGATGGCCTGAGCGGGCGTACGTTCAAATGCATTTTCATCTTCGTCGTGATCGCGAGCGTGGGCGCGCTGCTGAGCCATGCGACTTCGCGTGCACTGCACCTGCGCGAGGGAGAGCGGCGGTGAGCTGGGTCGTCGGCGCGCTGCTGGGTCTGGCTGCGCTGGCGGGGCTGCTCGTGGTGCTGTCGCGCGATCCGCGCCGGCAGGTATACGCGTTGTGCGCCAATGGGCTGGTGTTGTCGCTGCTGTTCTTCGCGTTGCAGGCGCCGGACGTGGCGCTTTCGGAAATCGCGATCGGCACGGTGGTGACGCCGCTGCTGTTCCTGGTGACGCTGGCGGCGGCCGCGATGAACAAGGCACGGCGATGAACACGCCCGCACGCATCCTGCTGCTGGCGATCGCGTCGGTGGTGCTGACGCCGGCAGCGGCCAGCCTGATCCTGGCGATGCCGGCATTCGGCCATCCGCTCTCGCAATACGGTATGGCGGTCAACGCGCTCGCCCCACACCTGCGCAACGTTTCCAACATGGTGGCTGCGGTGAACTTCGACATCCGCGGCATCGACACGCTGGGCGAAGAAAGCATGTTGCTGGCCGCGGTCACCGGTACGGTGATGCTGCTGCGCGGGCATCGCGGCGAGGGCATGGGCGAGCACGCCGGCGGCGTGCCCGGCCGCAAGCAGGCGCCGCGCAGCGACGCCACCGTGCTGCTGTGCAGGTTCACGGCGACCACCCTGTTCCTGTTCGGCATCTACATGGTGCTGCACGGCACGGTGACGCCCGGCGGCGGTTTCCAGGGCGGCGTGATCGTCGCCTCCAGTTTCATGCTGCTGTATCTGGGCGAAGGCTATCGGGCCTGGCGACGCATCGTGCGCGGACCGGTGCTGGATGTGCTGGAAGGCTCGGGCGCGCTGGCCTACGCGCTGGCCGCGGCCTTGCCGCTGATCGGCGGTTACGCCGCGTTGCAGAACGTGCTGCCGCTGGGTGCCTGGAAGGATCTGTTCTCCGGCGGATTGATGGTCGCGGTGAACTACGCCGTGGCGTTCGCGGTGATCGGCGGCTTCGGCATGCTGCTGCTCGAATTCATGGAGGAAACGCGCGCGCCGGAGGAGGACCCGGTGCCGGACGAGGAGGGCGAATGAGCATTCTCGCCTGGTGCGTCGCCGCGTGGCTGTTCGGCATCGGCGTGTACGGCATCGTGACCTCGCGCCATTACGTGCACCTGATCGGCTGCCTGTCGGTGTGCCAGTCGGCGACCTACGTCCTGTTGCTCGGCATCGGCTTCCGCTGGCATGCGGGACCGCCGATCTTCTACGACCATCCGCCCGGCACGCCGGCCGTGGATCCGGTGGTGCAGGCGCTGGTGCTGACCGACATCGTCGTCGGCGCCACGGTGACGGCATTGCTGCTGGCGATCGCGCTGCAGGTTCAGAAGCGCCGGGGCACGCTGGATCCGCAGCATCTCCGGCCGTTTCGCCAGCAGAAGTGAATCCGGTCCAGCTATTGCCGCTCGCAGTGTTGCTGCCGCTCGGCCTGGCCGCGCTGCTGCTTGCGGTCGCGCATTGGCTGCCGCCGCGCGTTGCGGATGCCGCATCGGTGCTTGCGTCCCTGATTCTGGTCGCGCTGTGCGGGTGGCTCGCGGTGCAGGCGCTGCACGGCCCGGTCGTGCATTGGTTCGGCGGCTGGACGCCCGCGGTGTCCGGGCGCCCTGGCGTGGTGCTCGGGATCGGGTTCTCCGCCGATCCGATGAGCGCCGTGCTCGCCGCGTTCTGTGCGCTGCTGTTCGCCTTGAGCTTCATTTTCGCGTGGGGCTACTTCGACAAGATCCACGCGCATTTCCACGTGCTGATGCTGCTGTTCATGGCGGCGATGATCGGCTTCTGCCTCACCCGCGACCTGTTCAATCTGTTCGTGTGGTTTGAACTGATGAGCATTGCCGCGTTCGCACTGACGGCGTATCCGCTTGGCAGCAGCGCACTGGAAGGCGCGCTCAATTTCACCGTCACCAACGCGCTGGCGAGCTTCCTGATGCTCGCCGGCGTCGGCCTGCTGTACGCGCGCACCGGCACCCTGGACTTCCTGGCCATGGCGAAGGCGATCGCACGCATTGCGCCCGATCCGGTGATCGCCGGCGGCTTCGTGCTGGTCGCGACGGCGCTGCTGACCAAGGCGGCGATCGTGCCGTTCCACATGTGGCTGGCGGATGCGCACGCGGTGGCGCCGACGCCGGTATCGGTGATCTTCTCCGGGATCATGGTGGGCTTGGGCCTCTTCGGGATATTGAAACTCACGACGCAGGTGTTCGCCGCGGACGCACAGGTGATGGCGCTGGTGCACGAAGGATTGTTCGCGCTCGGGATCGCCACCGCGCTGACCGGCGGACTGATGGCCTGGGCGCAACGACATTTGAAGCGCCTGCTCGCGTTCTCCACCATTTCGCACCTTGGCATCATGCTCACCGCCGTCGCCGCGGTGAGCGCCACCGGCACGACCGGCCTGCTGCTTTATCTCATCGGCCATGGCCTGGTGAAAGGCGCGCTGTTCATGATCACCGGCATCCTGATGGCGCGACGCGATTCGGTGGATGAACTCGCGCTCTATCGCGAAGGGCGCACGCTCTGGCCCGTCGGCGTGGTGATGGCCGTCGCAGGATTGTTGCTGGGCGGATTGCCGGCCGGATCGCTTTACGCGGCCAGCGACCTGATCCACGAGAGCGCGCATTCGGTGGCGATCATGTTCGTGCTGGTCTTCGCGGCCTCGCTCACCGGTGCGGCGGTACTGCGCGCGGCCTGTCGCATCTTCACAGGCTGGAGCGGCACGCCGGGCGTGGAAGTCACGGCGCCGACCGAACGCGGCCGCGAGCAGCCGGACCGTCCACTGTGGCTGATGCTGTTTCCCTGCGCGCTGATGATCGGCATCGCCGTGCTGCCAGTGGATCGCCTGGCGCCATTCGTGGGCCACGCGGCGGCGCTGCTGCTTCAACCGAATGGACAGGCGCCGATTGCGATCGCGTCCGACCATTTGACCCTCGGTTCCTTCTTCGCGCTGGGCCTGACACTGGCGATCCTGGCCGGTGCGCTGATGCGCGAGCGCCCGACCGGCCGCATCGCCCGCCATGCGGGACGCGCGGAACGGCTGCCGTTCGATGCGCTGCAGTTCCTGCACAGCGGGCTGGTGACCGACTACGTGGCGTGGATGGCCCTGGGCGTCGCCCTGCTCGCGGGTTTCCTGGGCTTGCGCTGATGCGGAGGTCGGCGGATGCCGGCGGGCCCCGATTCCCGAATGGATGCTGACCGGCACGCAACCGGCGAGGACACTTCCGCGTTCGATCGCGCGACACTGCGCGCCACCACAGACTGCACGGAGCCCACGATGAACCGCACGCGGATGATGGTCACGATGAGCCTGGCTTGCGCCTTGTTCGTCCTTGGCAGCGCCACTGCCGGTTCATTGCGCGATCGATTCATGCAGCGGCGCGGCGGCGTGTCGCAGCGCGCCAGCACCGATGTCACCCTGCCGCCCAACGTGCGCGCGCAGCGCGACATCGTCTATGGCAACGATCCGCTGCAGCGCCTGGACGTCTATACGCCCGCGCAGGCGCACGACGCACCGGTGATCCTGATGGTGCACGGTGGCGGCTGGCGGCGCGGCGACAAGGCCATGGCCAACGTGGTGCAGAACAAGCTTTCGCGCTGGGTGCCTCGCGGGTTCGTGCTGGTCTCGGTGGATTACCCGATGTTGCCGCAAGCCAATCCGGTGCAGCAGGCGCGCAGCGTGGCGCAGGCGATTGTCTTTGCGCAGCAGCACGCCGCGGAGTGGGGCGGGGATCCGCACAGGTTCGTGCTGATGGGCCACTCGGCAGGCGCGCACCTCGTCTCGCTGATCAGTGCCGAACCTTCGCTGGCGACTTCGCTCGGCGCGCAGCCGTGGCTCGGCACCGTCGCGCTGGACAGTGCGGCGTTCAACGTCGCGACGATCATGCGCGGCAAGCACTTCCCGCTTTACGATCGGGCTTTCGGCAACGATCCCTCATTCTGGGATTCGGCTTCACCGATCGTGCAACTGCATTCGAAGATTGCGCCGTTCCTGGCCGTGTGCTCCTCGCGCCGGCAAGAGTCCTGCCCGCAGGCGCAGGCGTTCGTAGACAAGGCGCGCGGCTACGGCACGCAGGCCCGCGTGCTGCCGGAAGACCTCAGCCACGAGCAGATCAACGAAACGCTCGGCGAACCTTCCGATTACACGACGCAGGTGGAGGCGTTCATGGCAAGCCTCGATCCGGCGGTGGCGCAGCTTTTGCGGTGACTTTGCGCGGAACGGACAAGGGGCATCGCTCGGCCATGCGGCGGGCGGCTTCCGCCGCGTTACCCACCCTGTCGCGCTTGCAACGGGATACGCTGCGCTTCTCCCGCCCTTATCCGCCCAGAAGGCGGGAAATTACGGGGGGCGATCTGACGTTGGTTCGGGCTATGCAAAGTCATTGATTGCGCGAATCCAACGCCCTGATCCTGCAACCTAATCCGGCCACATCTGCAGATCGCGTGATTCCCCTGGCCATCCCCGCACCCGTTCCAATGTCCCGCAACTCACGTATTGCTTGAACCCGCGATCTCGCGAATCACCCGGCATGGATTCCCGGCAGCGAATACATCCGGAGGGATGTCGCGGGTCACGACGCTGCCGGCTCCGATCACCGCGCGCGCGCCGATCGTGACTCCAGGCAGGATGATCGCGCCGCCGCCGACCCAGACCTCGGCGCCGATGCGGACGGGCTTGCCGCATTCCTTTTCCCTGCGCGCGGCGGCATCCAGCGGATGCAGCGGCGTGTAGATCTGCACCGCCGGGCCGAACAGGCTGAAGTCGCCGATGCTGATTTCGCATACGTCGAGGACGACGCAATTGAAATTGAAGAACACGTTCTCGCCGAGGCGGATGTTCTCGCCGTAGTCGCAGAAGAACGGCGGCTGCACGCGTACGGTTTCGCCGCCGGCGCCGAACAGGTGGCGAAGGATGTCTTGCCGCGAAGCTTCGTCCGATGCGCTCGAGGCATTGAGTGCCTGGCACAGGTCGCGGGCATGGGCGCGGCGCCCGACGAGTTCTGGATCGAACGGGTCGTAGGGTTCGCCCGCCAGCATCTTGTCGCGTTCGGAGGACATGGGTCGGGATGGCGGCGCGGTTCGGATCACCGGATGAGCGTGCGAGCCCGACACATCGGGCTCGCTTCGACCAACGTAATCCGCGCGATGTCCAGCGCGCGTGGTGCAACAAAAAACCGCGCCTGCGCGCGGTTTCCTGTTTCGAATCGGTGGTGGAGCGGAGGAGGATCGAACTCCCGACCTTCGCATTGCGAACGCGACGCTCTCCCAGCTGAGCTACCGCCCCACGATTTATTGGCGCGCCCGAGACCGGTGATGCGGCCGGCGGGAACCGCATATGGTAGCGGGAGAGGGCGCGCGCGCCAAGCGGGCAGGTGCCATCCATGGCCGGGAGTCACGTGGTCGCCTGCACGCAGGCTCCTGGGTTAGTTCTACTCCGGCAGCTTCGGCGCCAGCGTCGGCTCCAGCACTTCGCGGCGCCAGCCGGCGAGCGCCTCAGGCCAGGAACGCGTGACGACGTATTCCTCCAGGGCGCGGCGCGGGCAAAGCAACCCGGCCGGCAGGTCCAGTTCCAGCGCAATCGCGTCGGCGGCGAGCTTCATAGCCGTGACCGCGGCTTTCGCTTCGCCGAAGGGAGCGGGCGGGATCGGCGCGGTTTCCCCGATCTCGGCGTCGGCGACCGGCTCGCTTAACAGCGCGAACAATTCCGCGCGGGGTGCGGAGCGCAGCGCGCGCAGGCCGCGGGTGCGCTCGAACAATTCGTTGGACGAACCAGGTGGCTGCTGTGCCAGCGACAGCAGGGCCGGATCGTCCAGCAGCCACGAGCGCGGCTTGTCGAGCGAACGCGCACTGCGTTCCCGCCACAGCAGGATGCGCCGCAGCAGTGCCTGCTTCGCGCGCGGCCACGTGGCCCCGTTACGGAACGCGCGTTGCGGCTGCGGGTCGCCCTGGTCGCGGCGCACGCGTCTTGCCAGCCGCGCGCAGTCCTGCGCGTGCCATTCCAGCCGGCCGCGCTCGCGCAGTTGGGCATGCAGCAGCGCGTGCAGCTCGTGCAGGTGCACCACGTCCTGTTCGGCGTAATCCAGTTGCGCCGCGCTCAGCGGCCGGCGCAGCCAGTCCGAGCGGGTTTCGTCCTTGGGGATGTCGGTTTCCAGCAGCAACGCGACCAGACGCTGATAGCTCAGCCCGAAGCCCAGCCCGCACATCGCCGCGGCGATCTGCGTGTCGAACAGTTGCAGAGGTTCACCATTGAGCAACGGCGCGAGCGCATCCATGTCCTCGCTGGCGCTGTGCATCACGCAGGTGCGACGTTCCACCAGTCGCCGAACGCCTTCCGCGCAATCGAACGCCAGCGGATCCACCAGCGCGCAACGGCCATCGGCGGCGACCTGGATGAGCGCCAGCTTCGCGTAGAAGGTGTCGCGGCGCATGAACTCGGTGTCCAGGCCGATTACGCCGCCTTGCGCGAGCGGGCCCAGGTACGCCGAGAAGGCGGTCGCGTCCGCAATCCAGGCGGCGCTCATGCGCGGATTCCGGCGGAGGGGTGATGGACTTCCATAAACTCCTGATTGGCCGCTGACCGAGGTTGCCGTTCCGGGCGGCTTTGCTATGGTGGACCGGCCACAATAACAGTAAATTCTCCGGCCTGATGGCAGCTCCGCAGACCTTCACTCGCCAGCATGCGATCGGCGGCGCAATCGGCGTGGCCCTGTTGCTGTTCGCGCTGGTGTACCGATTCTTTCCGCAGGCATTGAACGTGCCCGAGAGCGCCACGCGTGCGCCGGCCGCCGCGCAGCAGAACATCGCCGCGCAGGGGCCGACGCATCACGTGCTGATGCCTGCAGAATCCGAACTGCAGGCAGGCCCGCCGATTTCGCTGGCGCCCTCCGCGGTGATTGCGGCGCGCGCGCGGGGCAGCGCGCTGGCCCAGCGCGGCGGCAATGCGGCGATCAGCGCGATCCTGATCGAGGCGGACCGCGCCGCCGCGCAAGGCAATCTCAGCGGCGCCGGCGAGGACAGCGCAGTCACGCTGGTGCTGCAGGCGGCGGCGATGGACCCCAAGGATGCGCACGTGCGCGCCGCGCTCTCCAATCTGCACGCGCGGCTGTTCGCCGACGCGCTGCAGGCGCTGGCGGCCAACGATCTGGAATCCGCGCGCAACGACCTTGCCGCCTTGAAGCGGCTGCCGGACGCTTCCGGCGACGCGCGCAGCCTGGCCTTGCGCATCACTGCCGCCGACCAGGTGCGGCCGCTGGTCGAGCAGGCCGCGGCACTCATGCAGGCGGGTCACATGGAAGGGCCCGGCGAGGACAACGCTCTGGCGATCTATCGCAAGGTGCTGGAGCTGGATCCGGAAAACGCGGTGGCGCGACAGGGACTGGAGCAGGTGCAGCGCGCGGCGCTGGATCGCGCGCTTACCGCCGCGGCGCAGAACCAGGACGCCAAGGCCGACGCGGCGCTGGAAGATGCCGCCGCGATCCTGCCGTCTTCGGCGGCGCTAGCCGATACGCGTGCGCGCATCTACGCGATGCGGGGGCAGCGCTCGCTGAGTCTGCTGGCGCAGGCGCGTTCCGCGCTCGATGCGGGCAATCTGGCCTTGGCGCAATCGCTGGCCGCGCAGGCGCGCACGCTGGGCGACAGCGCCGACGTGGAAGCGCTGCTGCAACGGATCAACGACGCGCGAACTTATGCGAGCTACCACCCGGGCCAGGTAGTTTCGGATCATTTTCTCGATCTGGTCGGCACTGCGCCGGCCCTGGTGGTGGTGCCGCTGGGCAAATTCGAAATGGGTTCGCCCCTGAGCGAGCGTGGGCATGCGAGCGCCGAGCAACCCCAGCACCAAGTGGACATCGCGCACGGTTTCGCGATGGGACGCACCGAAATCACCGTCGCGCAGTTCCGCGAGTTCGTGCGCGCGTCCGGCTACGTGCCCGATTCCGACAAGCTGGGCGGCGCCTCGGTATACGACGAGAACAGCGGACGCATGCAGGCGGTATCCAATGCCGACTGGCAGGACGATTACGCAGGCAAGCGTGCGCGTGACGACGATCCGGTGGTGAACGTTTCCTGGAACGACGCGCAGGCCTACGCGCAATGGCTGTCGCAACACACGGGCAAGCACTACCGCCTGCCGAGCGAGGCCGAGTTCGAATACGCCCTGCGTGGCGGCACCACCACGCCGTACTGGTGGGGTGACGGCACGCCAAAGACCCCGGTCGAGAACCTGACCGGCAGCGGTGATCGCTCGCCTTCGCACCGGAGCTGGTCGAATGCGTTCCGCGATTACGATGATGGCTACTGGGGTCCGGCGCCGGTGATGAGTTTCGCGGCCAATCCGTTCGGCTTGTATGACATGGACGGCAACGTATCCGAATGGGTTGCAGACTGCTGGCACGACAACTACACGCGCGCACCGCGTGACGGCAGCGCCTGGGTCAACCCCGGTTGCGACGAACGCGTGATCCGCGGCGGCTCGTGGGGCAGCGCGCCTGACCAGGATCGCTCCGCATTCCGGCAGGCGGCGCCGGCAACGGCGCGCAGCGGCAGAGTGGGATTCCGCGTCGTTCGCGACCTGTGACGGATGCCTGCGGCCGCATTGGCGAAAACTTTACGGCGGCCCGCGCAGGATGAAACGCCGCCGGTATTTCCAGCAGGGGCTCCGGCGCATTCTCCACGGACGAGGAGCAACCATGCGTTTCATTACACTGATCTTCAGCGGCGCGGCCCTGGTGTCTGCGACCTGCGGTTACGCGCAGAGCGTCAATTCACCAACTCCGCGAAACACGCCGATGGCGCCCGCAACGACCACGGCCAACAAACCCGCGGGTCAACTCGGCAACTCGGGCGGCGGCTTGAGTCAGAGCATGACTCCACAGCAAGCAGCCATGGCGTTCAGGAACATGGATACCAACCACGACGGATTCGTCGACCAGAGCGAATTCATGCAGGGCGGTGACAGTGGCCAGCGCTTTGCGGGTTGCGACACCAATCACGATGGCAAGCTGTCGGAAGCAGAATACGTGGAGTGCTCGCAACGCCCGTCGCAGTCCGGCTCGCAGGGACAGTAGGCTCCGAGTTTCGCGCGCGCCGGGCGCAATCGCCCGAACGTGACCCGAACGCCGCCAGGACCGGTGTGGCGGAAGCCTGAACCCGCAAGCCCGGGAGTGGCGCGCCGCCAGTCGTCGGGATCGTGGTGCCGAAGGTGGGACTCGAACCTAAGCATACATGAAAGCCGCAGCCCTTGTGGAATAGGGGCTCCAGCAGGTATGGTGACCTAGAAAGGTGTACTAGAACCATCCTCAAGAATGCGGACCAAATGAGTGCTCCACCAACCTACCTGAAGCGGCGAAAGCGCGGCTGGTATGTCCAATTGTCTGTACCACGGAAGCTTCAAGCGGCGGTTGGGGCCAAAGTCCTAACGCGATCTCTGGGGACGCGCGATGAAACCGAGGCGCTCCGCCTCCGCCACAAGGTAATTGCGGAACTCCAGCAGCACATCGCTGATGCCGCGCACGAGGGGCCACAGGAGATTACGCCGGAGCGGATACTGGAAACGGCCCGAGACGCGCGCGCTGCAATTGAGGCCGGCGAAGCAGTTCTTGAGGAACTGGAGCCAGGTTTCGATGTGATGGTGGACGATTACCTCGAAACCGAAGCGCGCAAACGCGGCAGGGATGAGGAAGGCCATCCGAATCTTTCGCCTCAGGAAGTCAGGACAATCCAAAGAGCTCACCGCACGATCGCGGGCAACGCTGCTCTGACCTTGGGACATCAGGCACAGCGCTACTTGTCCCAAATGGAGACGTCTGAGCTAAGGCGGCAGACGGTGTATGACAAGCGGCGGCACCTTGAGGCATTTCTTGACTGGATAGACCCTGATACTGAATGCAAGCGGGTAACCAAGGCTCGTGCGGGAGCCTATGTCGATGAAGTCGTGATGCCGCGCGAAGTCGCCGTTCAAACGAAGCGGCTCGCCATCAATACAGTGCGTCAATTCTTCGACTGGCTAGAGGCAAGGGGACTGGTCAATGCAAATCCGTTCTCACGAGCCGGAGCTCTCTTGCGCGAGTCGAGGCGTGGCGGGGAACAGGCACGACGGCCGTGGACGGACGTCGAGCTTCTCACCATGCTGCGTTACGTGCCCCAAGGCGACCCGCTTTGGGCGCTAACCGCCCTTGGTGCGTACACGGGCGCGAGAAGGGAGGATCTGTGTGACCTGAAAGTGGATTCCGTGGATGACGGTGTTCTCCAGGTACGGGAAGGAAAAACCGCCGCTGCCGTACGCAGAGTGCCGATACATCCGGTGATTCGACCGCTAGTACGGCAGTTGGCAGACACCAGCAAGGATGGTTACCTGCTGCCGGGCTTGCTGACGGGTGGCAAGGACGACAAGCGCGGTCATTACATCGGCAAGCGTTTTAGCTACGCGCTTAGACGTGCCGGAATAACGGACAAGCGTGTAGTGTTCCATTCCTTCCGGAATTCCGTCCTGACCCAAATGGAGGCGGCCGGGGTCGAGCTCTCACTTCGCCAGCAGATCGTTGGCCACGAGCGCGGCACGATCACTGAGAGGACGTATACCGCCAATGCAGCGGACCGGCGGCGTGCCGAAGCTATTGCCCATGTCAGCTATGGGGCCAAGGTAGACAAACTGGTGCAGGAGGTGGGAAGGACCTTCAAAATTGCCCGCGTCTCCCGAAGGAGGCACCAAGGCCGAGCTTCGGGGGCATCCGGCCACCGGCTCATGCAGCGGATTGTCGTCTAGCGTCCTGGCCGCATGTCGATTTGGGGGCGCCCGCGACCATCGTGCTAATTCTAATTTGCTTTTTAATGGCGGGCAGTACCGGGATTGGTTGCCGCCCAACAGTCTCAATGATTCCAACCGGTTACCACGCCGCGAAAGCGGCATCTTGGCACGTCAAGTCACAAGAATCGGAGCCTTTATTTCAGCCACCAGCTCTCTGATCGTACCTGCGCACGCATCACAAAAAAGCAGGTGATCATCAACG
>JBQCHG010000087.1:0-8562 GCA_051954935.1 Rhodanobacteraceae bacterium
CGGAACTTGCCGGCGCCCATGCCGGTCACCGAACCGCCGGTGCCGACTGCGTACAGCGCGCCGCCCCGCGTCGTGCGCCATGCCGCCTTGGCGTCGTTCGCGAGATACACGTCCGGGAAAACGTCCGCGTAGGCTTCGTGCGTGATCAGGTCGCGCGTTTCGCCCGAGTAATTCGAGGCCAGGTGGCCCGAATAGCTCGTGTAGATGAATTCCGCGTCCGGGACGTGCCCGAGCGTCCATGAGATGAAGTTCACCATCGCGAGCTCGGTCTTCGAATACCGAGGCGGGATCGTGATGATCAGCCGCAGAATTTCCCCGCGATACACCTTCATCAGCGCGTCGCAGATTTCCCGGTGATGCCAATTCCGGGCCCACGGAAACCCGCGCCGCTGCAGGAACATCCAGCGCGAGAAGAAATACAGGTCTTCCCGTGCCAGCTGGTTGGCGACGAACCGCTCCTTCTCGCTGAAATCGGAAGGCCGCCGATATTCAGACTTCACTCGCGACCTTCCGCGCGATCGTCTCGAAGGTCTTCGCGCTCATCGCCGCGACGATCACCGGCTGCTTCGCATCGCCCTTGTGGACGATCGAGGCGAGCTTCGGCGTCTCGTATGAAATGGCTGCCCGTGCAGCTTCCAAGCGAATATCGAGCGGCTGCTTCTTGTCCTTGTACGTGAGCATGAGCAGCGCATGGGCGTTGCCTTCGAACACATCCACACCCAGCGCGTCCGCCGCCTTTTCAGCCAGCTCCTCGACGTGCTTCTCGCGCTCCACTGTGCGCTTGTTCTTCGCGCCCCGCGGTCGCCCCCTCGGTTTTCCGGTGCGCTCGCCCATTATTTTTCCCAATTTCCGCCAATTAAATAATGGTCACGCCGCGAGCAACTCACGGACTCCGCGAACGAATTCAGCAGCCTGCACGTCCCCGTTTCGCATGTTCGGGAAGGTGACGCCACCAGCCAAGGTGTCCACCCATGCGAGCCAGTCGCGCAGCCATTGCTGCGACGCAGCGGCTTTGCGCGCCTTGATGCGAAGCTGCCGGGCCACGGCGCGACGGGCTGCTTCTTCCGGCGCAAGCGCCATGCCTTGACCGCCGGCGAGAATGTTGGTCAGGCCCGGAAGCGTGGCGATCAGCTCGATCTCGTGCTCGAAGGCATCAGCCTCAAGCTCGTATTCCGCAACCTTCCGGCAGATCGGTTCTTGCCCGCTTTCCAAGATGTCCAGAATGCGGCGCGTCTTCGCCTCGTTGCATACGCGCCCGCATCTGGCATCGCGCGCGTGCTGCCACATACGGTCGCCCTTGCCCTTCCCGACATAGAACACCGCAGCGTCGCGCGGATCGATCAGCTCGTACACATAGAACATAGACGCGTTCACGGTCAACGGCGCTGCGCTTGCCAAAGCGCGATCCGAATCGCCCACGCCAGCGGTTTGATCTGGTACTTCTTCATGCCGGCACCTGCTCGGCTGCCAGCGCCTCGACCACGCGCCCGATGCTGTGATCGTAGACATTCGCGAATGGCAGCCGCGGCGTCCCGATGCTTGTCAGCTTCCCGGGCAGCGTCATGCCGAGCGGGATTTCCGTCACCACATCATTGCCATTTCGCGTCGCGTAGAACGGAACCCTCCATGACTGGAGCAGCAGCGCCAGCGCGCCATCGGCGCAGAGCCGCGGCGGTTCGAACGCGAACACCGGCACGGGATGCCCGAGGTGCGCCAGTACGCCGGCGTACAGGATCGCCATGGCCGCGCCGAGGCTGTGGCCAGTGATGGCGGCAGGGCGCGGCAGCGCGAGGCACGCCGGCAGGATCGCGGACAGCGCGGCCCAGAATCCGGAATGCACCCTGCCGATTCCCCAGACATTCACCGGTGCGCAGTCCGCATCGTGCAGCCACGACATGATGTCGTCCGTCCCACGGAAGCAGTGCACGTCGCCGTACACGTGCATCCGTGATGCGCTGCCCGCGTCGCCCAGGGTCGGGACATCGGTGTAGCAGCGCTGCGCCAGACGGGCGTAATCGACCGGTTCCACGCCGCTACTTGGCCGTCGATGCCGGCGCCGGCGCTTGCTGCTGCAGTGCCGCCACCACGCCCGTCGCGGTTTCCGCCACCGCCATGGCCGCCTGAATCCCGGCCTGTTGCGCCGGCGTCAGCGGTAACGCTGCGGCCAAGGCCGATAGCGCAGGGAAAGCAGTCTTTGCGAGCGTCTGGATGTTAGTGAAGTCGACCTGCGGAGCCGCCGCCGCACCGTTGCACACGCCCCGTACGATCGGATCGATGGCCGCAAGCTGCGCCGCGCCCTTCTTGCCGAGATCGGCGGTCTTGGGGTCCGCCTGCAGCGCGGTATTCAGTGCGACGAGCTGGGTGTGCACCAGGTTGAGCTGTGGACAGGCGATGGTGGCGATCTGCTGCGGTGAAATCGGCTGGGCTTGGTTGGACGCGCAGCCGGCCAAGCCGAGCGCACCGACGACCAGCGCGACCGCCAAGGCGATCGCGAACGATTTGATCTTCATGGGGAACCCTCTCAGGTGTCGCGTTGGTGGAAATCGTTCGACGGGGGCTACAGCAGGAAATTGCGAGCACTGGACTTTTT
The DNA here is from genome assembly GCA_051954935.1 of Rhodanobacteraceae bacterium. Taxonomy (GTDB): domain Bacteria; phylum Pseudomonadota; class Gammaproteobacteria; order Xanthomonadales; family Rhodanobacteraceae; genus 66-474. The sequence continues at coordinate 2,591 of JBQCHG010000087.1, forward strand.
CAGGTTCTCAGCCGCCCACAGCGGCCTCAGATTCGAAAGTGCCCACGCACGCTTAAACCCGTCGCTGTCTTCTGTTGTGATATCAAAGGCGCTCAGCGGAACAATGTGGTCGATATGCCACTCGCCCATGTTTTCCCAGCTCATGCCGCGCAAAAACTGCCGTTCCAGATGGCTACGGAGTTCAGAAATCGTATATTCCAACGACTGCGAAATACTGGAGCGCTTCAACTCTCCTCGCAGACAGCGCCTAACCCTGTTGGATATTCGTTTCCGCAAACGCCAGCTTGGATCTGACGCGCGCTTGATGCGCTTAGCACGCTCACGCGCCCTGACAACTTCAGGGCGCTCACGACGGAACTGTCTTCTATAGGTACTAACAGACTCCAGATAATCTGCATTTCCCCGGCGTTGCGCTCGTCGCCGCGTGTTGATTTCGTCTCGATGTTGGTAATAGTAGGCAAGAGCGCTCACGCGCTCTGCTTCGTGATTGCGTTTCCGCATGGGTATCAGACGCTCGGACGGTTATCCGGTACCGTCGGCTTCGGGAGCTGCTGGACCGGTGCCTGGTCGCGCAGGCGGCCGATGATCCCGAGCGCCAGCACCACGATCGTCAGAGCGTGCGCATCGCGCTCGGTGACGTGCGTCTGCAGGTCCGGCGGCAGGCCCATCCATGCGGCGTTGATCGCGACCGCCGCGGTCATGGCGTGCACCGACGTCCAGCGCCAGGCGCTCTTCCAGTCCGGAACGAGTTTCATGCGAGCTTGCCCCCCGCAGCTTGGTAGATCGCCACCAGCCGCTCCCGGTCGTTCTCGCGCTGCCCATACCCAGCACCAGGAAGCGATGCCCACTCCTGTCGGCATTTCGCAAGCGCGTCGGCGATGCGGCCGGCCTTGATGTCGTCCAGCGCGCCGCGGTGGCTCACCAGTTCGATCGCAACGCGATCCTGCGACTCGGGCGAGAAATCCTTCACGCCGGCAGCGTGACTAGCCCAATCCCATGTGTCGGTGCGAATGCGGTCAGGCGTCGATGCCATTACCTGATACCGCCCCGCTGCATCGCTCCAACCGAAAGCCGTGCGCACCTCGATTCGTGGGTGCGACGCATAGCTGCTGACAAGGATGGGCCGCATGGGTGTCGATCCCACGATGACGCGATAGCCGTCATCGGTGTCCGGGGTCAGCAGATTCGCGCCGAGCTCGCTTGTCGCGAGCATGTCGAGGAAGGCAATGACGTTCGCGCCACCAGCGGCAGACGACGAGAGCCTAGCGCTCATCGGACTACGCCCAGCGCGAGCATCAGTGCAAGACCCCGCTCTGGTGCAGCGCCAGCCAAACCGCGACCCCGCTGGAAACGATGCCCACCAGCCAACCGATGGCACGCCAACCGCCGCGGGATGAATCGATGGCTGTGCGCAGCGTCTGGATGCTGGCGTCGATCGTTGCGAGCTGCGCCTTGATGTCGCGCTCCACCACGTCCATACGCTTCTCGAGCATGGTCGTGCGGGCCTCCACAGCCCCCAGGAATCGCTGCATGTCGAGATCGCTCAACGTCGGGCCCCTGTGCGCAGGCAACAAAAAACCCGCCGGTTGGGCGGGTTTTGGTGGCAGTTCTTCAACGTGACGAATTTTTCTCCCATCGCCCGGGAAAGTCAAGTACCACGCCGTTCTTTACTTTTCGTCAGCGCAGCGCCGCGACCGCGCGCCGGGATGCCAGGTCCGCCAGCGCCCACAACATCCGCTCGCCGGAATCCTGCATCTTGCGCCAGAGCTGCCAGTGCACCGGGATCTTCGCCGTGGTCCGAACGCCAGTCACGCACTGCGCCACCAGGATCGCCGCGGTCTGCTCGATCGCGATCAGGCCTTTCACGGTCCGCGCCTGCTTCGCGACCGGCTCGTGCATGTCGATCCATGCATGCTTCAGCGCTATCGCGACGCGCTCGGCCTCGGTATCGCAACGTTCCTGCATGACCGTGCACCACAGCAGTTCGCTACTCACGTCGTGCATGCCCACCGGGTTCTTGCGCAGCCAGACGCAGGCGCCGGCGAGGGTGTGCGACCACGGCGTGTTGTCGGCGCGAAACATCAGGCCGGCCGAAACCTCGCGCGGGTCGCGCCACGGCGCGTGCGGGTGCAGTCCGGTTTCCAGGCGCTGGATGATGCCGCCGCGCTGGAACGCGTAGATATCCGGCTCGTTTGGCCGATGTGCCGCCGCAGTTTCCATCATGCCTCTCTCTGCCTGTTTGGTTCGATCAGCACGCGCGATCACTTCACGCACCTCCGCTGCCGTGGCTCCAAAATCTTTCGCCACCTTGGCGACCGCGGCGCATGGATTGCCCTTGTACTTTTTGTCTTCGTAGGCTGCGCCCAAATGCCGGCGCAGGCGCTTAATTTCACCGTCTGTCCAGCGGACTACTGTCGTTTGGCGCATGCCTCAACCCCCGTATCACCTTGATTCGTTCCGCCATGCCTCGCAGGTACTTTTCGCACGCTGGGCGACATTCTGCCGGTACTTCTTCGATCGCCTGCTTCCACTCGCGTAGCGGACGGCGACGCTCGATCTCCAACGCGTAGCCGAGGCAGTCCATGCTCATCGCTCGGCCATCCATTCCAGCGGCGTCCCGTCCACGCATGTTCGGCGGTCGGCTGGTGGTGCGCGTTTCTTGCGGCATTTTCTGCACACTGGAAACGTGCCGACGCCCCACATCACGCGGACCGGCGCGCGCAATCCGCATGCCGATACGCACTCGTCGGTCATCCCTATCCGTCGAAAATGGTGCGCCAGGCCAAACGTGCCTTGGATGAGAGCCCAGCCAGCTCGAAACGAGTGCAACTGGAGACCGGATACGCTCATGCCGCCGCATCCTAGAACAGCGCCGGCGCGATGGGTGCGCTCACGATCGGCGTAACGGTGACCTCGACGCGCGCTTCGCCGTCCGGTTCGCAGCGCTCCGCATCGATTCTGCGAACCCACTTGTCGTCGTCAAACGCGACCCCCTTGAGCGCATCGAGCAACACCTTCAACGCGTTGTCCAAGTCGATCGAACGCACGTCGTCATCCCATGAATCCGGGTTTCTTGCCGCACGTTTTGCCCAATCTTGCGGGCGCTGCGGGTACATCCGGACCGTGAGCGCGACCCGTCCCGTGACTGGTTGAACACCCGCAGCCTTTGCGCGCCATGCGACTTCCGCCTTGTAGGCCTTCGCCTCTTTCGTCGGAACGATGGTGATGTGCTTGCCGATGTTCACGGGCCGCCAGTAGCGGTTGCTCGAAACCGGGTACGGCAGCGAGATCCGCGCGGTCATTTCACGAGCCTGCGAATCGTGTCTGCTACGCCGTCAAGTTCTTCCAGCTTGCGCAGCCGCCACGCACTGCGATCGCCGTGGATTCCCGTCTTGCCTTGGTGATGCTCCCAACACAACGGAATCGTCAGGTAATCGCTGGCGCGTTGCGCGCCACCTTGGCCGGTACGGATGTGGTGCGCGTGCGACGGTCCGGGCGCGCCGCAGACGAAGCACGGAAGCTGCTTGACGCGACCCATGTAATCCATCGCGGCCGCGTCCGGCGTGCCGCGCTTCGGATGCTTGCGCGCCACCACGCGTGTGCGACGAATCGGCGTGCGCGCGCGAAGCGGAGTCTTGCGGACAAGCGGCGTGCGTTTCATTCGCCGGCCACCGAATCGCAAAGCTGCTGGATGGTTTCCTCGTCCAAGCCCTTCAGTGCCTTGCTCGCGTGCGCAACCATCTGCGCCCACGCGACATCGAAGGCCTGTTCGTCCAGCTCATCGAAGGACAGCGAGCGCGGCGCCGAGCGCGTCACGGTGCCGAGATCGGGAATATCGAACGTCTCCTGGTCGCACTCGACGTTCGCGTCGCGCTGCAGTTTCTTCAGCGCCTTGTGTTGCGAGAGTCCTTCGTAGCCTTCCGCTTGATCGGCCAGCAATCCGCCGAGCGCGTGCACCAGCCGCCAATAGCGCGGGTTGCGTTTCTTGCGCAGTTCGCAGCGCACCACGTCGCCTGTCTTCAGCGCCCGCTCGCGCATCTCACGCTGCGAAACAATCGACTCGGGAAGCAACGCGCCGACCAGCTCGCCGGTTTCCGGGATCATCACGCGATGCACGCGCAAATACAGCGCGCGGCGGTCTTTCTTGCGCTTGACGGGCTGGGCGTTCATGCGGCCGCTTCACCCCAGATCGGATCCATGCGAGAGAGGTCGCCGAACCGCATCGTCTCGGCCTCAAATGCGCACTCGACGTAACCTGTAGGCCCGTGTCGGTTCTTCTCGATGACGATTCGCGCAATGCCCTTCTTCTGGGTGTCGGGGTTGTAGACCTCGTCCCGGTAGATCATCAGCACCTGATCGGCCTCTTTCTCGATTTCGCTGGAATCGGAGAGGTCGCCCATGCGTGGAATTGGCGGCTTGCGCTGCTCCACCTGGCGGGAGACTTGTGCCGGCACGATCACCGGAATGTCCAGATCGCGCGCAAGGTTTTTCAACCCCTTCACGACGCCGCCGACCTGCTCGAACTTGTGCTCGCCCTTCCCTTCGATCCGCTGCAGGTAGTCGACGTACAGCGCCGCCAAATCGTGGCAGTGTTTCCAGCGGCGCGCGACGCGCACGCATTCCACGAGCGTCGGCGCGCTCCGATCGTAAATCCAGAGCGGCAACCGCGCGGCGCCCGTCATCGCCGTGCCAACAGCATCCCACTCCTGTTTCGACATTCCTGTGCGAAACCGTGTCGCGGGAACGCTGGAACCCAAGGCGAGCAGCCGTGCGGATACCTGGTTGACCGGCTGCTCGCCCGAGATCAGGCCCGTCGGATGACCAGCTTTCGCCGCGGCGCGCGCCATCCCGAGCGCCAGCGACGTCTTGCCCATACTCGGCCGTCCGCCAATGATGATGAGGTCGCCGCGATGAAACCCGCCGATGATCTTGTCCAGATCATTCAGGCCGGTCGGAACCGGCCTCGGCGCCGTGCCGGCGTCGATGGCGCTCAATTCGTCCATCGTCCGCTTCACTGCGTCCTTCGCGGTCCACTCGTGTCGGATTTCCGTAACCTGCAGCCCGAGCAATCGCTCGATCACGGCATCGACATCGCTGTCCTGCTTCGCGTTGCCAAGATCCACAGCGATACCGCGCGTCTGCCGCAATCGCCAGGTCATGCGGATGCGGTCGGCGAAGACGATCGGCTGCGCCGTGGTCTGGGCTTCGCTCGCCAGCCGGAGCACCAGCGTGGCCAGTGCGCGCTTGCCATCTCGTTCGAACGAATCCGCGACGCTCACCGGATCGGCCGGCTGACTGTCCGCGGTGAGTTCCCGGATCCGGCTGAACACGTCGGCATGCTGTTCGGATTCGAAGTGCTCGGGTGAGAGTTCCACTCCCCAGCAATCTCCGGGACGCTGCATCAGCGTCGCCAGCAACTCGCGTTCGGTGTCGGCGATCATGCGAGTCTCCGCATGGCGGCCGGGGACGCGCCTTCGAACGATCCTTGTTGGGGGTGATGCGCGGCGCCATTCGGCTTCGGATGATCCTGCTCCTTCGCCAACCACGCGTTGACGAATCGCATCACGCCGTTTTTCGTTTTGCGTTTGGCAGGGTTGCTCATGCACCAGCCGCGCATGTCGCGCAGCGATTGCTTCACGTCGACCGCCGGGTACAGGCTGGAAAATTCCCGGATTTGATCGTCGGTGATCGGGTATTCGGTTCCGTCGTTCAGCGGAAGCCGGATGAAGGCAGGTTGAGCGCGGCGCTCTGCGCCAAGCTCCTGCTTTTCCTTTTCTGTCCCTGTCCCTGTCCCTGTCCCTGTCTTAGCCATGACAGTTGCGTCACGGGTAACGGTTACAGGCGTTACGGTTTCCGTTTCAGTTTTCTCAACCTGTAACGTTTCAGGTGTTACGGTTTTGCGTTTCAGTTCCGCTTCAAGCCTAGTCCTCAAATCGCTGATCTTGGAATCAAACGACATCGTCACACCAAGC
>JBQCHG010000088.1:0-4268 GCA_051954935.1 Rhodanobacteraceae bacterium
GCCGGTTGATTTACACGCCGATTTACACGGATCGGCTGAAAGTGGCGCCCGAACTTGGACTCGAACCAAGGACCCCCAGATTAACAGGCGGGTGGCGTTTCACGTGGAATCAGCACGATAGGCCGCGTCGATTTACACGAAACGCGACTTTTGCCCACGGCGCCATGCGGGTTCCGGAGGCCATTTACACGGATTCTGCCCCGTCATCGGCCGCAGCCTGACCGCTGTTGTCGGCTCGCCTGACTCGGGGGCGCGAGCAGTGTCGCGGTTTGCGCGTGGCGTCGGTATCGGCTCACGCCGCGAGACAGTGTAGGGATTACCCTACAGAGATGGGTCGCTACGTCGAAATCACGCCACCTGGTGCCTGCGACGCGTGCGGGAAGCCGTGCATCACGCTCGACCAGGTTGGCATCCGCTGCTTCCACTGCCACGCCGGCGTGTTCATGTCGCGCCAGTGGTTCACGTTCTGGCGCGATGACTTCGGGCGATGGATCGCGACGCCGAGGGAGGATCTCGATGTAGTGAAGATGGAAGCGGATCGAGAGAGAGTGCGGGGTCAGGCTCCGCTATCCGCGGTGGCGGTCATCGTGCACGCACCCGAATAGATAGCCGTTCCGCCGTTCCCGAAATACAGCGTCAGGCTCTGCGTGTTCGTCTTGGTGCCTTGGTTGTTCGAACTGGCGCTGATGGAATCGACGAGGACGAAAGTCACGAACGAAGGAATGTTGGCCCATGCGCTCATTGCGCCGGAACCTATTTTGTAGGCGTACTGCGTAACTCCGGCCGGGATGCTGAAGAGCCAGGTGTTCCCTGCGCTTCCCGTTCCGGCCCCAACGAACTCGTATTGAGTGTTGTTGATGTTCAGCACGACACTTGCCGTGACCAGTCCCGATGCGGCATGTCCGCTGCCCGAGTACGTCTGGCCATTGATCGGCAGCGAATAATTCGCGGTGCCCTTGGCAGCCCAGAGTGTTGCGATGTCAGCGCCGTTCGACAAGCGATATCCAGTGTTTGGGCCGACCGTCCCGTATTTGGCGGCGGCGTATTTCAACAGCGTGCCGTCGCTTTTCTTGTATCCCGCCGCCGTGAGTCCATCACCCACGACGTCAGGATCGAAAAGGTTGTCCGTGTCAACCCCTGCGGAATTGCGGTAGCTGGTAGTCACCAGATGGCCTCCAGCAAGCTACGAACCCAGCCGCCTTTGCGCGGTTCGATCTTCGCGCGCTCGAGGGCGCGCTCCAACTTCTCGACTTGCTTGGTGAGCCGATCGACTTCCTGCCCAGCCCACATCGCCTCTTCGTAGGCCATGCTGGCGTAATTCAGGCCGTAGTAGGTCTTGCCGTTTCGGTCAAAGGTATTGACGTGCTCGGGTGCATACCGCTTGGCATTCTGTGCAGTGGAGCCGATCCCATGGTATCCGTCGTCGATCATCGTGTACTCGACGAGGTGTACATGCCGGTGTAACGGACGCGCGGCAAACTTTCGGATGTTTTTCTTGAGGCGTCTGTCGGAGACCTGGAAGCCGCCCGTTGCCGTCACCGCACCGCTGAACGTTCCCGTGCCGTTGACAGTGACGTTTTTCGCGAACGTCGCATTCTGCGAAATGTCGAGCGTCAGCGCCAAAGTGTTGTTGGTCATGAACGACAACTGATGGTTTGTCGTCGTGCGAAGATTGCCTTCCGAGTTACCATTTGCATCGAGTTGAAGCTGCACACCGGATGTGTTGATGAGCGAGATCGCGTTGTAGTCTGAAGCGGTTCGGATGATATTTAAAACTGCGCCCTGGATTAAGACGTTCGCATTGAATTGCTTTGCACCCGTGATCGTTTCCGGTCCCGCGATGTGCACCACACTCGCATCGTTGGCCGGGGTGTAGCCGAGCGCGCCGGCGACGTTCAGCGCGGTCACGTTGAAGGTGACGTTGCCGGTGCCGTCGAAGTTGATCGCCGTTGCGGTGGCCAGCCCCGTGATCGAGAACGCGCGCGCGGTGGCCAGCTTCGTCGCCGCTACGGCCGTGCCGTTGATTGGCAGATATTGGCCGGAAAGGTTGGCGCTGGCGGCGTAGTAGTTCGTGCCGTCCGTGAACACGGTGAGCGCCGAACCCTGCGATACCGCAACGCCGGATCCAGATGCGCCCTGCACGGTCAGCGTATAGGCGCCCGTGGTGTTGTTGGCGATGATCCAGCGCAAACCGGCAGTGAGCGGAAGCACCAGGACCGCATTCGAGGTCAGCGCGCCGTTCACGATCAGCGTCGTGACACCCAGAACGGAAGGATCGGGCGTCGTGGTGCCGCCGGTGGTGGTGATCGTGTAGGCGCCAACCGCTGGCAGCCCGATCCAACCCGAAGCGCCCGTAGCATCCGGGTTGGTGCTGTTGTTGTCGGTCTTGTTGATCCAGAGGCCGTTGCCGCTGCCCATCATCAGCATGGACTGGGCCGGATAGCCGCCGATGTTAGCGTTGCCGGCGAACGTTGAATCGAACGAGTAGACGTAGCCGGCCTGTTGCCACTGGCGCGCCAGGGTGGCGTCCTTGAACAGGCCATTGAAGTCGGCGCCGAAGGGCGGGATGCCACCCGAGGCGATCGGCTCCATATTCACGGACGTGAAGCCGGTCTGGTAGCTGGCGGTGCCGGGCGTCGCGCCGGGCGTCAGCGGCACGGCGTTGACCGGTCCCGCGCCGGTGCCCGAGGCGAACACCACGGTGAGCTTGGTCGGTGCGTTGGACTTCTGCATGGTCTGGCCTCTGGAAATGAAAAAGGCCGCACAAGGCGGCCTTCGGAGATGCTTGGAGAGTTCGGGTTACGGATTGACGGTGATCGTGACGCCGACGCCGGCGGGCCGCGGCATCAGCGATGCCTGCTGGAGCACGGCCGCTTCCCACGACTCGAGCGCGAAATTGAAGACGTAGGAAATCTGCATAGGCGTCGAGCTTTCGAGCACGTAGCAGGATCCGCGCGTCGTGCCCTGCCCGTTGAACATGAAGTTCAGCAGCGCGTTCATGGACTGCGCGGTGAAGCTGGAAATGTTCGCGAGCGCCTTGGTCAGGATCAGCACGCGATAGGCGTCATCGGTCAGGGTGTAGAGCGTGCCGCCCTGCGGGCCGTTGTAGAACGGTGCCTGGTTGAACGGTTCGGCGTCCGGAAGCGCCTCATCGAACCCGAGGAAATCATTCGACGCCGGAATGTTGATCGTGCGCGGGATGTTGACGATGCGGCCCCAGATATCAAGCGCGAAGCCTTGGGCTGTGTACACGTCCCAGACGTTGGCCATGAAGGCGTCGAAATCCGCCTGCGGATCAATCGCGGCGTTCGCCGCCTGCATCAAGCTGGTCAAGATGGGCGACGTCGCATACTGCGCAAGGAAGGTGTCCGAAGCATCGACGGCGCCGGCTGCGTTTTTCACGACAGCGTCACCGTGATGTTGCTGGCGCTCAAGGTGGGCAGCTGGTCGATGCCCATCGCCAGCGAGGTCGCGGTGGGGCTCGGCGCAGTGCCGATGCCGATCGACAGCAGCTCGACGCCGTTGCCGATCGCGGCGATGCCGGCGAAGTAGCGCCCCGCGTACAAGGTCGAGCCGATGCGCGCGCGCGAACCGCCGTCCTGGCCATTGAAGGCCGCGAGGATCGCATCCTGCACCAACTGCGTGATGTTCGCCGGCACGCTGGCGTTGTTGACGATGTCGACCGCGAAATACACCGGCACCGATGTCGGCGTGACCCACTTCACCGTGTAGGTCGGATACGGCAACACGCCGGTCGAGGAATCGGTGTAGGTGTACGTCGTGCTGCCGTTGTAGGCGCAGCCCAGCGACTTCTTGCTCCAGATGGCTTGCGCGACGTCCGCCGCGGCGCCGCCGGCGACGGCCACGTAGATCGAGTTGCCGATGATCGGGTAGTTCGTCGGGCCGGTGTTGACCGTGGCGTTCGTGGAGTTGTCCGTGACGTAGGCGTCGATCACGTTCGGGGCGGCCAGCACCGCGGCCAGCACCGACTGGATCGAGTTCAGCGCGTTGACGCCCACCGAGTTCTGCCGGCGCAGCTCGAAGTCCGCGCGCGATTCCTCGTCCACGCCCGGCACGCCTGCGGTGGCATTCGTCACCGATTCCCAGCCTGAGATTGCCTTGTAGATCGTGGTCAGAGCGCCAATCGGGCATGCGATCGGGCCCGTGGTCAGGCACTGGAACTGGCCAACCACGCTGCCCGATGACGCGATGGTGACCGCCGAGAGCAGCTGGTACTGATTGCCCGCCGTATCCTGCGCGATCGCGCC